>DASTPP010000426.1:0-7760 GCA_035762175.1 Polyangiaceae bacterium | reverse complement strand
CGGGGCGGGGCGGGGCGGGGGCGGCGCGGGCTGCGCGCGCGCGGCGGCGGGGGCGCCGAGGGCGCAGGCGAGGGCGGCGGCCCGCGCGGAGGTTCGTGAGACGAGCGAAAAGAGACCGCGGGCGGTGGGGGGCATTCGAAGCGAGGGCCGAAGGGGCGGGTGGGGGAAGCTCAGAGGCGGCGGACGTGGCCGGGGGGGGAAGCCGGCGCCGGCAGGAGGTAGTCGGCCCGGCCCAAGCCGTCACGCACCTTCGTCAGATCGACCTCGGGGTCGAAGAGCAGGGCGGGCTTGCGGCCGTTGAGCGAGACGAGCGCCTCGACCCGGACCCTCACGTCGGGGTAGCCGCGCTCGCGAAAGTCGCGGGCGATGCGGTGGCCGAGCTGTAGAATGAGGTCGGGCTGCCCCGAGAAGTCGCGCTCTTGACGTTGGGTCAGGTACTCGTGCGGCGAGACCACCCACTCGCGCCCCGAGCGCGGGTCGTCGACGCGGTAGGTGATGCTGCCGTTCTTCTCGCGCAGCATCACGCGCCAGGCGAAGCGCATGCCCTGCTCGTGCCAGAGCACGTTGCCGCCGTAGAGGTGCGAGCGCAGGGGCATGGCCGCCTGGAAGGCGCACCAGAGCAGGCCCGCGGCGAGCGCGGCGCGCGCGGCGGGGCCCGGGGCCCGGGGGGCCGCGGGCGGGGGCGGCGCGGGCCGGGCCCGGCGGCCGAAGAGGCGCCGGGGCCAGTCGGGCGGGAAGAAGACGAGCGCCGAGGTGACCATGATGGTCGGGAACATGCCGATCGGAAAGAGCGCCTGCGTCGCGGCGTGAAAGACGATGACGACCGCGTAGGCGAAGGGGCGGCTCGTTCGCCACGAGAGCAAGAAGGGCACGCTCGTGTCGAAGAGAAAGCCCGCCCAGCTCATCGCGTAGGCGACCCAGACCTGGCCGAGCAGCGGGCCGACGAGCGGCAGGTGCGTGCGCCCCGAGAGCCAGAGGTTGAGCGGCTGCGCCGAGAGCAGCCAGTCGGCGTTGGCCTTGGCGAGCCCGGCGTAGAAGTAAACGACGCCGACCTGGAAGCGCAAAAGGTACGTGCACCACGCCGGAAAGTGCGACAACCCCCGCCGGGCGAAGAGACGCGCGTCGGCCGAGTACGCGCGCCCGAGCGGCATCAGCGCGCAGAGGGCGAGCAAGAGGGTGACGAGGTAGTAGTGGTTCAGGTAGTTGGTGACGTCGAGCAGCTGCACGTACGCGAAGCCGACGAGCAGCAAGACGACGCTCGCGCGGTAGAAGAGGCCCGCGGCCACGCAGAGCGAGAGGGCGGCGAGGCCCCAGAAGAGCGCGTGCATCGGGCCCCGCGCGAGCGGCTCGGCCCAGGGGAAGAACCAGTATTTGAAAAGAAAGCGCGGCCGCAAGATGAGCTCGTCGACCCACCCGAAGGCCAGAAAGCGCACGAGGCTCACGCAGAGCACGAGCCCGAAGACGGCGCGGAAGGCGGCGAGCGCGGCCGCGTCGGTGGGCGCCGCGAGGCGCGCGAGCAGGCGCTCGACGAGGGCCCCGGCTCCGCCGCCGGCCCCGCTCTCGATGAGGGCCTCAGCGCGGCCGCCGGCCCCCCTCGCCGCCGGCGGCGGTGCGGCGCCAGCGTCGTCGTCGGCCGCGGCCCCGGGCGCGACGTCGCCGGGCCCCGGGGCGGCGGGGGCGGCCGCCGGGGGCGCGAGGGCTGGGGCGGGGCGCTCGGGGCCCGCCGGCCGGGCGCCGGGCGCGGCGATCGGCGGGGACGGGGCGGCCACGGCGCGCGAGCTCAGTCGTTGTCGCCTTCGCTCACGACCGGGGGCTCGAGGTCGAGCACCGAGAGAAACTGCGACTTCATCAGGCTGACGAGGTTGCCGACGCTGGTGAAGACGTTCGTGACCGCCGGCTTCTGCGCCGCGATCGACGCCTCGGTCATCGCCCCCTCGGGCAGCGCGTCGACCGCCGCGAAGCTCGCGTCGAGCTGCGCGGCCATCAGCGTCGCGAGCTCGGCGCCCTCGGCCCCGGTGCCCGTCAAGAGGTCGTCGAAGCCGACGCCGGCCCCCGCGTCGTCGTCGCAGCCGCGGAAGAGCTTGCGGAAGCCGACCAGGTTGCTCCGCACGTTGCGCTGCGAGCGGTTGGCGAAGGGCGACTCGAGGGTGTTCGGGCAGATGCCGTTGACCGGCATCGCGCAGCCTCGCGTCATTGAGAGCGCGAGCGGGATGGCCAGCTTCTGGTCGCGCACCCAGACCTCGACGTAAAAGAGCGCGTTGTTGATGGCGTTGAGCGCGTCTTGACCCGAGCGGTAGGTCGCGCTGCCCGCGCCCGCGTTGGCGACCTCGGCGCCGAAGTTGCCGCCCGCCGGCGACCAGGCGTCGGCGAGCGTGCGCACCCGCTGCGCGACGTCGGCCGCGACGACCCGGGCGTAGGTCGCCTTGGCGGCGGAGAACGCGGCGGGGTCGGCGGCGAGCGCGGCCCAGGTGCCCGCCGTGTTGATCGACGCGGACGCGCCGCAGGCGTTGTTCGTGTCTTCGGAGAAGAGCAGGTACTCGAGCGCCGCCAGCCCCCGCGTGTTCGCGAGCGACGTCGCCGTGAACGAGGGGGCCTCGTAGCCCTTGGCGACGAGCGTCTGCTCGACCGCACAGCGGCTGACGAGCGGCCAGGCGTACACGCCCTCGCGCAGCCCCCTGCCGCCGGGCAACGTCGCCGGCGCCGCCGGCCCGAACTGAAAGACCTCGGCCTGCTGCCAGAGATCGTTCGCGACCTCCCACGCCCGCCGCGCCGCGTCGCGGTTCGCGACGCTCGGGTCGGCCGCGTAGGCCCCGACGGCCGCGTCGAGCGCCGCCGTCGCCTCGGCGGCCTGCGCATAAAGGTCGGTCGCGCAGCGGCCGGCGGCCTGCAAGAACTGCGCTTGCGTCGCGGTCGGCGGCGTCGACGAGGGCGTCTGGCCGGAGCCATCGCCCCCGCCGCCGCCGCAGTTGAGCGCCACCCCGAGCGCGAGCGTGCCGATGACGGGGAGGGACCGAAGAACGAAGGTGCGCTGCAGCATGGGGACACTCAACCTGAGGCCGAACCCGAGAAGGGGGGCGGGGCCCTTGTTTAATAGGCCGCCTTGAACGATTCAACCTCGGCGTTGCTGAAGCCGTAGATCGTCGTCACATCGGCGATGACCTCGCCGAGCGCCGCGCTGTGCACGGCGGCGTCGGTATAGAAGAGGTACGACTCGACCGGGCCGGCGTCGGGGGCCTTGAGCTTGGCGAGCAGCGCGTCGATCTGCACGTCGGTGATGGTGCGGCCGTCGGCCGCCACCCCCTTGAACCCGCTCACGAAGCCGATCGCCTCGCCGTAGCTGTGCAGGCCCGCCGCCTGCTGCGCCGGGTCGGTCGAGGCGAGCTTGGTGGCCGCGTCGTTCATGTAATAGATGACCGTCGCGTAGTTCGAGCGCTCCCACTGCTGGCGGAAGGTGGTGAGCTGCGCCGCCAGATCGGCCTCGCAGCCCGCCCCCTTGACCGCGTCGGCCTGCGCCGCGATGAGCGCCTTCTTGATCTCGAAGTAGGGCCCGCTGACCGGCGCCTTGGTCGTCGCGTCTTTGGGCGACCGGCGCTCGGCGTACTGCGCCGCGAAGCGGTCGGCGTTGTCGCCCGCCTCCGCCGCGCTGTCGCCCGGCAGCGCCGGCCGCGCCCCGAAGATGGCGACCAGCTTGTCGACCGTCGCCGCCGTCACCGTGCCCTTGGTCAGCGCGAGCGCGTGGTTGTAGAGCGCCGCGCCGTAGAGGCCCTTCTCGGTCACCTGCCGCAGATCGACGCCTCGCTCGTTGAAGATCCACGTGGAGAGCTTGCCGCCCTCGGACCCGGGGGCGGGCGGGTTCGCCGGCACCCACGTGCCCGGCGCCGCCGCGTTCGCCGTGGCGGCCTCTTCGAACTCGCCGAACAGGGTGTCCGCCCCGCCCGCAAGCTTGCCCGCGAAGTACGCGGTCGTGACGCTGCGCAGCGTCGGCGTGCCCCCGTCGAAGAGCGTCGTGAGCTCGGCCGCCGTCGCCGGCGTGTTGTTGTCTTCGGACGACTTCATCCGGTCGCTGAGCGCCTTGAGCTGCGCGACCACCGCGATCTCGGCCGCCGCGTTCGTCGCGAAGTTCGTGCCGTCGTAGGCGGCCGGCAGCACCGCCCCGCACGCCGTCGTGTTCGAGCCCGCCGCCCCGCCCGTGCCGGCGGTCGGCGAGCCGCCGGTGCCGGCGGTCGGCGAGCCGCCGGTGCCGCCGGTCGTCGAGCTGCCGGCGCGGCCGCCGGTGCCGGCCGTGGTCGACGGGTTATCGTCATCGTCGTCGCCACAGGCCGCCGGGGCGAGAGCGAGGAGAGAGAGGGCGAGGGGGGCGAGGAGAAGAGTCGTTTTCATGGCCTCGGTTGTCCGTGAAAGTTCGCACTCGAATCGAAATCGAGCTCAGGCTGGGGCAGGGTGCAGGAAGAGTTGTTGAAAGTCAAAATCAATTTCCTGGCCCCGCCCGCAGGCCAGGCCCGGCGTGGTTAGGGCCGTCCGACCCACGTTTTGCCCTCGAGCGCGGCAGTGGTCTGGCCGCCCGCCCCCGGTGCGGGCGAGCGCCCAGAAGCCGGGGCACCAGGCCGTCAGGGGCCCGACGCGCGCGTCAGAGCGACTCGACGAAGCGCACGAGCAGGCGTCGGTCGTCGGCGCTCGCGGCGCGGAAGGCCTCGCGCGACGCCTCGGCCTCGCCGCCGTGCCAGAGCACGGCCTCGGCAATCGAGCGGGCGCGGCCGTCGTGCAGGAAGGCCGCGCCGCCGCTGACGAGCGCCGTCAGGCCAATGCCCCAAAGGGGCGGCGTGCGCCACTCGCGCCCGGAGGCCTCGTGATCGGGGCGGCCGTCGGCGAGGCCCTCGCCGAGATCGTGCAAGAGCAGGTCAGAGTAGGGCCAGATGCGCTGGCCGGCGAGCTCGGGCAGGCCGGGCGAGGCGCCGGTCGTCCACGAGGGGCGGTGGCAGGCCGCGCAGCCGAGCCCATGAAAGACGGCCTTGCCGGCGAGCACGTCGGGGTCGCGCGCGCCGGGGCGCGAGGGCACGGCGAGCGTCGCGGTGTAGAAGTTCAGCGCGGCGAGCACGGTCGGGCCGATCTCGGGCGAGCCGCCCTGGGGCGCGGCGAGGCACGCGGTCTGCGCGGCGGTGCAGGTCGGCGAGGGCAGTTCGGGGGTGGTCAGGCCCATGTCGCCGGCGAGCGCGCCGGCGTTCTGCGCGCCGAGGTCGGGCTGGTTTGCCTTCCAGCCGAAGCGCCCCGTGGCGGCCGCGCTCGCGCCCGCCGGCACCCGGTTGACGCGTCCCGAGGCGCCGTCGCCGTCGGCGTCGTCGGGGTCGGCCGCGAGCGCGATCGCGGCCTCGTCGATGGCGGCGAGTAGCCCCAGGCCGACGAGGGGCTGGGCGAGGCGAGGCGAGGTCAAGAGGTCGGGCGGCAGGGGCCCGTAATTCGTATTTTCGATGAAAAATCGCGGGCGCCGCAGCGAGAACGTCTCGCCGTCGCCGAAGGCGCCGGGCAGCTCGTCGTAGGCGAGCGTGACGCGCCCCTCGGCCGGCACGCCGCTGGTCGCGGCGGTCTGCACCTGATCGCCGTAGGTCGGCTCGGGCCCCGCCCCACCCCCCGCGAGCGGCACGCTCAGGCGCAGCAGCAGCGCGAGCGCGGGCTCGCCGGGCGCGGGGGGCTCGCCCCGGCCGTTGCGGGCGTGGCACGCGACGCAGGACGTCGCGTTGAAGAGCGGGCCGAGCCCGTCCCGATCGGGCAGGGGGCCGGGGGCGGCGACCCAAGGCACCTCGAAGATTGCCTTGCCCGTTTGAAAGAGCCCGCGCTGCTCGAGCGAGAGGGCGGGGGCCGGTTGCGAGAAGGCGAGCTCGTCGTGACGATCGACCGTGACGTCGCCGCCCGGGCGGTCCTCGCCCTCTTCGAACCCTCCGGCGCCCGCGCCGCCCGCGCCCCCGCCTGCAGCGCCGCCCGCGCCCGCGCCCGCGCCGCCCGCGCCCGCCGCGCCGCCCGCACACGCCGGCGGGGTGCACCCGTCGGCACCGGCCGCACCGCCCGCGGGGCCGCCGCCTCCGGTGGCCCCGGCTTGGCCGGCGAGCCCTGCGCCGGCCCGACCGGTGGCCCCCGCCGAGGCGGCCGGCGCGTCGCTCGCCGTGGGGGCCTCGGCCTCGTCGCAGGACAAGACCCCCCCCGCGCCAGCACCGAGCGCCAGCCCGAGCGCGGCGAGCGCGGCGCGGCGCCGGGGAGGGGTGACGGAAGCCGACGCGGCGTGAGGGCGGCGGGCCGATCGGGGCGCGGCGTGGGGGCCGGGGCGCGGCGCGATTCGTAGCATGGCGGCCGGTGGCTCAGGGCGCGAGCGGCAGGGCGATGGGCTCGGGGTACGACCAGTTCTGGAGCAAGTCGGCGCCGCCGAGGGAGCCGCGCGAGCTCCAGCCCCAGACGAACAGGGCGCCGTCGCCTCGTTCGGCGATCACATGGGTCGGGCCGAGGCCCACGCCGACGACGTCGGTCAGGCCGAGGACCGCCTGCGTCGGGGTGGACTTGTCGTTGCCGGTCTCGCCGAGCCCGAGTTGGCCGTTGAAGTTTTGGCCCCAGCCCCAGAGCGAGCCATCGGCCTTGAGGGCGAAGCTCACGTTGCCGTTGGCATGCACGGCGACGACGTCGGACAGCCCGGCGACTTGGGCGGGCGAGGCGCGGTCGGTGTCGCCGCTCGTGCCGTCGCCGAGCTGGCCGCTTTGGTTGAGGCCCCACGCCCACACGGTGCCGTCGGCGCGCAGGGCGAGCACGTGGTCGCGGCCGGTGGCGACGTCGACGACGCCCTCGAGCCCGGGCACGGCGCCGGGGCGCGGGTGCGGGTCGGCGTCGAAGGAGCCGATCCCGAGGTTGCCGAAGCTGTTGCGGCCCCACGCCCACACCGTGCCGTCGGCCCGCAGCGCGATCGAGTGCTGCGAGCCGCCCACGACCTTGATGACCTCGGTGAGGTCGACCACCGGCGCCGGCACGGAGCGATCGGCCCCCGGCTCGCCGTCGCCGAGCTGGCCGTTGTTGTCGGCGCCGAAGGCGACGAGGGTGCCATCGGCGCGCAGGGCGAGGCCGTGGCCGAAGCCGAGCGCGGCGGCGACGACGTCGCCCAGGCCCGCGACGGACGTCGGCGAGCTACGCGGCGTGAAGTCGGGGGTGGCCTCGGTGCCGAGGCCGAGCTGCCCGTCGTCGTTCTCGCCCCAGGCCCACAGCGAGCCGTCGCGGCCGACGGCGAGCGAGCTGTTCTGGCTGAACCAGAGCCAGCCCACATCGCCGGAGGCCGGCACGAGGGCGGGGGCGTATTGGTCGTCGGTCACGCCGGGGCCGAGCCCCACCTGGCCGCGGTTGTTGCGCCCCCACGCGTAGACGCCGGCCGAGCGCAGCGCGCCGGTGTGCAGGCCGCCGGCGGTCGTGCGGCTGCTGAACGAGATCGAGCGCCGCGCCTCGGTGGCCCCCGCGCGCACCACGATCTCGTTCGCCCCGGCGGCGAGCGCGACGGAGAAGCCGAAGGCGCCGCCCGCGGACGGATCGAGGGCGACAGGCACCTCGCCGCCGCCGTTGACCTGGTAGGTCAGGCCGGTCACGCCCGCCCCGCCTTCGATCACGCCACGCACCCACGCGCGGCGCGCGGTCACGATCTGCCCTGGGCGGGGCGCCTGCAGGCTCAGTGTGACGTTCGTGCTGCCGCCCGCGCCGGCCGCGCCGCCGCCACCCGCCGCGCCGCCGCCACCCGCCGT
>DASTPP010000425.1:0-15214 GCA_035762175.1 Polyangiaceae bacterium | reverse complement strand
AAACTCGACCGGATAGCGAAGATGGCGCAGCAAATGCCTGGCGTGGCGCTCACGTCGCTGAGCCATGCCATCGATCTCGACTGGCTGCGCGAAGCCTACCGCCGCACCCGCAAGGGCGGGGCGCAGGGCGTGGACGGCCGGAGCGCGGACGAGTACGCGGCCGACCTGGAGGGCAACCTCCGGTCGCTGCTCGACCGCGCAAAGGCTGGCACGTACCGCGTGTCGGTAGCGCGGGCGGCGTGATAGGGCCAAGGTTGCGCCGCGCCTTTCAAGGCCTTTATGCCACGAGG
The DNA here is from genome assembly GCA_035762175.1 of Polyangiaceae bacterium. Lineage (GTDB taxonomy): Bacteria > Myxococcota_A > Polyangia > Polyangiales > Polyangiaceae > DASTPP01. Next base: position 14,924 of record DASTPP010000425.1, on the reverse strand, counting down.
CGCTGGCTCTGGGCACAGCTTGAGGGGCGCGGCGGGCAGTCTCTCTGCGTTGGTGCGCTCGCCCTGCCGGGGGGCCGGGCGCCTCGGATCAGGCGAAGGCGTTCGCGATCAAGCCGACGGCCATCAGAAGGTAGACCAGGCCGGCGAGCGCCACGCCGCCGATGATGCGTCCGCGGTTGGGCTTGCCGACGAGCAAAAGCAAGAAGCCGGCCGAAAGTACCAAGACCACGGCGGCCTCAACCACGTCGCCCCGGAAGAGCGGGGGCAGGCCGAAGAAGAGCGCGCCGCCGACCGTGCGCAAGATAGCCCACGAGAGATAGCCGCTTTGGTTGCGAAAAAGAGCGACGCCGATCACCAGATCGATGGCGATGCCGAGGGCGCCCGCCGGGCCGCCCGTGCCCGCGACAAGCCCTTGGACGACGTACAAGAACGACAAGACGGCGCCGGTCACCAGTAGCCCGCCGGCCAGGCGCAGCGCGCGCGCGTCAGGGCCGCCCTCGGGCTCGGCGCTCGTCGTGGGCTGAGAGAGAATTGAATAAGGGTTCGACTCGGACATGGTACCCCCTCGCTTCGCTTGCGGTCGTCCCCGGGCGCAACGGGGTGGCACGGCGACCCAGTTCGCCCCCCAACCCGTCACCCCCTGAGAAACCATCGCCCGGGCCCGTTACTGTGCGCCAGTACCTAAGCCCAGACCCGATACTAGCAGATTCTCTGTCGCCGTGGTCTCCCCCCCGCCTCCCGCAAGAATCTCGCAAGAATCTCGCAAGACTACCGCCCGATCGCCCCCGTGGCCCGCCCGCAGGGCAAGCGCCGGCTCGCCCTACCCGAAGGGCGGTTTTAGCGAAGCGGCCAGGGGCTGACCGATGACGGCCGCCTTCGCGGGGGCTCGGCGGCCGCCTCGCCGAGCTCGACGGCGACGGCCCGCCGGATGCCCGTCGCGACGTCGTGCCAGGCGTTGTCTTCGTTGTCATAGTCTTGAACGCTGACGGTACCGTCGCCGTTGCCCGGCAGCATCTTCAGGCGCCCGAACCACTCTCCGTTGACGTCGACCTTTCGTACCATCACCGGTATGACGACGGGCCCGTCTTCGCGCGCGCAGGCCTCCTCGAGAAGCTGAAGCTGGTCCGAACGGCGCCAGTAGAGGTCGGCGCTCACCATCAGAACGACGAACTGCGACTCCATCAGGCGTTGGCGCGTCTCGAGCTCGAGGTCTTGGCCCGGGGTGACGTCGTGGTCGCACCACATGGCCAAGCCTTTTTTCTGGGTGTACGCCTTCAGATGATTGCGAAGGCTCTCGAGGTGCGCCTCGTCTCTGGGCGCGCACACGAACGTGATGCAGGGTATGCGCCGGGCCCGCCGCCACTCTCGAATGAGCCCTTGAGCGTCCTCCCAGAGCGCCCGGTCGCCCACCGGCTCGACGTTGTGCTTCTTGGCGGGCTCGAGGCTCCTCGCGTCGCTCTGCTTGGCCAAGAGGTGAACGGCGATGTCGAGCAGGTGCGCCGAGTCTTCGCGCTGCAGGTCGGCCAGCGCCCGGCGGCGGGAGGCGAGGGGGCCGAACTCGGAGTCGGCCCCGGACGTGGCCCCGGCGGGGGCGGGCTCGTTGGAGCAGACGCTGTCGAAGTCGACCAGGTAGAAGCGATGGCCGCCTTCTGTATTGACGATGACCACGTTCCGAGGCTTCACGTCGCCGTGGCAGAGTTGCGCCCCGTGCAGCGCGGCGAGCTGGCACTTGACGTCGCGGTAGAGCGTGAGCGCGAGGGCGAAGCGCGACTCGGCGGGCTGGCTTACCAGCTCGTTCCAAGCCCGGGCGAGGTTCTGCCCGTTCAGCCGCTCCATCACGATGGCGGGGAAGGGCGAGTCGTCGACCACGTCGATGATGCGCACGAGCTTGGTGCCCTCGTCGGCGCTCAGGCGGTGAATCTTCTTCCACGCGTTGGCCATACGCTGGGCGTTTTGGCGCGACTTGTGAACAAAGACGGCGATTGATGGACGTCAACTACTTCTGCAGAGCGGCGACAACTATTCTTGCAGGTGGTCGCCATGGTCATTGCTCCGTGATCACTCGTGATTCAGTGCACTTCGCTCGGTAGTTGTCGCCGCGTCGTTGTCGTCGGGTAGTTGTCGTCAGGTAGTTGTCGCCGGGTCGTTGTCGTCAGGGGCGTGCCTCCGTGGGGGCGGCCTTCGCGCGCGACTCGGCCTCGTCGGCCCGCTTGCTGCGGCCCGAGAACTCGAGGATGGCCGCGTGGTGGACGAGCCGGTCGATCGCGGCTGCCGTCGTCATCGGGTTCTTGAAGATCCGGTCCCACTCGCCGAACACGAGGTTGCTCGTGATGACGAGCGAGCGCCGCTCGTAGCGCTCGGCCAGCAGCGTGAAGAGCACCTCGACCTCGTCGGCGCTCTGCTGCACGTAGCCGATGTCGTCCAAGATCAGCAGGTCGAATGCGTCCAGGCGCTGCAGGGCGCGCGGCAGCGCCAGGTCGCGCTTGGCCGCGAGCAGTTCCTGCACGAGCCGGAAGGTGGGCGTGAAGAGCACCGAGCGGCCGCGCTGGACCAGGGCGTGGCCGAGCGCGGCGGCCGCGTGCGTCTTGCCCCTGCCCGGCAGGCCGAAGCACAGCACGTTGTGCGCGCGGTCGAGGAAGTCGCCCGTCGCTAGCTCGTCGAGCTTGGCCACCACGGGCCGAGGCAGCCGCGCGCGGTCGAGCGTCGCGAGCGTCTTGCCGGGCGGCAGGCGCGAGGCCTTGAGCAGCCGCTCGGTGCGGCGCTGGCCCCGCTCGCCCGCCTCCGCCTCGAGCACCTCGAGCAGCGTCGGCAGGGCGTCGCCGTGGCCGGCGTCGGTGAAGCGCCGCACGACCTCGGCGGCGACGGTGGGCAGCTTGAAGCGCGTGAGCAGTTCGCGCAGGCGCGCGCCCGCCTCGGCGGCGAAGCCGCTCACGACGCGCCCCCCGCGAGCAGCCGGTCGTAGACCGCGAGGTCGGGCGGCGGGATGTGCAACTGGGGCACGGGCGAGCTCTCCGGCGCCGCGAGGGCCTTGACGGCGGCGAAGTCGGGGCGGCCGCCGCGCGCCAGGATGGCCTCGAGGGCGCGCTCGACGTCGGCCTGCATGGTGCTGGCGGCCAGGTGCAGGATGCGCACGTACTCGACGTCGGCGCGCTCGCCGCGCGCGTCGACGAGCGCGTCGTAGGCGCGGCGGAAGGCGAGCGAGGGGAAGAGCTCCTCGCGGTAGCGGTAGCGGGCGAAGGCGCCGGGCTTTCGGACGAGCGACCAGGCGACGTGCCGGTAGTCGATGCGGTGGTAGCGCTCGCCGCGCAGCCGCGGCATCGTGGCCGTGGGCTTCGAGCGGTCGCGGTAGAAGACCTCGATGACGTCGGGGTGCTGGCGGACCTCGACCTCGTAGCCGATGAGCCGCGAGGGCACCGAGTAGACGCGGCGGGCGAAGTGGATGGTGCTCCATTGCCGGACCGTCGCCCGGTAGGTCGTGTACGAGGGCAGGCGCGTCGGCGGCAGGGGCAGGAGGTGCCGCCGCTCCTCGGCGAGCCGGGCGGCGGGCTTGCCCTCGACGAGGCGGTCGCGGATGCGGCCGACGAAGGCGGCGTACGCGTCGACCGAGTCGAAGGCGCGGCTGCCGCGCAGCCGAAGCGCCTGGTCGAGCGCCGACTTGAGCACGTCGTGGGCCTTCTCGGCCACGCCGTTCTGGTTCGACTTGCCCGGCTCAATGCGCGTCGACTGCGCGCCGTAGTGGTCGAGGACGTCGCGGAAGCGGCGGTTGAGCTCGCGGCCGCCGCCGAGGATCTGGTGCGTGGCCGCCGACAGGTTGTCGCTGCGCCAGACGCGCGGCACGCCGCCGAGCGCCCAGAGCGCGTCCTGCAGCCCGCGCACGAGCGCCTCGAAGGTCTCGGAGAAGGCGAGGCCGACGTAGCGCCACTTGCTGAAGCTCAGGACGAACTGGAAGAGCAGGTGGGCGAAGGCCTCGCCGGCGACGGTGACGCCGAGCTCGCTGGCGTCGGTGAAGTCGAACGCGCCCTCGCGCCCCGGCGCGTGCTCCTGCTCGAACATGACCTCCTTGCCGGGGCCGTGCAGGGCCCGCCAGTCGTGCAGGCGCCGCTGCAGGGTGCGCAGCTGGCCGTCGCCGTACGCGTCGCCGTGCCGCCGCCGCAGCTCGGCGAGAATGGTGGTCGCCTCGAGCGCGCCGTCCTCGTCGGCCGTGAGCAGGGGCACCACCTCCGCGTCCCAGACGGCCGCGAACGGGTCGGGGCGAGTCCGCCACGGGCGTGGTTGCTTCGACTCGCTCGGCAGCGCGCCTTTTTTCCAGGCGTACGCCGTGCGCTCGCTCATGCCGGCGGCCGCCGCGGCGGCCGCAATCGTCTTCCCTTCTGCCATCTTCTTCCTCAGAAGCCTGACCTGCGCGTCCGTGACCATCGGGGCTCCGCGAGCCCCGGGCCCGGCCCGGGGCGCCGAGCCGCAGCCTCGCACGCGCCGTCAGGACGGCGGCCGACCTGCAGAAATAGTTGTCGTCGGCCTGCAGAAGTAATCGTCGCCCATCATGCGCCTCGTCGTCTTCAACGCCTGCTTGAGCGCCGAGATGGTCGAAAGCCGGCTGCAGCCCCCGAACGGCGAGCCCCCGCTGCCGGGGCCCGGCCCTGCGCCGAAGCCGCGCGCCGAGCGGGCCACGGCGCTCTACAACCGGGCCGAGATCTACCGGCGCAAGGGGCAGTTGTCGCAAGCCGAGCGCCTGCCCGCCGACGCCGAGCGGGAGCTCGCGGCCAAAGGCGCCCGCGGTCGCCCCTTCGCCTGGGGCACCGAACGCCCGCGGCCCGACGGCGTCGCGTTCGGCGGCACCGCCTACGGCCTCGCGGGGCCGCGCGACGTCGCGCTCTCGGCGCGCGACCGCACGCCCGAGGGCGTCTTCGACCTCGGCGGCAACGTCGCCGAATGGACGCAAGGCAGCGCCGGCGCCGAGCGCGAGGTCGCGCGCGGCGGTGGCTGGGCGGGCGCGAACCTCTGCCACGTCCTGAGCTCGGGCTGCGCCTTTCCGTCGGCGGCGCCGTCCGCGAGCGACCCCGAGTTTCGGTGCGCGCGCTCGGACGGGGCCAGAGCGATCGGGTTTCGTTGAAGAGACTGCTCTCACCTTTACGAGATGCCAGCAACCATGCGTACTGATACAACGTACTCTCAGGCGCCGGCCGACGAGGGCCGAGCAGAGCGGCACGCATCGACTCTAGCGCTGTGCCTCGCCGCGGGCCTACACGTGTTCGCCTTGCAGGTAATCGTGCTGGTGTCCACAGCGTCGGGTTTCAGTACCGAGGCGGTGGCCGCGGCGAGCATCGAACAGACCATCACCCTCGAGCTCATCGAGTTCGAAGTCCCTGAGGGAGACCCTCGCGGACACTCCACCGAGGCTGACGCCCCCGGGGGGGAGCCCGTCGCAGGCGAGGTAGTTGTTCCCTCCTGGACACCCCCGCTTGACCCGCCGCTGACTCCGCAGCCCAGGCCGAGTTCCGAAGAGGGCCGCCCTGAGCTCGGGGTCATGACCTTGCCCGGGTCCGCGTGGGACGTGGCCGTCGAGACGGCCCCCCTGCTCGAGCGCCACGCTGCCTTTGACGTGCCGCCCTTCGGCGACATCGAGGGCACGTATCTAGCAGCGGTGTGCCATCAACTCCCTAGCGCCATCTTGAATTCGGGCCACAGTCCGTTGTCTAGCGACGGAGCGGGGACCTGCGCGGGTTCGGGTGGTGAGGGGCGCGCGTCAGGAGCAAATGTGCCGACCAAAGGGGAAGGCGAGGCGTCCGCAGGTGCCGGTGGACGGGGCGACCCCCAAGCCGGAGGGACGGCAAGCGCGAGTGGCCAAGGGGGTGCAAATCGGGGGCCGGGGAGAACCCACCCCTATGAAGAGGGCACGGCCGGCAGGGCCGAATGGCCGGACATCGCGGGCACCTCGGGGGACGGCAACGGTGGGTCTACGGAAAGCCCCGAAGGGGCGGGCGCGGACGGTGCCGAAGGCGCGGCTGGTGCCGAAGGGCAAGCTGGTGGCGATGAGCAAGGAGGTCAGCAAGGCGCGGAGGGCGAGGCCGGGCAAGGTGGAGCACTTGGGCAAGGCGATGGAGACAGCCAGGGCGGTCAAGCCGGCCAAGACGGGACCAGTGGTCAGGGCGGTCAGGCCGGCGAAGGCGGTCAGGCCGGCGAAGGCGGTGGACCAGGGCAGGGCGGCGTTGGAACTGGAGGGACTGGGACCGGTGGTGAGGCAGGAGCGAGTGGGGCGGGGGGGGTCAGCGGGCCCGGGGGCATCGCGACCGCTCTCGAACTCTGGCTCGAAGCCGACGTTGGTGTCATCTCGAGCGCCGGCAAGGTCTCGTCCTGGCAAGACCAGAGCGGCATGGGCCACGACGCCAACGCGGGGGTCTCGACGGTGCAGCCCGCCCTCGTCACCAACGCTCTAAACGCAAAGCCTGTCCTCCGCTTTTCGGGCGGTCAGTGGCTCTACTTCATTACCCCCCTGCTGCCCACCACCTTCACCCTCTTCGTCGTCGGGAAAAATAGCATGCCGACCGAGGCGCCGAGCATGATCTTCGGCCCGGCCAGCAGTCTTCCCAATAACCAGCTACGCTGGGAGGGCGGCAAAGAGGCCCTCCTCGTCGGCACCGGCAACGGGATGCCGGTCGTAAAGAGTTCGATCGGTGACACACGCGTCTACCACCAGCTCTCGGCCAGCTACGACGGCTCGACGCTCATGGTCTATCGCGACGGCAACTTCATCTCGGCCCACTCGTTCTCGACCACCGGCCCCTGGACCTTGGGCCAAATCGGCGCTTGGTACAGCAGCGGCCCCTTCATGCACGGCGACTTGGCCGAAGTCATCATGTATCGCCAGGTGCTCTCATCCGACGAACGCACGGCTGTCGAGGCCTACCTCAAGGCCAAGTACAACCCGCCCGCAGGCGGCGGGGACGCCGGGATGGGGGGGGCAGGTGGTGATGTAGGGGTGCAGGGCGCCGCCGGAGTGGGCGGGGTCGCAGAGGCGGGTGCTGGCGGGAGCGCCGGGACGAGCGGGACAGCTGGAGCTCGCGGGGATACAGGGGCGCACCTTGTCCGCCAGGTCGTGGCAGGGGAGGGCCATAGCTGCGCGATCGTGCCGAAAGGGCAAGTTCTTTGTTGGGGGTCTAACAACTACGGCCAACTCGGCGACGGCACGACGGCAAGTCACCTCACCCCCATGCCAGTGCTGCAATCGCCCGGGGGCCCGCCGCTGACGCGCGTGCAGGCGCTCGCACTCGGTAGCTACCACAGCTGCGCGCTGGTGAGCGGAGGCGAAATCCGTTGTTGGGGGCTCAACTTGAACGGCCAGCTGGGCGACGGCACGATGACAAATCGGCCCACCCCCGTGCCAGTGCTGCAATCGCCCGGGGGCCCGCCGCTGACGCGCGTGCAGGCGCTCGCACTCGGTAGCCACCATAGCTGCGCGCTGGTGGGCAGAGGCGAAGCTCGTTGCTGGGGGTACAACGATTTTGGTCAGCTGGGCGACGGCACGAAGACGAGGCGGCTCACCCCCGTGCCCGTATTGCAGTTCGTACAAGCACTAGCGCTCGGCGTGTGGCATAGCTGCGCCCTGCTCAGAGGCGGCGAGGTCCGCTGCTGGGGGTGGAATTCTAACGGTCAGCTTGGCGACGGCACGACGACAAGCCGGCCCACCCCCGGGCCAGTGCTGCAATCGCCCGGGGGCCTGCCGCTGACGGGCGTACAGGCGCTCAGGCTCGGTTATGTCCACAGCTGCGCCCTGGTCAGGGGGGGGAAGGTTCTCTGCTGGGGGTGGAACAGCGATGGCCAGCTGGGCGACGGCACGACGACAAGCCGGCCCACCCCCGCGCCGGTGTTGCAGTCGCCCGGGGGGCTGCCACTTGAGGGTGTGCAGGCGCTCGGCCTCGGTTCCGGCCACAGCTGCACCCTGGTCAGGGGGGGGAAGGTCCTCTGCTGGGGGTGGAACAGCGATGGCCAACTGGGCGACAGCACGACGACAAGCCGGCCCACCCCCGCGCCGGTGTTGCAGTCGCCCGGGGGGCTGCCACTTGAGGGTGTGCAGGAGATCTCGCTCGGTAGCTGGCACAACTGCGCCATACTTGACAGCGGCGAACCCCGTTGCTGGGGGAGCAACTTCCATGGCCAGCTTGGCGACGGCACGACGGAAGACCGGCTGACCCCCACACCGGTCCAGTTAGCCGGGCCTTTAAGATGTCAGTGCCCTCGCGGCGGCGCTCCTCTTTGCCCTCGCGGCGCCGCCCTTCCCTGACCTCGTGCCACCCCTGGGCCCTGCCCCGCAGCTCGCCCCCGCGCGCGCACCTCGGCCAGCTCGGCGACGCTCGCGGCCACCGCATGAAGGTCGTCCCGAGGCCCGCGCGCGTGGAGCGATTCGTCCGCCCTTGGGGCGCAGGGTGGCCGACCCCGTCCGGCAAGTATGCCCGGACGGGCGTGGGGGCCGAGGTCGTACGCCGGGAAGTCGCCTCGCTGGTTCGACCGCGCCCCGTGCCGGGCGGCGACAAGGCGGGCGGTGCGGCTCGCGCGGGCGTCGGCATCGCCGGTCGCTGCCTTGGCCGCTACGGCGGCCGCATTCGGTTGGTGCGCTGATTGCAGAGGGGGCTGAGTGCGGTGGGCTTACTGGCTTCCGCCTCGATCGCGGCGGGGTGAAAGTCGTGTACGGCCCGGCGCACGCGACCCGCTTTCTGCATGGCCGACTCGGCCCATCACGCCCGCGTGGGGCGGGGCCGAGAGGCCGCTCGGCTCGGTACCCCGCTGGACGCGAAGGGAGCCCGAGGGGGGTAGCGGGCGGGCCCGCCGCGTTTCACCCATTTCACAGTGTCAGGAGGACGACGATGCGCAATGCTCGACTTTGTCACTTCGTCACGCGTTCGTTGCGGGTCTGGGGCGCGGCTGCGCTCTTGGCGGCTTGTGGCCCGGACGTCACCGGCCCCGACGAGGGGGGCCCCGCGTCCGGCGAGGGCTGCGGTTCGTTCGAAGAGTTCAAGGCCAGGTACGTTTACGTCGACCCCCAGGGCGTCGCCATCGTCAACGGTGACACGCCGGTCGCCTCCGAGGAGGATCTGCGCGGCTTCTACTCGGTCGCCTGCGGCAAGACCGATGACGCGCTCGTCGTCAACCGCGTCAACGGCGTCGACGACCGTTGGGACCCTGCCCAGGTCATGAACCTGACCTACTGTGTCGGCAAAACCTTCAGCCCGGCACAGCGCGCGGCCGTCATTACCGCGATGAACCGCGCGACCGTCGACTGGGAGGCCTCGGCCCGGGTCAACTTCGCGCACGTCACGGCGCTCGACGGCAACTGCAACGCGGCCACCGCCGGCGTCGTCTTCGACGTCAACCTCGTCAATTCGGGCGGCGAGTTTCTCGCCCGTGCCTTCTTCCCGAGCAGCCCGCGCTCGCAGCGCAACATTCTCATCGACCCGACCGCCTTCGATAACATCGCGCCCTGGACGCTAACCGGCGTCTTGCGCCACGAGCTCGGCCACGCCCTCGGCTTCCGCCACGAGCATATTCGACCCGAGGCCGGCGTCTGCTTCGAAGACAACGCCTGGCGGCCGCTGACGGGCTACGACAGCGCTTCGGTCATGCACTACCCGCAGTGCAACGGCAGCCAGACGGGCGATCTGGCGTTGACCGCGACCGACCGGCAAGGCGCCGCCTCGCTCTATGGCCCGGCGCCCACCTCGGGCACCTGGACGCCCTGGCTGAACCGCGATGGGCCGAGCGGCGTTGGCGACTGGGAGACGCTCGGCGATTTCATCAACGCCGGCCAGGTCTGCTCGAACCCCCTGGCCATCCAATGCCAGACCCTCGCGGGCGTCGACTGGACGAACGCCGGCGAAGTGTACAGCTGCGAGGTGCGAATCAACGGCTCGACCTGGGGCGGCATCTGCCAGAACACCGAGCAACCCGACGGCTCCTGCCAGAACTATCGGGCGCGCTTTCTCTGTCCGTGACGGGCCCGGCGGTCTGACGGTCCCCGGCGCGGGGGTGCCCCGCGCGCCGGGGGCCAGCTTCTACGCCGAGGCAGGTGGCGGGGGGCACGACTCCATCAGGTTACAACGTAGGCCAAACCCGAACGACCGGAGGATGTGAAATGAGCGCGAAAAACCTCGCCCACGCCTTTGCCTTTACGCTCTGCCTTGCCGCCGTTTTGCCCCTGGGCCCGGGGGCCTGCGCCGGACGGCCGGACGGCGACGTCGCCCCGAGCGCCGACGGCGACCTCGCCGAGGCGCAGGGCGTGCCACCGGGGCGCGAGGGGTTCAAGTACCCGGGTGCGGCTGCTCGCGCGCCGGCCGACGTCGAGCCCGGCGTAGATTCGTCGGGCCGAGAGCCCATGGCGGAGATCAACGCGAAGGTCATCGAAGAGCTATACATCGCGCAAGGCAACGCCCTGTGGGCGGTCGACAGTCAGACCGCCGCCCATTACGCGCTCAACCCCGACCAGCCCTACATGAATGTCATGGCCTCCACGGGGGGGTACATTTATGGCGTACTGAGCGATCATTTTTACAGAATAAACCCTGACCCCAACAGCGGCCCCGGCGGCTACGTCTCGCTGGGCTCGGGGTGGCAAGGAAGCGAGGCCATGGCCGCGCTGTCCAACTTCGTCTACACCGTCCAGGGCGGGGAGCTCTGGAAAACGAACGGTCTCACCGGCGACACGGTTCATTTCGGCGCGAGCTGGGCGGGCACCGAAGCGCTCACCGCCGGGCTCGTTTCGTTCGTCTCGGTCAGCGTTCCGTACGTGTTCGGCGTTCAGGGCGGGTCGCTCTGGGCCGTGAACGCCAACAACGGCGCCGTCGTCTCGCTCGGGTCCGGCTGGGAGGGGACGGAGGCGATGACATTCGGCAACGGCTATCTTTTCATCGCTCAGGGCGACGCGCTGTGGAGGTATCGGGTAGCCTCCGGCGTCACCACCATGATCGAAGGGTACGGCTGGAGCGGCACGGAAGCCATGACCTTTCGAGATGGCTTCATCTATGCGGTCCAAGGGGGGCAACTCTGGGTGACGAGCCCGAATGGCGGTAGCGTATCTCTTGGCGGGGGCTGGGAGGGGACCTTGTCGATGGCCGCCCGACGTTGAAAGCGCACTCCGGGCGGCCCCCACGCGTGAGCTTGGCGCTCTGGCTCGCCCGCTTCGAGCTACGAGCCCTTTCCCCGCACAACTGGCACACCTCACGGAGCGCTCTTTGTCGCGTCACGCGCCGGCACGAAAACCGGCGATCGTCGTTGCGCGGCGTCGAGCGTGGCGTACCCTGTTCGGCGGGCGCGGCCGCGGCCGCGACGTGAGCGCCATGACGGCGAACGATCCCTTGCCGCAGACCATCGACGGGGTCATCGACTGGCTGAACGAGATCCTCGACGATGCGCTGCGTGCCGGCGGGCGTATCGGTTATTTCGTCGCCCTCTACGAGCGCGTGACGACCAACGTGCGGCGCGCCATCGTCGCGGGCAACGTGTTCGAAGACAACGCGAGGCTCGAGCGGCTCGACGTCGTCTTCGCCAACCGGTTTCTCGCCGCGTGGGGCGCGTACCGCCCTGGCGGGGCCGGCGCGCGGGCCGAGAGCTGGCGCGTGGCGTTCGAGCGGCTCGACGACCCCGGGCCGCTCGTCGTGCAGCACCTTTTGCTGGGCATGAACGCCCACATCAACGTTGATCTGGGCATCGCGGCGGCCGCGATCGCCCAGACGCCCGAGGGCCTGAAGGCGCTCTGGCCCGACTTCAAGCGCATCAACGACGTGCTCGCGCGCTTGGTCGTCGTGGTCGAAGACGAGCTCGGCCAGATCGCGCCGCGCCTCAAGCGAATCGAAGACTTTGCGCCCTCGCTCGAAGACAAACTCTTCGACTTCGGCATGGACGTCGCCCGCGATCTCGCCTGGGCGCTCGCCGAGCGTCTCGTCGCGACGCCGCCCGGCGAGCGCGACGCGGTCATCGCGGCCCGCGACGCCGAGGTGGCGCGGGTCGGGCGCGGTTTGTACCCTTTGACGGGGTTGGTCGGCGACGTCGCGCGCTGGGTCCGCGAGACCGAGAGCGGCGATGTTCGTTACAACATTCAGATCGTGGCCGAGTAGCCACACGGCCCGGGCGTGTGCGGGGGCGGCTCGGTCGGGCCGGGTGCTTCTACCGTTTCGTGCCGGCCGCCGCCCGCGCTGGTGCTCGCAGCCGCGGGGCGATGGTCATCGGCTACCATGGCACCATGGCCACCCCCGACCCTTCGCAACGCTTGCGCGCCCTCGTCCACGCGCGCCCCGCCTTTGTCGCCGGCGACGGTGCCGCGCCTTTGCCGGGCGCGACCATTCTCTGGCGCCGGCTCGATCAGCCGGGGCACGGGTCGGCGCGCCTCTCGCCCAAGGATAGGCAAGGATAGGCAATCCAACCGTCGTGGATCCGGTCGCCCGCGCGCGCCGGGTCGGCTCGCTCGCGTCGGCCCAGACGCCGTACCGCCCTTTGTTCCGCTGTCGCTGAAAATGGCCGCCGAATGCCGAGAAGAAAGGGGCGGGTGATGCTTGTTGTTAGCGCGCGTTTCGGGAGCCTCCGCCAACTTTGTGAGCGGCGTTTCTTTTTCTGTCGTGCGCCTCCGACGGGGGGGCGAAGCTGACGTCGGCCGAATCAAACGAGGCCGCGGTCCGCCCTCCCGAGCTTGGCGTCAGGTGGCCCGGGTACGGCCGTCGGCGCGGCTCGGTGCGTGGCGCCTACAGAAGGTGGTCTTCTGCAAAAAAACGCCGCCGACGCTGTATGGATCGACTGGGTACGCGTTCGTCGAGATAGGGCGAAAGGCAAGGCGGGTGCCCGAGCGCGCGCGGTGTTGCTCTGGCACAGCCTCAGGCGAGGCGTTGGGGGCGAGGCCCACCAGAAGAAGGCTGCGGCGAGAACACGCGGCCTGCGGCCGTGCCAAAGCGATCTGGGGCGCGCCGGGGAGGCTTCGGCGCGATGGTGTCAGGGGCGACCCGCGAGATCGTAAGGAGGTGCGAATCGCGACGTGCCGCCGGTCGCTCGATAATGTGGTGCGGGCGCTGGCGGATGGTCGCGGGGTGGTCTGGCGGGCTTACTAAAAATTTCGCGGTCAGCTCGTGGTGTGCGGCGGCGCGGGGCCCGGGGGCCGAGGGGGGGGGGCCTGGGTTTCGCCAAGAAAGTCGGGGGCTTGGCGCCGCCCGGGCGCGGGGCACGGGCGCCCGGGGGCGGGGCGGTGTGGCTCCTACGTCGCCGTGACTACGACAGCGTACCGGCCGCTGGCCGAAGACAATTCGGCTGCTGGCGGCGTTTTTATTTCGTTTACGGGGGCCCGAAGGCATGCTTAAGTCATAATGTGCGGGCGACGGCAGCGCCTAGCTCCGGTCGGAACGAAGGCGGCACGCGTAGCGTGCCGCCGGTTCGAACGGGGCGGGTCACGGGCCGAGAGACGCGGCCGCCGAAAGCGTAGGGAGACAGTCGATGAAAGAGGTACTTCGGCACATTTTCCAGCAGAAGCGGGCCTATGCCAAGTTGCCCCTCTTCGAGTGGCTGCGCGACGAGCGGCTCGACCCGCGCGACCGGCTCGCGTTCTACCCGTGCATGGCGCATTTCATTTTGAGCTTCGGCGACCTGAACAAGTTCGTGCTGCGCGAAGAGCCCGCGGCCGACGTCTACCAGGAGATGGTCAACGCCCACACGCGCGAAGACGACCACCACTGGCACTGGTACCTCGAAGACTTCGCGAAGCTCGGGTTCGACGAGCTCGCCCCCCCCACCGACTGGATGAACTTCCTTTGGGGCGAAGAGACCGAGCAGAACCGGCGCCTGATGGCGGGGCTGACGGGGCTCATCAAGGGCACGACGGGGGTCGAGCGGCTCGTCATCATCGAGGCGATCGAAGAGACCGGCAACGTCTTGTTCGGGGCGATGCTCGCGCCCGCCGAGGTGCTCGAGCGGCGGCTCGGGCAGCAGCTTCGCTACTGCGGCAGCTTTCACTTCAACCTCGAGTCGGGCCACACGATGGGCGCCGACCACGCCGAGCTCGCGCGCATCAAGCTCTCGCCGGCGCAGAACGCGCGCTGCCGGGCGCTCGCCGACGAGGTCTTCGCCCTCTTCGAAGCTTGGACGCACGAGCTCTTGCGCTACGCCAAGGCGCACGCGCCCCGCGCCGAGGCCCCCGCCGGCTCGGGCACCTTCCGCAAGGCCGCCCGGGTCGCGCCCGCCGACGAGGCGGCCGACTTCGACGTCCCGCGCCTCCGAGAGGCGAAGAAGCGGGCCGGCTTAACGCGCCCCCCGGGCCGCGGGGCCCGGGCGCCGGCGAAGGTTCGACGACGCCCGTCGCTGGCCGTCGGCGCGCTCGCCTCCGAGCGCGTCCCGACGCTCCTTCTGGGTGCTCGGCGTAGCGAGGGTTGTGGTCATCGCAAACGACCGCATGATCTACGCCGAGCGCGGCTTCAGGCTGCGGGCCGCGGGCGGGTGCGAGGGTCAGCCGGCGGCGTCAACCGACGGAACGCGAAAGGCACGCTAAGGCCGAAACCTTATTCAGCCTCGCCCCAACATCATGGCGCCGAATTGCTGAGCCCGGCGCTGCTGCCCTAAGAATTTCGTGCGCCCACGCCTGCTTGGCAGCGTCGCCCGCGATGGGCGCGTCCGGCGCGCGTTCGAGGGGGTGGCTCGAGGGACGAGCGGGGCGAGCGTCCCGCCCCGAAGGACGGCGGGCAGCCGTCCGCCTCGGCCCGCCCCTGCCGCCGTCGTGCTAAAGCGGGGAGCGCCCGACAGCGGGCCGGTCAAGCCGGCGCTGCGGCCGGAAAGCGCCGCCAAGGCCGCCGGTTTGGCACGGAGGCGAGCGCTCCCCGTTGTCGGGCATGGGCCAAGGCGCGCGGGGCCGGCCGCCGGCTGCGTTGTTTCGCCGTGGCCTACGTGAATCGGCCTCGCGCTCAAAA
>DASTPP010000424.1:0-3205 GCA_035762175.1 Polyangiaceae bacterium | reverse complement strand
GGGGGCGGGGCGTCCGGGCGGGGCGCAGACGTAGGCGACCAGGCGCCGGTCGCCGGGGGCGTCTTCGCGCACGAGGGCGGCGGCGTGGGCGACCGAGGGCTCGGCGCGGAGGGCCGCCTCGATCTCGCCGAGCTCGACGCGAAAGCCCCGCACCTTGACTTGGCCGTCGGCGCGGCCGACGAACTCGATGGCGCCGTCGGCGCGGCGGCGCGCCCGGTCGCCGGTCTGGTAGAGGCGCGCGCCGGGCTGCGAAGAAAACGGGTCGGGCACGAAGCGCTCGGCCGTCAGGCCGGGCCGGCCGAGGTAGCCGCGCGCGACGCCGGCGCCGCCGACGTAGAGATCGCCGACGATTCCGGGTGGCACGGGCGCGAGCTCGGCGTCGAGCACATGGGCGCGCGCGCCGGCGATGGCCCGCCCGACGGGCAGGGTGGCCGCGCCGGGCGGCACGGCGGCGACTTCGTGCCAGGTGGCGAAGGTCGTCGCCTCGGTCGGGCCGTAGACGTGCAGCAGCCGCCGGGGCGGTCCGGCCTCGAGCGCCGCCCGCACGGCGCCCGGGTCGACCGCCTCGCCGCCGAAGAGCAGCGCGCGCAACGACGCGAAGGCGTCGGGCACGTCGCGCACGATCCGGTTGAAAAGCGCCGTGGTGAGGAACGCGACCGAGACGCCCTCGCCGCGCAAGGCGCGGGCGAGCGCGGGCGGCGAGAGCGCGACCTCGCGGTCGATGCCGACGAGGCGCGCGCCGTTGAGCAGGGCGCCCCAGATCTCGAAGGTGGCCGCGTCGAACGACAGGCTCGACGCGTGGGCGATTCGATCGTCGGGCCCGATGCAGACGTAATCGGTGCCGACGACGAGGCCGACCACCGAACGGTGCTCGACCGCGACGCCCTTGGGGCGGCCCGTCGAGCCCGAGGTATAGATCACGTACGCGAGGCGCCCGGCGGGCTCGGCGGCGATCGCCGGGCCCCGGCGCGCGGGCCCGGGCGCGTCGGCCGGCCCGTCGATGAGGGCGATCGGCACGCCGAGGCCGCGCATCGAATCGGCGAGGGCGCGGCGCGTGAGCACCAGGGCGAGGCGGGCGTCGGACGCCATGAACGTCAGGCGCTCGGCCGGGTAATCGGGGTCGAGCGGCACGTAGGCCGCGCCGGCCTTGATGGCGGCCACGATCGCGACGGTCGCGTCGGCCGACCGCCCGAGGCAGATGCCCACGCGCACTTCGGGGCCCGCGCCGAGCGCTCGCAGCCGTTCGGCCAGGCGCCCGGCCCGTTCGTCGAGTTCGCGGTAGGTCGTCGTCGCGCCGCCGAACGAGAGCGCCGTCGCCCCGGGCGTGCGGGCCGCCTGGGCCTCGAAGAGCGTGCGCAGGCAGGGTCCCGCCTCGGCCCCCGTGGCGAAGGCGTTCGTCGCCCCTTCGGCCCCGGCGGCGGGTTCGAGCGGCAGGGCGTCGAGGCGGCGATCGGGGTCGGCCGCGGCGGCAGCGAGCAAGGCGCCGAGGTGCCCCGCCATGCGCTCGACGGTCGCGGCGTCGAAGAGGTCGGTGGCGTACTCGAGCGAGCCTTCGAGGCCCCCGGGCGTTTCGACCAGCGAGAGGGTGAGGTCGAACTTGGCGGCGCGCGCTTCGACGGTGAGCGGGGTCAGGCGCAAGCCCGGCAGATCGAGCGCGGGCGGCGGCGTGTTCTGCAGCGAGAGGGCGACCTGCGCGAAGGGCGCGCGGCCGGGGCGGCGCGGCGGGTTCAGCGCCTCGACGAGCTTCTCGAAGGGCAGGTCGGCGTGGGCGTGGGCGCCGAGCGACGCCTCGCGCACGCGCCCGAGCAGCGCGCGAAAGCTCGCGCCGCCGTCGAAGCGCGTGCGCACCACGAGCGTGTTGACGAAGAAGCCGACGAGCCCCTCGAATTCGGGGCGGTCGCGGCCGGCGATCGGGGTCGCCACGCACAGGTCGCCCTCGCCCGTGAGGCGAAAGAGCAGCGCCTTCAGGCCGGCCAGCAGCACCATGAAGAGCGTGGCCCCCTCGCGCCGGCCGAGCGCCCGCAAGGCCTCGGTCAGCGTCGGGGGCAGGGCGAAGGGTAGCGCGGCGCCCCGCGACGTCGGCCCGGCGGGCCGGGGCCGGTCGGCCGGCAGGGCGAGCTCGACGGGCGCGCCCTCGAGCCGATCGCGCCAGTAGGCCAGGCGCCGCTCGAGCGCCTCGCCCGCGAGCCACGCGCGCTGCCAGGCGGCGTAGTCGACGTACTGCAGGGGCAGCGGGGCGAGCGGCGAAGGGCGCCCCTCGCGGAAGGCGCCGTAGAGCGCCGCGACCTCGCGCGTGAGCACCGCGATCGACCAGGCGTCGCAGACGATGTGGTGCGCCGTCCAGAAGAGGGTGTGCTCGAGGCCGTTCGAGCGCGCCAGCGTCGCGCGCACGAGCGGCCCGCGATCGAGATCGAAGGGGCGCCAGGCCTCGTCTTCGGCGAGGCGCGCGAGCGCCGCCGCGCCTCCGCCCTCGAGATCGACGACGCGAAGGCGCGCGTCGGGCGCGCCGTTCGGCGCTTGGTAGGGCTCGCCGTCGCGCTCGCCGAAGGTCGTGCGCAGCGCCTCGTGCCTTCGCACGATCTCGGCGAGCGCGCGCTCGAGGGCTTCGACGTCGAGCTGGCCCTCGAGCCGGAGCGCGGCCGGCACGTTGTACGTGACGGCCCCTGGCTCGAAGCGGTCGAGAAACCAGAGCCGCCGCTGTGCGAACGACAGCGGCAGCGGCCCGTCGCGACGGGCCGGGCCGGGCGGAGGCGCGGGCTCGGCGCCGGCGGCGACGGCCGCGTCGACGCGGCGGGCGAAGGCCTCGAGCGCGGGGGCCTCGAACAGATCGTGCGGCGAGAGCTCGACGCCGAAGGCGGCGCGTACGCGCGCGAGCACCCGGGCGGCGAGCAGCGAGTGGCCTCCGAGCTCGAAGAAGTCGTCGGCGCGGTCGGGCCGCTCGACCCCGAGCAGCTCGGCCCAGGCGCCGGCGATGAGCTCTTCGGTCGGCGTACGCGGCGGGCCCGCCGAGCGGGCCGGCCGGGCGGGCGGGGGCAGGGCGCTTCGGTCGAGCTTCCCGCCCGGGGTGAGCGGCAGGGCGTCGAGCACGAGCAGGTGCGCGGGGCGCATGTAGGCGGGCAGCCGGCGCGCCAGGGCGCGGCGCAGGGCGTCGGGCTCGGGGGCGGGGCGTCCGGGCGGGGCGCAGACGTAGGCGACCAGGCGCCGG
>DASTPP010000423.1:0-25498 GCA_035762175.1 Polyangiaceae bacterium | reverse complement strand
CGACACCTCCAGCGTCGCCTCGCTCGGCTGGGTGGGCGAGTACGCCTACGCGTGCAACTTCCCCGAGAACCAGCTCTACCGCATCTCGGTGCGCGACGGCTCGGTCGAGACGGCCGACCTGCCGTGCGACGCGGCCACCAGCCACCAGGGCGGCATCCTCGTCCTGAACGGGCTGAGCGCGCCGGAGGGCGGGGGCCTCTGGCACTTCGACTCGTTCGAGGCGGCGCAGCTCGGCCGGCCGCAGCAGACCTTCGACATCACGCCCTACGCCACGCGCATCGCGACCAACGGCGGCCGGGCGTACGCCGCCTGGCACTCGACGCCCTCCATCGAGACCGCCCCGATCGAGCCGGGCGGGGCGCTCTCGCAGGTCAACTTGCAGGGCTTCGACGACTGGGTTTGGGCGATGGACGTGCTGGACGACGGGCGGCTGCTCATCAACAGCGGCTACTTCTCGAACGTCGACGGCTTCCTCGTCTTCGACGCGCAGACCGGCGAATCGAAGGGCATCCAGCAGGTGCAGACGGGCGGCCAGCCCCTGAGGCTGACCGGCCTCGACTGCGTCAGCGGCGCGCGCCGCTGAGCCGGGGCACCGCCGCGCTCGTGGCCAAGCCGGGGCCTGCGGCGCGCGAGGCCGGGCTTTCTAGCTAGCGTACAAATATCCCGCCAGCGCGGACGAAATCGACGCCGCGCGCTCCTGGAAAATGGGGGCGCGCGGCCTCGCGCGTTGGGCGCGTGATCGGGCCGCCGTGGCGGGGCATCAAGCTCAGCCTGGCCGAGACCGAAGGCCGCGCGGGGCGAAAAAGAAGCCCCGGCCGAGACCGAATGCACGGGGTAGGCCGTCGTTGCGGGTGAGGCAGCGACGGTGCTACCTTGGAGCGCGGCGACCCGCAGCGTGGGAGTTCAATGTCCTCTTCCCGACCCAACACCCAACAGCCGCCCAATGCCCTACCGGCGGCACCTCCGCACTTGGACGTGGCGCAGGCCGAAGCGGTCGCCGCCCGGTTCCGACCGATCTGGGACGATGAATCTCCCGCCGACGCCGGCTTTGGGGGCGCCGCGGCCAACGTGCCCTTCCCGCCGCCGCCGCGGCCCTCGCCGCCGCTGCCTGCTTTCCTTTCGCCCGAAGCGTTGAAGACTTCGCCCGGGGCGGTCGCGCCGCACTCGTCGCCCCAGCAGGCGCCGCCGATGGCGATGGGCTTCGGGCCGCCCCCGCCCTCGAACATGGGCCGGCCTCACGGGGGCATGGGCGTGTCGGCGCAGACGATGAAGCTGCCGGCGCCGCCGCCGCAATTCGTCGAGCAGGTCTCGGCGCGCGATCCGTCGCCCGAAGAGTTGCGCATCGTGCGTCCGCCCCGCAACCGCCTCGTCTGGGTGGTCGGCGTGGGGCTCGCCGGCGCGCTCGGGGTCGGCGTGCTCATCGCCGTGTCGGGCGGCTCGTCGAGCTCGTCGAACGAGACGAGCTCTTCCGAGACGACGCAGGCGGCCGAGACGGCCACGGCCGAGAAGGCCGAGGCCGAAAAGACGGCGGCGGCCGAGAAGGCGGCGGCCGAGAAGACCGCGGCGGCCGAGAAGACCGCGGCGGCCGAGAAGGCGGCGACCGAGAAGGCGGCGACCGAGAAGGCGGCGGCCGAGAAGGCGGCGGCCGAGAAGGCCGCGGCGGCCGAGAAGGCGGCGGCGGCCGAGCCGGCGCCCGAGGCCGGGCACGAGACCAAGGCGGCCGCCGCGCGCCACGTCGAAGAGCCGAAGCCGCGCGTGGTGGTCGCAAGGCCGGCGCCACGGCCGGCGGCCCCGCCCCCACCCCCCAAACCCGCGCACGAGCCGCCGAAGCCGGCGGCCGCGAAGCCGAACAACGGCAACATCGTGCGTGACGCTCCGTTTTGACGCTCGGGCCCGCGTGACTCGCACCCGGCCGTTCGCGTCCACCTCAAGGTTTGCATGAACGCTCGCGCTCGCACGATTGTCATCGTCGCCGCCTTGGCCCCAGGCCTTTTGCTCAGCCCCTGGTCGCCCGGGTCCCCCGGCGTACCCGTCGCGCTCGCGCAAGATGCCTCGACCGCCGAGGCGCGCAAGCGCTTTCAAGAGGGCGTCCGGCTCTTCGACGAGAAGAAGTACGACCTCGCGCGCACGGCATTCTTGCAGGCGTACGCCCTCAAGAAGCACCCTGACATCTTGCTGAACCTCGCGCAGTGCGAGGTCGCCGGGGGGCAGCCGCTCGAGGCGTCGCGGCACTTCCGTGACTTCTTGCGCGACCCGGCGACGTCGACCCACCCGAAGCGGGTCGAGGCCGAGCGGGGCCTCGCCGAGGCGCGCTTGAAGCTCGGCCGCGTGCAAGTGCGGGTCGACGCGCCCGACGCCGAGGTGGTCATCGACGAGGTGCGCGTCGGCGTCTCGCCCCTGCCCGAGGCCGTCGACGTCATGCCGGGCAACCACCTGGTCGAGGCGCGCTTGGGCGCGCGCACCCTCACCCGCAGCGTCAACGCCCCGGCCGGCCACATCGTCCCGGTCGATCTGCGCTTCGGCATCATCAAAGAGGCGACGCCCCCGCCGCCGCCCCCGCCGACCGCGGCCGAGACGCCCCCGCCGCCGCCCGCGACCGACACCTCGAAGCCGCCGCCCCCGCCGCCCCCGGCCGCGACGACGCCGCCCCCGGTCAACGACGGCGCCGCCGGCGACGGGCAGAAGCCCTCGTTCTTTTCGTGGGCGGTCGGCACGCCCGTCGGCCTCATCGGCTCGGGCCTCTTCGTCGCCGGCCTCGGCGTCGGGGGCTTCTTCGGGCTCCAGGCCCGCGGCTCGAAGACGGAGGCCGAGAAGCTCGCGTCCGACATCGAGGGCCGGGCCGAGACCGCCGGCCTGGGCGACCGCAAAGACAACCCCTGCGCCGACCCGCCGGCCGCCGGCTTCGCGTCCGACTGCGACGCCCTGCAGAAAGAGCTCGACTCGAACAAGAGCCAGCGCACCCTCGCCACCGTCGGCCTCGCGGCCGCCGGCGTGGGCCTGGTGACGCTGACCGTCGGCTATTTCTTGTCCACCCCCAAGACCGAAGCGTCCACCACCGGCCGCGTCCGCGGCGCGCCCCAGCCCGCCCGCGCGCAGCTGCGCCTGAGCCCCGTGCTCGGGCCCGGCGCCGCCGGCGTCGGCTTCGGCGGCACCTTCTAGCCGTCGGCCGCGCTTGCTAAGCGCGGTCAGGTACTAGGGCGCCGCTTCGCTCGCGCCCTTCGCGCCCGCGTAGACGAGAACACGCGGGGCGCCGGCGCGCTCGTCGTCGGCCCCGACGCAAGCGCCCGGCTCGCCGCGCCCGAGGGCGACCGCCACGCAGCGCTCGTCGTCGCAGCCCGCGTCTTCGATGGCCTCGGCCGGCGCGCCGAGGCGCTCGACGCGCGGCGCGCCCTTGCCCTCGACCCCCGCCGACGCGACCGTCAGGCCGCCGTAGCGCGCCCCGAGCTTCGCGCACGCGCTGTCGACGCCCCGCGGCCAGGCGACCACGAAGCGCCCGCCGGGCGTGCCGCCCCAGAAGGGCCCGGGCTCGGCGCCGCAGCGCCAGGTCTCGAGGCGGTCGCCCGCGCGCCGCGCGACGCCGTCCGAGCGCCGCACGATCGACAGCTCGGCCACGACGTCGCCCGACTCGTCGGGGCAGGGCCGCGAGGGCTCGACCGAGCGCGTGGTCACGAGCGCGAGCGCGTCGCCCGCCGCGAGCGCGAGCTCGATCGTCACGTCGTCGCCCGGCGGCAAGTCGGCGCGCACCCAGGGGCCGGCCTCGCGCGCGGCGCCGTCCCAGGACCGAAAGCGCAGCCCGCTCTTGGCCCCGAGCCGCACCGCCACGAGCTCGTCGCCCGCGACGTAGGCGGCGAACGACTGCTCGGGCTCGTCCTGCTCTCGCTCGGCGCCGAGGCTCACGTCGAGGGGCGCCGGCCCGAGCGCGCGCGCGACGCGATCGTTCTCGCGCTCGACGAGCACGTAGGCGCGCGTCCGGCCGCAGAGCAGCGACGCGGCGTTGCCGGCGAGCGGCGCGCCGGCGTCGGACGGGGCGCCGCCGCCGATCGGCGCGACCCGCGCCTGCAAGCCCTCGGGGGCCCGCGCGAGCGAGACGACCTCGCGGCCGGTCGCGCAGGCCGAGGGCTCGGTCGCCTCCCAGGCGGCGTCGGCGAGCCGCTCGGGCGAGGCCGCGCGCAGCCATTGCCGCTGCCCCCCTTCGCCCTCGACCGACACGACGAAGCCGCCGGGCGACGCGAAGGCGTCGAGCTCGGCCACCCGCCCCGACGCCGGCTCGATCGCGCGCTCGAGCTCGACCGCCGCCCGCCCCTCGAGATCGTACGAGCCGAGCAAGAGCCCCCCCGCGCCACGCCGGCGCCCGGCCACGAAGACCGCACCGCCCGCGCGCAAGGCCGCGGCGAAGGGCGGCGCGAAGCGGGGCGCCGCCGGTGTGCTCGCCGACGCCGGCGCCGAAGGGCTCGCCGCCGCGCCCGCGGCGGGCGGCGGCGGGCGAGACCGCAGCGACCAAGCGGCCGCGGCAGCCAGCGCCGCCACGGCGAGGCCGATCGCGAGGGCGGGGCCCGAGGGGCGCCCCCGCGCTTCGGGGGCCTGGGGCGCGGCGGGGCCTCGAGGCTCTGGCGGCGGGGGCGGGTCGGAGGCCTTGGGCGCGTCGGGCATGCTGCGTCCGGGTTCGAACGCCCTTTTGCCACGCCTCGGGCGGCCTTTGCGAGCGCCGACTTGTGCGAGCTCGCCGCGACCGCGCCGGCGGGCTCGGCGGGGCCCGCCCTCGTGACCGGGCGCGCCGGCGGGCTCGGCGCGGCGCCTTCGTGGCCCGGCGCGTCGGCGGGCCCGGCAGGGCCCCGCCTTCGTGGCTCGGCGCGGCGGCGCCGGAGGCTCAGCGGCCCAGCCAGGCGCGCACGGTCGAGCGGGCGATGCCGAGCTCGCGCGCCGTGGCGCTGACGCTGCCTCGGTGGGCCGCGAGCACCGCCCGGACCTGCGAGCGCCGCTCGAGCTTCGTCGGCTCGGCCGCCGGTTCGGACCCGCCCGCCTCGCCGAGCGCCGCGTGCACCTCGCGCGCGCCGATGCGCCCGTCCCCCGCGCGCAGCGCCGCCCGCAGCACCGCCGCCCGCAGCTCGCGCACGTTGCCGGGCCAGCGGTGGGCGACGAGCCGCGAGAGCGCCGAGGGGCTCAGCTCGAAGCGGCGGCCCATCTCGGACTCGGCCTGGCGCACGAAGGCGCGCGCGAGCGCGGGCACGTCCGCGCGGCGCTCGCGCAGCGGGGGCAGGGCGACGCTGAAGACGGCGATGCGGTGGAACAAGTCTTCGCGGAACGCCCCCCGCCGCACCAGCGCCCCGAGCGGCGCCCAGCTCGCGGCCACCACCCGCACGTCGACGCGCTTCGGCCGCGTCGAGCCGACCGCGCGCACCTCGCCGCTCTCGAGCGCGCGCAAGAGCTTCGCCTGCCCGACGGGGGCGAGCTCGGCGATCTCGTCGAGAAAGAGCGTGCCCCCGCGCGCCGCCTCGAACGCGCCCGAGCTCGCCGCGACGGCGCCCGTGAAGGCCCCCTTCTCGTGCCCGAAGAGCTCGGAGTCGACCAACTCGCCCGTCAGCGCCGCCGCGTTCAGCGCGACGAGCGGCGCGGCGCGCCGCGGCCCCAGCCGGTGCAGCGACTGCGCCACCAGCTCTTTGCCCGTGCCCGTCTCGCCCTGCACCAGCACCGGCGCGCGCAAGGGCGCGAGCCGCCGCACCAGCCCCGCCACCCGGCGCATCGCCAGCGACTCGCCGATGAGCCCCTCGAGCGGCGCCTCCGCGAGCGCCCCCTCGCCCTCGTCACGGAAGGGCTGCGCCGTGATCACCGAGCGGCCCGCCAGAAAGCACCCGTTCGGCTCGACCCGGGCCCGCCCCACCACGCGCACGCCGCCGGCGGCGAAGGTGCCGTTGAGCGAGCCCACGTCTTCGACCCAGAGCGCGCCCCGCTCGACTGAGAGCCGCCCGTGTTGCCCCGAAACGAGCGGATCGCTCAGGCGGACGTCGGCCGCGGGCCCGGTGCCGAAGAGCAACCGCTCGCCCTCTTCGATCGGCCAGCGCCGCGTGCCCACCTCGTCGCTGACTTCGACCAACCAGACGGGTGAGGGCGGCTCGGGCGACAATTGCAGCGTCGGGGGGTCTCGGGGCTCGGCGCCGGAGTCGCACAATGTCAGATGCTCGGGTGAATTCTTTGCGGTCATACTCACCCTCTCGGCCTGCGTGCGGCCTGGTTGCTTGCTAAATCTTTTTTTCGAAGCCCCGGCCGAACCTGCGCCTTTTTCCCCACACCTAGCTTGGACTACCTTCGGGCCCAGCAGTGCCCCCCCTATTCCAACGCGGTGAGAGGTGATCGATGAAACGGTTGCTGGCGTCGCTTCTTGGTGGTGCGCTCACGATGCTCCCGACCACGGCCCTCGCGCAGGGGCCGAGCGGCTTCGGCACGCAGGGGCAGTTCGTGCTGGGGGTCGAGCGGCTCTTCGGGCTCAACTTTTACAACGGCCATTATGAGCCCGACAACGGCGGCCCCGACCGCAACCAGTCGCGCACCCAGTTCAGCCTGCTGTGGAACAACGCGTCCGTCGGCGGGCTCCCGGGGCTCAACCCGTATGCCATCCCGCGCGTCACCTTCGACTACGCCGTCATCGACAACCTGACGATCGGCGGCTCGATCGGCTACGCGTCGGTCTCGGGCGAAGACGACATCGACGGCCCCCTCGACGACGACGACTACGAGACTGCCACGCTCTTCGCCTTCAGCCCGCGCGTCGGCTACATCCTGCGCTTCAACGACATCGTCGGCATGTGGCTGCGCGGCGGGGTGACCTATTACAGCATCGGCCAGGACGACTTCGGCACCGCGTCGGGCTTCGGCATCAACCTCGAGCCGGGCTTCATCTTCACCGTCGCCCCCGGCTTCGGCATCAGCGCGACGCCCTCGCTCGACCTGCCCATCGCCGGCTCGTTCAACGACGACGCCGGGGTCGACAACGCCGACGGCGACTATCGAGTCCGCAATTTTGGCGCGAACGC
Organism: Polyangiaceae bacterium; assembly: GCA_035762175.1. GTDB lineage: Bacteria > Myxococcota_A > Polyangia > Polyangiales > Polyangiaceae > DASTPP01. The sequence goes on along the minus strand of DASTPP010000423.1, from coordinate 18,470 downwards.
CGGCCTCTTTTTCTATTTCTGAGCCCCCGGCGGGGGCCTCGGGCGGCCCCCCCTCCCCGGCGCGGGCCGACCCTGCTACGACGGCGGGCCCATGCCCCGCCGTCCGCCCACGCTCGTCGCCGCCGCCCTCGGGCTGGCGCTCGCCTCGGCCGGCCCGCCGGCCCGGGCCGACGACGACCCGAACGTGCCCCGGCCGCGCCCGACGACGCCCGACCCGAGAAGCTTCCGGCCCACGCTCGCCGCCCACTACGGCTTCTCGACCCTCTTCGGCTACTTCGAAGACGGGCGCCAGCAGGCGAAGCTGCTCAACGACGCGCTCGTGCCCTCGCTGCGCCTCGCGCTGCCCATCTCGCGCGCGGCCGCCGTCGAGGCCACCGGCCTCTACGGCCGCTACGACGGCGACGCGCCCGACTGCCCCGCCTGCGAGGCCCGCGCGCTCGGCGGCGGCCTCGGGCTCGCCTACCACGTGCTCGAAGGCGTGCCCTTCGACCCCTGGCTCTCGGCCGGCGTCGGCCTGCGGCGCGTGCGGCTGACCATGCCCGACGCCGCGGGCACGCCCATCACGTACGACTACACGGGCCTCGACGCCCTGCGCATCGCGTTCGGCGCCGACTACTACCCGGTCAAGTTCGTCGGCTTCGGCCCCTACGCCGAGTTCACGCTCGGCCGCTACCTCGCGCGCTCGCCCGGCCCCATCGACGAGCCCGGTACCTACGCCAGCTTCGGCCTCGGGCTGCGCCTGGTGCTCAACCCCTTCGCGCGCTGAGGCCGCGCCCCTTCGCGCGCTGAGGCCGCGCCCCTTCGCGCGCTGAGGCCGCGCCCCTTCGCGCGCCGAGGCCCGCGCGCCCCCCCCTGCCGAACGCCGCCGGGCGGCGATCGCCCGGCCCCCGCGCGCCGCCCCCGCCCCCCCGCGGGGCCGGCGCTCAGCCCCCGCCGGCGGCGATGCCGAGCGTCTTGCGCAGGGCGAAGTACTTCTTCGACACCGAGAAGACGAGCAGCTCTTTGAGCTTGTCGGCCGGGGGCAGGTCGCCCGGCATCTGCGGCTCGGAGCCCAAGATCTTCTTGGCGACCTCGAGGTCGGCGGAGAGCACGAGGCCCGCGCGGCTCGCCGTCGCGTCGACGCCCTGCAGCCAGCGCTTCAAGTTGACCTTGCCGCCCTGCTCGAAGAAGCCCTTCACGGCCTGGCGCAGCGCCTCGAAATGAAGGGGTTGCATCCGCTTGCCGATCGCCTGGCCGACGCCGGTGACCTGCGCCTGCTTGTCGGCGGGCAGGGGGAAGTCGGGGCGGGCGATCTTGATGCCCGTGTAGAGCAGCACCTCGAGCTCGGTCTGCGTGGCGAAGAGCGTCTTGATGAAGAACTCGCCGCGGAAGAGCGTGAGGTACTTGCCGCAGATGAAGAAGAGGTCGGGCACGGTGAAGCCGGTGAGCACCGACTGGCCGGCGAGCACGGCGGGCCGCTGCGCGGGCACGGTGCCGAGGCCCCCGCCCATGTCGCTGCGCACGTAGAGGTCGGGCACGTCGACGATGCCGAGCACCTGGGCGGTGCGGGCGAAGGTCTTGGTGAAGGTGACCGTCGAGTTGACCAGGTCTTGCCGGAAGCGCGGCTCGAGCGGCGAGGGCTTGTTCTGCCGCTGCAGCTCTTCGGCCTTCGCCACGAGGGCCGAGGGCGCCATGCTCTGGAAGATGCGGCCGATGTAGAGGTTCACGTTCTCGTGAATGAGGTACCGGTACCAGTGCTCTTCGGCGAGCTGGCTCTTGAAGGGCAAGATGCCCTGGGGCCGGTAGGTCTCGAAGAACTGTGACTCTTCTTCGTTCGCCTTGCGCAAGAAGACGAGCGCCGCGCTGAGGCACCAGGCCTCGTCGACCGCGTGCTGCCGCTGGTAGAGCCGGAAGAGCGCGCGGTAGGGCTCGACGCGCATCGGGTCTTTGACGAGAATTTCGTGCTGCTCGTCGGCCGCGGCGTCGAAGCGCTCGATCAGCTCGTAGAGCTCGGACAAGATCTGGTTCTCGATCGTCTCGGCGGGCTTGCGCTCTTTCGCGAGCTTGAAGGCCTCGATCGCCTGCACCGGGTCTTGCAACCGGTCGCGGTAGATGATGCCGAGCGAGTGGCAGAGGTTGTATTCGAGCTCGGCGTTGCCCAGATCTTTCACGCGGAAGAGCATCTTGCGGTAGGCGCGCTCGAGCTGCTTCCAGTTCTTCTGCGACGTGAGGATCTTGTTGATGCGCTCGAAGGCCTCGAGCAGGTTCGGGTTCAGGTCGAGCGCCTCGTTGAAGAGGTCGACCGCCCGGTTCAGATCGTTCTCTTTGTCGCGGTAGAGCTGCGCCAGCGTGTAGATGTACTTCGACTTGCGCTCGGGCTGCGTCTCGAGCTCGGCGAGCGCCTGCACCGTGTCGATCATCTTCGCCCAGTTCTCGGTCTGGGGGTAGAGCATGAGCAACTTGTGCAAGAGCGCGTGGTCGTCGGGCCGAATGTCGCGCGCCTCTTCGAGCGCGTCGATCGACTTGCCCGGGTTGTTCTCCTTGTCCTTCCAGAGGTCGGCGAGTTCGAGCAAGAGCTTGTAGCGCTCGTCGCCCTCGAGCACGTTGTCCAAGATCTGGCGCTTGTGCGCGGCGACCTGCTTCCAGTCCCTGAGGTCGGTGTAGACCTCGACGAGCGCCTCGAGCGTGGGCCGGTGCCCGGGCGTCAGGGCGAGGGCCTTCTCGAAGTTGTGAATGGCCTGCTTCGCCTGGTTCTGCTCGCGCTTGATGCGGCCGAGCTTGTAGTAGACCTCGGCGCGCTCCTCGACCTCGTCTTCGCCGAGCGCGGTGAGCACCTTCTGGAAGTTCGCCGTCGCCCCGGCCCAGTCTTTGAGCCGGAAGTTGACCTCGGCGAGGCCGCGAATCGTCTCCTGATCGGTCAGGTCGAGCTTGAGGGCGTCCTGGTAGGCCCGCAGGGCGCGCTCGTCCTTGCCCTGCGCGGCGGTGACGCGGGCGAGGGTCTTCTGCAGCCGGTGCTGCTCGGTGCGGTCGCGCTTCTGCGACTTCTTGACGAGCAGCTCGGCGAGCGGCTCGGCCTCGGCCCAGCGCTCGACGCGCACGTACTCGTCGAGCAGCGGCATGGCCGCCTCCTCGCTGTCGGCGTCGCTCTGCAGGGCGAGCTCGTACGCCTGGATGGCCTCGGCGTGCTCGCCGAGCATCTCGTCGCGCAGCTTGCCGAGCTCGACGAGCAGGCGGGCGCGCTGGCGGGGGGCGGGGGTGTGGAGCTGCTCCTGGTCGAGGTAGCGGACGGCGCGGTCCCAGTCGCAGGCGTCGATGGCGATCTGGCGCAGGGCGGCCAGGGTGGGCAGGTGCGCCGGCTCGAGGTCGAGCGCCATCTCGTAGCGCTCTTGCGCCTGCACCCGGTCGCCGAGCCGCTCGTCGAGGGCCTTGCCGATGCGGTAGTACATCTCGACGCGCTGGCGCCCGTCGGCCGTCAGGTCGGCGACGCGCGTCATGTGGTCGATGGCCGCGGCGGCGTCGCCCTGCCGCTCGTAGAGCTTCGAGAGCGCCTCGAGCGCGGGGATGTGCGCGTCGTCGAGGTCGATGATGTTCTTGTACGCGTCGATCGCGCGGTCGACGTCGTCGAGCTCGTCGACCTGGGTGATGGCGATCTTGCCGTAGAGGTCGATCTTCTTCGCGCGCTCGCTCGAGGCGGCGACGTGGCGCTCGAAAGTGTTGATGAGCTCGGGCCACTGGCGCAGGCGCCGGTACGCCCGCTCGAGGCCCTCGAGCGCGGGCTCGTGGTTCGGGTCGATCTCGAGAATCTGCTCGAGCCGCGCGGCCTGCAGGTCGGGCTTGTAGAACTGCTCTTCTTGCAGCTTGGCCAGCTTGAAGAGCACGTCGATGCGGTCGCGCTCGGTCGTGACCACGTCAAGCTGCGACTCGAGGACGGCGGCGAGGTCGGGCCAGCGGTTGAGCGTGCCGTAGGCGCGCTCGAGCCCGCGCATCGCCTCGAGGTTGACCGGGTCGACCTCGAGCGCCTCGCGGTAGACCTGCACCGCGCTCTCGGGCTTCGCGAGCGGGCCCTCGTAGAGCCGGCCCATGCGCAGCTTGGTCGCCGCGATCTCGGAGGGCTCTTCGAGCGCGGGCACCTTCTGGCCGAGCACGCGCACCAGGTCGGCGTGCTGGTTGCGCTCGGTGTAGTAGCGCTCGAGCGCCTCGAGCGCGGGCACGAAGTGCGGGTCGACGTCGAGCGCGCGCTGGTAGTACGAGAAGGCCTGGTCGCCGCCGCCCTTGACGTGCTCGCTGACGAGGTCGCCGAGCTCGGTGTTGATCTCTTTCTTGTCTTTGTTGGTGACGGCGCGGTCGAGCGCCTCGCGCAAGATGTTGCCGGCCTCCTGCCACTGGCCCAGCTTGCGGAAGAGGTTGGCCGCCTGCCGCCGGACGGCGACGTTGTTCGGGTCGAGCTGCGCGACCTGCAAGAAGTAGGGCTGCGCGTACTCGGGGTGGCCGAGGTCTTCGCCGTACCACTTGGCCAGGCGCAGCGAGAGCGTGATGCGCTTGGGCGCCTCGGTCTCGGCTTGCAGCCAGGTGTTGGCGTTCTGAATCAGCTCGCCCCAGCGCCCCGTCGCCTGCGCCATGCGCTCGAGGTAGCGCACGGTCTCGTCGTCCGAGTAGTCGCCCTCGAAGGCCGTGACGAGCGCGTCGAAGGCTTGGCCTTTGTCGTCGAGCTCTTCGTCGAACACGCGCGCGATGCGGCGCAAGAGGTCGCTCTTCTCGGCGGGCCCCTCGCGGGTCTCGAGCCGGGCGAGGTAGAGCTCGATCAAGGGCTCCCAGCGCCCGGCCGCCGCGTGCAGCTCTTCGAGGGCGAAGAAGGCCTGGTCGTGCGCGGGCTCGACCTCGAGGATGCGCTCGAAGGCGTCGCGGCCCCCGTCGCGGTCGCCGGCGGCGTGCTCCCAGAGGCCGGCGACCTCGAGGTACTCGCGCACCTTCTCGGCGGGCTCGGCGAGCGCCGAGGCCCGGCCCATCTTCACGTGGATGACGTCGGTCCAGCGCTCTTCCTTGCGGTAGATGTCTTCGAGGGCGTCCATCGCCTCGAAGTCGCGCGGGTCGATCTCGAGCAGCTTGACCCACGCGTCGGCGGCGTCGAAGGGCTGCTCGAGCACCTCGCCGTAGGTCTTGCCGAGCTCGCGGAAGGTCTCCTTGAGCTCTTCGGCCGTGAGCAGGCCGCTCGCCCGCTCGACCGTCAGGTGCAGCGCCGCCACCAGCTCGTAGGCGTCCTTCTGGCGCCGCCGGATGTCGGCCATCGCCCGGAGCGCCTCGAGGTTCGAGGGCTCGACGTCGAGCACGCGGTTCCAGTCGCCGAGGGCTTCTTCGTCGCGGCCGAGCTTCTCGGTGAAGGTGCGGGCGCGCTTGGTGAGCGTGCGCACGCGCTCTTCGTCGGACTCGGCGATGGCCTCTTGACGTTCGAGCACGTCGGTCAGCTCGGGCCAGAGCGAGCCGCGCTCGTAGAGCGAGGCGAGCGCCGCGAGCGCCTCGGGGTCTTCGCCCCGCAGGCCGAGCACGCGCTTCCAGGCGTCGATGGCGCGCTCGGGGTCGCCGAGCTGGTCGCCGAGCAGGTGCGCGATCTTGGCGCGGATGTCGGCCTCCTGCGCGTCGCCGACGGCGAGCTCGAGCTCGCGCTCGTACACCGTGAGCAGCGCGGGCCAGTCGCCCTTGCGGGCGTAGAGCCGGCCGAGCGCCAGGACGGCGCCCTCGTGCAGCCGGTCGAGCTCGTCGAAGATGCGGCGGTAGGCGCGGATGGCGTCGTCGACCTGGTCGAGCCGCGCCTCGTAGACCTCGCCGAGGCGGGCGTAGAGGTCGACGAGGTCGACCGGCTCTTGGCCGGGCACCTGCACGCGCTGCTCGAGCACCGCGGCGAGGTCGGCCCACTTGCCGAGCGACAGGCAGATGCGGTCGAGGTTGGCGAGCGACTCGGGCTCGAGCGGGTCGGCCGAGAGCACGTAGCGGTAGGTCTCTTCGGCGTTGGTGACGTCGTCGAGCTCTTCTTCGAAGACGCGCGCGAGCCGCTTGCCGAGCACGCGCTTGACGGCCAGGTCTTCGCTCTCGCCGCTGACGTCGGCGTAGGCGTTCGCCAATCGCTCCCAGCCGCCGTCGGAGGCGCGGGCGAGCCGCTCGCTCTCCTCGCCGCTGCGCTCGTCGAGCGGCTGCTCGCGCAGCGCGCGCAGGTAGACGTCGAGCGCGGCCGAGGGGTCGGCGAGCCGCTCTTCGTAGAGCTCGCCGAGCCGGTAGTACGCGGCCAGGCGGTCGGGCGGGGCGCTGGCGTGCGCGAGCTGCGCCTCGAAGACGCCCGCGAGCTTCTGCCACTCGCCGGCCGACTGGTAGAGCGGCTCGAGCGTCTCGGCGATCTCGAGCTGGCGCACGCCCTGGGCGAAGAGCCCCTCGAGCGCCTCGAGCGCGGGGCCGTGGTCGGGCGCCGCGTTGAGGATCTCGCGGTAGGCGTTGATGGCCGACGCGACGTCGTCGAGCCGGGTCTGCTGCAGCATGCCGAGCCGGTACTTGAACTCGAGCACCTCGCCCTCGGACTGCCCGAGCTCGGCCTCGCGGGCGAGCACCTCGGCGAGCTCGCGCCAGCGCCCCGCCTCGGTGAAGAGGCGGTCGAGCGAGCGGACGGCCGACTGGTTCTCGGGGTCGACCTCGAGCACGCGCCGGTAGCGCGCGACGGCGGCGTCGACGTCCTCGAGCTGGACCTCGTAGATCTGCGCGACCCGCAAGGTCAGCTCGATGAGCCGCTCGGGCCGGTCGGCGAGGCGCCCGAGCTCTTCGTCGTAGAGCGCGGCGACCGCCGGCCAGCGGTCGACCGCGGTGGCGAGCCGCTCGAGCGCGGCGAGCGTCTCGTCGTTGGTGTTGTCGACGGGCAGCGCGCGGGCGTAGGTGTCGAAGGCCGCGCGCGCGTCGCCGAGCGAGTCTTCTTGCAGCCGCGCGACGCGGTGCAAGAGGTCGACCTTCTTGAAGGGGTCGTCGGCGTGCCGGACCTGCACCTCGAGCACCCGCACGAGCTTCGGGTAGTCGCCCGAGGCCTCGTAGACCGGCTCGAGCACCAGCGCCGCGGCGAGCGGCTCGGCCTCGCCCCGCGTCAGCCCCTCGAGCGCCTCGAGGGTCGGGGCGTGGTCGGGCGAGCGCTCGAGGATCTCGCGGTACAGGTCGACCGCGCGCGCCACCTCGCCGAGGTGCCGCTCGTAGAGCTCGGCGATCCGGTATTGGAACGAAATCTGCTCTTCCGGCTCGGCCGTCAGGTCGGCCTCGTGCTGCAGGACGGCGAGCAGCTCGGGCCAGTTCTTCGACTCTTGGTAGAGCGTGTCGAGGCGGCCGAGCGCCGCCAGATCGTTCGGGTCGAGCTCGAGCACGCGCTGGTAGGTGTCGATGGCGCGCCCCACGTCGCTCAGCTCGCGCTCGAAGACGGCGCCGACCTGGTAGAAGATGCCCTTCTTCTCTTCGGGGTCGGTGACCAGATCGACCTTGCGCTGGTAGGTGCTCAAGAGCTCTTCCCAGCGCGACAGCTGCAGGTAGAGCTGAATGAGCCGGTCGATGGCCTGGCCGTCTTCGGGGTCGACGTCGAGCACCTTCTGGTAGACGCCGATGGCGGCCTCGTGCCGCTCGAGCACGTCTTCTTCGATGCCGGCCGCCTGGAAGAGCGCGGCCTTCTTGTCGTTGACGTCGTCGAGGATCTCGGCCTTTCTCTGCAGGATGAGGCTGAGGTCGCCGTAGCGCTCGGACTGCTGGAAGAGCCGCTCGAGGCTCGTCGCCGCGTCGAGGCTGGTCGGGTCGATGCTGAGCACCTTGCGGTAGTGCGCGACCGCGCTCGTCAGGTCGCCCAGGTCGTGCTCGTACACGCGCGCCGAGGCGGTGTAGAGCATGCAGGCGACCTGCGGGTCGTCTTGGCGCTCGGCGAGGTCTTGGAAGACCCGCGCCAGGTCTTGGAAGCGGTTGGTCGCGCGGGCGAGCCGGTCGAGGCCCTGCTGGGTCGCCTCGTGGGTCGGGTCGATGGCGAGCGCGCGCGCGAGCGTGTCGAACGACGCGTTCAGGTCGCCCGAGCCGTCTTCGTAGAGCTGCGCCACCTGGTGCAAGAGCTCGACGCGCCGGCCCGGGTCGTCGCTGCGCCGGACCTGCACCTCGTAGACCCCGATGAGCTTCTGGAAGTCGCCCGAGCGCCGGTACAAAGGCTCGAGGATGTCGGCGACGACCAGCTCGTGCTTCTCTTCTTTGCCGAGCCGCTCGAGCGCCGCGAGCGCCTCGGGGTTCTCGGGCGAGCGCTCGAGCACCTGGCGGTAGATCTCGATCGCCTGCTCGGTCTCGCCCATGCGCGTCTCGCGCAGGTCGGCCAGGCGCAGCATGAGGGCGAGCCGCTCGTGGTCGGTCTCGGCGAGCCCGAGCTGCGCCTCGAGGTTGTCGGCGAGGTCGGACCAGAGCGACTGGCGGCTGAAGAGCGCGTCGAGCGCCTGCAGCGCCACCAGGCTCGTCGGGTCGGCCGCGAGCACCTCGCGGTAGGCGGCGATGGCCTGGTCGGGCCGGCCGAGCCGCTCTTCGTAGACGCGGGCCATCTGCCCGTAGAGCCCCTCGCGCGCGGCCGGGTCGGCCGCCAGGTCGATGCGGCGGCGGTAGACCGAGACCAGGTCTTCCCAGCGCTCGGTGCGGCGGTAGAGCGCGTCGAGGGCCGAGAGGGCCTCGGAGTCGCCCGGGTCGAGCCCGAGAATTTTGTCGTAGCCGCTCGCGGCCTCGTCGACCTTGCCGAGCCGCTCGGCGATGTGCGCGAGCCGGAGCCAGTAGTCGCGCGCGAGCCGGGCGTCGGCCAGGTTCGCCGCCACCTCGCGCAGCACGCCGTCGAGCTTGTCCCACGCGTCGGCCCGCTCGGCGTACTCTTCGAGCTCGGCGCGCGCCTGCGCGTCGGCCGGGTCGTCGCGCAGCGCCCGCGCCGAGGCGTCGAACGCCGCGTTCACGTCGTTGAGCTCGACGGCGGCGGTGCGCGCCACCTTGCGCCAGAGCGCGACGCGCTTCGGCGGGTCGTCTTCGTGGCGCGCGAGCACGTCGAGCACCTCGATGAGCCGCGGCCAGTCGCCCCTTAGCTCGTAGATCGGCTCGAGGATCGCGGCCGCCTGCGGCCCGAGCTCGGCGTGCTTGAGCAGCGACTCGAGCGCGAGCCGCGAGCCCTCGTGGCCCTGGTCGAGGAAGAGGAGCTCGCGGTAGTTCTCGAGCGCGCCAGCCGCGTCGTCGAGGTGGTGCTCGAGCGTGTAGCCGAGGCGGAACTTCAGGTCGATGAGCGAGGGCTCTTCGGTCTCGAGGTCGATGCGGCGGCGGAGCGCGTCGGCGAGCGGCGCCCAGCGTTCGAGCCGGCTGTAGAGCGCGTCGAGCGCCCGGAGCGCGTCGGGGTTCGCCGGCTCTTCTTCGAGCACGGTGCGGTAGGTCTCGATCGCCCGCTCGTAGTCGGCGAGCTCGCCCTCGTAGAGCGAGGCCATGGCCGCCAGCGTCGCGCGCCGCTCATCCCACGTGGTCGCGAGCTCGCGCTTGCGCTCGTAGACCTGCATCAGGTCTTGGTAGCGGGCGGTCTGGCGGTAGAGCCGCTCGAGCGCCGCGATCGCCTCGGCGTTCTCGCCGTCGGCGTCGTACACCGCGCGGAACTGCGTGAGCGCGTCGTCGACGCGCCCCACCTCCTGCTCGAGCACCCGCCCGAGCCGCAGGCGCAGCGCCGGCACCAGCGCCCCCTCGCCCGACGCCTCGGCCCCCTCGATGGCGCGGCCGTAGGCGGCGATGACCTCCTCCCAGCGGCCGGTCAGCTTGCCGAGCCGCTCGACGTCCTTGCCGCTGCGCTCGTCGCCCGGCGCGAGCTCGAGGGCCGCGGCGTAGCGGTCGAAGGCGCGGCTCTGGTCGCGCAGGCGCCCCTCGTAGAGCACCGCCACCTCGCGCACGAGCGCGAGCCGCTGCTCGCGGTCGGCCTCGTGCGCCAGCTTGACCTCGATCGCGGCGGCGAGGCCGCGCGCGTTCTGGGCCTGGGTGTAGATGGGCACGAGCGCCTCGGCCGCCGCGAGGTTCTGCGGGTCGAGCTCGAGCACCTTCTCGTAGTTCTTCGCCGCGCGGTCGAGCTTCGACTTCTTGTCGGCCCAGAGCTGGGCGCTCTTCATCAAGAGCCCCACCTTCGCCGCCGAGTCGGTCTCGCGCGCCTCCTGGCTCTCGAGCACCCGGATGAACTCGTCCCACTTGCCGCTCTCGGCGTAGAAGACCTCGAGGTCGTCCCAGCGGCCGAGCGCGAGGTACTTCTTCTTCAGCGCCTCCTGGGCGCGCCGGTCGTTCGGGTCGAGCGCGAGCAGCTGCCGCCAGGCGCGCGTCGCGCCCTCGTCGTCGTTGAGCCGGTCCCCGTAGTAGGTGCCGAGCTTGGCGAGCAACTGCACCTTCTGGCCCGCGTCGTACGTCACCTCGGCCTGCCGCTCGAGCACCGTGACGAGCGCCGCGTAATCTTTGCTGCGCTCGTAGAGCGCGCCGAGCTGCCCGAGCGCCTCGGCGTTGTCGGGCTGCTCGTCGAGCACGGTGCGCCAGAGCTCGACGGTGACGTCGGGCTTCTTGACGCGCTCGCTCGCCAGGCGCGCCATCTCGAGGAAGCGCCGCGCCCGCTCGGGCCCCGGCTCGAGCCGCTCGGCCTCGCGCCGCTGCAGGCCGAGCAGCTTCTCCCAGTCGCGCCGCTTCTCGTACGCCTGGCGCAAGAACTCGAACGCGCTCTCGTGCACCGGGTCGAGCTCGAGCACCTGCTCGTACGCCTTCACCGCCTCGGTCTGGTTGGCGAACTTCGTGACGTAGAGGTCGGCCGCCTTGAGCAGCGTCTCGACCTTCTCGTCGCGGTCGGGCAGCAGCGACGCGAGCTGCACCAGCGTCTTGACGTACTCGTTGTAGCGCTTGGCCGACTCTTGCTTGATCGCGAGCGCGCGCAGCTCGGCGATCTGCGACTCTTCGGCCGCCGCCGCGGCCGCCTCGGGCGCCGGCGGCATCGTGGGCCGGTCGACCGGCACCTCGACCTCGACGGCCACGTCTTCGGCCGGCCGCACGGACGCCACCGTCGGCGGCGGCACCGAGCCCGGCTGCTCGTAGGCCGCCGCCGGGGGCGCCGGCGACTCGGCGTACAGCTCGGCGCGCGGCGAGGGTACCGAGCCCGCCGGCAGCGTCTGCTCGAGCGCGGGCGGCGGCGACGAGGGCAAGCGCGGCGGCGGCGACGAGGCCCCGCGCTCGGGCCGGGCCGCCAAGGGCGGCGGCGGCGACGAGGCCCCGCGCTCGGGCCGGGCCGCCAAGGGCGGCGCCGGCGACGGCTCGTTCGCGGGCACGATGGGCTCGCCGATCTGCAGCTCGAAGGCCCGCACCATCGGGTGCTCGGGCGAGAGCTTCGCCAGGTCGACGAAGGCCTGCCGCGCCCGGATGAGGTTGCCCACCTTCAGCCAGAGCACGTTGCCCGCCTGGGCGTGGAAGAACACCGCCGCCCCGTCGGCCGAGCGGCGCGCGCCGCTCTCGGCCAGGCCCGCGACCCTCTCCCAGTTGCCGTCGCGCGTGCCGTACACCTCGCGCAGGAAGTTGAACGCGGGCTCGCTCGGGTCGGCCAAAAACGCCTGCTCGAAGAAGCGCGTCGCCTGCTCGACGTTCTGGTAGCGCATCGACCAGCGCATCCCGAAGTGGAACGCCGCCGACGCCCGCGCCGGCCCGTCGAGGCCGTCGACGATCCGGCCTTGCTGGGCCGCGAGCTCTTCGCCGCGCCCGCCCTCCATCAGCAGGCCCTCGTAGAGCGCCGCCGCCTCGCGGCTCGAGGGGTCGGCCGCGTACGCCCGCGCCAGCAGCGGTTCGTACTCGTCGGGCGCGTAGCGGCGCACCAGGCGCGCCGCCCGCAAGAGCGCCGACGCGGCCGCCGCGCCCACGCCGCCGCCCGCCGAGACCTCTTGCAGCAAGGTCGCGACCCGCGGCTGCCACGAGTCGGCGTCGGCCTTCAGGTCTTCGAGGCTCTCGCCCGCCTCCGCGAGGCCGCCCTTCGACGCGAGCAGCGCCCGCTCGTAGGCGGCCGAGGCGCGCTCGTACTCGCCCGCGTCGGCCAGCACGTTGCCGAGCTCGAAGAAGAGCCCCGCGGCCGGCGGCGCGTCGCCCGCGAGCTTGATCTCGCGCTCGAGCAGGCGCTGCACCATGTTGAGCTTGCCGAGCAGCCAGTAGATGCCGCGCGCCTCGGTCAGCGCCTCGACGAGCTGCGGGCTCTGCTTGAACGCCTCCTGGAAGTGGACGAGCGCCCGCGCCGCCTGGAAGAACTTCTGGCTGAGCAGTCGCCCGAGCCGGAGGTGATAGCTCGCCTTCTGGGCGGCGTCCGGTACGGCCGAGACCCCCTTCTCGAGCTCTTCGACGAGCCCCTGCCAGTCCCGGTTGCCCTCGAGGTTTTCAAGCCGCTGTGCGAGATCCATGGAGTCGGTACCTGGTGTGCGCTGGACGGTGCGAAAGTCGAATGAAAGCGGCCCGGCGGCCCGGCGCTCAGCTCTTCTGCAGGTCGGCCACGAGCGCCTGGGCTTGCTCGCACTGCGGCTTGAGCGTCTGAGCCTTCGCCCCCTTGCACCCGAGGCTCTGGAAGGTCTTCAGCATCTGCAACGCCTGCTGCCGGTTCGGCGGCTTCTGCACGGCGTACGCGCTGCCGAGGCTGAAGAGCACCTCGGGGTGGTGGCCCTCGGCGTCGGCGCGGCGCGCCTTCTCGAGCTCGCTCACCATCGCGTTGGTGTCGCCCTTCGCCTGGTGCACCGCCGCCATCCGCTCGTGCAGGCCGTAGACGCCCACCTTGCCCGGCGCCGCGAACGACTGGCCCTCTTTCAGGACGGCGGCCGCCTGGTCGTAGAGCCCGAGGTTCAAGTAAAGGTCGGCGAGCGGCGCGTAGTACGTCAGCTCTTGCGGGTCGTGCTGGATCGCCTTCGTGTAGTTCTCGAGCGCCCGCTGCTCGTCGTCGAGGCGCAGCATCACCTCGCCGAGCAGGAAGTAGCAGTCGTCGTAGTTCGGGTCGGCGGCGATGCACTTCTCGAGCGGCTCGCGCGGCTCGGACCACGCCGTCGGCCCCTTCTCGGCCTGCATCGCGAGCGCCTTGCCCCGCTTGAAGAGGTACGTCGCGTTCTTCGGCCGCAGGCGCGACGCCGTCGCCATCGCCGCCGCGACCTTGTCCCACGCCTCCTTCTTCTCGTAGGCCGAGGCGAGCTTGTGGAAGAGTAGCGGGTTCCGGTCGTGCAGCTTGGTCGCCTGCTCGTACTTCGAAATCGCCCCCTCCAAGTCGGTCCGGAGCATCTCGTCGCCCTGCTGGGCCAGGTTCAACGCCTCGACTTCGCTGCGATCGCACCCCGCGCCCCCGACGAGGGCCGCGACCAACGCCCAAAACGACGCACGCCTGCGCACGTTCCGCATCGAACGACCTCTCTCCTTCACGCCGGCCGCCCCGCCGTTTGCTGCCACCACAAAGCGGCGCCCCGCCGGGCGCCCTCGCCCGAGCTACGCGAACGACGGCGCTGCACGAAACGAACCAAGGGCCTAGGCTTCAACCCGGGCAGAATACGCGCTCGCGGCGCGCGACGTCTAGGTTCTTCCGAAACGCCGCCGCCCCGGCCCCGCCCCCCGGGCCGCCCGCCCGCGCCCGCGCCGCGGGCCGACAAACGCCGCGCGGGGCGCAGCGCCGCGCTCGACCCCGAGCTCGACCCTGCGCCCCGCGGCGCCCCCTTGCGCCCTTCCACCGACCTCGCCGCCACCGCGGCGCGCAGCCCGCGCCCGCCCCCACTCCCCCTCGGCGCGCCCCCCGCGCCGCCCCCCACCTATAGGGAAGCTCTGGCCTCCGCGGGGCCGCCCCGCCCGCCCCCGCGCTCAGTCGCCCGGCGTGAGCGTGAGCGGGTAGACGACCGTGACGACGCCGCCCTCGGGCTGCGGGAAGCTCAGCGACCCGAACGAGCGCACCACGCACGAGACCACGCCCGCGTCCGGCAGGTCGGAGCCGCCGTTCGCGACGCTCGCCACCGCGCCATCGCGCCCGATGACGAAGCGCACCGCGACGCGCCCCTGCAGGCTCGGGTTCACCTTCAGGCCGTTCTCGTAGCACATGCGGAAGCGGCCGAAGTTCTGCCGCACGATGCGCTGCACGGTCTCGGGCGCCAGCCGCCCGCCCACCACCGTGGCGCCGACCGGCGTGAGGCGCGGCGCCCGCGTCTTGTGCGAGCCGACCGTCAGGCCGACCGAGGTGCCGTTGCCGCGCCGGCCGCCCGCGCCGCAGTCGGGGCCCCCGCAGGTGCCCGTCACGCCGCCCCAGGTGCCGATGTTGCCGAGCCCGATCGACTCGTTCTTGCCGTCGCCGCCCGCGCCCGTGCCCCGCAGGCCGAGCCCGTTGAAGCCGAACGCGTCGCCCGCCTCGGGCCCGAAGAGGTGCCCGTAGTGCGTCTTCGCGTCGCGGCCTTGCGCGTCCGGGTCCGTCCAGAGCGCCACGAAGGTGTCGGTGCGCGCCATGTCCTGCAAGAGGCCCGCGGTGCCGAAGTGGCGCGCCTCCTCGAGCTGCTGCTCGCGCGTCGGCAGGCGCGGGCTCGCGTTGTCTTCGGGCCCGCGCGCGCTCAGGCGCCTGTCCGACGGGGCCGCCTTCGGCACGCCCGCGAGGCCCTCGGGCCCCTTCGCGCGCGCCCCGGGGCTGCCCTCGCGGCCGTCGCCCGCGTCGCCCGCCGTCGCGTCCTTCGGCGCCTCGACCTCGGCGTTCGCGCGCGAGAGCGCCTGCAGGCGGTAGAGCAGCTCGCGCCGCGCGTCCTCGTCGTCGACCGCCCCGAGCGTCGGCCGCAGGTACGCCATCGACCCGAGCAAGAGCACGTGCGCGAGCGCCGAGAGCGCCACCACGCCCGAGGCGAGCCCGAGCCCGAGCCGCGCCGCCTTCGGCAGCCGCTCGGCCGCCTCGACCAGCCGCACCTCGACCGCGAGCGCGCCCGCCTCGTAGCGGACCGCCTGCCCCGGCGCGAGCGCCACGCCCTGCGCCGCCTCGGCCTCGCTCCACGGGCTGGCGCGCCCGCCCTCGCCCACCACGCTCGCGCGCGCGCCCGGCAGCGGCAACGCCCTCGCCAGCCCGCCCGCGCACGCGAGCAGCGGCAGCCGCTCGCCCTCGTCGAGGAACGCCGGCGGCAGCGCCACGTCGTCGGCGTTCGGACGTCGCGTCGGGCCGCTCGCGAAGAGCGTGCCCTTCGCCGGACGGTGCGCGGTCGAGAGCACCGAGTCGGCCCAGCGCACCACGATCTCGAAGGCGCGCCCCGCCTCGACCGCCGCGCCCTCGCGACCCGCCCCCGCCTGCAGCACCCCTTCGTTCGCTGACGTCTCCATGGACACACGCCTCCCGTCGCGGCCGCCGGCCGCGCGCTCCGTGGGCGCGCATTGACCGCGCCCGCGGCGCGGCAACGGCGGCCCGTTTGCCCTGTCGCCGAGACAGACAGGCGGGGGGGCGAAAAGTTCCGGGCGGCCCCGCCGATCGCTCAGGTCGTCGTGAACGCGAGCGGAAAGGTCACGGTGACGTCGCCGCCCTCGGGCCGCGGGAAGATTAGCCCCCCGAAGGCCCGTACGACGCACGCCACGACCTTCGCGTCGGGCAGGTCGGACCCGCCGTTATACGCCCTCGCCACCGCGCCGTCGCGCCCGATGACGAAGCGCACCGTCACCCGGCCCGCGAGGCCCGGGTCGCCCGCGAGGCCATTTTCGTAACACATACGAAATTTTTCGAAATCCTGCCGCACGACGCGCCGCACGACCTCGGGGTGGAGCGCCCCGTTGGGGTGCATCACGCCCGCCAGCGAGACGACCTTCGCGAGCCCGTCGCGCTTCGCGCCGCCCCGGCAGCGCCCCTTGCCCGAGCAGCGCCGGGGCGCCCCCGCCGCCTCGATCGCGACCGGCCCCGCGTCGTCGCCGCCCCGGGCGCCTTCGAGGCCCGGAGCGAGGGGCCCCATCGCCGCGTCGCCGGGCAAGCCCGACGAAGCGTCGCGGGGCCCCGGCGCTTCGGGCGCCTGCGCCGGCCCGGCCCCGCGCGGCTCGCGCGCCCCGCCCTCGCGCGCGTCGGCGCCCGCCCCGCGGGGGCCCCGCTCGCGGGCCGCGCCATCGCGCGACGCGTCGGCGTGCGCGAGCGCCGAGAGCTTCACGAGGTAGTCGCGCCGCACGATCTCGCCTTCGGTCAGCGCGGCGCTCGGCCGGGCGAACGCCGTCACCCCGAGCGCGCCGAGGTGCGCGAGCGCCGAGAGGCCCATGATGAGCGCGATCCGCCGGCGCCGCCCTCCGGCCCCGGCCGCTTCCGGCGCACGCGCCGCCTCGCTCTCACACCCCTCGGACGCGTTCGCCGCCTCGCCGTCGTGCGCCTCGCTCTCACACCCCTCGGATGCGCTCGCCGCCTCGCCGTCGCGCGCCTCGCTCTCGCACGCCTCGGATGCGCTCGCCGCCTCGCGCTCGCGCGCCTCGCCCTCGTGCGCTTCGCCGTCGTGCGCTTCGCCGTCGTGCGCTTCGCCGTCGCGCGCCTCGTCCGCCGATCCGTTCGCCAAACGCGCCTCCCAAGGCGCCGCGCGCGCTCGCCCGAGCGCCGGCCCGGGTGCCGCGCGGCGCACGACAGACAAGCGGCGGGGCCGGAGGTTCCGGAGGGCGGGCCGGCGAGGCTTCGCGCAAACGACAAAACCCCCCCGCCCGGCCCGGGCGGAGGGGTTCGTGGGGGGGGCCGCGCCCCGCTCAGCCCGGCGTGAGCGTGAGCGGGTAGACGACCGTGACGATGCCGCCCTCGGGCTGCGGGAAGCTCAGCGACCCGAACGAGCGCACCACGCACGAGACCACGCCCGAATCCGGCAGGTCGGAGCCGCCGTTGGCCACGCTCGCCACCGACCCGTCGCGCGCGATGACGAAGCGCACCGCGACGCGCCCTTGCAGGCTGGGGTTGGTCTTCAGGCCGTTCTCGTAGCACATGCGGAAGCGGCCGAAGTTCTGCCGCACGATGCGCTGGATGACCTCGGGCGCGAGGCGGCCCGAGACCTGCGTCGCGCCCATGCGGATCGACGGCGCCTTGGTCTGGTGCGAGCCGCCGAGCCGGCCGTGGCCGGCGCCGTAGCCCTGGCCGGAGCCGGTGCCCGAGCCGTGGCCGAGGGTGCCGATGGTGCCGAGGCCGATGCCCTCGCCCTTGCCGCCGCCGCCCTCGCCGACGCCCGAGAGGCCGAGGCCGCCGGCGCCGAAGCTGTCGCCGATCGAGTCGCCCCACATGTTGCCGCGGGCGCTCATCGCGTCGGTGCCGAGCGAATCGTCGCGGCCCCAGGGCGCCGTGGGCGCGTTCGGGTCGCCGCCGGCGCCGGCGTTGAGCAGGCCGATGATGCCGAACTCGGCGGCCTCTTTCAGGGCGGCCTGGCGGGCGATGTGCGGGTCGGGGTTGTCGGCGGGGCCCTGCACGCCGTAGCGCTTGCCCGTATCTTTGGTCGTGGGGTTGCCCATCGACCCCTCTTCGCCCTTGGCGCGCGTGCCGGTGCCGCCCTCTTTGTTGTCGGCGTTCGGGTTCTGCGACTGCTCTTCTTTCTGCTCGTCTTCGCGCTCGGCGGCCGCCTTGAGGAACTGCTGCATCAAGAACTGCTGCTCGCGCCGCGCCTCATCGTCGTCGACGCCGCTCAGCGTCGGCCGGAAGAACGCCATGCCGGCGAGCAGGCCCGTGTGCACGAGGAACGAGAGGCCGACGAAGAGCAGGCCCGTCGCGGTCGCCGCCTGGAAGATCACGGGCGGCACGCGCTTGCCGGCGGCGACCGAGCTCGTCTGGAAGACGAGGTCGCCGATCTCGACGCGCACGCGCGCGCCGGCGCCCGGCAGCTCGATCTGGTGGGCGCCTTGCATCTCGGCGCTCGGCACCGCGAGGCCCTGCGCGATGGCCTCCTCGACGCTCATCTTCGGCTTGCCCGGCAGCTCGACCGAGCCGGTCGCCCGCGGGGGGATGACGGCCGCGACCGAGCTGCCCTGCGCGATCACGAGCGGCGCGCGCGTCGTGCCGAGCTTCTCGCTGGGCACGAAGTAGTCGCACGCGACGCCCTTGCCCTCCTCTTCGCCGACGTAAAACGAGCGCGGGGGCGTCAGGTGCTGCACGTGCAGCACCGTGCTGCCCCACGAGATCATGACCTCGACCGACGAGAGGTGCGGCACCTCGACCTCGTCGGGGTTGACGTCGGGGCCCGACTTGATGAGCGAGTAGGCCACGGCCCCGCCGCCGGCGGCCGCGACGGCGCCCTTGCTCACCGGCTCGCCGCTGAAGGGGTCGGACGCGAAGGCGCCGCGGTTGAAGGGGGCCGAGGCGCCCATCGCCGGCGGGCGCGGCGCGGGCGCGACTGCGCCGCCGCCGAGGAAGGGGTTCGCCGCGGCCAGCGGGGGCGGGGGCGCGGGGGCGGCCGCGCGCGGGGCGGGCGCGGGCGCAGGCGCGGGCGCGGGCATGCGCGGCGCGGGGGCCGGCGCCGGGG
>DASTPP010000422.1:0-27370 GCA_035762175.1 Polyangiaceae bacterium | reverse complement strand
CGCCTCCCCCCGCCTCCCCCCAGCACCCCCCCGCGCTACCGCCGCGGCGCCCAGCCCCCGTGCTACCGCCGCGGCGCCTTCCGCGCGAGCGTGTTGCGCCCGACCCCCAGCCGCCGCGCCGCCTCCGTCCGGTTGCCCCCGCACGCCTCGACCGTCGCCTCGGCATAGCGCCGGGCCGCCTCGTCGAGCGTCAGGCCCCGGGGCAGCACGATGCCGTCCGACGGGCCGGCGGGCGCCGCCGCGGGCGCGAGCCCCAGGTGCTCGGGCGCGATGGTCGGCCCCTCGGCGAGCACCACGGCCCGCTCGATCGCGAACTCGAGCTCGCGCACGTTGCCCGGCCAGCGGTGCCGCGTGAGCGCGGCGAGCGCCGGGGCCCCCAGCGAGATGCCCTCGCGCCCGTGCCGCCGCGCGTACAGGCTCAGAAAGTGCCGGGCGAGCGCCACCACCTCGTCCCCGCCCCGCTCGCGCAGGGGCGGCAGCGAGATCTCGACGACGCGCAGCCGGTAGTACAAATCGCTGCGGAAGCGGCCCTCGGCCACCTCGGCGGCCAAGTCGCGGTGGGTCGCGGCGACGATGCGCACGTCGACCTCGATCGTCTCGCGGCCCCCGACGCGCTCGAAGCGACGCTCTTGCAAGAGCCGCAGGAGCTTCGCCTGCGCCGGCGGCGGCAGCTCGCCGATCTCGTCGAGAAAGAGCGTGCCGCGGTGCGCCGCCTCGACGCGGCCCGGGGTGCGCCGCTCGGCCCCCGTGAAGGCGCCGCGCTCGTAGCCGAAGAGCTCGCTCTCGACCAGGCCGCCCGGCAGCGTCGTGCAGTCGACGACGCCGAAGGGCCCGCCGCTGCGCAAGCTGTTCGCGTGAATGGCCCGCGCCACCAGCCCCTTGCCCGTGCCCGTCTCGCCCGTCAGCAGCACCGTCGCGTCGGTCGCGGCGGCGCGCTCGAGCCGGCGGTAGACCGCCTGCATCGCGTCCGAGTCGCCGACGATGTGGTTGTAGGGGCCGCGCAGCCACACGCCCCGCGGCGCGCCGTCCGGCCGCAGGGTCGTCCACTCGAAGGCGAGCGCGATCTGGCCCGCGAGCGTCGACAGAAAGAGCTCGTCCTGCTCGTTGAAGGGCCCCTCGAGCTTGTTGATGACCTGCACGACGCCCCGCGTCGCCTTGCGCGCGTCGAGCACCGGCACGGCGAGCACGTTGCGCGTCGTGTAGCCCGTGCGCCGATCGACCTCGCCGCACCAGCGCGGGTCGGACGCCGGGTCGACCGCGCGCAAGGGCCGCCCGCTCTCGGCGACGGCGCCGGCGAGGCCCTGGCCGGGCAAGAGGCGGATCTCGGGCAGCTCGCGCGGCACCGCCACCCGCGACCGTAGCTCGCCCGTCGCCGCGTCGACCAGGAAGATGGTCGCCCGCTCGGCCCCGAGGGCGCGGGCGACGCGGTCGGCGAGGGCGTCGAGCAGGGCGTCGAGCCCGACCTCGCGGTGAATGATCGCGCCGAGTTCGAGCAGCAGCGAGAGCCGGTCGTCGCGCATGGCGCCCGCCAGCGTACCACCGGCCGGGGCGAGGGCCGCCGCGCTCGCGCCGGGGGCCAAGGCCAGCGCGCTCACGCCGCGTCGCGGGCCCGGCTCTCGCCGCCGAGGGCGACGGCGAGCCCCTCCCGCGCCGCGAAGGTCCGCGGAAAGAGCGCCCGCGCCCGCTCGACGATGGCGTCGACGGCCGCGTCGCTCCGGCCCGGGTCGTGGTGAAAGAGCGAAAGCTCGCCGACGCCCGCCACCCGCGCGAGCTCGGCCCCCGCCGCGAAGGTCGAGTGGCCCCAGCCCACCCGCGAGGGCCCCGCCTCGCCCGCGTACTCTTCGGGCGTGTACTGCGCGTCGTAGATGAGCAAATCGGCCCCCCGCGCGAGCCGCGCGAGCCGCGGGTCGACGCACGCGTAGTGCTCGGTGTCGGTCGCGAACACCACGCTGCGCCCGCCGTAGCTCACCCGGTAGGCGTACACCGGGTCGGGGTGGTTCAGCCGCGCCATCTCGACCTCGAGGGCCCCGACCGAGAAGGGCCGCCCCTCGGCCAGCTCGCGACACACCACCTTCGCCCCCACCTCGCCCAGGTCGACCGGGAACATCGGCGCGCTCATCTGCCGCCGCAAGATCTCGCGCAGCGGCTGCCGCCCCGCCGGCCCCGACGCCACCGTGAGCTGCACGCCCGGCATGTAGATCGGCGTGAAGAAGGGCAGGCCCATCACGTGGTCCCAGTGCACGTGCGAGAGCAGCACCGTCACGTCGCGGTGCTCGCCCGCCGCCACCAGCGCGTTGCCCAAGCCCCGCAGCCCCGTGCCCGCGTCGAGCACCACGCGGCTGCCGCCGCCGCACACCTCGACGCAGGCCGTGTTGCCGCCCACCCCCACGGTCTCGGGCCCCGGCACCGGAATGCTGCCCCGCACGCCCCAGAAACGAACCCGAAGTGCGTCTTCGCCCATCTCATCACCTCCGCTTGGTGGTCGTCGCCTCGCCCGCCGGCCCATCGCGAGCCCCGGCGGCGTACGCCTCGACGCCCGCGCGCCCCGCGCCGGCGCGGCGAGCATCGCTGCACGCTCGGGCCTTACTGCGAAGCCTGTGCCCCCGAAGGCGAAAGCCCGTTTCGGCCGCGATTGCCCGCAGTACGCCGGCGCGCGGGCGCCGAGCGATCGATTTTGGAGCGCCCCCGCGCTCCATCTTGGACGATCCGCCCCCCGGCCTCCTCTTCACCCACCGCTCGATCGGGTGCTCGGGTGTGAGAAAGCGCCCATCTTTTGGTACGCCCCCCGCCACGGCCCAGTTCCCCCCCCCAAGAGGCCCCACCGGCAGGGCAGAAGGTTGGGCCAGAGTCGGCGACGAGCGCGCGACACTTTTTTGCCGACAAGGCCCGAACGTAGTAACTCCTTGCGCGGGCCCCCTTGACAGCGTGGCGGCCCTGGCCCGCACGCCCGGCGCGGCCGGGTAGAACCTTTGCGGCGCCCCGCGCGTACGAAGCAGAGGCTCCGACGCGCCACGCCCTGTGGCGTTTTCGAACGACCCTTTTTCTCGATCGCGACCGCCGCCCGGCGCGGGCTCGACCGGCCGCCCGCGGGCTTCGGGCGTTCGACGGGGCCTGGTACGGCATTTGTTTTCATCGCCGGCAGACCCTCGGAGGGCCACGAACGTGAGAAAGCATCGTCGACCCCAGGCCACCACCCCGACGCCCGCCGAAGGGCGCGGCTCGTCGCTGGTCGAGCGCGCCCGCCGCCTGCGCCGGCGCGGCGAGCTGCGCAAGGCGCTCGTCGCGCTGCGCGAGGCCTGTCTCGTCGACGAGTATGACGCCGCCACCTGGACACTCTACGGCGCCCTGCTCGTCCACGAAGGCCGCGTCGACGACGGCCGCCAGGCCCTCAAGCACGCCGTCTGGCTCCGGCGCCGCCTCGGCGACGAGGCCCGCGTCCGGTCGACCGAGGCGCTGCTCGCCCGCGCGGCCTGATCCGAGCGGCGGCTGACGCCCGGCGGCCCGGACTGGACGTCCGAGGCCGCCGGGCGCGCCACGTCACCTGCCGCTCGGATCAGGCGGAGCGGTCTCGAGGGCAAAAGGGCGGCGTCGGCCGCGCTCGGGCTCCCCCGCCGCGCCTCGCGGGGGGAGGCGACAAACCGAACGCTTGTCGGTAACGTCCAAGGCCCGACATGACGGAGCGAAGAAGGTTTCGGTGGGGGGCTACCTGGGTTCTCGGGCTCGCGGCGCTCGCGCCGGCGCTCGCGGGCTGCGGCGCGCGGCAGCCGGCGGTCGAGTCCGGGGCGCTACCCTTGCGGCGGGTCGTGGTGTACCGAAACGGCGTCGGGTACTTCGAGCGCGGCGGGCGCATCGACGCCGGGCAGGTCCGCTTCCGGGTGCGCGGCGACGAGGTCGGCGACTTTCTGGCCACGATGGCCGTCATCGAGAAGGGCGGCAGCTCCGTCCGGAGCGCGTCCTTCCCCCTGAAGATCGAAGAGCCGAGCGACGAGGCGCCGCCCGACGAGCCTTCGCCGCCCGACGGCGGGCCCGTGCGGCCGAAGGCGAAGCCGAAGAAAGACGACGCGTCGAAGCTCGTCACGGTCGTGCTCGATCTCGACGGCAAAGAGCACGATTTGCAGGTCGGCTACGTGGCCGAGACGCCCGTCTGGCGCCCCTCGTACCGGCTGGTCGTCCACCCGAACGGGGCGGCCGACCTGCAGGCCTGGGGCATCGTGCAGAACCTCTCGGGCGAAGACTGGTCGAAGGTGACGCTCTCGCTGGTGGCCGGCGCCCCGCTCGCCTTCCAGGCGACGCTGGGCACGCCCGTCATCCCTCCGCGGCCGAGCGTGACCGACGAGGGCGAGGTCGTGCAGGCGCTGCCCCAGAGCGAGACCTCGCTCGAGCAGCAGCCCCCGAAGCCCCCCCCTCCCCCGCCCTCGCCCGCCGCGGCGCCCCCCCCCGCCGAGCCCATGGCCGAGTCGATGGCCGAAGAGGCGCAAGACGAGGACACGCGAAAGGCCGAGAAGAAGCGAGACTCGTCCGGCCGCGCCGCCGCGACCCGGCGCGCCGCGCGCCCGATGCCGAGGTCGGCGCCGGCGGCCGACGCGTCGATGCCCTACGGCGGGGCGATGGCCGCCGCGCAGGCGCCCCCGCCGATGGCCCCGCCGCCGCCGCGCGACGGGCCCTCGGCCCCGCGCAACGTCTCGTCGCTCGCCGCCGTCGCGATCGAGGGCAGCTCGACGCGCTACGACATCCCCAGCCCCGTGACGGTGCCCGACAAGAGCGCGACGATGGTGCTCTTGACGAGCAAGCGCGTCGCCGGCGAGAGCGGCTACCTCTTCGCGCCCTCGCCCGGCGTGCCCGACTCGTCCTCGCACCCCTTCCGGGTCGCGCGCTTCCGCAACCAGACGAGCGGCCTGCTCGAGCGCGGGCCCATCGCGGTCTTCGAGGGCGGGGCCTTTCTCGGTCAGGGCATCGTCGACCCGCTGCCGCCGAACGCCACGGCGACGGTGCCCTTCGCGCTCGACCGCGCCGTGGCCGTCGACAGCCAGGTGAAGGTCGACGAGGAGGGCGCCCGCGTCGCCCTCATCGAGTCGGGCGAGCTCACCATCGAGCGCGACGTGCGCTACCGCACCACCTACCGCGTCCGCAACGGGTCGGAGAAGGCCGCGCGCCTGCACGTCAAGCACGTGCGCCGGGCCGACACGCGCCTGCACCAGCCGCCCAAGGGCACCGAAGACAACGTCGGCACCGGCTCGGCGCTCGTGCCGGTCGACGTCGCCTCGCGCGGCACCGCCGAGCTGACGGTCGACGAGCGCGCGGGCAACGCCCGCCGCGCCGACTGGCTCTCCGAGCAGGCCAACGAGGCCGTCGTCGCCTACCTGGCCGACCCCCGCTCCGACCCCAAGGCCGTCGCCGCCCTGCGCGCCGCCTGGGCCCTGCGCCCCGCGCTCGTCAAGCTCGCCGACGAAGAGCGCGGCCTGCGCGGCGAGCAGATCGAGCTCTCGCGCAGCACCGAAGAGACCCGGCGCAACCTCAAGACCCTCGAGAAGAACCCCGCCGCCGCCGCCCTGCGCGCCCAGCTCACCGACCGGCTCGCCAAGGCGGCCGTGCGGCTCAACGAGATCACCAAGCGGCTCGTCGAAATTCAGCTCGCGATGAACGCCCAGCGCGTGCGCTTCTACGAGGCGCTGCGCACGGTGAAGGTGACGGCGCCGCCGCCGCCGGCGTGAGGGCGGGGTCAAGCGGGTGGTGCGAGCCCCAGGCGCGGCCCCCGCAAGCTGGTCTGGCCCGCCCCCAAGCTGGTCTGGCCGGCCCCCAAGCTGGTCTGGCCGGCCCCGAAAGCGGTCTGGCCCGCCCCCAAGCTGGTCTGGCCGGCCCCGAGACCAGCCCGGGCAGCGACAAAGGGGGTCTGGCCAGGCCCGCCGCCCCTCGGTTCGGCGCCCGAGGGGGTCGCGGAGGGCCCCGAAGCGGTCTCGCGAGCCGCGGGAGGGGTCGTGCAAGCTGCGGAAGCGGTCTCGCGAGCGAAAAAACCACTCTGGCGAGCTCGCGCGAGGCTCTGGCGAGTTCGTGCGAGGGTCCGGACGTTCGTGCGAGGGTCTCGGCGACTTCGTTCGAGGGTCTGGTGAGTCTCGTGCGAGGGTCCGAACCTTCGTTCGAGGGTCTGGCGACTTCGTTCGAGGGTCTGGCGAGCTTCGTGCGAGGGGTTGGCGAGGCTCGTTTTGGGGTCAGAGACCTTGGTGCGAGCTCAAACGAGGGCGCTGACCCCCAAACTTAATTATTTTGCCCGCCGATCGGCCCTGCTCGGGGGCACCTACACGACGACGCGGGGCACCGAGGCGCCGATGCGGGTGACGATCTCGTAGTTGATGGTGCCCAGGCGCTCGGCCATGGCCTCGGCGGGGGCGTGGGCGTCGCCCTGCCGGCCGATGAGCACGACCTCGTCGCCGACGCGCACGCCGGGGATGCGCGTCACGTCGACCATGCACATGTTCATGGCGACGCGCCCGACGATGGGCGCGGGGCGCCCGCCGACGAGCACGACGCCGCCGCCCTCGGGGCCGAGCCCCGAGAGGCCGCGGTCGAGGCCCTCGTAGTAGCCGACCGGCAGCGTGGCGATGCGGCGGGGCTGGCTGACGTAGTAGGCGCAGCCGTAGCCGATGGTCTCGCCGAGGGGCACGTCGTTCAGGTGGGCGACGCGGGCCTTCCAGGTGAGGGCGGGGCGCAGATCGAGCTCGAGGCCCGCCTCGCGCGCGGCGCGCTCGGTCACCGCCGAGGGCCAGAGGCCGTAGAGCCCGATGCCGGCGCGCACGAGGTCGAAGCGGGTGCGCCCATACAGGACGGCGGCGGCGGTCGCCGCGGCGTGCTTGACGGCCAGGCGCCCGCCGACCTCGAGGCCTTCGAGCGCCGCGCGCAGGCGCGAGAGCTGCAGGTCGGCGAACGAGTCGTCGAGCGAGTCTTCGACGTTGGCGAAGTGGGCGTACGCGCCCTCGAGCCAGAGCGAGGGGCGGGCACGCACGAGCGCGGCGAGCTCGCCGGCGCGGCCGGGCCGGACGCCGAGGCGGTTGGTGCCCGTTTCGACCTCGAGGTGCACCCGGGCGACGCGCCCCTCGCGCGCGGCGGCGGCGGCGAGCGCCTCGACCCCGGCCTCGTCGTACACCACCTGCCGGAAGCCCCCGCGCACCACGTCCGCGGCGCCCGCCGGCGGCGTGTGGCCGAGGATCAACGTCGGCCGATCGTGGCCGTCTTGCCGCAAGAGCTCGGCCTCGGCGAGCGAGTTGACGCCGAACCAGTCGACCTCGCCCCGCAAGAGCTCGGCCACCTCGCGCTGGCCGTGCCCGTAGGCGTTGCCCTTGACGACCGCCATCAGCGCCGCGGGCGCCACCCACGCGCGCAGCGCCCTCGCGTTGTGCGCGATCGCCCGCCGGTCGATCTCGACCCAGGTCGGGTAGGCCCCCGTGTCGGGGCCGCCCCGGCTCGCGCGAGACTCGGGCGGCCCCGTCTGCACCGGCAGCGTGGGCGTCAGATCGAGGTCGGACATGGCTGGGGGCGCCAACCTACCGCAGAAGCCCGGCGGCGGCCCTCGGCTTCGAGGGGGGCGGCGCGTGCTTCGAGGCGCCGCGTGCGCTCGGGCGGGGCGGCGCACTCCGCGGGGGTGGTCGGTGCGCTCGGGCGGGGCGGCGCGCTCCGCGGGGGTGGTCGGTGCGCTCGGGCGGCGCGCTCCGCAGGGGTGGCCGGTGCGCTCGGGCGGGGCGGCGCGCGCTTCGAGGGGGCTGCGGCCGCGCTTCGGCTGGGCGGCGCTCCGGGCGGGCGGCGGGCGCGCTCGGCCCGGCCGGCCCGTGCTAGGGTCGAGCCTCGAAGGCCTTCGCATGGGCGCACACACCTTGCAGAGCGCAGAGGTCCGCTGGTTCTTCGACGAGGGCGACCCCCGAGTCGCGTCGCTCAAGGCGCGCTTCGGGCACGTCAAGCCCGAGGGCGAGCGGCTCGACCACTACCTTCTGACGGGCCGCAACGATCTCGGCATCAAGTTCCGGGGTGAAGAGGGTGAGCCCGTGCGCTTCGAGGTCAAGTACTTGACCGGCACGCTCGGCGTCGTGCCCTTCGGCTCCAGCGTCGCGGGCAAGCTCGAGCGCTGGTCGAAGCTGGCGCTCGACGAGGTGCCGGTCGGGCAACCCGAGCGCGCGTCGTGGTTCGCCGTCTCGAAAGACCGCCGGCGCCGCCGCTTCGCCCTCGACGGGGCGTCGGCGCGCGAGGTGCGGGGCGGCGATCGGGCCGAGGCGGTGTGCGCGGTCGAGCTCTCGGCGCTCTCGTTCACGCGCGGGGGCCTGCCCGCCAAGGCCTTCACGCTGGGCTTCGAGGCCATCGGCGCCGCCTCGCTCGGCATGCGCGCGCTCGAGGCGGCGACCAAGGCCTTCGTGCAAGAGCGGCCGGGCCTCTCGCTCTCGCCGGTCGCGTCGGCGAGCTACCCCGAGTGGCTCCTGCGCGTCGGCTCGCCCCGCTGGACGCACCAGCTCGTGAGCCACGAGCCCTACTACTGCGAGGGCCCGGCGCAGAGCCGCCCGCCCGAGGGTACGCTGCCGGCGGGCACCAAGTGCACGATCGCCCAGAGCGCGGGCTCGTACGCGCGCGTCATCGCCGAGACGGGCGTGACGGCCTACGTGGCCGTCGGCGCCCTCGTCGAGCTGGGGCGCTGAAGGGGCGGCGCGGGGGCCGCCGGGCCGGACGCCCCCTCAGGGCTTGGCCTTGATCTGGTTGGCCACGGCCTCGGCGGCGCGCTTGGCGGCCTCGGGGTCGCCGAGGTAGCGGCTCGAGACGGGGCGCAGATCGTCGTCGAGCTCGTAGAGCAGGGGTATCCCCGTGGGGATGTTGAGCCCCACGATCTCGTCGTCGCCGATGCGGTCGAGGTGCTTGACGAGGGCGCGCAGGCTGTTGCCATGGGCGGTGATGAGCACGCGCTCGCCGCGGCGCAGGGCGGGGGCGATTTCAGCCTCCCAGTACGGCAGAAAGCGCGCCACGGTGTCTTTCAAGCTCTCGGACTGGGGCACCTCGTCGGGCCGCAGCTTCGCGTAGCGCCGGTCGCGCGCGGGGAAGCTCGCGTCGTCGCGCGCGAGGGGCGGCGGGGGTATGTCGTAGCTGCGGCGCCAGATCTTGACCTGCTCTTCGCCGTGCTTCTTGACCGTCTCGGCCTTGTCGAGGCCCTGCAGCGCGCCGTACATGCGCTCGTTCAGGCGCCAGGTGCGGTGCACGGGCAGCCACATCTGGTCGGTCGTCTCGAGCACGACCCAGAGGGTCTTGATGGCGCGCTTGAGCAGCGAGGTGTACGCGACGTCGAAGCCGAGCCCCTCGTCGCCGATCAGCTTGCCCGCGTTCGCGGCCTCGCGCATGCCGGCCTCGCTGAGCGGCACGTCGACCCAGCCGGTGAAGCGGTTTTCGCGGTTCCATTGGCTCTCGCCGTGGCGAAGTAGAACGAGCGTCTTCATCGCCGCCTACCTTGCCGCGACGGCGCGCGGAGGGCTACCCCCGACTGAAGTCGGGGGCAGCGAACGCCCGCGGAAACGTCGCGCAAAGCCCTGCCCGGAGGCAGGGCTCCCGCGGAGCGAGGCGCTCTCGCGCGCTCGCCCGGCAGCCCGGCGCCCGCGTGGGCCCGGCCCCCGGCGAGGGGGCGGGCTTGGCGCGCCGAATCGGCGCCGAGGCCGCGCGGCACGAGGGGGCGTTCGCTGCCCCCGTGTTCCCTCGGGGGCTACCAGCAGGCCCGCCGGACCTCGAGCAGCCAGGCCTCGAGGGCGGGCTGGTTGGGCGCCTCGTCGGGCAGGGTCGAGCGGGCGAGGGCGTCGTCGAGGCGGGCGAGGGCCTCGTCGGCGCGGCGGCGCCAGTGCGCGAGCGCCTCGCCCCCGAGCGGGGCCTTCTCACCCGCGCGCTTCTGCGCGACGAGCTCGAGGGCGTCGTCGAAGCCCTCGCGGCGCGCGAGCTCGGCGAGGTCGGTGACCAGCTCGCCCGTCGCGAGCAGGTGCGCGCCCGTCAGCGAGGTGCGCAGGGCGTAGAGCACGCGCTTGACCGTCACGGGCGTGCGCTCGCCCATCATGTCGTTTCGCTGGCCGGTCGCGAAGCCGCGGTAGTGGTGGTAGAAGCGCTTCGAGATCGCCCCGCGGGCCAGGCCCTGCAGCGCGCCGAGCTCGGGCGCGCGCTCGAAGAGAAAGGGGCCGAGCGCGCGCTCGAGGTAGTTGCCGTTGCCGGCGACGAGCCCCGCGAGGAAGCCCGCCAGCTCGTTCGAGGTGTAGTCGATCTCGACGCCGTCGACGCGCTCGAGGCGCGAGGCCGAGGGCTTGGGGGGCTTCAGGGCGAGCAGGCTCGAGGTCGGCTCGACGTGCACGGCCTTCAGATCGAGATCGCTGTCGGGCGAGGGGAAGCCGTACGCGTGCGAGCCCGAGAGGGCGACGACGAGGTGGCGCCGCCGCGGGCGCTCTTCGGCGAGGACGCGTTCGAGGGCTCGCTGCTGGTCGGGCGCGAGGGCGGGGGCGCTCATGGCGGCTCGTCGGGGCGCGGGGCCGGGGCTCAGGGCGGGGCCTCGCCTTCGTCGTCGTCGTCGCCCCAGGCGATGGGCGGCGGCGGGGGCGCGTCGCGGCCCCAGGGGCCGGGGGCGAGGTGGACGTGGCGGCGGGCGATCTCGTCGTTGATGCGCCGCAGGAGCGCGTCGGCGCGGGCGACGTCGGGCCGCTTCGGCAGGGGCGAGGCGTTGCGGGCCTCCTCGAGCTCGGGCGCCATGGCCTCGGCGCGCTCCATCACCTCGCCGAGCGAGAGGCCGCCCTTCTTGATCGAGAGCAAGAGCTCGCGCAAAGGCCCCTCGGCCTCGAAGCGGGGCCGTCCCTCGCGCAGCCAGCCGAGGGCGAGCGAGAGCAGGCGCAGGAGGTTGTAGGCGTTCTTGGGGCGCACCTCGCGCGGCAGGTCGAACTCGGCGGCCTTGCCCGAGCGGGCGAACTCGGCGAGGGCGCCGAAGTCGCGCGCGGGCAAGAGGCCCTGGTCGAAGAGCGAGCGGTAGAGCTGCTTGATGTACTCTTTGGCCTGCAAAATGGCCTCGGCCTCGCTCGGCGCCCGGGCCCGGGTGCTCGACGAGAGGCGCAGGGCGACCTCGTCGAGCGAGGGCGTGGGGGTCTCGCGCAGCCACTCGAGCACCTTCTCGCGGTGCTCGTAGAGGCGCATCGTGTGCCCCACCCGCTTGAGCTGCGAGAGGGCGTAGCGGCCGAAGCTACCGTAGATCTCGATCGAGACGAAGGCGTCGCGCTCTTGCAAGACCCACTCGCCGATGGGGTCGAGGGCGCGCGCCGAGGGCACGAAGAGCGTCTCGAGGGTGTTGGGGTCGGCGCGCAGGGCCTGGCGCAGGCCCTTGCCGAGCTCCCAGTAGGTGGCGCTGCCGTCGGCGCTCACCAGATCGAGGGGCGGGGCGCCGAGGCCCGCGCCCCAGGCGAAGGGCAGCGCGAAGAGGCCGCGCAGGTCGGTGTCCGAGTTCTCGTCGGCGAGGCCCCAGGCGTGCGAGCCGACGCGCGTCTCGAGCACGGCGCAGGGGCGCAGCGCGTCCCAGGCGGCGGCGCGCCTGCGGGCGTAGCGCCACTGGCCGGACTTGTGCGGCACGAGCTCGTCGCGGCGGTAGGGCACGTCGCCGACGCCGACGACGCGCACGACGAAGCGCTCGCCGTCTTGGGAGACGACGCGGCCGAGCGCGCCCTGGGGCACGCGGCGCCCGCCCTCGAGCAACCGGTCGACGCGGCTGACGACCTCGGTGCCGTTGGGCAGGGGCACGGCGAGCGGGTCGAGCGAGGCGAGGTTGCGCAGGCGGACGTCCATGGCAGGGCGCCAGGGTATCATCGGCCCGTGGGCGTGACGACGAGCGAGGGCGGCGGGGTCTTTCGGGTCGAGCGGCTGCGGGGCGACGCGGCCGATGCCGAGGCGTGCCGGCGGTTGAATGCGGCGCTCGCGGTGCCGGGGGGGTTCGACCCGGGCGAAGAGGCGGGGCGGCCGCAGGGCAGGGTTTGGGTGGCGCGCGAGACTGGCGAGGGCGGCGGGGCGGCCGGAGCCGGCGATACCAGCGGGGCCGGCGATACCAGCGGGGCCGGCGATACCAGCGAGAACCCCCGGATGGTGCCGGCGGATGGTTCTGCGCGCGCTTTGGGCACCCTGAACTCGCCCCCCCAAGGGGGGGCTCAGACAGCAGGGTACCCGCCCTCCGCGCGCGCAGAACCATCCGCCGGCACCATCCGGGGGTTCTTGGTGGCGTGGCGGGTTGGTGACGAGCTCGAGATACTCTTTGTCGCGACGGGCCCGGGGTTTCGGCGGCGGGGGGTGGGGCGAATGTTGGTGGCGGCGGCGGTCGACGGGGCGCGGGGCGAGGGGGCGGCGCGCGTGGTGCTCGAGGTGGCGCGGCGCAATGAGGGGGCGCGGCGCCTTTATGAGGCGATGGGGTTTCGCGAGGAAGGGGGGCGGCGCGGGTACTATGCCGACGGCGACGACGCGGTGCTGATGGGGCGTTCGGTCGAGCCCTGAGGCCCGCGGGCGTCAGTTCTCGTCGGGGTTGTCGGCGAAGAGCGAGGCCTGCAGGCGGGGCGCGGGGGGCTTGCGGCCGAGGTGGTCGTAGGCCTTGCGCGTCGCGATGCGGCCGCGGGGGGTGCGGCCGAGGTAGCCCTGCTGCAAGAGGTAGGGCTCGATGACGTCTTCGACGGTGTCGCGGGGCTCGGAGAGGCTGGCGGCGAGGGTCTCGAGGCCGACGGGGCCGCCCTCGTAGGTGTCGATGATGATCTTGAGCAGGCGGCGGTCCATCTCGTCGAGGCCGGCGGCGTCGATGTCGAGGCGCTCGCAGGTGTAGACGGCGATGTCGCGATCGATGTGGCCGGGGCCGCGCACCTCGGCGAAGTCGCGCACGCGGCGCAGGATGCGGTTGGCGACGCGGGGGGTGCCGCGCGAGCGCTCGGCGACGGTGCGGGCGCCGGCCTCGTCGATCTCGATGCCGAGCAGGCGCGCCGAGCGCGTCACGATCTTCATCAGGTCTTCGACCGGGTAGAAGTCGAGGCGCATGACGTAGCCGAAGCGGCTCATCAGGGGCGCGGTGAGCAGGCCCGTGCGCGTGGTGGCGCCGACGAGGGTGAAGGGCTTGAGCGGCAGCTGGATGGTGGTCGTGTAGGCCCCGTCGCCGGTCGTGATGTCGATCTGAAAGTCTTCGATCGCCGGGTAGATGCTCTCTTCGACCGCGGGCGTGAGCCGGTGAATTTCGTCGATGAAGAGCACGTCGTGGCGGCCGAGCTTGGTGAGCAGGCCGGCGAGCGCGCCCTTGTGCTCGACGGCGGGGCCGCTCGTCAGGTGCAGCTCGACGCCCATCTCTTTCGCCATGATGAAGGCGAGCGTGGTCTTGCCGAGGCCGGGCGGGCCGCAGAAGAGCACGTGGTCGAGCGGCTCGTCGCGGCGCTTGGCGGCCTCGATGAAGACGCGCAAGTTCTCTTTGTGCTGGTCTTGGCCGATGTAGTCGTCGAGCGACGAGGGGCGGAAGATGCGGTCGAAGCGCTCGTCGTCTTCGCGCCGCGCCCCCTCGATGACGCGCTCGGTCTCTTGGGCCTGGGCCTTGGGCCCGCCGCGCTTCGCAGCCATGGTGGCCTAACGCAAGCACGGTTTCGCCCGGGCGGCACGGGGGGCGGGCCCCCGCCCGGACATTAACGTACCGGGGGGGCGCGACGAGCGCGAGGGCTTGGGCGGCGGGGCCGAGAAGCCGGGGGGGCGGACGGAGGCCGAGCCGAAGCCGGGGGGCCGGAAGGAGGTGAGCGAGCCGGGCGTGAGCGCGCTGACGCCGCCGTCGACGGGCAGGCGCAGGCGGAAGAGCAGGCCGCCCTCGGGCGCCTCGAGCACCTCGAGCTTGCCGCCGTGCATCGTGACGATGGCGTCGGCGAGGGGCAGGCCGAGGGCGAGGCCGCCGACGCGCTGCGGGTCGAAGGCCATGGGGCCCTCTTCGATGACGTGCATGAGCTCGCGCACGGTCAGCCCCGCCGAGGGCTCGAGCACGGTGAGCTCGACCGAGGCCGGGTCGGGGGCCTTGGCCCGCAAGACCACGCCGCCGCCGGGCGAGAGGCGCTTGGCGTAGGCGACGACGGCGCCGAGGGCGCGGACCATGCGCGCGTCGTCCCAGTGCACTTGCGGCAGCTCGTCGGACGCCTCGAGCCGGACGGGCTCGGCGCCGAGGGGGCCGAGGTCGTCGCCGCGCTCGAGGGCGAGGCGCACGACGGTGGCGACCGAGCAGGAGGCGCGCACCAGGGTCAGGTGCCCGGCCTCGACGCGGGCGGCGTCGAGGATGGTCTCGATGAGGGCGAGCAGCTCGCGCGCGCGGCGCTCGATGGCGTTGACGCTCTCGAGCTGCCCCTCGCTGAGCGGCTCGGCGGAGGCGACGGCGCAGAAGCCGAGGATGGCGTTGAGCGGGCCCTTCAGGTCGTGGCTGACGCTGGCGAAGAGCACGTCGCGCAGCCGGAGCGAGGCCTCGCGGGCCTCGACGGCGCGCTTCTGCGCGTCGGCGAAGGTGCGGAAGCGCTCGGCGAGGGTCGAGGCCGCCTGGCCGAGCTGGGCGACGACGGCGAAGCGGGCGCGGGCGGCGCCGGCGGGGCCCGGGGCGCCGCCGCCGAGGGCGCGCACCTGCCGGGCGGCGGTCTCGAGGTCGCCGGCGAGCGCGCGCCCGAAGGCGAGGCCCACCCAGGCGCCGAGCGCGAGCACGAAGGCGAGCGCGAGGGCGAGCGTGGCGGCGGGGCCGAGGGGCCAGCGGGGCGAGGCGTCGAAGGTGAAGACGGCGCGCTCGTCGGCCGCGCCGATGGGCAGGGCGACCACGACGCGGCCCTGCCGGTCGTGCTCGGCGAGCACGGGGCGGGCGCCGGGCAAGAAGCTCACGTGGAAGCCCCGCTCGCCCAGCAGCGCGGCGAGGCGGGCGCGCTCGGCGGGGCCGAAGCGCTCGGGGTCGAGGGCGAGGGGGCCGTGGGCGAGGGCGAGCGCGGTCTCGACGCGGCCGACGGTGGTCACCTCGCGCAGGTGCCCCATCGTCACGAGCAGGGTGCCGGTGGCGACGACGAAGACGGGCACGGCGACGGCGGCGAACATGTGCCGCACGACGCGCTTTCTCGGCAGCCCGAGCTGCTCGACCCGCTCGAGCGCCTCGCGGGGCCCGTCGGGCGCGGCCGCCTCGAGCACGCGCGCGACGGCGTTGCGCACGAGCACGTAGAGCGGCAGCGAGGCCGTCGCCATGATGATGACCTCGAGCAGGAGCAGGCTCACCACCCGCTCCTTGTCGACGCCCTCGCGGTAGAAGACCGGCACCGAGAGGGCGAGCGAGGCGACGCCCGCCGTGGCGGCCGAGGCGAGCGCGGCGAAGGGGCTCATCTGCGCGAGCTCTTCGATGTCGTCGGCGCGCAGGGCGGGCGCGCGCGCCGCCACGTCTTTGAGCAGGGGCTTGAGGCGGGCGAGCCGGCGCGAGGTCGCCCAGAGCGAGAGCAGGATGGTGGCGGCGCCGAAGACGTAGAGCGGCCAGGCGGCGCGCGAGGCCTCTTGCGGGTCGAGGCGCAAGAGCGAGGGCACCTCGCCGATGAGGAAGAAGAGCACGGCGAAGCCGAGCGTCGCCTGGTAGAGCAGCACGCGCGGGGCGAACCAGGGCGCGGCGTTCACGGCAGCCCCCGCTCGTCGGACGGCAGCTCGAGCCGGAAGGTCGAGCCCTTGCCCACCTCGGTCTCGAGCACCAGGCGCCCCTCGTGCATCGCCGTCAGGCGCCGCGCGATGGCCAGGCCGAGGCCCGAGCCGTGCCGGCGCAGCCGCACGTCGCCCGCCTGCCCGTACTCTTCGAAGATCGAGGTGCGCTCGGCCTCGGCGACGCCGGGGCCCGTGTCTTCGACCTCGATGACGACCCGCTCGCGCTCGAAGCTCGTGCGCACCTCGACCCAGCCCGACTCGGTGAACTTGATGGCGTTCTGCACGAGGTTCGACACGATCTGGCGCACCCTCTGCGGGTCGGCCCAGGCGTGCGCGGGGGGCCCCGGGGCGAGCCGGAGCTCGACGGGCCGGCCGGCGACGAGCCCGACGGCCTCGCGGCAGACCTGGCCGCAGATCTCGTGCACGTCGACGCGCGAGCGCGTCAGCCGGAGCTTGCCGGTCTCCATCGCCGACAGGTCGAGGATGTCGTCGATGAGCGCCCGCAGGTGCTCGCCGCTCGAGCGGATGACCCGGATGTCTTCGCGCGACGAGTCGGTCAGCGGCCCCTCGACCTCGGCGAGCAGCACGTCGGCGAAGCCCAGGACGGCGTTGAGCGGCGTGCGCAGCTCGTGCGAGAGGGCGGCGAAGAAGCGGGCGCGCGCCCGGTCGAGGCCCTCGGCGCGGGCGAGGTCGCGGCGGTAGGCGCGCTCGGCGACGGCGAAGCGCTCGACGAGGGCGTTGAAGGCCGCGGTCACCACGCCGACCTGGTCGAAGCTGCGCACCGGCACGAGCTCGGCGCCCCAGCCCCGCCCCCCCTCGGCCATGCGCGCGATGCGCTGGCGGACGAAGTCGACGTCCTCGTGCGTCGCCTTCGAGAGGGCGTAGGCGGCGAGCGCGGCGAACGCCACGAGCACGCCGGCGAGCTCGCCGACCGAGTTGACGAGCAGGCGCGCGGTCTTCGGCGAGGCGGGCGTGCGCACCGCGACGACGAGCGCGCTCGGGCCCCCCGCGGGCGCCTCGAGCCGCTGCGAGGCGTAGGCGACGCGGCTCTCGCCCTGGCCCCCGAAGCCCCGCGGCGCCGCCTCGGCGAGCAGCGCCACCGCGCCCGGTTGCGCGGCGGCGAGCGGCCGCCCGGGGTCGAGGTTGGGCGGCGAGAGCTCGGCCTCGACCTTCGCCCCCTCGGCCATCTCGTAGACGAGCGCCGGCCAGCGCTCGACCGGCTCGGGCCCGAGCCGGATCGCCATCGCCGAGGCGAGCAGCTCGGCCCGCTCGATCGCGCTCTGCTCGGCGCTCTGGCGCACGCGGTCGACGCCGACGAGGGCGGTGACGGCGGCCACGCTCACGCCGATGATGACGACCGCGAGCGGCGCGAGGGGCACGAGCGGCAGCTGGAAGCCGCCCCCGGAGCTCCGCGCGGACCCGGTCGAGCGCGCCATCGCCGGTTCGGCCCCCCGCCCTCAGGGCGCCGCGAAGGTCACCTTCGCCGGCCAGTCGCCGGGCGAAGGGAGCTTCAGGCCCTTGGCCGCCTTGACCATGCACTCGGCCGCCGCGTCCGCCTCGCCCCCGGGCGAGGCGACGCCGGCCGAGATGACCGAGCCGTCGCGATCGACGTACGCCGTCACCTCGAAGCGCGCCCGGTTGCCGCGCCGGCAGGCGCGGAAGGCGCGGGCGGCCTTCTTGACGGCCGAGGCCACCTTCGTATCGTCCCAGGCGAGGGCGTCGCGCTCGGCGCGCAGCGGCAGCTGGAAGGCGTTCTTCGCCACCGCCTCGCCCCCCTCGGCCCGCGGCCAGGCGGCCGCGCGCGCGGCGGCCACGATGCACTTCTCGGCCTCGCGGTCGCCGAGCGTGCTGCGCGAGAGGAACGCCCGGCGCGCCCCCCCGTCGCGCTGGACGTGCACCTCGAGCTCGATGTCGCCCGAGAGAAAGTCGAGCCGCTCGTCGCGCGTCCTGCCCTCTTGCTGGCAGCGCTCGAGCTTCGGCATCAGGCGCGAGAAGGCCCGGGTCGTGTCGTGCTCGTTCAGCCCGCCGACCTCTTGTTCGACCGCCGGCAGCTCGGTCTCGGCCTTCGGACGCCGCGCGCTCGGGTCGTCGGCCGGCGGCGGGGGCGGCGGCGCGGGCGGCTCGCCCCCCCCGCAGCCACCAGCGAGCGCGCCGAGGAGCGCGGCGACCAGCAGGGCGGCCCCGGGCGCCCGATCGGGGGGCGCGGCGGCCGGGGCCGCTCGGTCGGGGCCGTCCGCGGCCCGGGCGGCCCGGTCGGGGGGCGCCCCGGCGCGCCGGCCCGACCCCGGGGCCCCGGCGCCCCGGCCGCCTTTCTGCGTGATCACCCGGGGGCGGCCCGCGCCGCACGCCCCCCCTCGCCCTCTCGCCGCGAGCAGCCTCACGGCCCCGGGCCGTAGCGCGGCGGCCGCGCGGCGGCAATCGGCGCGTCGGGCGGGCCCCGGAACGCTCAGGGGCCCCCCGCCGGGGGGTCGCCGGGCCCCTGCCCGAGCGCCGCTTGCACCGCGTCGAGCGCCGCCTCGGACAGGGTCGCGGCCACGAGCTGGGCGCCCGCGAAGCGGCGCAGCTCGGCGACGACGGCGTCGCGATCGATGTGGCTGAGCAGGAGCGCGAGCGCCGTCATGCCCGGCCGCACCCCCTGCCTGAGCTCGCGCACCGTCGCGTCGGGCACGCCGACGTCGATGAGCTTGGCCAGCAGCGCGCCCGTGCCGGCGCTCAGCGCCCCGGCCAGCAGGCCGCCGACCGGCCCGCCGAGCAGCGTGCCGAGCAGCAGGCCCCAGACCGAGCCGTCGAGCGCCGCCGAGCGGGGCGTCGGGTCGACCGTCTCGGTGACGCGGACGGCGCCGTCGCGGCCCTTGGTGACGAAGACCGCGTCGTGCAAGACGAGCTTCTTCTGCGCCTTGAGCCGCTTGACGGCCGCGAGCGCCTCGTCGGCCCGCGGCCGCGAGTCGAAGCCGAGCACGACGAGGCTGCGGGGCGCCTTCGGCGGGGGCGACGAGAGCCGCGGGGGCGGCGGCGCCGAGGGCCTCGGCGGGGCGGCCGGCTCGACCGCCGGGGCGGCAGGTTCGACCGCCGGGGCGGCCGACGAGGCAGGAGCGCCGCGGCCGAAGCCGCGCCGCCGCAGCAGGCGGCGCACCCCCCCGCCGAGCCCGAGCCGCCTCGCCCCCATCGGCCCCCCCGGCGGCCCCGCGCGCCCTCAGCCCTTGAGCATGTTGGCGGCGATGACGATGCGCTGGATCTCGCTCGTGCCCTCGTAGATCTCGGTGATGCGCGCGTCGCGGTAGTGCCGCTCGACGCCGTACTCGGTGACGTAGCCGTAGCCGCCGAAGACCTGCAGGGCCTTGTGGGCGACGCGGGTCGACATCTCGCTGGCGAAGAGCTTGGCCTCGGCCGACTCGACCGTGTGGCGCACGCCGCGGTCTTTGAGGGAGGCGGCGCGCAGGGTGAGCAGGCGCGCGGCGTCGATCTCGACGGCCATGTCGCTCAGCATGAACTGAATGGCCTGGTGCTCGGCGATGGGCTTGCCGAACGACTTGCGCTCTTTCGAGTAGGCGACGGCCTTCTCGAAGGCGGCGCGGGCGATGCCGAGCGCCTGCGACGCGATGCCGATGCGCCCGCCGTCGAGGGTGGCCATCGCGATCTTGAAGCCGTCGCCGGGCGCGCCGAGCACCATCTCTCTGGGGACGCGCACGTTCTCGAGGTACACGGTGCACGACTGGGCGGCGTGGATGCCCATCTTCTCGTCGTGCGGGCTCTTGCTGAAGCCGGGCGCGTCGGTCGGCACGATGAAGCAGGTGTGCTTCGCCTTCGGGCCCGAGCGGTCGGTGATGGCGAAGATGAGGATGACGTCGGCGGCGGGGCCGTTGGTGATGAAGTTCTTCGACCCGTTGACGACCCACGAGCCGTCGCCCTGCGGCTCGCCGACGGTGGCCATCGTCTGCGCGTCCGAGCCGCTCATCGGCTCGGTCAGGCCGAAGCAGCCGAGCGTCTGGCCCGAGGCGGCGGGCGCGAGCACGTCGCGCTTCTGCTCGGGCGTGCCGAACTTGAGCACGGGGTCGCAGAAGAGCGAGTTGTTCACGCTCATGATGACGCCGGTGCTCGCGCACGCGGCGCTCACCTCTTCCATCGCGAGCACGTAGCTGACCGCGTCGAGGCCCGAGCCGCCGTGCTCTTCGGGCACCGCGACGCCCATGAACCCGAGCTCGCCCATGCGCTTGACCAGCTCGGTGGGCCAGCGCCCCGTCTTGTCGAGCTCGGCGGCGAGCGGCGCGACCTCGCGCTGCGCGAAGTCGCGCGCGGTCGACTGCAACATCTTCTGCTCTTCGGTGAGGTCGAAGTCCATACGTATGCCTTCCGGGGGCTCTCGCCGCCGGCCCCGAGCCTAGTGGCGACCCGCCCGCCGAGGCAAGGGCCCCCCGGCCCGTCCCCCCCGCCGGCCCCCGCGCCGCCGCCCGCCCGCGCCGACCCGCCGGGGGGTCGAGGGGGCGGCCCCGGCCCCGGCGCCGCCGCCCGCCCTTCAGCCGCCGCCGGCGCCGAAGAGGCGCACCGGGCTGCCGCGGCCCAGGCCGAAGGCCGCGGCGGCGCTGCCCTCGCGCACCGCGATCTCGACGACGCCGAACGCGTTGACGAGCGCGAGCGGCGCGCCCCGCGCGGCCTCGGCGTAGGTGCGCACGAGCCGGAGCTCGCCCCCCGCCCACTCGACCCTCGCCCCCGAGCCCGCCGCCCGCGCGCCGGCCTCGAGGTTGGTGATGAGGTTGCCGAAGCGGTCGACCACCACGACCTCGCCCGCGAGCGCGCCGCCCTCGCGCCGGGGCGAGGGCAGCGGCGAGGGGGCGAGCGAGGCGGGGTCGAGGGGCCGGCCGAGCTCGCCGAGCGCCGCGCCCGCCGCGAGCCGCGCGGCCGCGGGGGCGAAGAGGTCGCGGCCGTGGAAGGTCGCGCTCAGATCGCCCCCCCGCCCCGCCCTCGACGGATCGAGCTCGACCGCCTCGACCGGCCCCGCGCCGGCGAGCGCCCCGGCGAGCAGCCCGTTGTCGGGGCCGACGAAGGCGTGGCCGCCGGCGACCGCCGCGATCGCGCGCCGCGCCGAGCCGACGCCCGGGTCGACGACCGCGAGGTGCACCGTGCCGGGCGGGAAGTAGGCGTAGCTCCGGGCGAGCCAGAACGCCGCGGCCGCGACGTCGAACGCGTCGCTCTCGTGCCCGAGGTCGACGAGGCGCGCCGCGGGCGCGAGGCCCACGATGACGCCCTTCATCAGCCCGACGAAGGGGTCGCGGGTGCCGAAGTCGGTGAGCAGCGTCACCGCGCCGCCGGGCCGG
The DNA here is from genome assembly GCA_035762175.1 of Polyangiaceae bacterium. Lineage (GTDB taxonomy): Bacteria > Myxococcota_A > Polyangia > Polyangiales > Polyangiaceae > DASTPP01. The sequence goes on along the minus strand of DASTPP010000422.1, from coordinate 6,383 downwards.
AAGCCCGCGGCGCTCATTCGCCCATCGCCTTGACGACGACGCGCTTGCGGCGCCGCCCGTCGAACTCGGCGTAGTAGATGCGCTGCCAGGGCCCGAAGTCGAGCACCCCGGCGGTGACGGGCGCGACGATCTGGTGGTGCACGAGCAGCGACTTGAGGTGCGCGTCGCCGTTGTCTTCGCCCGTGCGGTGGTGGCGGTAGTCGGCGCGGGGCGCGAGCTTGCCGAGCCACTCGTCGATGTCGGCGATGAGCCCCTCTTCGTGATCGTTGACGTACACGCCGGCGGTGATGTGCATCGCCGAGACGAGCACCATGCCCTCGGCGATCTTCGCCCGCCCGAGGATGGCCGTCACGGTGTCGGTGATGTCGATGAACTCGACCCGCTGCTTGGTCTCGAACCAGAGGTATTCGGTGTGTGATTTCATCGCCCGCCGGCCCTTTCCGCCCCGGCGCCGGGGGCGTACCCGAGCGGGCGCCCGGCGGCGAGCCCCGCACCTTCGGCGGGGCGCGAACCCCCTCGGGCGGGGCCGCCGCCCCCCGGGCGCCCCCGGCGGCGGGGCCCCCGGGTGTGGCGGAATGACACGCGTGAGGGCGCCCTCCCCGTCCGGCGCACGCCTTAATTCGGCCGCGGCGGCGAGCGCCGGCAGCGCGGGCGCGGCGGCCGGGGCGGTGGCGACCGATTCGAAGTGCCCCGCGCTAACGCGATAGAGGCGCAGGGGTTCGGCGCTGTCGACCACCGCGGGCGCCGAGAAGACGCGCGCGGGCCCGCCCTGCCAGAGGGGCCGATCGGCGCAGCGGTGCGTGTGCCCATGCAACACGTGCGCCCGGGGGTCGCCGCCGAACAAGCCCAACGCGGGCCCGTGATCGCGCAACCCGTCGACCCACTGCATGGGCAGAAAGCGGTAGGGCAAGGGGGGGTGGTGCATGGCGAAGAGCAGCGGCCCCTCGGGCACCGACCGGAACGCCTCGCGCACCCGCCCGAGCGACTCGCCGTCGAGGCGGCCGGCCGAGGTCAGGTAGGTCTGAAAGAAGGCCGTCGAGAGCGGCACGAGCGAGGCGCCGCCGGGCAACGGCAGCGGCCGGCCCACCTCGCTGGTGGGCGCGTAAGGGCGCAAGGGGCCCTCGAGCGCGCGCGCCCAGGCGAGGCCGTGGTCGTAGACGTCGTGATTGCCCGGCAGGAGCGTCACCGCCCCGGGGTCGAGGCGGCTCTCGGCGAGCACCTCAGCAACCTGCTCGAACTGCGCGGGCAGCCCGTCTTCGGTCAGATCGCCCGTGATGACGAGGTGGTGCGCGCCCGAGGCCCGCACCCGCGCGAGCGCCGCGGCGAAGCGGCGGCGGCGCCCCTCGGCGTCGTGGGGCCGGCCGAAGCTCAGATACGCCAGGCGGCGGGCGAGGGCGCCGCGGCGGTGGCGGGCGTGGGGCTCGAGCAGATGCAGGTCGGTCAAGTGGGCGATCAACGTCATTCAACGCACCCTGGGGAGACGTTTGGACCCTGCGGCACCCTCGCCGCGGCGTCCGACCCTGGCGTTGCGTGCAACGCCCGGGCCTGGCTCGATTTCAATCTGAACGGTACGCGCGGCAGGCGCGCGGCAGATTCGTGCCAACTCGACGAGCAATTCGTGTCATTTCGCAGGCCGGCGACGGGGCGCGGGCCGGCAAGCGCCGCGGGCCGGCGACGGGGCGCGGGCCAGCGAGCGCCAGGGGGCCGGCGACGGGGGGGCAGGCCGGCGAGCACCGGGGGGCTGGCGGCGGGGCGAGGGCCGGCGAGCGCCGGGGGGCCGGCGACGGAAAGGCAACAGGCGGGCCGTGGCCGGCGGGCGACAGGGGGCCCGCGGCCGGCGGGCCGCGGCCCGGGCTTAACCCCCCCATTCGAATTGGTAGCGAGCCGGGTCGAGGCCGCGCACCCGTACGACCAGGCGGCGCTCGTCGAACGTTGCGAGGGCGTACGCACCCGCGGCGCGCCCCGGCGCGTCGTCGTCGACGTTTTCAATGAGACTCTGAATCGTAATGTACGGCACGCCCCCGATGACGTCCACGTGGTTACGGTGCACGTGGCCGTTGAAGACGGCGACGACCTTGCCGCTCTCTCGCACGACGCGCCGCAGCTCGGCCCGGTTCTTCACCAGCGCCAGGTGCGGCGCGGCCGAAAACCAGTACGAGTCGCCGAGATCTTGCTCGGACGCGCTGTGGTGCATCAAGACCACGACCGGCGCGCGCGCCGCCGCGAGCTCGGCGCGCAGCCACGAGAGCTGGTCGTCGTCGATCGAGACGTCGACGTCCTTGCGCTCGACCGTGTGCAGGACCACGAAGCGGTAGCCGCCGACTTCGAGGGCGTAGTGCAGGTGGCCCTGCCGCCCCCAGGCCCGGGCGAGATCGTCGTGGGTCAGGTTGATGGTGTCGTGGTTGCCCGCGACGTTGAGGAGGGGGCAGCCCGCGGCCCGCAGCCGCTCTTGGCAGGCGAGGTAGCGCTCGAGGTCGGGCCCGGGCGCCTCGTCTTCGATGTCATCGCCCAGGTTGACCAGGAGGTCGGGGCGCACCCGCTCGCGCAGCTCGGCGACGATGCCCTCGGTCAGGGCCGGGGCCAGGTGCGACATCTTGCGCAGCTTGCCCGCGAAGAGGGCCTTCGGCCCGAAGTGCAGGTCGGTCATCAACGCGACGGTCAGCCCCATGATTCGGTGGCATAGCGCGCCGCCGGCCGGGCCGCTCGCCTTCGGTGGTGCGCTCTGACGCAATGCGCGCTAGAAGGGCCGGGGAGCCACTCTCTCGTGTCCAAGCCGACCGCGCCCCTGCTGTTGCCCTTGGCCGCCGCGCTCGCGGCGCTCGCCGGCGGCTGCCGCCGCGAGCCGAAAGACGACGACCCCCCTTGCCCGCCCCCGCAGCCCGCCTTCGCGCTGACGGTGCGGGCCTCCGATGGCCGCCCGCTGCCCGCCGACACGACCCTCGTCGTCAGCTCGGGCTGGGGCGAAGAGAGCTTCGCGATGTCGGCCCCGCCGCCCTCGCCCAAGGCGGTGTTTTGCCAGATCGCGTCGGCGCAGCTCGCCTGCACCTTGTGGACGCACGGGGCCGCCCTCGTCGACGTCACCTCGGCGGGCCTGGCGCCGGCCCGGGTCGAGCTCCGAGCCGACGCCGACGAGTGCGGCGTCATCACCCGCGCCGAAGAGCTGATCCTTTACCCCGCGCCGGCCGAGGGCGAGGCACCCTTAGCCGCGGGAGGGCCCCCCCCGATGTCCGAGCTGCCCCTGCCCGACTTCTACGACCCGCGCCGCGTCGGCACGCTCTACCCGCCCGACGCGGCCGCCGCCGCCGCCGCCGCGAGCCGCGCGGGCCTCGGCCCCGCCGAGGGCGACCGGCGCAAGGTGGCGCTCTTTCTCGTCGACGCGCAGGTCGACTTCATCCACCCGCCGCCCGTCGGCTCGCTGGCGGTGCCCGGCGCGGTCGACGACACCCGGCGCACGGTCGAGTTCCTCTACCGGCACGCCGGCCGCATCGGCACCGTGGTCGCGAGCCTCGACAGCCACGTGCCGCACCAGATCTTTTACGCGAGCTGGTGGCGCGACGAGGCCGGGCGGCCGCCGGCGCCCTTCACGCTCATTCACGCGGCCGACGTCGAGGCGGGGCGCTTCCGGCCGCTGCGCGAGCCCGCGTGGTCGCTCGCGTACGTGCGGGGGCTCGCGGCGACGGCGAAGAAGGCGCTCTGCATCTGGCCCTACCACACGATGGTGGGCTCGCCCGGCCAGGCCCTCGACCCCGCGCTCTTCGAGGCGGTGACCTACCACGCCGTCGCCCGGGGCGCCGAGCCGCGCTTCGTGACCAAGGGCTCGGTGCCCCAGACCGAGCACTACAGCGTCTTCGAGCCCGAGATCGCCTACGGCGCCGCGGCCGAGGCGCGGCGCAACGACGCGCTGCTCGACGAGCTCGCCCGGCACGATCTCGTGCTCGTCGCCGGCCAGGCCAAGAGCCACTGCGTGCTCGAGAGCGTGCGCTCGCTGCTCGGGTACCTCGAGCGCCGCCCCGGGCCCCGGGCCGAGGTCTGCCTGCTCGCCGACTGCACCTCGAGCGTCGCGCACCCCGAGATCGACTTCGAGGCCATCGCGCGCGCCGAGTACGACGCGCTCGTCGCCCGGGGCCTGCGGCTCGCGGCCTCGACCGAGGCCCCGGCGCTGCTCGGCTGAGCGCCGGCGCCCCGAGAGAGCCGGCCGCGCCCGATGACGCCGAGCGACGAGGCCCCCGCCGCGCACGTCACGCGGATCGAGCTCGCGGTGCGCTTCTGCGAGACCGACCTGATGGGCATCGTCCATCACGCCAACTACCTGCAGTACTTCGAGGCCGGGCGCGTCGCCTGGCTCAAGGCGCGGGGCGTCGCGTACGACGCCTGGGTGGCGGGGGGGCTGCACCTGCCCGTGGTCGACGCGAGGCTGCACTACCGGCGCGCGGCGCGCTTCGACGACGCGCTCTGGGTCGACACCTGGGTGGGCGCGCTGGGGCGGGCGAGCGTGCGCTTCGACTACCGCATCGCGCGCGCCGCCGCCCCCGGCGAGGCCGTGTGCGAGGGACACACGCTGCTCGCCTGCGTCGACGGCGCCCTGCGCACGCGGCGGCTGCCGCGCGAGATCGAGGCGCTCTTTCGGGGGGCGCTCGCGCCCCCGCCCGCGGGGTTAAGCGGCCCTCGCCGGCGGCCACCTCGGCGAGCAGCGCGACGCAGGCGTCGTGCACGAGGCCGTTGCTCGCCAGCACCGAGGGGTCGCCCGGCCGGTAGGGGCCGCCCCCGTAGCCGCTGACGCGCCCGCCGGCCTCGGCGACGATGAGGGCGCCGGCGGCGGTGTCCCAGGGCTTTAGGCCCTCTTCCCAGAAGGCGTCGAGGCGGCCGCAGGCGACCGAGCAGAGGTCGAGCGCGGCGCTGCCGAGGCGCACGACGCCGTGGCAGCGGCAGAGGAAGGCCTTCCAGTAGGCGAGGTAGTGGTCGATGCGCTCGCGCCGGTCGTAGGGGAAGCCCGAGGCGACGAGCGCGCGCGCGAGGGCGCCCTCGGTCGAGGGGCGGATGCGCCGGCCGTTGAGGGTGGCGCCGCGGCCCTCGAAGGCGAGGAAGCGCTCGCGCGAGAAGGGGTTCTCGACGCCGGCGGCGACCGTGCGCCCGTCGCACTCGACCGCGATCGAGACGGCGAAGACGGGGAACGAGTGGGCGAAGTTGGTGGTGCCGTCGAGCGGGTCGACGACCCAGCGCACGCGCCCCTCGCCCTCGGCGCCCGACTCTTCGGCGACGATGGCGTGGTCGGGGAAGTGGCCGCGGAGGAGGGCCTTGATGGCGGCCTCGCTCTCGCGGTCGGCCTGCGTGACCAGGTCGAGCGCGCCCTTCTCGTCGACGCGGTCGACCGCGCCGTAGTGACGCATCAGGACGGCCCCGGCGGCGTCGAGGGCGGCGTAGAGCACGGGTTCGATCTCGGCCATCGCCCGAGCAGAGCGCCGGCGCGGCGGGGCGACAAGGGGTGCGCGCGCCCGCCCGGCTCAGGGCTTGCTGAAGCCGCGCGCGCGGTAGATGAGGCGGCCGGCGAACTCGCGCAGCGCCGTCGTGCTCCGCGCGAGCGAGTCGGCGCGCGGCAGCGGCGAGCGGCCGAGGTCGACGGGGGCGCGGGAGTCGACCGGCAGGGCGTCGACCTCGAGCCCGACGGCCCGGAAGCAGCCGAGCGCCCGGGGCATGTGGTAGGCGCTCGTGACGAGCACCAGGCGCCGGAAGCCCCGCGCGCGCACGAGGGCGGCGGTCTCGCGGGCGTTCTCGGCGGTGTTGCGGCTGCGGGGCTCGACGACGAGGCGCTCGGGGGCGACGCCCCAGCGCTCGAGCTGCTCGGCGAGCAGGTGCGCCTCGGAGGGGGCGCGGCCCGCGGGCTCGATGGGGCCCGAGGAGACGACGGCGGCGCGGGCGCGGCCCGAGCGCAGGAGCTCGAAGGTCGCGTGCACGCGCTCGACGTTCTCGTTGTACGCGAAGGCCTCGGGCAGGTCGCGCGCGTTGTTGTCGGCGGGGCCGCCGAGCAAGATGGCGGCGTCGTAGGGCTCGCCCTCGCGGCGGTAGGTCGAGGCGGTGCCGGCCTCGAGCGCGCGCCAGAGCAGGTCGGCGACGGCCGGCACCGAGAAGGCGTAGAGCAGGGCGAGCGAGGCCCAGGCGGCGTGCGCGGGCGGGCCGCGCAAGCGCCGCGCGCCGAGCGCGCCGAGCGCGAGCGCCCAGGCGAGCGGCTCGAGCACCACGTCGAGCGTCTTCGAGAGCAGGTAAAAGAGCACGCCCGCGCCCCCCGCGCCCGGGCCGGCCGGCCCCGCCGGCGCGCGCCGAGGCCGCCCCGCCCCGCCCGGCGCGCCCGGGGGCGCCCCCCGCGCCGCCGCCCGCCGGCGGCCGCC
>DASTPP010000421.1:0-28289 GCA_035762175.1 Polyangiaceae bacterium | reverse complement strand
GCGCCCGACGCGTGACGGGGGCGGCCCGCGCGGTTAGGGCGCCCCGCGCGCTTCGGGCGACCCGACCTCGCCCCCGCTCGGGCGGCGGGCGCGCGGCTTGACGGGGGCGCGGCCCCTCCCTTTGATGCCGCGCATGACGCTCTACCGCCTCCCCCCCCTGCTCTTGCCGCCGCTCTTGCTGCTCGCGGCCGGCTGCGACCCCGAGCCGCCCCGCGCCCGCAGCGCGCCCCCGCCGCCCGCCCCGCCCGCCGCCGCCCCCGCGGCGCCCGCCGCCCCGGCCCCGGGGCCGGCGGGCTACAAGGGGCTCGGCGCCGAGAGCCTGCCGCCCGAGGTGGTGGCGCAGTTCGCCTCGCCGCCGCTGCCGCCCGAGCTGTCGCGGCGCATTCAGTCGATGCTCGACGTGCGCGCGCCCGGCGCCGGCGTGCCCTCGGCGGACGGCAAGAACCTCTTCTTCACCTGGACGGTGACGGGCATCCGCCAGGTGTGGCGGCTCGACGGCCCGCGCTCGTTCCCCGCGCAGCTGACGGGCGGCGAGGACGCGACCTGGGTCGTGGGCGTCAGCCCCGACGGCAAGCGCGTCTTCGTGCAGCGCGACCGCAAGGGCGAGGAGAACCCCGGCCTCTACGTGCAGCCCGCTTCGGGCGGGCCGCTCGAGGTGATTCAGCACGCGCCGAAGGTGCAGACGTACTTCGAGCACCTCTCGGACGACGGGCGCTACGTCTACTACCGCGCCAACGACATCAAGAAAGACTCGTACGCCATCTACCGGTACGACCTGCAAGGCAAGAAGCGCGAGGCGCTCTTCACGGAAGACGGCATCTGGGTGCTGTCGGACGAGGCGGGCGGCAAGCTCTTGCTGGCGAAAGAGACGGGGGGCAGCTCGCGCGAGTACTACGAGTACGATCTGGCGGCGAAGAAGCTCGCGCCGCTCTTCGGGCAGAACGAGCGCGAAGACTACTGGGCGGCGTACGGGGCGGGGCCGGGCGAGGTGCTCGTGTCGACGCCGAAGATGGGCGAGTTCCGGCGGCTGTACCGCTGGAAGGGCGGGCAGTTCACGCCGGCGACGCCCGAGATCAAGCACGACGTGAGCGGCTTCTCGATCGACCGCAAGCGGCAGCGGGTGCTCTACCAGGTGAACGAGAACGGCTACACGCGGCTGCGCCTGCTCGACCCGCGCACGCTGCGCGAGCTGCCCGCGCCGCCGCTGCCGAAGGGCGACCACGTCGCCGTCGGCGCGACGAGCCCGGACGGGCGCTTCACGAGCTTCAGCGTCGACACGGGCAAGGCGCCCGCGACGAGCTACGTCTACGACTGGGCGGCGAAGAAGCTGACGCAGTGGCACGCGCCGGGCGCGCCCGAGGTCGACCTCGCGGGCTTCGCCCAGGTCTCGCTCGAGTCGTACCCGGCCCGCGACGGGGCGCAAATCCCCATGTTTGTGCGCCGGCCGCCGAAGTGCGACGGCCCCTGCCCGGTCGTCGTGCACTTTCACGGCGGGCCCGAGAGCCAGAGCGTCGCCGGCTTCAGCTCGCGCTCGCAGCTCTTCGTCGACGCGGGCTTCGTCTTCGTCGAGCCGAACGTGCGCGGCAGCGTCGGCTACGGCAAAACGTGGGAGCACGCCGACGACGGCCCGAAGCGCCTCGCGGTCATCACCGACATCGAGGACGCGGCCAAGCACATTCGGTCGGCCTGGGCGCAGGGCGGGCGGGCGCCGAAGGTGGGCATCTACGGCGGCAGCTACGGCGGCTACTCGACGCTCGTCGGCATGACCATGTTCGCCGGCGCCTACGACGCGGGCGTCTCGGTCGTGGGCATCAGCAACCTGGTCAGCTTCCTCGAGAACACGGCGCCCTACCGCCGCATCTTGCGCGTCAGCGAGTACGGCGACCCGGCCAAAGATCGCGACGCGCTCGTCAAGCTCTCGCCCATCACCTACCTCGACCGCGTCAAGGCGCCGCTCCTGCTCATCCAGGGGCTGAGCGACCCGCGCGTGCCGGCCGGCGAGGCCGTGCAGATGCACCAGGCGATGCGCGCCAAGGGCCTCGACTCGCAGCTCATCATCTTCCCCGACGAGGGGCACGGGGCGCAGAAGCGCGAGAACCAGGTCGCCACGCTCGGGCACACGCTGCGCTTCTTCCAGAAGCACCTGCTCGGCGACGCGGCCGCGAAGGGCGGCGCGCGCGAAGCGTCCGGGCGCTGAGGCGGCGTAGGGCGTTCGGGCGCCGGGGCGGCGTAGGGCGTTCGGGCGCCGGGGCGGCGTAGGGCGTCCGGACGCCGGGGCGCCACGGGGGCTCAGCCGGTGGCGAAGGGCCCCTCGGGCTCGGCCGCCGCGAAGGGCCCCTCGGGCTCGGCCGTCGGCGAAAAGAGCGAGACGACGTGCGAGAGCGCCTCGGGCAGCGCGCCGCGGTGGCGGCGGTGGGCGAGCACGGCGAGCGCGAGCTCTTCGACGACGGGCTTGAGGGGGGCCGGCTCGACGCGGGTGCCCTCGAGCTCGCCGGGGCCCGGGGCGAGCCGCGCGGGCACGAGCGGCTCGTGGCGGGCCCAGAGAAAGCCCTGGCCGGGCCGGAAGCCGCACGAGAGCACGTGCACGAACGACAGGTAGAGCGGCACGACGAGCACCGCCGCCCGCTCGCCCTTCGCGCCGACGCCCCAGAGCGCGCGCGCCTCGGCGGCCGGCGCGAGCCCGCGCGGGTCGCGCTCGAGCGCCCGGCGCATCGCGCCGAGCCGCGCCGGATCGTCCTCGACGCCCAGCAGGGGGCCGTAGAGCGCCACCGCCGGCAGGCCCAGGCGGGCGGCGTCGTCGCCGAGGGCGCGCAGAAAGCGCCCGCGGCCCTCGCCGTCGAGGCTCGCGTACGCCGCCGCCGCCGCCCGGGCCGCCTCGGCGTCGTGCCCGAGCGAGCCGAGCCACGCGTCCCAGAGGGCGAGCGCGCCGGGCTCGGGGGCCGTCAGGCCCGCGCCGCCGTCGCCGGGCCCGAGACCGAGGGCCGCCCGCGCCCGCCCGTCGTACCCACTCATCGGCCCGACGCTAGCGGGCGGCGCCGGGCGGGGCCAAGGTCTCGGCGGTCGGGGCACCCCTTTGCGCGCTGGGCCCGGCGTGGCGGTCGGGTCAGAGCCTTCGCGCCAGGCCCGTCGCGGCGGCCGGGTCAGAGCCTTCGCGCGCCGAGCTCGGCGCAGAGATCGTCGATGAAGGCGTCGAGCTCGCGGGCGTTGCCCTCGGGCGTCGCCAGTGTGAGCTCGCCGCCCCGCTCGGCGAACATGATGCCGAGCCCCTCGCTCGCCTCGAGGTGCGCCCGCACCAGCACGATGTGGGCGCGCTCGACGCTCAGGCGGCGGCTGACGAGCCCGGGGCCCAGCAGGGCGGCGACCGACTTTCCCACGTCGGTCGGGGGTTATGCCATGGTAGCCCCCGAGCGCCAATGCCGTCGGCCGCCCGCCCTCCCCATCTTCCGCCCGCGCCCGCCTCGCACGAGGCTGCCCCGCCGAAGGGCCCCGCCGGAGGCCGCGCCCCGGCGCGCGAGCGCCTCGACGACGACGAGCCGCTCGCCGATCTGCCCGACGACGATCTGCCGCCCTTGCCGCCCGCCGAGGGCGACGACGAGGGGGCGCCCCCGCCGCACGAAGGGCTCGAGCCCGCGTTGCCGCCCGGCGGCGACGCGGGCCTCGACGACTCGCTCGCCGACGATCTGCCCGTCGGCCGCGCCATCGCCGACCTCGGCGCGCCCGCCGGCGCCGACGACGGCGCGCTCGGCCTGGGCGGGGGCGACGAGGGCGACCCGCTCGACGAGGCGCCGCCCGCGCTCGGCGACGAGGGCGAGGGCTTCGAGGGCGGCGAAGAGGGCGGGCTGCCCGACGACGGGGCCGATCGCCCCTTCGTCGACGACGGCGGCGAAGGCCCCGGCGGCGCCATCGAGGGGCTCGACGTCGACTCGCTGCCCTCGCTCGAGCCCGACGACGACGAGGCCGCGCCCCCGAGCGAGCTGCCGGCGCTGCCGCCGACGCCCGACGAGGCCGCGGCGAGGGCCCGCGCCACCGCGCGGGGCTTTCGCGCCGCGGGCCCCTACGCGCTGCCCTTCGCCGCGCAGGCCCTCGCCGCGCTCGACGACGGGACGCTCGCGGTCGCCGGCGCCGGGCTCGCGCTCTTCGGCGGCACGCCCCCCTCGCCGCGCGGCGTCTTCCACCCCTTCGACGAGGGCGCCCCCGCGGTCGCGCTCTGCGCCGACGCCTTCCGCCCCGGCGCGCTCTTGCTCGTCGACCGCCGGCTCGACGTCTACGCCTTCGACGCCGCGCGCGCGCTCGCCTCGCCGCGCCCCCCGCTGCCGGGCCCGCCGCTCGCCGGCGCCGCCGCCCCCGCGCTCTTCCGGCTCGAGGGCCCGCGCCTGGTCGCCTGGCACCCCTCGGGGCTGACGCTCTCGCTCGGCGCGGGCGGGCACTGGGCGCGCTTCTTTCACGTGCCCTTCGTGGCGTTCGCCGCCGACGGCGCGCGCGCCTGCGCGGGGCTCGCCGAGAGCATCGAGGGGCGCCCGCGCCTGCACCTCTCGACCGACGGGGGCGCGAGCTTCGCCGCGTACGACGTGCCGCAGGGCCTCGGCGCCGCGCCCGCCGGCGCGCCCTCGCCCTGGCTGCTCTCCTGCCACGGCGCGCTCGTGCTGCTCGGCCGGCCCGGTCGCGGCCTCTGGGCCTCGCCCGAGCCGGGCGACTGGCGCCGCGTGCCGGGCGGCGAGGCCGTGCTCGCCCTCGCGCCGCCCGGCGCCGGCCCCCTCGCGCTCGTCTCCGCCCCGGGCGGCGGCGCCGCGCTCGTGCGCGCCGACGGAGAGGGCGCGCGCGGGCCGCTCGCCGCGCTGCCCGAGGCCTTCGACGGCCCCGGCGCCCGCCTCGCCTGGGACGCGGCCGGCCGGCGGCTCTGGATCGCGCGCGGCCGCGCGCTGATGGCGCTCGAGCCCCCGCCGTCCTGAGGGGCGCGCCCCTTTTTTGGCCCGCGCGCGCCGCGCGTGGTACGCGCGTTCTACATTGTTCCGCCGGCCCGAGGCAGGGCCGGCCGGGCGAGGCGAGGCAGGGCATGGGCATCATCGTGCAGAAGTACGGCGGCTCGTCGGTCGCCGACCTCGGGCGGCTCGGCCGCGTCGCCGACAAGATCGTGGCCGCCCGGCGCGCCGGCCACGACGTCGTCGTCACCGTCTCGGCCATGGGCAAGACGACCGACGGGCTGCTCGCCCTCGCGCGCGAGGCCGCCACGGTGAATGGCGAGGCCCACGACCCGCCCCGGCGCGAGCTCGACATGCTCGTCTCGACCGGCGAGCGCGTCTCGATGTCGCTGCTCACCATCGCCATCGCCGCCCGCGGCGAGAGCGCCATCTCGTTCACCGGCTCGCAGAGCGGCATCATCACCAACGACCGGCACTTCGACGCCCGCATCATCGAGGTGCGCCCGCACCGCATCGAAGACGAGCTCGCCCGCGGCCGCATCGTCATCGTCGCCGGCTACCAGGGCATGAGCTACCGGCGCGAGATCACGACGCTCGGCCGCGGCGGCACCGACACGACGGCCGTCGCCCTCGCCGCCGCGCTCGGCGCGACCCACTGCGAGATCTACAGCGACGTCGACGGCGTCTACAGCGCCGACCCCCGCGCGGTCGAGGCCGCGCGGCACCTGCCCGAGGTCGGCTACGAGACGCTGCAAGAGATGGCCGAGTGCGGCGCCAAGGTGCTGAACGCCCAGGCCGTCGAGTGGGCGCGCAAGGCGCGCGTCACCATCGCCGCGCGCAGCACCTTCGACGCCTGGGAGGCGCACCCGAACCACCGCCAGACCCTCGTCGGCCCCGAGCCGCCCGCCCGCGTGCGCGCCGTCGTCGCCGACCAGAACCTCGTGCTCGGGCGGGCCCGCGGCGGCGACGCCCTCGCCCGCGTCGTCGCGGCCGCCGCCGAGGCGCGCGTGCCGCTGCGCGACCTGCACTGGGGCGAAGACGGCGGCGCCTTCGTCGTGCCGCTGCTCAACGTGCCCGACTGGGCCGAGGCGGGGGCGCGCCTCGGCGCGGCCGGCGGCGACCGGCTCTCGCTCGAGCCCGGCCTCGCCGCCGTCAGCGTCGTCGGCGACGGCCTCTCGACCGAGGGCGCCCCCCTCGCCCGCTTCGCCCGCGCCGTCGCCGACGTCGGCCCCTTCCGCCACCTCGTCGCCACGCCCCTGCGCCTGACGGCCTTCGTCGAGGCCGCGCGCGCCCCCGAGCTCGAGCGCCGCCTGCACCGCGACTTCGCCGCCGAGGCCTGAGCGGGCGGGCGCCCCCCGCGGGCGCCGGGGGGCGGGCGCGGCTCAGCGCCCCACGGCCTTCATCATCACGAGCGGCGTCTTGATCATGATGCCGAGCTCGGTGCGCAGGTAGCTCGGCAGCCGCTCGAGCGAGGCGGCGTAGGCGAGGTCGTAGAGCAGCTTCGTGCGCATGTCGTCGGCGAGCGCGTCTTCGACCCCGTCGAGCTTGAAGGGGTTGGTCAGCGAGTCGCGGTAGGCGGCGAGCTGGCTATCGTCGGGGATGCGCCCCGTGTACCCGAGCGACACCTGCGCCAGGCCCGTGATGCCCGGCTTGACGTTGTGCATCCGCTCTTCGAAAAAGGGTATCGCCATCGCGAGGTTCTCGAGCAGCTCGGGCCGCTCGGGGCGCGGGCCGACCAGGCTCATGTCGCCGCGGAGCACGTTCCACAGCTGGGGCAGCTCGTCGAGGCGCGTCTTGCGGATGAACCGCCCCACCCGCGTGATGCGCGGGTCGTCCTGCGAGGCGACGACGACGCCGGTGTGCTTCTCGGCGTCGACCCGCATCGACCGGAACTTGTACATCGTGAAGGTCGAATAGCGCAGCGTCGAGGCCGGCGCCCCGTTGCCCCCGCCCCCGCCCCCGCCCCCGCCCCCGCCCCCGCCCGCCGGCGGCGCGCCCTTCTCGGGCGGCAGGAGCACGCCGGCGCGCTTCTGCTTAATGAAGATCGGCCCCGGCGAATCGAGCCAGACGGCGGCGGCCAACACGGGATAGAGCGGGAGCGTGACGGCGAGCCCCACCGCGGACGCGGCGACGTCGATGGCGCGCTTGGCAAGCAGTACGGTCGGCGAGGGCACGACACCTCTCATACCCCCACGGCGCGCTCCGTGGAACCCCCCGGCTTTCCGCGCCCCCCGGCCGCGCTCGCGTTCGTCCAAAAGGAGGGCGCGGGCCGGCGTTGGTTTGCGCAAGGCCGCAGTGTCCTGCTAGAGTAAAGGCGTTGTGCCACGCACATCCGCCCTCACCACCCGCCCGGGCGTCGACCCCGGGGTCCGATGGTTCCGGCGGCCGGGGCGTTGGTCGCAAGGGTGTCGGGTGATCCAACTCCGCTTTCCGGGCTTGCTGCCGTATCGCGACGTCGCGTTGCGCGTCGTGTCAGCGTCCTGCAAGGTCGCCGGCAAGCTCGGCGGCGGCGCCCACCGCCCCTCCAAAGACTTCGCCGACCAGGTGGTGTCCGCCTGCGGCGAAGCGCTCAACAATATTTTCATTCACGGCTTCCGCAACCTGCCCCCGGGCGAGGTGGTGGTCGAAATCGAATTCGAGCCGAAGCGCCTGGTGTTGCGCATTCTCGACGACGGCCACAGCTTCGACCCCTCGCTCATCCCGCCCCCCGACCTCGACGGGCTGCCCGAGTCGGGCATGGGTCTTTTCATCATCCGCTCCTTCATGGACGTCGTGTCCTACCAGCCCGGGCGCCCCAACACGCTCCTGCTCGCCAAGAGCTTTTGACCGCCCCCCGGCGCAGCCCCGCGCCGGCCCCGGGCCGCGGGCGCCGGGCGCGCGGCCTGTCTGTAGGCACGTGGGCGCCGGCCGCGCGGCCTGTCTGTAGGCACGTGGGCGCCGGGCGCTCGGGGTGTTCCAAAGGCTGGCTCGAACGCGCGAACGCCCGCCCGACCGCGCAGAAGCACCGCCGGGTCGCGGCAGAGGGTCGCCCCGGCCGCGCAGAAGCATCGCCGGGTCGCGGCAGGGGGCCGCCCCGGCTGCGCTGAGGTGCCGCCCGGCCGCGCGGAAGCACCGCCCCGGCTGAACGGCGACGCCGTCGCGCGCACCCGAAACGAGCGGGGGGGTCGCGTCCCGGGGGCGAGGCCACTTGCCCCCACCTCACCCGGGCCGCTAGGCTCTTTGACCCCGAGGCGCAGCACCCCCGGGCCAGTCCCGCGCCCCGACGCCCGGCGGCGCGGCCTTTCCGGCGGAGAGCGACGTGATGACCTTCAGCAAGACCATCCAGGGTGACACCATCGTGTTCCGCATCGAGGGCGAGCTCGACGCGCTCACCGCGCCCGAGCTGCGCCCCGCCCTCGACGAGGTGGCCAACGACAAGCCGAAGAAAGTGACGCTCGATCTGAGCTCGATGCGCATCATCGACAGCTCGGGCGTCGGCGCGCTCGTCTCGCTCTTCAAGCGCGTGCGCTCGGCCGGCGGCGACGTGACCATCGTGGGGCTGCAGGGCCAGCCCCTCGCCATCTTCAAGCTCCTGCGCCTCGACCGCGTCTTCGCCCTCGAGGCGTGAGGGGGGCGGCGCCTTGTCCGAGCCCCGGGGCGACGACTGGACGGCGGACGAGCCGGGCTTCTCCGAGGCCGCGGCCGAGACGAGCCGCCTCTTGCGCCGGATGCGCGTCTCGCTCCGGCGCATCCTGATCATCACGCTGGCGCTGACGGCGCTGACGGCCGGCTACCGCTCGCTCAAGAAGCGGCAGTACGCCGCCCACGTCATCTTCCGGGTCACCGAGGGCGACCTGACGAACGACACGGCCCCGCCCACCCGGGGCCGGCTCAAGAACTACCTGAGCGACGTCGCCCTCGTCTCGTCGCGGCTGCAGCGCATCATCGAGAAGTACGACCTCTACCCGACCAAGCGCAAAATCGACATGCAGCTGGCGGTCGAGGCGATGCGCGACGACATCGACCTCGACGTCATCAGCAACTACTTCAGCCAGCAGCGCTACCGCGACGACCCGCCGCGCTCGGCCCGCGTCATCGTCGAGTACAGCACGACCGACCCGCAGCTGGCGCTCGACGTGGCCCGCACGCTCGCCCAGACCATCCAAGATGACGAGTCGACCCGCCGGCGCGAGGCCGCCGAGCTCGACGCCGAGGCGACCCACCGCGCCTCCGCGGGCCTGCGAGAGCAGCTCGCGCAGGCCCAGACCCGCCTGACCGAGGCCCAGCTCGAGCTCAACGGGTCCAAGGCGGCCGAGCGCGCCACGCTCCTGGTCGAGCTCGAGCAGCTTCGGCGCACCATTCTCTCGCTGCAAGACCGGCTGAAAGAGGCGTCGAAGCGGCAGTCCGATTTCGACTTTCGGGCCAACCTCGAGAACCAGCGCCTCGGCCTGCGCTTCGAGGTGCTCGACGCGAACCGGCCGCCCTTGCCGCTCTTGCCCGTCAACGCCGAGCTCGCGCTCGTGACCGTGCTCGCCTTTTTGCTGCTGGTCCCCGCGGTCGGCATCGCCATCGCCGCCTTCGACGCGCGCGTCTACGACGTCGACGATCTGCGGCGGCTGCGCATTCCGGCTTGCGGCCACATCAACCTACCCCGAATGGCAAAGTTCGGCAACCCGAACAAGCAAGCTCGACGGGAGCGTGTATAGTGCCCGACGTGAGCCAAGGCCAAGAGTCGGCATTCGCCACCCCGCGCGAGGTCATCAACTGGCTCCGCTCGCTGCTCTCGCGAATCGCCCGCCGCTGGCGGGTCATCGCGGTCGCGCTCGCGATCGGCGCGGCGCTGGGGGCGCTCACGCCCTTTCTGGTGCTGAGGCCGGTCTACCACTCGCAGGTGCTCTTGCTGTACCGCGAGGGCATCCAGGCGAGTAGCGTGCTCGGGCAGCAGGCGCAGGAAGAGTCGCGCAAGCGCCTGGCGCCGCGCCTGAAAGACATGCTGCTCTCGCGCACGCACCTCGAGAAGGTGGTGGGCGAGTTCGGGCTGTACCCGAACACGGTGGCGCGCCTGGGCATCATCGAGGCGGTCGACGAGCTGCGGCGCCACATCGTCTTCAAGTCGCACGAAGACACCTTCGAGGTGAGCTACGACGGCGAAGACCCGCAGGTCGTGCACGACGTGACCAAGCGGCTCGGCGACGCGCTCATCGAAGAGAACGCGCGCTACCGCTTCGAGCAGGCCGAGGCGACGCGCAGCTTTCTGCAGGCCGAAGAGCAGCGCACCTCGCAAGAGCTGCGCGGCAAAGAGGAGGCGCTCGCGACCTTCTTGGCGCAGCACCCCGAGTTCGCGCAGGACCTGACGCCGGGCGGCGGGGCGCCGACGGCGGGCGCGTCGGTGCGCGTGGCGGCGCGGCAGCAGGCGGGGGCGGCGGCGGCGGCGGCGTTGGGCGGCGACCCGCGGCTGCAGGCGCTCGAGCGGCAGGCGGCGCGGCTGCGCGAGAGCCTCACCTCGCCCCGGCCGGTCGCGCCGCCCACGCACAACGCCGACCCGGCGCTGACGGCGGCCAAGCAGGCGGCCGAGAACGAGCTGGCGAGCGCGCAGCGCGACCTGGCCGACAAGCAGAGCAAGCTCACCGAGCAGCACCCCGACGTGCTCACCGCCAAGGGCCGCGTGCGGCAGGCCGAGGCGCGGCTCGAGCAGGCGGTCTCGGCCCTGAAGAGCGGCGCGGGCGCGGGCGCGGGCGGGCACGCGGCGCCGGTCGACGAGGGCAGCATCAAAGACCAGCTGCGCTCGGTCGAGAACGCCATCGCCGCCCGCCGCCTCTCGAAGAAGGGCGACAAAGAAGACGAGCGCGCCGGCGGCTCGGGCAGCGACGTCAGCAACTTCATCGTCTCGCTCGAGACCGAGTGGAACAAGGTCAACCGCGAGGCGTACGAGGCGCGCGAGCGCTATAACCAGATCCAAGACAAGCTCTTCAAGGCGAGCATTCTGGCGGGCGTCGAGGCGAGCGGCCGGGCCTCGCAGATGGTCATCATCGACCCGGCCTTCAAGCCCGTGCGCCCGACCAAGTTCGGCAAGACGCGCGTCGCGGCCGCCGTCCTCGGCGTCGCGCTCGGGCTCGGCCTGCTCATCGCCTTCGCCCTCGCCCTGCTCGACGACCGCCTCTACACCGAGCGCGATCTGCGCTCGCTCGGGCTCGGGCCGGTCGTCCACGTCATCCCTCCCGCCGGGGCCAAGGGCTCCTGAGCACAGGCCCACCGTGAGCCAGTCCCGACCCCGCCCCCCGATGCCCTCCTCGCTCACCTCGGTCGAGCGCACGGCCAACTACCCCTCGTCGGTGCTCGACTCGATGGCCCCCACCTTCGACGGCCGCGCCACCACGCGCGGCGGCTACGACACGCCCGGCGCCCCGGGCGCCGCGCGCGGCGGCTACGACGCGTCCGGCGCCCCCCAGACGATCCCGGGCCAGGCCCCCCAGGCGCCGCCCGCCGACGCCTCGCAGCCGCCGCTCGAGGGCGTCGAGGTGGCGCTCTTCCACACCGACGCGCCGCCCGAGGGCACGCGCCTGCTCTTCATCCACGAGAGCGACTCGCTGCGCGCCGCCAGCTACCGCGTGCTGCGCCAGCGCCTGCGCGAGAACGGCAACCCCCGCGTCATCGCCGTCACCAGCCCCCGCCCTCGCGAGGGCAAGACCCGCTGCGCCCTCGACCTCGCCATGTCGCTCGCCGAGCACGGCCGGGGCCGCGTGCTGCTCGTCGAGACGCACCTGCGCTCGCCCAGCATCGCCCGCAAGCTCGGCTTCGAGCCGCCGGCCTGCTTCGCCGACCAGATGGCCCAGCACCAGCGCAACGCGCGCCTGCCCTGGCGCGTCGCGGCCGCGTTCTTCCCGAGCTTCCACGTGCTCGCGCTCGCCCCGAACGCGGGCAACTGGCTCTTGCACGAGGCGTCCTTCGCGCTCGCCAACGAGCAGCTGCGGCGCGCCGGCTACTCGCACATCGTGCTCGACTGCCCCCCCGTGCTCGAGTCGGCCGACGTCAACATCCTGTCCGACTTCGCCGACGGCGTGCTCTTCGCCGCCCACGCCCGCCACACCACCGGCGAGAGCCTGCGCGAAGCGGCCAAGCAGCTCGCGCCCGCCAACATCCTCGGCACCGTCCTCGTCAACGACTGAGGCGCCGCGCGCGCTCGGGCGGGGCGGGCGCGCGGCCGGGTCGACGCTCGCGCCGGCCGTCGCGGGGGCGCTCAGCCCGGCGGGCGCGCGACGAGGTCGAAGAGCGCGCGCCGCGCCTCGAAGTAGGCCCGGCCGCGCGCGGGCCACGTGGCCTGCTGCCCCTCGCGCGCCCGCGAGAACGCCGAAGGGTGCAGCGACGACGCGATCGCCTCGGCGCGCCCGCGGTCGCGCTCGCGCCCGAGCCGCAGGTACGCGCCATCTTGCACGCCCCGCCGCCACTGCTTCAGCCGCAGCGAGGGCACGACGCCCGCGAAGCCGAGCGAGTGCTCGGGGTAGCGGCCCTGCCGGCCGGGGTACACGAGCACGCCGTCGCCGTTGGCCCAGTCGCCGTCCCGGTTGTGGAAGGTCTCGGCCGTCGCGAAGGGGTCGTAGGGGCCGAGGCCGCCGGGGTTCTTGTCGCTCCAGAAGGTGGACTCCCAGTAAAACCAGCGCTCGACGCCGTACGTGGCCTGCAGCCAGCCGTTCGCCCGCAACGAGAGCGTGCCCGCGTCGCTCAAGAAGCCGCCCGAGTTCGGCAGCCGCCCGTTGTAGACCCACACCGTCTTGCCCGCCGCGCGCGCCCGCCCGGCCGCCGCGGGGTCGAAGCGCTCGGAGGGCAGCATGACGAGGTCGACCTTCTGCCCCGAGGGGTCGTCGCCGCAGGTGTGCCCGACGCGCAGCGCCCGCAGCTTCGGGTCGCCGCTCTCGTCGAGCAGGCGCCGCCAGTCGGGGCCCCAGGGGCTCTGGCACCGCTCGTCGACGGCGTACAAGAAGAGGTCGAAGCCGGGCGCGCGCGGGTCGAGGCCCTCGCGCTCGAGCGCGGCGATCGTCGCGGCGATCTCGGGCAGCCGCTCGCGCGAGGGCTCGCGGAACATGCCGTAGGTGGCGAGGGACGCGACGCCGACGCCCCGGCCCTCGCCCGGCCCCGCGTAGCCCGCCTCGGCCGTGAAGGCCCGGCCGGTGAGCTCGCCCCGCTGCGCGGCGACGTCGGCGGGCCCGCGCAGCGTGAAGAGGGTCGAGAGGTGGTGGCGGTGCAAGAGCTGCAGGTAGTGCGTGACGGCCTCGGGCGCGCCCACGCGCTCGAGGATGGCGCGCGGCTCGTAGTAGACCATCGTCGCGAGCGCCGCGTAGGGCAGGCGCGCCGCGCCCACCTCGAGCTCGATCGGCACCTCGCCGAGCGCCCGCGCCGCGCCGCCCGCCCCCTCGCTCGCCGCGACCGTGCCGCGGTAACGCCCCGGCGGCAGCGCGTCGGGCAGCGTGACGTCGAACCAGACGACCCGGTGCTCGCCCGGGGCGACGCGCATCGGGTAGTCGCACCAGGGCGGCGCATACTCGACGGGGAGGAGCGGCTCGGGCAGCGCCCCGCCGGCCGAGCCGTCTTCGGGCATCGCGCCCGCCGCCCAGCCGAGCGACTCGCCGGGCACCTTGCCGCCCGAGCGCCGCGCCATCGGCACGTCGTAGACGACGAAGCGCTCGATCGCCCGGAAGCGCGCGCCCTCGGGCCCGGCCCCGAGCCGCGCCGGGCCCTCGAGCGCGTCGAGCTCGACGCGCACGCCCTCGAGCGGGCGCTCGTGCCCCGCCGTCACCACGATCTGGAACGCCAGCGTCTCGCCCGGCAGGCCGAAGAGGCGCAAGGGGCCGCCCGGCGACCAGGCGGGGTTGTCCCGGCCCCCCTCCATCAGGGGGAGGGCGCCCGCGAGGCGCGCGACCCGCTCGCCGTCGTCGAGCGCCCAGACGCGGGGCGGGCCCCGGTAGGGGGGCGGGGCCGCGGCGGCCGGCGCGCCCTGGCCGCCGGCGCCGCCCGGGGGGGCGCGGCAGCCGCGGGCGCACGAGGCGGCGCCGGCGGCCAGGGCGGCCGCGAGCGCGAGCGCGGCGCGGGTCGCGCCTTTCACGCCCTCTTGCGTTCGACGAAGCCGACGATGCGCGCGATCGAGTCGAGGTTGTCGGGCACGAGCTCGGCGTCGTCGACCTTGAAGCCGTACTTGTCTTCGAGGAAGCCGACGAGCTCGAGCACGCCGGTCGAGTCGACGACGCCCAGGTCGAGCAGCGAGGCGTCGTCGGCGAGCGCGCCGGCGTCGGGGACGTAGAAGTTCGTCGTGATGAAGGTGCGGACCTCGTCGCGGATCGCGGTCGTCATTTCGTGCGTACCTTTGGGCCCGTCGGGGCCGGGGCCTGCCGCGGCGCCGCCGCGGTGGGGGTGGTTCGTCGTCGGGTCCGGGCGCGGGCTCGCGCTCACGCCAGGCCCGTCTTCTTGATCTTGCCGGTGTCGGTCTTGGGCAGGTCGGCCACGAAGGCCACGTGCTTGGGCACCATGAAGCTCTCGAGCCGCTGCTGGCACTCGCGCTGCACGTCTTTTTCGGAGAGCGAGGCGCCCGCTTCGAGCACGACGAAGGCCTTGACGGCCTGGCCGAGCACCGGGTCGGGCACGCCGATGACGGCCGCCTCGCGCACGCCCCCGATGGCCACGATGGCGTTCTCGACCTCGCGCGGCGAGACCTTCTCGCCCCGCGACTTGATGACGTCGTCGGCGCGGGCGACGAAGTGCAGGTGCCCCTCGCCGTCGAGCCGGAAGCGGTCGCCGGTGTGGAGCACGCGCTCGCCCCCGCCCGGCCCCGGCCGCAGCTTGAGCGCCGTCGCCGCCGGGCGGCCCCAGTAGCCGCGCATCAGCGTCGGGCCGCGCAAGACGAGCTCGCCGACCTCGCCCGGGCCGAGCCGCTCGCCCGCCTCGCCCTCGACCCAGGCCTCGGCGCCGGGTATCGCCACGCCGACGCTCTCGGGCTTGCGGTCGACGAGCTCGGGGGGCAAGTAGCACGCGCGGATGCACTCGGTCTGCCCGTACATCGAGAAGATCTTCGCCCGCGGGAAGATCTCGCGCAGGCGCCCCACGTGCTTCGAGGGCAGGGCCGCCGCCGCGTTCGTCAGGTAGCGCACCGACGAGAAGTCGTAGCCGCCGATCGAGGCCATGCCCGCGAGCATGGCGTAGAGCGCGGGCACGCCCGCGAAGCCCGTCACCCGCTCGGCCGCCATCACCTCGAGCACCTTGGCGGGGTAGGCGAACCCGCGCTCGAGCACGAGGCGCGCGCCGACCGCGAAGGCCACGATCATCTGGAAGAGCCCGTAGCCGAAGGCGAGCGGCAGCACGCCGAGGCACACGTCGTCTTCGGCGTTCTCGAGGTAGGCGGCGATCGACTCGGCGGCGGCGACGAGCCCGCGGTGCTCGTGCATCACGCCCTTCGGCTCGCCGGTGGTGCCCGACGTGTAGATGAGGGCGGCGAGGTCGGCGGGATCGGCCCGGCGCGGGGGCGGCGGCGCGCCCTCGGCGAGCGCGGCCGCGAAGGCGCCGAGCCCGGGGGGCCGGGCGGCGAGGCGGGCGGGGTCGAGGGCGCCCGCGACGAGGCAGGCGGCGAGGCCGGGCGAGCGCGCGGCGGCCGGGGCGAAGGCCGGCGCGAGGTGCGCCTCGGTGAGCAGGGCGCGCGCGCCGCTGTCGGCGATGAGGTACGCGAGCTTGTCGGCCTTGGTCAGCGGGTTGACCATCACGGCGACGGCGCCGGCGCCGAGCACGCCCCAGAACGAGACCGCCGCCTCAGCCGAGTTGTCCATGAAGACGACGACGCGGTCGCCCCGCCCGACGCCGCGCGCGGCGAGCGCGCCCGCGAGCGCCGCCGCCGCGCCCGCGATCTCGGCGTACGTGAGCCGCCGCCCGCCGCAGGCGAGCGCCGCCTTGTCGGGCAGGCGCGCGGCCGAGCGGGCGAGGTAGCCGTCGAGCGAGGGCGGCGGGGCGCGGTCGGGGCGGGTCATGGCCGCGCCAGCCGGTCGACGAGGGTGGTGAAGCGCGGCGGCGCCCCGGGCGCGGGCGCGCGCCGGACGAGCCGCTCGTGGAGCAGGTGCGTCGAGAGCACGGCCACGAGCGCCATGTTGTCGGCGTTCGAGAGCTGCGCGCCGCCCTTCAGGCGCCGGCACTTCGCCCAGAGCTGCTCGACGGCGGCCGGGTCGAACACGCCCGCGGCCTCGGCGGCCGCGCGGCTCGCGGCCTCCGCGACCCAGCCGGGCGCGTCGTCGCCGACGAAGCTGAGCGCGTCCGGGGCGCGGTAGGGCTGCTTCGGCCGGCGCAGGATCTCGGGCGGCACCAGCCCCTCGGCGGCGCGCTTGAGCACGTGCTTCTCGTCGAGCACGCGCAGCTTGTACGCGGCCGGCAGCGAGTCGGCGAGCTCGACGACCCGCGGGTCGAGGAAGGGGAAGCGCCCCTCGACCGAGTTGGCCATCAGCATGCGGTCGCCCTGCGACGAGAGCAGGTAGCCCGAGAGCAGCGTCTTGACCTCGAGGTACTGGTCTTGCGCGAGCGGCGACCAGCGCGAAAACTCGGGCGGCAGCCCGGCGACGAGCTCGGCGGCGGCGTCGCGCCCGGCGACCCGCTCGCGCAGCGCCGGCGCGAGCAGGCGCTTGAGCGCCGCCGTCGTGTGCCAGCGCGTGCCGTGGGCGAAGCCGGGCTCGCGCGCCCGGGGGAGGTCGCGGCCGAAGAACTGCTTGGCCAGCGCCTGCTGCGAGACCGGCGAGCGCGCGAGGTAGGGGTAGAGCCGCTGCAGGAGCAGCGGCCGGAAGGACGAGTCGGGGCGCCGCGCCCAGAAGCGCCGCACCACCCCCTCGCGGAACAGGTCGTAGCCGGCGAACATCTCGTCGGCCCCCTCGCCCGTCAGCACCACCTTGATGCCCGCGTCGCGCACCAGCCGCGAGAGCAGAAAGAGCGGCGCGGGCGCGGTGCGCAAGAGCGGCCGCTCGGCGTGCTCGACCGCGGCGGGGAACGCCTCGGCCACGTCGCGCCGCGACACGAGCACCTCGTGGTGCTCGGTGCCGAGCCGCTCGCTCATCAGCCGCTGGTACTCGGTCTCGTCGTACTCGCGGTCGGCGAAGCGCAGCGAGAAGGTCTGAAAGCGCTCGCCCTTCGCCCGCCGCCCGAGCGCGGCGACGAGCGAGCTGTCGAGCCCGCCCGACAGGTAGCTGCCGACGGGCACGTCGGCCCGCAGCATGCGCAGGCGCGTCGCGTCTTCGAGCGCCGCCCGCACCGCCTCGACCGCCTCGCCGAGCGTGCCCCGAAAGCCCCCCTCGCCCCCCTCGGGGTAGCGCGGCCGCCAGAACCGCGTCTCGCGCACCCGCCCGTCCGCCTCGTAGGTGCGCACGCAGCCCGGCTCGAGCTCGCTGACGCCCTCGAACACGCCCTGCGGCGGCACCACCGTCCAAAAGGTGAGCGTCTGGTCGACGCCCGCCGGGTCGAACGCCCGCGAGATGGCCGGCTCGGCCCCGAAGATGGCCCGCACCTCGCTCGCGAAGTAGAGCCGCCCCCCGTGCTCGCACAGGTACACCGGCCGGACGCCGAGCCGGTCGCGCGCGAAGACCGCCCGCTTTGCCTTCGCGTCCCAGAGGCAGATCGCGAACTGGCCGTTGAAGCGCGCGAACGCCCCGTCGCCCCAGGCCTCGTACGCGTGCACGATGACCTCGGTGTCGCTCTTCGTGCGGAACGCGTGGCCGAGCGCGACGAGCTCTTCGCGCAGCTCGACGTAGTTGAAGATCTCGCCGTTGAAGACGACCCAGAGGTCGTCGGCCTCGTTGGCGAGCGGCTGCTGCCCCGTCGCCAGGTCGATGATCGAGAGGCGCGCGTGCGCGAGCCCCGCCCGCGCGTCGCGGTAGAGCCCGAACTCGTCGGGGCCGCGGTGCCGCAGCAGCGACGCCATCGCCGAGAGCGCCTCGAGCGAGGGCGGCGCCAGCCCCTCGCGCAACGATACGATGCCCGCGATGCCGCACATGCCTTAACCCCCCGCCCCCGGGCCGGCCCCCCGCCGGACCGGCCCCCTCACGTTCCGTCACCCGCCGGCTCGACGAGCAGGGGCTGCGCGTGCAGGTAGCGCGCGACCCGGCGCTTGCTCTCGATGTCGCGGTAGACCCGCTCGACCTGGTCGGCCGTCAGCCCCAGCGCCCGGCCCACCTCGCCCGCCGGCACCTTGTTCTCGTAGGCGTAGAGGCAGAGGTCCATCTTGTCGTAGGGCAGGGCGAAGTAGAACTCTTCTTGCGTCTGCGGCAGCGAGAAGGTGTCGGTCGTCGGGGTGCGGCGGCGCACCTCTTCGGGCACCCCGAGGTGCTCGGCGAGCGCGAACACCTGCGTCTTGTAGAGGTGCGCGATCGGCTTGAAGTCGGCCGCGCCGTCGCCCTGCTTGACGAAGAAGCCCTGGTCGTACTCGAGCCGGTTCGGCGTGCCCGCCACCGCGTAGTTCAGCCGGTCGGCGTGGTAGTACTCGATCGTCTTGCGCAGCCGCTGCTTGAAGTTCGTCGCCGCGACCATCTTCAGGTACGGCGCGAGCGGCAGCCGCTCGCTCTTGCGCTCGCCCGAGGGGCTCTCGACCGTGAGCGACGAGACGTTCAGCCGGTCGCTCTCGAGCACCGAGGGCAGCGTGAGCTTGCACTTCCAGCCCTCGCCGTACTCGGGGAAGACGACCCTGATCGCCTCGACCTGCCGCTCGTAGCAGCGCGCGCCCGCGAGCGCCGGCGCGATGTCTTCGAGCTCGGTGGGGATGTCGAACGCCGCCGCCACCGCCCGGCCGAGCCTGAGCGCGTCGCCCGAGGTGTCGCGCTCGGGCATGAAGACGCCGAGCACCCGCTGCGGCCCGAGCGCCCGCGCGCAGAGCGCCGCCACGACCGAGCTGTCGATGCCGCCCGACATGCCCACCACCGCGCCCTTGCGCCGCAAGGTGCCGAGCACCTGCTCGCGGATCGCCCGCACGATCTTTTCTTCCACCGCCGCGGCGTCGATCCGCAACACGTCGCTCGAAAACATGGTCGCCCTCCAACTGGCAACGCTGACGCCTAGCGGCGCCCCCTGTCAATGGCGACCCGCAGGGCGCCGCGCGCACGCCCGGGCCCGCCATGGCAGAGCCCTGCGCGGCGCCCGCGCCCCGCGCATGTCGCAGGGCGCCCGCCCTCGCGCCACAGGGCCCCCGTAGAGCGCTCCACTACAGGGTGCGCGCGGGGCGCCCCTTTCCCTCGTTATTTGTAGTTCGGGGGGGTCGAAACCCGCCCCGACCCTGGCCGCTTCTTGTAAAACACCCCCATGATGCGTTCGTTGTCCTCTCTTCGCGCGCGCCGCCGGCCCGCGCCGCCCGCCCCTGCCCCGCTCGCGCTCGCGCTTGCCCTCGCGACCGGCTCCGGCGTCGCCGGCGCGGCCACGTACAAGGTCGGCCCGGGCGAGCGCTACGCGCAGCCCGAAGAGGTCGCCGACCTGCTCGCGCCGGGCGACGTCGTCGAGCTCGCGGGCGGCCAAACCTACCGCCCCGTGCACTTCCGAGAGAGCGGCACGGCGGCGGCGAAGATCACCATCCGCGGCGTCATGGTCGACGGCAAGCGGCCCGTGCTCGCGGGCGGCGAGTACACCGCCATCTTCGACGGCGACCACTACGTGGCCGAGAACCTCGAGATCACCGGCGGCAGCGAGACCTGCCTCATTCACAAGGGCGACGACCTGACGGTGCGCAACGCGCTCGTGCACGACTGCGCCCAGCACGGCATCTTGAGCAACGACGACGAGGCCGGCTCGCTCACCATCGAGTACAGCGAGGTCTACGGCTGCGGCCGCGACCTGCTCAATCACCAAGTCTACATCACGGCCAACTCCGAGGTGTACCCCGACGCGGTCTTCCGGCTGCAGCACTCGTACGTGCACGACGCCAACGGCGGCAACAACGTCAAGTCGCGCGCCCGCCGCAACGAGATCTATTACAACTGGGTCGAGGGCGCGCTCTTCCACGCCCTCGACCTCATCGGCCCCGACAACGGCGAGCGCTACGGCGGGCCGCGCGAAGACTCCGACGTGGTCGGCAACGTGCTCTGGGTCACCGGCGAGTGGCAGGCCGCGCGCATCGGCGGCGACGGCACCGGCGCCACCGGCGGGCGCTACCGCTTCGTCAACAACACCGTCATCATGGCCGGCGCGTCCGACGTCGCCATCCGCCTGCAAGAAGAGGTCGAGAGCCTCGAGCTGCACAACAACGTGTTCTTCGCCCCCGGCGGCGGCGAGATCCAGCTCGTGCGCGAGAGCGAGATGACGTGGGTCGGCGCCGGCCCCGGCCTCGTCGGCAGCAACAACTGGGTGCAAGACGGCTGGGTCGCGGTGCCCGAAACCCTCTCCGACACCCGCCGCGGCGCCGACCCGGGCTTCCGCGACCTCGAGGCCGGCGACCTGCGCCCGACCGCCGGCAGCGCCCTCGTCAACGGCTCGGCCGCCCAGCTCGCCGGGCCGAGCGGCCGCGAGTTCCCCGCCCCGCTCGCCGCCGCGCAGTGCCTGCCCCCGCCGCGCTCGCTGCAGGGCGCCGGCGAGTCCATCTCGCGCTCGAACGCGGGCGGCGCCGACATCGGCGCCTTCGAGGCCGACGACGGCTCGACCGGCGCCACGGGCTGCGCCTCGCCCCCGCCCAACGTCGGCAGCGGCCCGACCAGCGCCCCCCCCCGCGGCGCCCCCCCCGGCGGCGCGCCGCCCGGCGGCAAGGCCAGCACCGAAGCCCCCGCCGGCACCTCCCTCGGCGGCGGCTGCGCGACCGCCCCCGCCCCCCAGCCCCGCGCCCTCGCGCCCTTCGCCCTCGCGCTCGGCGCGCTGCTCGCCTCGCGCCGCGCCCGCCGCGGGCCGCGGGGCTAGCTTCCAGCCATCTCGAGCGCGCCGACCGGGGCGCTCCCGGCCCGCACGCTCGGCCCCGCCCGGCGACGGCAGCCCGAGCGGCGGCGCGCTCGGCCCCGCCAGGCGATGGCGGCGCGCTCGGCCCCGCCGGGCGACGGCAGCGCGCTCGGCCCCGCCGGGCGACGGCAGCCCGACCGGCGGCGCGCCCCCCGCGCGGGCCGGCGGGCGAAGGGCCCCGCCCCCCCGTCAGCCCGCCGGCGCCTGCGTCGCGCGGCCGTTCGCGCGCGACGGCGCGGCCTGCGCCCCCAGCCGCTCGACCGACTCGGGCCAGTCGGGCGCGCGCAGGTAGCGGACCAGCCCCGCCGCGAAGCCCGCCCCGTGCGACACGTGCATCACGGGGAAGATGGCCCACACGATCGGCGCCGCCCGCGCCCCCGCCCGCAGCCCCACCCGCAGCGCCTCGGCCCCCGTGAGCGCCGCGTACGCCCCGAAAGCCAGCGGCGCGAGCGGCCGGAGGCGGGGCGAGAGCACGAGCGCCGCGCCC
Organism: Polyangiaceae bacterium; assembly: GCA_035762175.1. Lineage (GTDB taxonomy): Bacteria > Myxococcota_A > Polyangia > Polyangiales > Polyangiaceae > DASTPP01. The sequence goes on along the minus strand of DASTPP010000421.1, from coordinate 6,989 downwards.
CCGACGACGAAGCCGAAGGGCAAGAGCGGCCGGAACGAGGGCAGCGTGCCGTGCTTGCAGAGCGTGCGCGCCCGGCCCCGCCCGTAGGCGAAGTACTGCTTGGCCAGCGCGCGGAAGGTGCTGCGCGGGTAGTAGTGCACGACGATCTTCTTGCTCAGGTAGACGCGCCCGCCCGCGTCGAGGATGCGCTGGTTGAGCTCGGCGTCCTCGTTGGTGACCGCGCCCGGGTCGTACAGGCCGACCTTCTCGAAGACCGAGCGCCGGAAGGCGCCGAGGAAGACGGTGTCGACCTCACCCTCGTTGTCGGCCGACCGGTACTTCGCCCCCCCGACGCCGAGCGGGCTCTCGAGCGCGGCGCAGAGCGCCCGCTGGAACCACGTCTGCGCCCGCGACCTCTGCGCCCCCCCGACGTTGTCGGCGCCCGTCTCTTCGAGCACCTCGACGCAGCGCCGGACGTAGTCGGACGCGTACTCGCAGTGCACGTCCATGCGCACGATGACGTCGCCCTTGGCCACCCGGATGACCTCGTTCATGCCCGCCGCCTGGATGCGCCGCGGGTTCGGCACCACGCGCACCCGGGGCTCGGCCTCTTCGAGCCGCCGCAGCACGTCGAGCGTGCCGTCGGTGCTGCCCCCGTCGGCCACCAGGATCTCGAGCCGCTCGGCCGGGTAGTCTTGCGCGAGCACGCTGCGCACGCAGGCGTCGATGTACCCGGCCTCGTTCAGGCAGGGCATGGCGATGGTAACGAACGGCAGGTCGGCCATGGGCAAAGAGCCTAACCGAAAGCGCGGACGCGGCCAGCCCCGAGGGCGCCCCGCCGCCCCGCCCGTTCCGGGGCCCCCGCCCGACATCGCCCTTCGGCCCCGCCGCCCCGACCACGCCGGGGCCCCCGCCCGACATCGCCCCTGGGCCCTCCCGTCGGCCCGCCCCGACAGCTGCCGCCCGCTGCCGCCTGGGGCACGGGCCCCCCGGGCCGAAACCCGCTAAGCTTCGTCGCATGTTCAAGACCCTGCGGCTCATCGCTTCCGACCTGCGCCGGAAGGCGTCGTGGGTGTACGGCAGCGAGCGCCCGGCCGACCTGGCCAAGGCGCTGCTCACCGACGGCACGCCGGCGATGGTGCTCTACCGCCTGATGCAGGCCTCGCGCCGCCACCGCCTCGCCCCGCTCGAGATGGCCTTCAACAAGGCGAACTCGGCCTTCTGCGACTGCATCATCGGCCGGGGCGCCGAGTTCGGCCCGGGCTTCGTGCTCATCCACTCGAGCGGCGTCGTCATCAACGGCGAGGTGCGCGGCGGCGAGGGCGTGCTCATCGAGCACCAGGTGACGATCGGCGCCGAGCGGCGGCAGAGCCCGGTGCTCGGCGACGACGTCTTCATCGGCGCCGGCGCGAAGATCATCGGCCCGATCGTCATCGGGTCCGGCGCCCGCGTCGGCGCCAACGCCGTGGTCTTGCACGACGTGCCCCCCGAGACGACCGTGGTGGGCATCCCCGCCAAGCCCGTGCGCCGGCGCGGCGAGCGCGACGACAAGGCCTCGGCGCCGAGCTGACGCCCCGGCCGGCCGGCCCGACCGGGCCCGCCGGCGTCAGGGCCGGGTGGTGAGCGGCCCGCCGCCCTCGAGCGGCGGCAGCCCGAGCAGGTCGGTGTAGCTCGCCCGGAGCGCGAAGCCCTTGCGCCGGGCGAGCAAGAAGGTGCTGTCGTCCTCGGCGAGCTTTCGGCCCCGGTAGTTGTCGAGCATCGCCGTCAGCTTCGCGCCGATCTCGTCGATCGGCGCCCCGGCCATCGAGACGTAGACGCGCGCCAGGCCCGCGCCGAGCTGCTCGCCGCCGAGCATCTGCCGCGCCTCGTTGCGCAGCTCGGTCAGCCCGTCGCTGTAGAGCGCCATCATCTCGCCCGGCTCGAGCGTGCCCGACTGCACCTCGAAGGCGAAGGGCGCGAGGCCGAGCGGCGGGTTGACCGCCGACTGCATGTGCCGCAGGCGCCCGTCGGGCCCGATCAAGAAGGGGGGCGGGTGCCCCGCGTTCACGCACTCGTAGGCGCCCGTCTCGGGGTCGAGCGCGACGCAGACCATCGTGACGAACGAGTGCTCGGGCAGGTACGAGCAGAGGTGGCGGTTCAGCCGGTGCACCAGCCGGCTGAGCGAGCCGCCCGAGTCGACCACGAGGTGCACCATCGTGTGCAGGCTCGAGGTCACGAGCGCCGCCTGCATGCCCTTGCCGCACACGTCCGCGAGCACGAAGAGCGCGCGCCCGTCGAGCATCGGCACCGCGTCGACGTAGTCGCCGCCCACCCACTTGCAGGGGTTGAACCCGAGCGCCACCTCGATGCGCTCGAAGTTCGGCGAGTGCGGCACGAGCCCCTGCTGAATCTGCCGCGCCATGTCGAGCTCGCGCTCGACCGCCGCCTGCGCCCGCGCGTGCTGGCGCGCCGCCCAGGTCGACTCGGCCTGCTGGTAGACCTCGGCCACCAGCGTCACCAAGATGAGCCACTCGACCGTGCCGTACTTCGCCGGCAGCTTGACGTAGAAGACGTCGAGCCGGTCGTCGCTCGAGGCGAGCGGGCAGGCGATGACCGCGAGCTTTCGCACCGCGCTCGAGAGCGTCAGCTCGACGCCGACGTCGGGCGCCTTCACGTTGCTCGCGAGCACCGGCTCGCGCCCCTGCAAGATCGCGCGAATGACGCTCTGCGAGACGTAGGGCGCCTGCCCCGTGCGCGCCGGGTCGCGGAAGTGCGGCGGGCAGAGCATCGTCGGCTGCAGGTCCGCCGCGTTCACCCGGAAGATGCACGCCACGTCCGCCGGGAAGTCGGCCCCCACCATCAGCGAGCAGAGCGAGGCGAGCCGCTCGTCGCGGCTCTCGGTCGCCAGAAAGCGCCGGCTCGTCGCGACCACCGTCGACAGGTGCGCCACGCTGATCTGCCGCGCCCGCGCCGCCTGCCGCGAGATCGACCCGAGCGCCTCGACCCGCGCCAGCTCGAGGTCGTCGAAGGTGTTGCCCGACGAGACCGACCCGCCCCCCGTCACCACCCCGCGCGCCGGCACCGACGAGCCCGGCAGGTGCACCCGCAGCGTGTAGTCGGCCACCCCCACCACGTCGCCGGGGTTCAAGACCCGCTCGCTCACCAGCACCCCGTTGACCGACGTGCCGTTCGTGCTGCCCAGATCGCGCACCCACCAGCGCCCGAAGGGGTCGCACACCAGCTCGGCGTGGTACCGCGAGACGCTCGGGTGATCGAGAAAGACCTGCGACGTGGGCGTGCGCCCCACCAACACGTGCGGGTCGGAGAGCACGTGGTGCGAGACCAGGTTGCCGTCCAGGGTGATCTCTAGGTAGGCCTCCCACTCCGACCGGGAAGCCCGATCGGACGACGGAACTTCACTGGATTTGTTCACACTCGGCGTGCCCTGCAGGGTATCGGAGCGCGTTCGGGCGTCAAGAGGCCCACCTCGCTACCGTGCCGGGCCGGCCCGGGTCATGTCAAGGCTCGCCCGCCCCGCCGCCCGGCCCCGAAAGGCCCCCGCGCCCTCGCCCGCCCGGCCCTAAAGAAGCGCCCCGGGACCCCCGCCGGCCGCCCCACGCGCCCCCCGCCGGCCGCCGGACGCGCCCACCGCCCGACGTGCCCCCGCCGGCCGCTCGACGCGCCCCCGCCGGCCGCCGGCCGCTCGACACGCCCCCGCCGGCCGCCGGACGCGCCCCTGCCGGCCGCCCCCCACCGCCTGACGCGCCCCCGCCGGCCGCCGGACGCGCCCCACCGCCCGGCGCGCCCCCGCCAGCCGCCCGACGCGCCCCGCCGGCCGGCGCGCCCCACCGCCGCCCGACGCGCCGCCCGCCGCCGCCTGACGCCCCGAAACGCACGGCGCCGCCCGCGGGGGCCCCGCCCGACACCCCAAAGCGCGCGTGGCCGACCGATCGCCCCCGCCCGAAGCACGCCGCGGGCTCGCCCCGAGTGCGGCTGCTGGGGGCCCCGCACCGCGCCGCCCCGAGCGCCGGGGGTCTGTGGGCCCGCCGCGCCGGCGAACCGAACGCGGCGGCCCGAGCGCGGCCGGCCCGCGGGAGGATAGCCCTCGCGGGTCAAGGTGCTCGGCGGCCGCCCCGAGCGCGTCCGGCACGTGGACTGGGGCAAAACGCGACGGGCCCCGGTGACGCCCTCGTTAAGCCCATACCCAGCCTCGGATGGCGCTCCCCTGCCCCCTCGGCGCCGCCGCTCACACCCCGCTCGGCGCCGGGCTCGGATTCCCGCTACCGCAATCGCCCACTTCGGCTAGACCTAGGCCCCATGAACGAACGAGTGGCGGTCGTGGGTCTCGGTTACGTTGGTCTGCCCGTCGCCCTGGCGCTCGCCAAGCGCCACCCGGGCACCGTGGGGTTCGACATCAAGGCGAAGCGCGTCGCCGAGCTGCGCGAGGGGCGCGACTCGACCGGCGAGGCCGAGCCCGAGGCGCTCAAGGCCTCGTCGATTCGCTACACCGATCAGCTCGAAGACCTGCGCGGCTCGACGTTCTTCGTCGTGACCGTGCCCACGCCCATCGACGCCAACAAGCAGCCCGACCTGACCGCCGTCATCAAGGCGACCGAGTCGGTCGGCAAGGTGCTCGAAAAGGGCGGCGTGGTCGTCTACGAGTCGACGGTCTACCCGGGCGTGACCGAAGACATCTGTCGGCCCATCCTCGCGCGCGTCTCGGGCCTCAAGCCCGGGGTCGACTTCAAGGTCGGCTACTCGCCCGAGCGCATCAACCCGGGCGACCGCGAGCACACGCTCGAGCGCGTCATCAAGGTCGTCTCGGGCGAAGACGAAGAGTCGCTCGAGCGCGTCGCCGGCGTCTACGGCGCCATCGTGCCCGCCGGCGTGCACCGCGCGCCCAGCATCAAGGCGGCCGAGGCGGCCAAGGTCATCGAGAACACCCAGCGCGACCTGAACATCGCGCTGATGAACGAGCTCGCCATCATCTTCGACAAGATGGGCATCCCGACGAGAGACGTGCTCGCCGCCGCCGGCACCAAGTGGAACTTCTTGAAATTCGTGCCCGGCCTCGTCGGCGGCCACTGCATCGGCGTCGACCCCTACTACCTGACGGCCAAGGCCGAGCTGCTCAACTACCACCCGCAGGTCATTCTCGCGGGCCGGCGCATCAACGACGGCATGGGCCAGTACATCGCCCAGCGCCTCGTCAAGATGCTCATCGCCGCCGACCGCCCGGTCAAGAACGCGCGCGTCGCCGTGCTCGGCCTCACCTTCAAAGAGAACGTGCCCGACCTGCGCAACAGCCGCGTGCCCGACATCTTGAACGAGCTCACCCAGTTCGGCGTCAACACCTTCGTGCACGACCCCATCGCCGACGACGAAGAGGCCCACGAAGAGTACGGCCTGCACCTGACCAAGTGGGACGCGCTGACCGACCTCGACGCCGTCGTGCTCGCCGTCTCGCACAAGCAGTACGACGCGCAGACCGTCCTCAGCCTGGTCGAGCGCATGAAGAAGCCCGGCGTCCTCGTCGACGTCAAGTCGGCCTTCGACCGCTCGCGCCTGCCCCAGAACCTTTCTTACTGGAGCCTCTGACCCCCTCGCCCTCCGGGCGGCGGGCCGGGCGCGGCGCGGCCCCGGCGCCCTGAATCGGGGGCTTCCGCGCGCGATGGGCGTACAATGCCCGCGAGCGAGGCCCCCCATGCAACGTCCGCCGAACCCTCCGCCCGGGGGCCCCTGGCCCCCGCCAGGCCCGCACCCGCCGCAAGGCTCCGCCGGCCCCTTCTACCATCAAACCCCGGGCGGCCCCTTCGCCCCGCAAGGCCCCGGCGCCGCCTTCCCGCCGCCAGGGCCGGCCGGCGCTTATCCGCAACCAGGCCCCGGCGGCGCCTTCCCGCAACAGGGCCCCGGCGGCGCCTTCCCGCAAGGCCCCGGCGGCGCCTTTCCCCCGCAAGGCCCGGGCGGCGCCTTTCCTCCGCAAGGCGGCGCCCTCCCGCCGGGCGGCACCTTCCCGTCGGGCGGCGCGTCCCCGCCGGGCGGCCACGCCTTCCCGCCGCAAGGCCCCGGCGGCCCGCCCCCGCAAGCCTGGGCGGGCACGCCGCCCCCCGGCGCCGGCCCCTACGGCGGCCCCGCCCCGGCCGACGTCTCGCCCTGGGCCTCGATGGGCGCGCTCGGCGCCTGCCTCAGCGAGCACCCGATCAAGGGCGTGAGCCGCTGGGGCTCGCTCATCTTCGGCATCTTGCTGCTGGCGGGGGCGGCCTCGGCGGTCGGCTTCGGCCTGCTCAGCGTCGCCCTCTCGCTCTCGTCCCGCTACGGGCCCGACTTCGGCGGCCTCGTCACCTCGCTCGTCATCGGGCTGCCGCTCGCGCTCCTCGGGGGCTTTCTGCTCTTCAACGCCTGGCGCAGCTGGCCGCTCGCCGCGGCCCTCTTCGAGAAGGGCGTCGGCTACCGCGACCGCAAGGGCGCGCGCCCCGTCGCCTTCGCCGACGTCACCTCGGTCTGGCAGGCCATCACGCGCCGCTACGTCAACGGCGTCTACGCGGGCACGACGCACGTCTACCGGGCGCAGACGCGCGCGGGCGAGACGCTCGTCTTCGACGACCGGCTGCGCGACGTCGAGAAGCTCGGCGAGGCCCTCGTCAAGGCGTCGGCCGCCGCGCTCTTGCCGGGCGCGCTGCGCGCCTTCGAGGCCGGCGAGCGCGTGCCCTTCGGCCCCCTCGCCCTCGACCGCGCGGGCCTGCACAGCGGGGGCAAGTCGCTGCCCTGGGCCGAGGTCAAGGCGGTCAAGATCGAGCGCGGCCTCATCTCGGTCGACCGCGACGGCAAGTGGTTCGCCTGGACCCGCGCCACCGTCCCGCAGATACCGAACTTCTACGTGCTCGTCGCCCTGCTCGACCGCCTCGGCAAGCTCGGCTGAGCGCGCCGCCCCCGCCCCCAACGCGTCGTCGCGCGCCGGGCGGGCCCCGCCGGGCACGTCCAGAGGGCGGGGCCCCCGCTGTTTGAGCCCGAAGGGCGAGTTCGGGGTGCCC
>DASTPP010000420.1:0-24970 GCA_035762175.1 Polyangiaceae bacterium | reverse complement strand
GCCGGGGGGGCGCCGCCTTCGAGAGAGGGGACGCTGCCGCTGGTTTGTCGATGCATTGCTTCGCCGGGGGCTCGCCTCGCTGAGGCCCGGGCTCGCGGCGACCCGCTTCGACCCGTCGACCTCGATGTTGCTATCGCCCGCGAAACCTTCGCCTCGCGTTGAGGCGGGGTGGGGCGAGAAAGGTTAAGTGCGCCCCCTAGCCTACCACGTGCGCCGACCTCTCGGGCGACCTGAACGATTCTGTCGGGGCTAGAACCGACAGGGGCGGCAAACGTTCAGGGGCTCATCGTCGGAGGGCGCGCTTGGCGCTTTCGAGCGTGCGGGCGACGGCCTCGACCCAGGGCGGCGGAAAGTGCACGGCCGACCCGAGCCACTGGATCAGGCTCTCGACGGCGCACTCGTGACCGTCGGCCTGGTCGGCGACGGCGGAGGCGATGAGGCCGCCCGCGTGCGGCAGGCGGCGGCGCTGCTCGGGGCCGACGGCGGCGTCGAAGTCGGCGCCGAGGCGCGCGAACGAGGCCTCGTCGAAGCGCGCGAGGCGGGCCGAGCGCAGGCGGGCGGACGTCTCGCGCAGCGGCTCGTAGCGCTCGCGGCGCTCGGGGCGCGCCCGCGCCAGCTCGACGAAGAGGTCTTCGAGGTGACACTCGAGCAGCCAGCGCGGCATGCCGCGGTTGGTGAGCACGCCGCCGAGCCAGAAGATCTGCCGCTCGAGCTCGTGGCTGGGGCGCTCGGTCAGGTGCGCGAGCCACGCGCTGTCGCTGCGCATGAAGCGGCGCCCGCGCGGCCCGTAGCGCCGCTCGTAATACGGGAAGCGGTGCCAAGTGCGCTCGCCCGCGCGCAGCGCCGCCCGCAGCTCGACCGGGTCGGACGTGATGGGGTGGTGCCCGGCCTCGGGGTTGAGCGCCCGGACGATCGAGCCCCAGTCTTCGGGGGCGGGCGGGTAGAGCGCCTCGACGACGGCGGCGACGCCCTCGAAGGCCTCGCGCGCGACGGCCGCGGCGCGATCGCGCACCTCGTTCTCGAGCACCAGGGCGTTCATGCGCGACGAGAAGGCGCGCCAGTGCTCGCCCGTGCCGTCGCCGTAGCTCGAGACGTAGTGCCGGCCGATGCCGCCCTCGAGGCCCGGCAGGCGCTCGAGGTCGCGGCGCAGCAGGCGGCCGCCGAGCGTCGAGCCCTCGAGCACGTAGAGGTAGCCGAGCGCCCAGGCCGGGTCGTCGGTCGCGCGGGCGCGCAGCTGCTCGGCCAGGGCGATGGCGCGCGCCGCCGCCTGGGGCACCTCGGGCACCCCCTGCCCGATCTCGCCGAGATCGCGCGCCAGCAGCGGCACCTTGCTCATGCCCTCGCGCCAGACCTCGGCCGTGACCCCCGGGGCCATGCCGAGCGCGTCCTCGAGCGCCTCGTGCAGGAGCGAGAGGGCGCGCAAAAAGTTCACGTACGCCTCGCGCGGTAGCGTGCCCTGCCTCAGCGCTTCGAAATACGGCAGCCGCTCGAGCGCTTCGTGCGGCCCTTTCGTGTCGGCACGGAGCTGCTCCATCAGACTGGTGGTCATCCGGGGGTCTTTGGGGGTCAGAGGTTCCGTTGCGGGCCCCCCGGCGGGCCTTCGCCCGGCCGGGGCGTCCGTCAACAACGGTTGTCGTAGCGCGCTCGCCGCGGCGCGGCGAGCGCGAGGTCGAGCTCGTGCGCGGCCGCCCGGGCCCCCCGTTCGGCCCCCGTTCGGCCCCCGTTCGGCCCCCGCTTGGCACCTCGCTTGGCACCTCGCTTGGTTCTCACGCTCGGGGCCCCGCTGGTCCCGGCTTACCTCGCTCGCCCCCCCGCTCGGCCACCCTTCGAGGGGCCCGCCCCCGTGTTCGCGCCCGCCCCCGTGTTCGCGCCCGCCCCCGCGTCCGCGCCCGCCCCCGCGTTCGCGTCCGCCCCCGCGTCAGCCCCGCAGGGGCTTGACCCAGCGCGCCCGCCGGTGCGCCCGGAAGCCCTCGCGCGCGTAGAGCCGCTCGACCCGCGCGTGGTCGGCTTCGACCTCGAGGTCGACCGCCGCGCACCCGTCGGCGGCCGCGCGCGCGCACGCCTCGCGCACGAGCCGCGCCCCGAGGCCGCGCCCGCGGCAGGCGGGCGTGACGTAGAGCTCGTCGAGCCAGGCCGACAGGCCGCCGTGCTCGAGCGTCCAGAGGTACGAGAGGCAGGCGATGCCGACGGCGCGCCCCCCCTCGTCGCGGGCGACGAGCACCGCGCCCCGGGCCGGGGCCTCGACGAGGCCGCGCAGCGCCTCGCGCAGCGCCGCGGGCTCGAGCTCGATGGAGTGCTCGGCGAACTGCGCCCCGAGCAGCCTGGCGAGGGCGGGCAGATCGGCGGCGCGGGCGGGCTCGACGGTGGCGTTCATGGCGGCACCTTACGCGCCGCGCCCTCGCACGGTTTCGCCGCCGGGTCGATCGGCGCGGCGCCGGCCCCCGCGCGACGCCGGCCCCCGCGCGGCCCGGGGCGGGACGCGGCGGGCCGGGCTGGGCTATGCTCGGCCGCGCCATGGCGGGTCCGCCCCCGAAGCAAGCCCTGAAAGACGAGCTCGTCACCCTGCTCGCGACCGACCTCGACGTGCTCGAGCGCGCGCACCGCGCGGTGGTCGAGGGCGCGACCCACGAGGACGCCAAGCCCGAGAACGACAAAGACACCCGCGCGCTCGAGCAGACCTACCTCGCCCGGGGCCAGGCGATGCGCATCGAAGAGCTCCGGGCGGGCCTCGCGGCGGTGCGGGCGATGGCGCTCCGGGCCTTCGGCGACGACGATCCGGTCGCGCTCGGCGCGCTCGTGACGGTCGACGAGAGCGGCCAAGAGCGCCGCTTCTTCCTCGCGCCGCACGGCGGCGGCGCGGCGCTCGGGGGCGCGAGCGTGCAGGTCGTCACCCCCGAGTCGCCGCTCGGCCGCGCGCTGCTCGGCAAGCGCGCCGGCGACGAGTGCGAGCTGAGCGCGGGCGGGCGGGCGCGCGAGCTCGCCGTGCTGCGGGTCGACTGAGCCGGCGGGCCCCGAGCGACGCCATGGCCCAGGCCCCGCGCGACTGCCCCTGCCACTCGGGCCGGCGCTACGCCGCCTGCTGCGCCCCCTACCACCGCGGCGAGGCCGAGGCCCCGGCGCCCGGCGCCCTCATGCGCTCGCGCTACGCCGCCTTCGCGCTGAACCTGGGCCCCTACCTCTACAAGACGCTCGCCGCGGCCCACCCCGATCGCGCCCGCCCCGAGGCCGAGTTCTTGCTCGAGCTCGCCCGCGGGCGCCGCCCCCTGCGCTACGTCGGCCTGACGCTGCTGCACGAGGCCGCCGCGGGCGACGCGGGCGAGGTGCTCTTTTTCGCGCGCATCTTCGAGAAGGGCCAGAGCCGCTCGTTCGCCGAGCTCTCGTCCTTCTACCGCGAGGGCCCCGGCTGGCGCTACGCCGAGGGCGTGCTCGTGCCCGAGGCCGCCCTGCCGCGCGATGTGGGCGCGCTGACGCGCGAGGGCTTTCTCGCGCTCGCCGGCCAGGGCTGAGCGCGGCCTTCCGGGGCCCGTGAGCCTGCCTTCCGGCACCCCAAACTCGCCGGCCGGCTCAGACCGTGGGGCCCCCGCCTCCAGGCAGGCTCACGGGCCCCGGAAGGCCGCGCTCAGCCCTCGGCCGCCTTCGCCTCGAGCTCTTCCCAGCGGGCGTTCAGGCGCGCCGCCTCGTCTTTCGCCGCGGCGAGCTCGGCGCTCACGCGCCTGACCTCGTCGCCGTTCGCGTACACCTCGGGGTCGCCGAGGCGCGCCTCGAGCGCGGCGACGCGCCCCTCGGCCTCGCCGATGGCGTCGACGATGCCGTCGAGCTCGGCGCGCTCGGCGCGCGAGAGGCCCTTGCGCGCGGGGGCGGGCCGGGGCGGCGGGCGGGCCGGGGCGGCGGCGGCCTCTTTCGCGCGCTCTTCTTCTCTCTTGCGGGCGAGCAGCTCTTCGCGCGCGCGCTCGAAGTCGCCGTAGTTGCCCGGGTACTTGATGGCGGTGCCGTCGCCCGCAAGATGCAAGATGGACGTCGCCACCCGGTCGAGGAAGTAGCGGTCGTGGGTGACGACGAGCGACGTGCCCTGGAAGCGCACGAGCAGGTCTTCGAGCGCCGCGAGCGTGGCGACGTCGAGATCGTTGGTCGGCTCGTCGAAGACGAGCAGGTTCGCCGGCTGGCGCAAGAGGCGCGCGAGCGCGACGCGCGCGCGCTCGCCGCCCGAGAGCGAGCGGACGGGCTGGCGCTGCTTGTGCGGGTCGAACAGGAAGCGCTCGAGGTAGCTGCGCGCGTCGATCACCTCGCCGGCGAGCTCGACCTTCGGCTGGTCGCCGATCACGTTGTCGAAGACGCTCTTGTCGAGGTCGAGCTCGGCGCGCTGCTGGTCGAAGTACGACACCTTCGTGTTCTGGCCCCGCGTCAGCTCGCCCGCCGCCGGCCCGATCTCGCCGACGAGCGTGCGCAAGAGGGTCGTCTTGCCCGCGCCGTTGCGCCCGACGATGCCGACCCGCTCGCCCTGGGTCAGCACGAGGTCGAAGCCCGCGACGAGGCGGCGGCCGCCGGCCGCGACCCCGAGCCCGCGCGCCTCGAGGATGGTCTTGCCCGAGCGCGCCTCGTCGAGCTGCAGGCTCGCCGCGCGCTCTCTCGGGGGGCCCCGCTGCGCCTTGGCCGCCTCGGCGCGGTCGATGCGCGCCTTCTGCTTGGTCGTGCGCGCCTTCGGCTGCCGCCTCAGCCACTCGAGCTCGCGGCGCAGGAAGTTCTGCCGGTTCGCCTCCGTGCGCGCCTCGTGCAGCAGGCGCTCGGCCTTCGCCTCGAGGTAGCGCTCGTAGCCGCCCTCGTAGTCGTAGACCGCCCCGCGCGACAGCTCGAGCGTGCGCGCGGTCACGCGGTCGAGCAGGTAGCGGTCGTGCGTCACCAAGAGCAGCGCGCCCGGGTACTCGTCGAGCAGGTACTCTTCGAGCCAGGCGATCGTCTCGACGTCGAGGTGGTTGGTCGGCTCGTCGAGGATGGCGAGGTCGGGCCGCGCGATGAGCAGCCGCGCGAGCGCCACGCGCCGCCGCTCGCCGCCCGAGAGCCGCGCCACCTCGGCCTCGGGGTCGGGCACCGAGAGGTGGCCGAGCAGCGAGTCGACCTCGTGCCCGCGCTCCCAGCCGCCGAGCCGCTCGACGTCGGCCGCCGCCTCGGCCTGCGCCGCGAGCAGCGCGGCGAGCTCGCCCGCGCCCCGCTCGATCGCCGCGCTCGCCCGCTCGTAGCGGCCCTTGGCCTCGGCCCACGCCTCGAGCCCCTCGGTCACCGCCGCGCGCGCCGACAGCCCCGGCGCGAACGCGGGCTCTTGCTCGAGGTAGCGTAGCCTCGCCCCCCGCCGCCGCGCCACCTCGCCCACGTCGGGCTCTTCGACCCCCGCGAGGATGCGCGCCAGCGTCGACTTGCCCGAGCCGTTCACCCCCACCAGGCCGACCCGCTCGCCCTCGGCGATGCTCAAATCGACCCCCTCGAGCACCACCGAGGGGCCGTACGCCTTGCCGAGCCCCCGCGCGCCGAGGAGCGTCAGAGCCGCCGTGCCAGTCACGCCCCCCGCTCTACTGCGTTTTTCCGGAGGCGTTCACGCTAATTTTCCGGCCGGAGCGCCCGGCGGCCGCGCCCCCGCCGAAACGCACGGCCCCCGGCCAGCGTACCCCAAAAACCCGGGCCTTTCGAGAGGCAAGCCCGTCCACGTGCGACGGATTGTCGCGTGGTAAGCCCCGGGGTTATATCGTCTCGTCACATCTTGCTCAGCGCCGGAAGCGAGCCCACCCGGGCGCACCTTTCGGCACTGCCTTTGCCCAGCTCAACCCTCTTGCCCCTCCCGATTGCCGTGCGCTCCGAGGCCGACCCCCCCACCTTCGAGGGTTTGCCGCCGAGCGCGGCCTTCAGCGTGGGCCCCCTGCGCCTCTGGCTGACGCTGCCCCTGGGCATGGTGACGCAGTTCGAGCCGAACGCGCACCTCAGCGTCTCGCTCTCGCGCCTCATCGCCGGCCCCGCGACCGACGCCCTGCTCGGCCTGTACCAGCAGAGCCCGCGGCCGATGCGCTTCCTGCACGACTGGCGCAACCTGATGACCTACGACTCGGAGGCGCGGCTCATTCTGACCGACTGGGGCCTGCGCCTCGGCGCCGAGCGCGTCCTGCGGGTCGACATGCTGCTCGGCGCCCGCACGCCCTCGTTCGTGCGCATGGGCGCCGCGGTCGGCCAGGCCGCGCTCGCGGTCGCGGGCATGACCCTGCGCGTGCACTACGAGGCCGGCGCCTTCGCGCACGCCTCCGAAGCCCCCCTGTTGCGGCCCCACCCCGGCTGGCGCCCGACCTGGTAGGGCGCGCGGTCGCGAGGGGCTGAAGGGCGCGGGGGAGGGCGCGGCCGCGCGGCGCGCGTGCTACGCCTCGGGGGCGCCATGGCAGGCTACCGCCGCCCCGACTCGTTCACCCGCGCCGCCAAGGCCCGGGGCTTCCCCGCGCGTAGCGTCTTCAAGCTCGAAGACATGGACCGCCGCCTGCGCCTCTTGCGGCCCGGCCAGCGCGTGCTCGACCTCGGCGCCGCCCCGGGCTCGTGGTCGCTCTACGCGACGACGCGCATCGGCCCCTCGGGCCGCCTGCTCGCGGTCGATCTGCAGCCGCTCGCGCAGGCGCTGCCCCCGAACGCCGAGTTCGTGCAGGCCGACGCCGGAGGCCTCTCGCTCGAGGCCCTCTCGCGCTACGCCCCCTACGACGTCGTGCTCTCCGACATGGCCCCGAACACGAGCGGCGACCGCTCGGCCGACCAGGCGCGAAGCTTCCGGCTCGTGTCGCTGGCCCTCGACGTCGCCGAGGCGCTGCTCGCCTCCGGCGGCGCCTTCGTCGCGAAGATCTTCATGGGCCCCGACTTCGAAGCGGCGCGGCGTCGCCTGCGCGCGCTCTTCGCGCAAGAGCGCGTGATGCGGCCCGAGGGCGTGCGCTCCTCGAGCTTCGAGGCCTTCCTCGTCGGCACCGGCCGCAAGGCCGCGCCGCCGCCCGCCCCGCCCGCGCCCGCCGCCCCCCCCGGCCCCGCTTGACGGGGCGCCCGGGCCGCCCGCCTCGCCTGGCGCGGCGCCCGTGACCCCGCCCCGCCCGCCGCCCGGGCTCCGTGGCGACGCGCCCGGCTTGAGGCGCCCCCGCGCCGTGGTAAGCCGGGCTCCGTGACCGATCGCCCCGACCCGGCCGACGCCGCCCACTGGGACGCCGTCGAGGAGGCCACCGAGCTCATGCACGAGGGGCGCTTTCGCGACGCGCTCTACGCGCTGCGTGACGCGGCCAAGGCCGACCCGCGCAACCCGTACGCCTACCACTTCATGGGCGTCGCCCTCTACGAGCTCGGCGAGCTCGAGCCCGCGCGCGACGCGTATCGCGCCGCGACGCGCCTCGCTCCGGCCTACCTCGGCGCGCGCGTCAACCTCTCGCACGTGCTGCGCATGCTCGGCGATCTGCGCGGCGCGCTCGCCGAAGCGCAGGCCGCCCAGCGCATCGCCCCCGACGACGGCGACGTCTTTTACGCCCTCGGCCGCGCCCACGCCGCCGCCGGCAACCGCCCCATCGCCAAGCGCTACCTCGAAGCCTTTCTCAAGAGCAACCCCGAGCTCGAGGCGGCCGTCGAGGCGCGCCAGATTCTCGCCGCGCTCGAGGCCGGCAGCGGCCCGCTCGATCTCGAAGACGATTGAGCGCGGCCCCCGTCCGGCGGGGCGAGCGAGGGCGAGCGAACCAGGTTGCGGCCGAGCTCGTACCTGCGTTCGGCCCGCCTCGCCGGCTGGCTTCGGGGTGAGCACGAGGCCCCGCGGCCGGCGCTCGGCTTCTGCCCGTGCGCGAGCTCCGAGCGAAGGGCCAAGTTTCGAGAGAAAGCCTCTGGTTGGGTAGCTCCGGTGTGGTATGAACGCCCAGATGGTGGGCTCTTGGCCGACAATGTCGTCTTGGGCTTCCTTGACCCCTAGGCTCCCGGCGAGGGGCGGGGGGCCGGCGCTTTGGCTCTGCGCGCTGGCGGCGCTGGTGGTGCCCTTCGGGGCGCAGGCGGTGGCCTGGGGGGCGCCGGGGCCGGCGGCGGCGGCGGTGACGTCGCAGCACCCCGAGGTGGGGGTGCTGGTCGTCGAGGGGCAGGGCACGTGCACGGGCGTGCTGGTGCGCCCGGACGCGGTGCTGACGGCGGCGCACTGCTTCGGGTTTCGAAGCGGTCAGGGGGCGGGCAACTTCGTGCGCTACGACCTCGAGGGCGGCGCCTACCGCGTGCGCTACGACGTGCCGGTGGTCGGCTGGTCGGCGGCGCCCTGGGGCTTCTCGACCGGGGTGTTCGCCAACGACTGGGCGCTCGTGCGGCTCGGGGCGCCGGTCGAGGGCGTGGCGCCGGCGCCGCTCGCCGAGGCGGGCCCCGCGCTCGGCGAGGGCGTGGTGCTCTACGGCGGCGGGCGGCACGGCCCGCGCGAGGAGGACTTCGACTGGCTCGTCCGGCGCAAGCCCTTCGCCTGGGGCGGCGACCCGGGCTCGACCCCGGGCGACTCGGGGGGCCCGATCTTCAACGCCCGCGGGCAGCTCGTCGCGCTCGTCTCGGGCCAGGGCCTCTTCCGGCTGGTCTCGACGCACCTGTGGTGGCGCCGCGAGGGCATCGAGGCGGCGCTGCGCTGAGGCGCGGGGGCGTCGAGGCGGCGCCGCGCTGAGCCGCGGGGGCCTTCGGGCGGGCCGTCGGCGCGCGGGGCGGGCCCCGGGCGGGGCGTCGGCGCGCGGGGCGGGCCCCCAAGCGGGGCGTCAGCGCGCGACGCGGCCGCGTATGCCGCCGATGCGCGGCAGCAGGCGGTGGTAGAAGGGCTCGGGCGCGAGGCGCTTGAGGCGCCACATCCAGCGGCCGTCGGGGTGGGGCACGACGTAGAGCCGGTCGGCCTCGACGCCCTCGAGGGCGAGGCGGGCGACGTCGTCGGCCTGTAGCTTGGCGCGGCTCATGAGCTTGTTCGCGATAGCGGCGCCGTCGCTCGAGTGCAGGCGGCCCGACTTGACGATGTCGGTCTGGAAGAAGGTCGGGCAGAGCACGGTCACGCCGACCTTGTGCGGGGCGAGCTCGGCGTGCAGGGTCTCGCTGAGCGCGACCACGGCCGCCTTGGTCGCGTTGTAGGGGGCCATCTCGGGGGCGGCGAGCAGGCCGGCGGCCGAGGCGACGTTCAAGATGTGCCCGCCGCCCTGGCGCTTGAAGCCCGGCACGAAGACCTGGCAGCCGTAGACGGGGCCCCAGAAGTTGACGCCGACGGCCCACTTCCAGTCGTCGATGGGTATGGCGTCGAGCGGCCCGCCGATGCCGACGCCCGCGTTGTTGACGAGCAGGTCGGTGCCGCCCCAGAGCCGCTCGGCCTCTTCGGCGAGGCGGGCGACGTCGTCGTAGACCGAGACGTCGGCGCGCCGCGCGTGCGCCCGGCCGCCGCCGGCCTCGACCAGCTTCGCGGTCGCTTCGGCCCCCTCGAGGTTGACGTCGGCGACGAGCACGCGGCCGCCCCGCCGGGCGAGCGCGCGCGCGATGGCGCGGCCGAGGCCGCCGCCGCCGCCCGTGACGACGGCCCGGACTTGGTTCAAGCTGGTCATGGGGCGGCATCTTGGGCGGCGCGGCGGGGCGCTGTCCAGCGCGTTCGCGCCCCGCCGCTCGTCGCCCGGTTCGGGGTCCGTCGACGGACGTTCGTCCGGGAGCCCGCCTGCCGCCGGCCCGGCCGGCGCGGCCCGACCCCGGGGGGCTCAGAGCTCGTAGCCCGCCTCGCGGCCGCAGATGGTGCCGGTGAGGCGGGCGCCGTTCTGCACGATGTCGAGCGGGCAGGCCGGCTCTTCGTACGCGAGGGGCGGGTCGTAGACCGTGCCCGCGAAGGACATCGACTCGCTCTTCATCAAGAGCGCCGTCGTCGCCGTCGGCTGCACCGCGATCGTGCCCTCTTGGGTGAGCACGCCGGTCAGGGCCATGCCATAGTTCTCGAGCGCCTCGGAGTCTCGCTGCATGTACGCGCACTGCGCGAGCTCGTAGGTGAGCGTGACCTCGGTCGCGCCCTGCACCGGGTTCGAGTACGCCGCGCCGTAGACGCGCACGCTGCCGCCGAAGGGGCAGGGGACGGTGACGTCGTGGGCGCCGACGGGCTTGCCCTGCAGCGTCAGGTTGAAGGCAAGCTTGACGGTCTCGCGCAGCGAGCGCAGCGCGCCCGTGTCGAGGCACGTCTGGTCGCAGGGCTCGGGCTCGGGCGGGCTCGCGCCCGAGCCGCAGCCGGCCGGGGCGGCGAGGGCGGCGGCGCCGAGGGCGAGGGCGGCGAGCGCGCGCCGCGCGGGCGGGGGGGCGGGCCTGGGTCGCGGGGCCGGGGTCATGCGAGCCTACCTCTCTATTTGGATCGCGGCGGGCGGGGGCGGCAAGCGCATCAGAACCCCCCCTCGACGCCCAAACTGGGGATGGACACGGGCCCGATGCGCTGGGCCTCGCAGCCCTCGAGGTTGCAGGTCGAGGTGACGGCCTCCTTGTTGAGCGTCGCGTTCATCCACTCGGCGACGGCCGAAAGGAAGGCCTTCGGGCCGAGCTGCCAGCGCTTCTCGAGCCGCAGGTCGAGCCGGAAGAAGGGCGGCAGCCGCGTCGCGTCGTCGTCGGGGGTCGGCAGCCGCGGCAGGCCCGTGTAGAACACGACGCGCGAGCCCGCGCGCCAGCGCCGCCCGAGGTCGTAGGCGAGCGCGAGGTTGGTCACGTGGGTGCGGTCGAAGGTGGCGATGAACTTGCGGTCGCCGTAGCTGCGGGTCGAGCGCGAGAGCGTGTACGAGAGAAAGCCCCCGAGCCGGCCGGTCAGCCGCCGCTTGACGAAGAGCTCGAGGCCGTACGACGACCCGAGCGTGCGCACCTCGAAGGCGTCGGCGGTGCGGCGCGCGCCCTGGCTGTCGGCGCCCTGGTCGCCGCCGCCGCTGCGGTCGGGGCCGATGGTGCCGGGCGGGAAGCGCGGCTCGCCGCAGGGGAACGACACGTTCGGCGGCGAGCCGCGGTCGCCGCCCACGCTGTCGGTCGGGAACTGCCCGGGCAGACAGCCGCCCGTGTCGCGCTCGCGCGAGCCGAGCGGGTCGCTCATCGCGAAGAAGGCGTTGTGGAAGCCCGTCACCGTCGCGGTCGTGGCCTCGTCGACGTCGACCTCGAGCCCGACGCTCTCCTGGGCCGCGCGCTGCAGCCCGCCGCGCAGCCCCCCCGGCTGGAAGCCCGGCACCGGCACCGCGAAGGCGGGCGGCTGGTGCGCGACGCCGAGGGCGGCGAGCAGGCGCGCCCGCGACGACAGCTCGGTGCGGGCGGCGACGCGCGGGTCGACGCCGAGCGCCGACGCGCCCTGCGAGGTGAAGAAGTCGGCCCGCACCCCGGGCGTGATCTCGAAGCCGTCGACGGGCGCGAGCACCAGGTCGACGCGCCCGCCGAGGGCCATGTCGTTGCGCGTCGGGAACAGCTCGACCACCCGCCGGGTCGAGGGGTTGAAGTCCTCGCCGCCGAGCTCGACGTCGTACGAGTCCAGCTGCAGGTCGGTGCCGGCCCGCAAGAGCGCCCGGGGCGAGAGCCGCTCGAGGTACTCGGTGCGCGCGCCGAGCAGGCGGTTGCGGACGTAGCGGTCGTCGGGCAGGCGCGAGCGGTCGAGCCCCAGCGTGACCGCCGTGCGCAGCGAGCCGCCCGCGCCGAAGCGGTGGTCGTGGCGCACGTCGACCCGGTGGAACTCGGTGCCGAAGACCGTGATCGTGCCCGTCGGCGTCTTCTGCGCCAGGTGGTCGTACGAGCCGAAGGCGAAGACGCTGACGCGGTCGTCGGGGCCGAGGTCGTAGCCGACGCGGGCCTGGTAGTCCCAGTAGTCGAGCAGCGCGTCCGACTGCAGCTGCGTCAAGAGCGCCGCCGTGTACGAGTAGCGCCCCGCCACCAGCGCCGCGCCGCGCCCGCCCGCGAAGGGCGTCTCGACCAGCGCGCCGGCGTCGAAGAGCCGCACGTTGTACTCGCCGTGCAGCTCGCCCTCGGGCGGCGCCGTCTCGCCCGCCACGATGCCGCCGGCGAAGCGCCCGTAGCGCGCCGGGTAGCCGCCCGGGTAGAGGTCGACGCGGCTGACGAGCGCCGGGTGCACCACCGAGGGCCCGACGCCCACGTGAAAGAGCAGCGGCACCCGCACGCCGTCGAGGTAGTACCCGACGTTGCCCGGGGGCGCGCCGCGAATGAAAAAGAAGGGCAGCCCCGACACGATCGGCGTCACGCCCGGCATCACCTCGATCGCGCGGAAGGGGTCGCCGAACGCCCCGGGGATCTGCCGCACCTCCGCCCGCGTCAGCGTCGCCGTCCGCGAGGGCTCGGGCCGCACCCCCACCACCGTCACCTCCGAGGGCGCGTCCGGCGGCGGCTTCGGCGCGGCCGCCGCCCCGCCCCCCGACGCCTCCGCCGCCGCGGCCGCCGCCTCCGCCGCGGCCGCCGCCTCCGCCGCCGCCTTCGCCGGATCGCGAAAGCCCACCTCGACCCGCACCTTGGCCGCCACCCGCTCGCCGCCGCGCGTCGCCGGCTCGAAGCGCCAGCGGAGCGCCGCCGCCGACGCCGTGCTCGAGAAGGGCTCGTTCGGCTCTGCCGCGATCGCCGTGCGCACCGACCCGTCCGAGTTGACCGTCACCAGCAACACCACCGTCGCGTCGCCGCTCGCGCCCTCGGGGTAGGGCACGTCGGGGCTCGTCACGAGCACCGGCGCGACGATCGCGGGGGCCGCCGGCGTAGCCCCCGGCGCGGCCTCCGGCGGCGCGCCCGCCGGCGGCGCTGGCGCGGGCGCCGCCGGGCCCGGGGCGGGCGGCGCCGGCTGGGCGAACGCGGGCGGCGACAGGGCCCAGGCGAGCGCGACGGCGAGCGGCCCTGTGCCGGGCGGGAGTCCGGCACGTCGGGGGCGCCGAAGGGCCGGCCGACGGGTGGGTCGCGACACGCGGCGGCCATGCTCTCCGCACGAGGGTCGCGGCGCAAGCGTCGCGTGCGGCGCCGGGCTCGCGCGCCGCGCGAGATCGTGAGGATGGGGCGGGCGCCGCCGCCGCCCTGTCGCGCGCGTGCGACGCGGCGGCCCGCGCCGTCGGGCCGCGCCGACGGGCGCCCGCGCGCGGGGCCGTCGGTGCCGGCAGCGTCGCGCCGCGCCCGCCCTCGGCCGAGCGACTGCCCTTCTGCTACGCTACGTTGATGGCCCCGCAGCCCGCCTGAAAGCGAGCGACCTACGCCGACCTCGAGGCCCTGCCCGAGCACCTGGTCGGCGAGATCATCGACGGCGAGCTCTCCGCGCACCCGCGGCCCGCCCCCCGCCACGCCGAGGCGGGTTCAGCGCTGGTGGTCGAGCTCAAAGGCCCCTTTCAGTGGGGGCGCGGTGGCCCCGGCGGCTGGTGGATCTTGCCCGAGCCCGAGCTGCACCTCGGCGCCGACGTCGTCGTGCCCGACCTCGCCGGCTGGCGCAAAGAGGCGCTGCCTCGGCTGCCCGAGATCGCCTACTTCACGCTCGCGCCGGCCTGGGTCTGTGAGGTGCTCTCGGCCTCGACCGAGGCGCTCGATCGCGGCGAGAAGATGGCCATCTTCGCCCGCCACGGCGTGCGCGACGCCTGGCTCATCGACCCGGCCGAGCGCACCCTCGAAGCCTTCGCCAACGACGGCGGCGCCTTCCGCCCCGCCGGCACCTCTCGCGGCTCGGCGCGCGTGCGGGTGCCGCCCTTTGCCGAGCGCGAGCTCGATCTCGCGCTGCTCTGGGCCTGACGCGACGGCCGCCCCGCCGCCCTCTGGCCCCGTCGAGGACGGATGGTTTTACTTTTGGCCCGCCCCGGGCAAGCTCTCGACGCTCAAATCGGGCATGGCCCTCTGCTGCAGAGGGTTTTCGACCCACACCTTCGTCGTCAACCAAGCAAGCTTCTGCTTAACTCGCTTGAGCCGCTCGTTGTCGCGGGCTTCTCGCTTGCCTCGCGGCTCGTTGGGTCGCACGTCGTCTTCCGCGATCAACACGACGACGTGAACCTGGTGCTTTCTTCTCGCCAGCACCTGCCCATACTCATCGACCCAGGGGGGCGCGCCCATTCGGGCGTACGCCCCGACGAGCCCGGCGAGCGTGTCGCGTACTTTGAGACCGACCTCGAGCGGCAAACCACCCAGCTGGCGATCGTCGTTCTCGATGCGGTAGCCACGAAAGTCTTTCACCTCGCACAGATAGAGCCTTTCGCCATCAAGCACGCCCACGAAGTCGACCGCCTTCGTCCCCTCCACCCGCACCCCCCCGCCGGGCTCGTCGAGCTCTCCGCTCAACTTGCTGATGCCTTGAGCGTAGGCGCTGCAGGCGTCCCATTTTTCAACCCGCCAGCGCTCACCGAAGTCGAATCGAAGCTTCCCCTCATCGAACTTCGGCATCGGCACCCGTGTCCCCCTGAAAGGCTTTCCGCTCACGCTCGTGCAGCACTGCGAACGCGTCAAGGATCGCGTTGTCTTGCAGGTCGGCGAGTTGACGGCCCCGTTCGACGACGACGCCCGAGCGATCGCGGGGCCGTACGAGAGAGAAGAAGGCGAACAGCGGGGGCGTGCCTACGTCGGCCTCGGCATTGAGGGCGAGGTCAGAGGTGAGAACATAGTCGTGCGTCGCGAGGAAGACCTGCCCGCCCGCGCGGGCGAGCCCAACGGCCGTGTCGCTCATGAGGCGAGCCCGCTTCGGGTTGAGGTTCGCCTCGGGCTCGTCCCACAGCAGGCAGACCCTCTCGTAGATCGACCCATTCATGAGCAAATAGGCGATCATGGCGAGCTTGCGGTCCCCTTCGGCGACCATAGGTATCTCCATGTCGCCGCCCGGGTAGACGACATAAAAGCGGCCATTCTTCAGCATGACTCGCCCCCCGAGCTCTTCTTCGATCGGCTTGAGCAGCGTCTTGAGCAGCGCCGCCCGCCCGCCCGCACGTAGCACCTTTAGTTCGAGCGCGACGCAGAGATCGAAGTACGTTCGGTCGAAGGCAGACTCGCGGTTCAACCAGGCGGCGACAAACCCCGGGAAGATCGAGAGGACCTCTCGTGGCGGAATGAAGAGCGGTCGGCCCACCTGCGTGAACGCTCCGTCGGCGCGAACCGTCAGCTCGTCTCCCGGGCCGAGTTCGACCTCGAGACGGGCGCCCTCAAAATCGAGCGCGACGGTCGCCGGCGCACTGTCCGTCGTGCCGAAGCTGTCCAACCCATCGGGCTGAAAGACCCCCAGCAACATGCCCCGCACGAGGTGCTCTAGCGTCGCGGCTACCCCGCCCTCCAGCCCTTGCCCTGCGGCGAAGCGACGCGCCGCCTCGGTCAACGCGTAGACGAGCTTAAGGACGTGAGACTTGCCCGTGCCGTTTTCGCCGATGAAGACGTTGACCCCGGGGGCGAACTCAAACGTGGCATTTTCGAAAACGGTAAACTGCCGGAGGGTGAGCCGAGTCGCCTTCATGTCGCTCGCAGACACTACCGCACCGGCCCCGCCCTTGCGAGCGCCCGCGGCTCGCCAGCCCGGGCGGGCGCCGGCGACATCAAGCGGCGATCGGGGGTGCCGCGGCGCTCATCCTCCGGAAAGCCGCGGCCATGGCACGCGCCTTCGCTTCACTCTCCCCCCGCCCCCGCCGCCCCGCTCGCCGGCTACGGCGCCGCCCCCAGCGGCAGCCTGAGCCGCACCACGCAGCCCCGCCCCTCGTCGCGGTTCGTGAGCGCGAGCGTGCCCCCGTGCGCCTCGGCGATCTGGCGGCTCAGCGCGAGCCCGATGCCCGAGCCCGAGGGCTTCGTCGTGAAGAAGGGCACGAAGAGGTTCGAGGGGTCGGCGATGCCGGGGCCCTCGTCTTCGACCCAGACCTCGAGCTCGCCCCGCACCAGCCCCCAGCCCGCTCGCACGCCGCCGCCGGTCTCGAGCGCCGCGTCGACGGCGTTGCGCACGAGGTTGATGAGCAGCTGGTCGAGCTGATCGTTGTCGCCCGTCAGCTCGAGCTCGGGCCCCGGCGAGAGCTCGACGGGCAGGCGCGGCTCGAGCGCCAGCGTGCGCCGCAGCCAGGCCTCGACCGAGACGCGCTCGCGCCGGGGCGGCGGCAGCTTGGCCAGCCGGGCGTACGAGGCGAGAAAGCGCCCGAGCGCCTCGGCGCGCCGCGCGACGACCTCGAGCCCGCCCGCGATCTCGGCGTCGCGCTCGGCCGTCGGCGCCTCGGTGCGCAGCATCTCGCCCATCTGCGTGGCCAGCGACCGGATGGGGGCGAGCGAGTTGTTGATCTCGTGGCCGAGCACCCGAATGATCCGCCGCCAGGCTTCGCGCTCGCGCTCGCGCAGCGGGCGGGCGAGGTCGGTCAGCACCAGCAGCGTGTGCGGCAGCCCCGCCTGCCGGAAGACGCCCCGCCGCAGCTCGAAGGGGCCCGCCATGCCCGGCAGCTCGCCCTCGACCGTGCGCGGCGCCTCGCCCGAGAGCAGCGCCCGCATGCCGAGCCGCTCGGCGGGGCGCCCGAGCAGCTCGCCCGGCGGGCGCCCGAGCAGCCGCTCGCCGGCCCGGTTGACGAGCGTCAGCCGCCCGTCGTCGCGGAAGGCGAAGAGCGCGACGTCGACCTCGGCCATGACCTTGGCGAGCAGCGCCGAGGCCTCGATGGCCATCAGGCGCTGGCGCTGCAGGTCTTCGGCGAGCGCGTTGAGCTCGCCCACCGCGACCCCGAAGTCGTCGCCGCCCGGCGTCGAGCGCAGGCGCACCGAGTAGTCGCCGCCGCGCAGCGCCGCGAGCATGTTGGCGAGCGTGCCGAGCGGGCGGGTCAGGCGCGAGCGCGCGTGCAGCGACGCGAGCGCCCAGCCCGCCGCCCCCAGCGCGAAGGCCGCCTTCGCCCAGCCCGGCGCCGGCCCGCGCTCGAGCAAGAGCGCCAGCGCCGCGCCGAGGCCGGGCAGCCCCGAAAGGGCGACGAGCAAGAGCGCGCGGGTCGAGTAGCCGAGGCGCCCGAGCGGGCTCTTCATTCTTCGGCCTTGAGCCCCAGCGCCTGCAGGCGGCGGTAGAGCGCGCTGCGGCTGACGCCGAGCGACTTGGCGGCGTCGACCACCCGCCCGCCGTGGCGCTCGAGCGCGCGCTTGATGAGGTGCCGCTCGGCCCCCTCGAGCGTCATCTCGTCGAGCGGCTCGCCCGCCCCGTCGCCCGCCGCCGCGGCCCCGCCGCCCCCGCGGCGCAGCCCGAGATCGTCGGCCGTGATGCGCTCGCCCGCGGCGAGCAACACGGCGCGCTCGATCGCGTGCTCGAGCTCGCGCACGTTGCCCGGCCACGCGTGCCGCAGGAGCGCCTCGTCGGCGTCGGGCGTGAAGCCCGCGAGCGCCTTGCCGTAGCGCGCGGCGTGGCGCGACAGAAAGTGCGCCGCGAGCGGCGGCAGATCGCCGGGGCGCTCGCGCAGCGGCGGCAGCCGGATCTCGACCGTGTTCAGCCGGTAGAGCAAGTCGGCCCGGAAGCGCCCCGCCGCCACCTCCTCGGCGATGGTGACGTTGGTCGCGGCGACGACGCGCACGTCGACCCGGCGCAGCTTCGACGACCCCACCGGGTGAAACTCGCCCGTCTGCAGCACCCGCAAGAGCTTGGCCTGCTGGCTCGCCGGCATCGTGCCGATCTCGTCGAGGAAGAGCGTGCCCTCGTCGGCCAGCTCGAAGCAGCCGATGCGGTCGCCCTTCGCGTCGGTGAAGGCTCCCTTGACGTGCCCGAAGAGCTCGCTCTCGAACACGCCCTCGCTGAGCGCGCCCGCGTTGACCGCCACGAAGGGCTTGTTCGACCGGGGCGAGAGCGCGTGCAGCCAGCGCGCCACCACCTCCTTGCCCGTGCCGTGCTCGCCCGTGACCAGCACGTTCGCCGACGAGGGCCCGACCCGCTCGAGCAGGTGCATCGCCGGCGCCATCGCCGGCGACGACGCGATGAGCTCGGGCAGCCCCTGCCGCCGCGCCCGCTCGGCCTCGCCCGCCAGCCGCTCGCCCGCGCGCTTGGCCCGCCGCAGCTCGACCTGCGCCTTGAGCGCCGCCAAGAGCCGCGCGTCGTCCCAGGGCTTTTGCACGTAGTCGCGCGCGCCCCGCCGCATCGCCTCGACCGCCCCCTCGATGCTGCCCCAGGCCGTCATCACCACCACCGGCAGCGTCGGATCGTGCGCGAGCAGCCGCGAGAGCAGGTCGAGCCCCTCGCGCCCCGAGGTCGTGTCGCGGGCGTAGTTCAAATCCATCAACACGAGGTCGAAGTCGTTCGCCTCGACCGCGGCGGCGATCTCGGCCGGCGACTGCGCCTCGGCGACGGTCATGCCCGCCCGCTTGAGCAGCATGCGCAGCGCGAAGACGACGTCGGGCAGGTCGTCGGCGACCAGAACATGAGGGGACGAACGCATCGGCGGGGCCCGAGTATGGCACCTTCTCTTGCCCACCGCGGGAGCGGGGGCGGGGCGGCTCGCCTCCCGAATGCGAAGTCCGTACCGGCCCGCCCGCGCCCCCGCTTCGCGCCCCCTTACGCCCGCCCTCGGGGGACGCCCCGCCCATCGCCCAGCCGCCCTCTCGGCTGCCGCACGCTCACCGCGCCGCGCCCCTCAGCCCCCATCGACTCGCCCCCGCACTGCACGCGTCGCCCCCGCCAGCCCGCCTGCGGGACGCCCGTCCCACCTTCGAGACACAAGCCCAACCACCGGCAACCCGAAGCGCCTGACCCGACTTCTCTCGACCTTTTCAGCTCGCCGGACCTGCCAAACCCGAGTTCCCGGGGGCCCTGCCGCCTCCCGAGAGCAGTCGGGCGATAGAATTGTTGATCTCCTTGATGTCCCGGGACCTGCGGAAGCCTTCTGCATGGAGGCTTTGTCGGGTCCGGCGGCCTGCCAACGCCTCTCTGCGCAGGGATTCGTCCGGTCCGGGGGCCTGCCAACCCTATGCTAGATCTTGCCGATCATGGCGATCGGCTTCTCGCCCCCGCCCGCGTCGTCCAAGCCCGCCCGCCCGCCGCGCTCGCTCGCCGTGGTGCGCGACCCGTCGCCTGATGAGGTCGGCGCGCCCATCGATTGGTCGAGCTGGTACCTGACGGATGAAGACGACATGGGCGAGGGCATTGAGCAGCAGAAGACGATCGAGGTCTTCAAGACGTCGATCGACGAGCTCGCCCGAGAGCGGGGCTGGTCGGGGCTGCACGTCGGCGCCGACACCTTCTTCGCGTGGGTCGAGCAAGAGCCGCTCGTGCGGGTCTCGCCCGACGTCTACCTGCTCGACGACCCGCCCCCGCCGCCGATGCCCGGCATGATTCAGACCTGGCTGCCGGGGCACAAGCCGCCGCGCTTCGCGGCCGAGATCGTGTCCGAAGACTGGCGCAAAGATTACGACGACGGCCCCCAGAAGTACGCCGCCCTCGGCGCCGGCGAGCTGGTCATCTTCGACCCCGACGCGGCCGCGGCCCCGTCGCGTCGGGGCCCTCGTGTGGCGCTGCAAGTCTACCGGCGCGAGCCCGACGGGGCCTTCGTGCGCGTCTACGCCGGCCCCGGGCCGACGGCGAGCGCCGAGCTCGGGGCCACGCTGGTCGTCGCCTTCGAGGCGGCGGTCGCGCGGCTGCGGCTCGCGCGCGACGCGGCCGGGGCCCGGCTCGGGCCCACCTTGCGCGAAGCCCGCGAGGCGGCCGAGCGAGAGCGCGGTCGCGAGCGGCAGGCGCGCGAGGCGGCCGAGCGAGACCGGGAACGAGAGCAGAGGGCGCGCGAGGCGGCCGAGCGAGACCGGGAGCGAGAGCAGGGTGCGCGCGAGGCGGCCGAGCGAGAGATGGCGGCGCTGCGGGCCGAGCTCGACCGGCTGACGAAGGGCTAGCGGACCGCGGCGCAGGCGGGGTGCGCGCTCACTCGTCGCGCAAGACGAGCGCGGGCGGCGTCTTGGCGGCGCGGCGCGCGGGCGCGAGCACGGCCGCGAGCGCCACCACGCCCAGCACCAGGGCGGTCGCCGCCAGGGTCAGCGGGTCGGTCGGGGGTACGGCCTCGAGCTTGGCGGCGAGCAGGCGGCCGGCGAGGAAGGCGGCCGGCAGGCCGAGCAGCAGGCCGGCGACGAGCAGGCGCGAGGTGTCGCGCAAGACGAGGCGCACGACGTCGCCGGCGGCGGCGCCCAAGGCCATGCGGACGGCCAGCTCGCGCGAGCGGCGGCGGGTCTGGTACGAGACCAGGCCGAAGAGGCCGAGGGCCGTCAGCACCAGGGCCGAGAGGGCGAAGGCCGAGACGAGCAGCAGCGTGAAGCGCCGGTCGGCGACCGACTCGCCGGCGACGGCGTCGAAGGTCTTGAGCTCGACGATGGGCAGCTCGGTGTCGAGCTGCGCGACGGCCTGGCGCGCGGCGTTGGCGAGCGCCGCGGGCGACGACGAGCCAGTCTTGACGACGAAGGTGACGCCGAGCAGCGGGTTCGGTTCTTGCGCGTAGGGTATGTAGAACGTCGGCCTGAGCTCGGGCGTCCAGGGGTCGTAGCGCACGGGGGCGACGACGCCGACGATCTCGCGCCAGGGTTGGCCCTCGCCCCACCACTTGATGCGCTTGCCCAGCGGGTCTTCGCCGGCAAAGTAGCGTTGCACCAGCGCCTCGTCGACGACGACGACGGGGGCCGAGCCCTCGCGGTCGGCCGCGGTGAGCAGCCGGCCCTTGCGCAGCGCGATGCCGAGGGTCTGAAAGTAGTCGCCGCTGACCCGCTGGGACTCGGCGTCGGGCGACTCGGAGAACACCGTCGGCGGCCGTCCCTCGATCGAGAAGAGCCGATCGTTGTTGCCCCCCGCCAGCGGAATGAAGTTCGCTGCCCCGACCGACGTGACCGAGGGCAGGGCGCGCAGCTTGTCGAGCAGCCCGTCGTGAAAGGCGTGCACGCTCTCGGTCGTCTTGTAGCGGGTGTGGGGCAGGCGCAGCGTGAAGGTGAGCACGCCCTCGGTCGAGAAGCCCATCGGCTGGGTGAGCGTCTGGTAGAAGCCGCGGGCGACGGCGGCCGAGCCGGCGAGCAAGACGGCCGACAGGGCCACCTCGGCCACCAAGAGCGCGGCCTGCAGCCTGCGGCGCTGGCCGCTCGAGGTCGAGCGGGCGGCGCCCTCTTTCAAGAGCTCGTAGAGCCGCGCCTTCGAGGCGCGGAAGGCGGGCGCGAGGCCGAAGCCGAGGCCCGCGACCGACGCGAGCAGCAGGGCGAAGAGCAGCACGCGGCCGTCGGGGCGCAGCGCGTGCGCGGCGTAGGCGGCGTCGCGGAAGCCCGCGGCGGTGAAGCTCGTGCCGGCGAACGAGAAGGCGAAGCCGGCGAGGCCGCCGAGCAGCGCGAGCAGCGTGCTCTCGACGAGAAATTGGCGCACGAGCCGGGGCTTCGAGGCGCCGAGCGCGGCGCGCACCCCGACCTCGCCCTCGCGCGCCGTCGCGCGCGCCAGCAGCAAGAGCGCCACGTTCGCCGACGCGATGAACAGGAGCAACAGCGTCGCGGCGAACAAGATGGTCAGCGTAGGCTTGATGCTCGAGGCGAGGTGGTCTTGCAGCGAGATGCCGTAGAAGACCTTGTCGGCGTTGCTGTTCGGGTAGGCGAGCTCGAGGCGCCGGGCGATGCCGCGCAGCTCGGCGTCGGCCGCGGCGAGCGAGGCGCCCGGGGCGAGGCGCCCGAGCACGTTCCACGAGTGCGACTCGCGCGCGCCGGCGTTCTCGCGGTTCAGCGCCGCCGGCAGCCAGAACTCGGCCCGCCGCGAGGACCACAGGTTGTTGGGCACCGCGAACGAGGCGGGCATGACCCCGACGATCTGGTGGGGCTCGCCGTCGAAGGTGACCGTGCGGCCGATCACGCCCGGGTCGGCGTTGAAGCGGCGGCGCCAGAGCGCGTCGCTCAAGACGACGACCTGGTCGCGGCCGGGCCTGTCTTCGTCGGCCGTGAAGGTGCGCCCGAGCGCCGCGTTCGCGCCGAAGATCGAGAAGAAGCCGGCGGTCACCACGGTGCCCGACACGTGCTCGGGGGGCGCGTCGCCCGCGCCCGCCAGGTTGAGGCCGGTCGAGCTGAGGGCCGCGATGTGGGCGAACGACTTCGCCTGCTCGGCGACGTCGAGGTAATCGGGCCCCGAGAAGGGGTTGGTGCCGAGGCGGCCGCGGCTCATCCGCCAGATTGCCACGAGCCGGTCGGGCTCGCGGAAGGGCAGCGGCTTGAGCAGGTACGCGTCGACCAGGCCGAAGACCGTGGTCGAGGCGCCGACGCTCAACCCCAACACCAGCACGATGGCGGCGGTAAAGAGCGGGTTGCGCGCGAAGAGGCGCAGGGCGAAACGAACGTCAGCGAGCATGGCGAGCCTCGGGGGGGCGGCCCCTCCCCCCGGCCCCCCTCCCGGGGGAGGGGGGAGGCAGAGGGCGCGCGGGCGGAGGGGGCGTCGGGGTGGGGGTCATTCGTCGCGCAAGACGAGGGCGGGGTGCGGGCGTCGGGGCGGGGGTCATTCGTCGCGCAAGACGAGGGCGGGCGGGGTGCGGGCGGCGCGGCGCGCGGGCGCGAGCACGGCGGCGAGCGCCACCAGGCCGAGCAGCAGGGCGGTGGCGATGAGCGAGAGCGGGTCGGCCGCAGGTACGCCCTCGAGCTTGGAGGCGAGCAGGCGGCCGGCGAGGAAGGCGGCGGGCAGGCCGAGGGCGAGGCCGGCGAGCAGCAGGCGCGAGGTGTCGCGCACGACCAGGCGCTGCACGTCGTTCGCGGCGGCGCCCAAGGCCATGCGGATGGCGAGCTCGCGCGAGCGGCGGCGGGTCTGGTAGCTGACCAGGCCGAAGAGGCCCAGCGCCGTCAGAAGCAGGGCCGAGAGGGCGAAGGCCGCGACGAGCACGAGCGTGAAGCGGCGGTCGGCGAGCGACTCGCTGGCCCGCTCGTCGAACGACTTGACGTCGACCAGGGCCAGCTCGGCGTCGAGCTGCCGCAGGGCGTCGCGGGCGGCGTTGGCGATCGCGTGAGGCTCGGCCCCGGTGCGCACGACGTACGAGACGTGCGCGAACGGGTCGCGCTCGAGCATCTGGGCGTAGGGCACGTAGATGATGCTCTTCGGGGTCGCCTCGAGGGCCGAGTCGCGCACGTCGCCGACGACGCCGACGATCTCGCGCCACTGCTTATCGACCATCGTCGGGCGCACGCGCTTGCCGACCGCGTCTCCGTTCGCAAAGTGGGCGCGCGCGAAGGCCTCGCTCACCAGCATGACGGGCGCCGAGCCCTCGCGGTCGGCCTCGGCCAAGAGCCGCCCGCGCCGCAGCGTGATGCCCAGGGCGCCGAAGTACCCGGGGTCGACGAGCTGGTACTGAATGGTCGGCTCGTCATCTTTGGGCGAGGGCGGCCGGCCTTCGACCTCGACCCCGCCGACCGAGTAGTCGCCGGTCAGGGGCAGCGAGCTCGCCATGCCCACGGTCTTGACCGAGGGCAGCGCTCGCAGGCGCTCGTTCAGGCCCTCGTGCAGGCGCCGCGCTGCCCCCGCCTCGGCGTAGCGCCCGGACGGCAGGTGCAGCGCGAACGAGAGCGTCGAGTCGGTCGAGAAGCCGAGCGGCACGCGGAGCGTGGTGTAGAAGCCGCGGGCGACGGCGGCCGAGCCGGCGAGCAGGACGGCCGACAGGGCCACCTCGGCCACCAAGAGCGCGCCCTGCAGCCGCCGCCCCTTGCCGCCGGCGGTCGAGCGGGAGGCGCCCTCCTTGAGCAGATCGTAGAGGCGGGCCCTCGAGGCGCGCACGGCGGGCACGAGGCCGAAGCCGAGCCCCGCGAGCGAGCTCAAGAACAGGGCGAAGGCGAGCACCCGCAGGTCGGGCAGCAGGGCGTGCGATGCGTAGGCGGCGGTGCGGAAGCCCGCCGCGACGAGGCTGGTGCCGGCGAACGAGAGGGCGAAGCCGACGGCGCCGCCGAAGAGCGCGAGAAGCGCGCTCTCGACGAGCAGCTGGCGCAGCAGGCGCGAGCCGGTGGCCCCGAGCGCCGCCCGCACGGACACCTCGCCCTCGCGCGCCGTCGCCCGCGCCAGCAAGAGCAGCGCCACGTTCGCCGACGCGATGACGAGCAAGAGCAGCGTCGCGACGAAGAGCGTCGTCAGCGAGGCCCGCACCGGGCCGACGAGGTGGTCTTGCAGCCGCACGAGGTAAAACGCCTTCTTGGCGTTGCTCGCCGGGTAGGCCTGCTCGAGCCGCTTGGCGATACCCCGGACTTCGGCGTCGGCGGCCTCGAACGAGGCGCCCGGGGCGAGGCGCCCGAGCACGTTCCACGAGTGCCGGTCGCGGTGCGCGAGGGCCTCGGATGAGAAGGCCGCCGGCACCCAGAGGTCGGGCGAGCGCGGCGTCCAGAGCGTGACGGGCACCCGGAACGCGGGGGGCATCACGCCGACGACCTGGTACGGCTTGCCGTCGAGCGTGACGGTGCGCCCGACCGCGCCCGGGTCGGCGCCGAAGCGCCGGCGCCAGAGCGCGTCGCTCAAGACCGCCACCTGCCCGCGGCCCTCCTTGTCTTCGTCGGGCGTGAAGGCGCGCCCGAGCGCCGGCTCCACCCCGAACAGGGAGAAGAACGACGCGCCCACCCGGCTCGCCTCGACGCTCTCGGGCGCGCCGCCCGTGCGCGCGTCGGCCGCGAGGTTGAAGTTGGCGAACCCGAGGGCCGTCAGGTGCGAGAGCGACTGAGACTGCTCGCTGAGGTCGACAATGTCGGGGACCGACATGGCGCTCCGGTCGTCGAACTCGAGCGTCCTCGTCGACCAGAGCGAGACGATGCGGTCGGGCTCGCGAAAGGGCAGGGGCTTGAGCAGGTAGGCGTCGACCAGGCTGAAGACCGTGGTCGATGCCCCGATGCCGAGCCCCAGCACCAGCACGACCGCGGCCGTGAAGAGCGGGTTGCGCGCGAAGAGGCGCAGGGCGAAACGAACGTCAGCGAGCATGGCGAGCCTCGGGGGTGACGGCCCCCTCCCCCCGGCCCCCCTCCCGGGGGAGGGGGGAGGCAGAGAGGGCGGGCAGAGTGCAGGCGGCGCGGCGGGCGGGGGTCATTCGTCGCGCAAGACGAGGGCGGG
>DASTPP010000419.1:0-3358 GCA_035762175.1 Polyangiaceae bacterium | reverse complement strand
GCGAGCGACCCGTCGGTGACCGAGATCGGCACCGACGTCGGGCACGTGCTGGGCGAGGGCACGCTGCGCGCGCCCGACCTGTCGGTGGGCGAGATGGGCGCGGGCGAGGGCGGGTGGGCGACCAAGGCGCCGCCGCTGGCGGTCGAGTACGCGGCGCAGGGCCAAGACGAGGCGGACCTGCAGCTCAAGATCAAGCAACTGCTCGGGGCCGGCACGCGCTTCGTCTGGGTGGTGCGGTTGCTGGGCCCGCGGCGGGTCGAGGTCTACGAGAAGGGGCGGGCGGTGGCGACGAGGCTTCCGGGCGAGCGGCTCGAGGCGCCGGGCATTCTGAAGAGCCGCCCCCTGGTCGAGGCGCTGTACGACCGGGAGGCGGCGCTCGAGCAGACGCTGCAGAACCTGCTCGCGCGCAAGGGCTACCCGGGGCTCGACGCGGTGTTGGCCGAGGGCGAAGCGCGCGGCGAGGCGCGCGGCGAGGCGCGCGGCCGGGCCGAGGGGCTGCGCGAGGGCGAGGCGAAGGGCAAGGCCGAGGGGCTGCGCGTGGCGGTGCTCGACCTGTGCGAGGTGCTGGGCCTCGAGGTGACGGGCGAGCAACGCGCGCGGCTCGGGGCGATGGGCGTGGGCGAGCTCGAGGCGCTGCGCCTGGCCATCAAGCAGCAGAAGCGCTGGCCTGGCTGACGGCGCCGGGGGCGACCTGGCCGGCCGGGCGGGGGGGCGGTGGCGCGACGTCGGCCGGCGCTGCCCTGACGTCGCGGGCACCCCAGCCCGCTACGGGGGGGCTCAAGAGGCAGCGAAGCCTAACGAACCTTGACGTGAGGTAGGCGAAACCTTGTCGCGGTCAAGGTTGAACCTACCTCCCGCCAGGGTTCAACCTACCTCTTGCCTAGGTTGAACCCACCTCCCGCCAAGGTTCAACCTACCTCTTGCCTAGGTTGAACCCACCTCCCGCCAGGGTTGAACCCACCTCCCGCCAGGGTTCACCCCTCAGCGCCGTAGGGTCGGGCCCTGGCACGCTGGGCCCGCGAGATCCCTTGAATGCCGCGTCGCGCATCCCTGCGTTGGGCCCTGGCACGCTGGGGCCCGCGCGCGGGGCCCCGCGCTACCGGTGCTGTGGCGTCCCGAGCCCCGGCGGCTCGCCGCGCGACATCTGCGCGAGCATCGAGGCGACCAGGCGCGCCATCTCGCGGGTCTGCGCGGCGTTGAGGCGGACGGTCGCCTTGACGTGGTCGCCCTCGGCGTGAAACTCGATGGGGTCGAAGAGGCGGATGCGGCCGAGCAGGGGCACCTCGCGCACGCTGGCGGCCTCGAGGCCCGCGCTCAGGGTGCGGGCGCTCGTGCTGGCGCTCGCGGCGTCTTTGTCGAGGGCGTCGATGATGACGTCGGCGCCGCCGTCGGGGCGGAGGTTCCCGCCGATGCGCACCGAGGCGAGGCTCTGCGGCAGGGCGAAGGGCAGGCCGCGCAGGGCGCGGGCCGGGTAGCGCAGGTAGAAGACGAGCACCTCGCCGGGGCGCGCGGGCGGGAAGGACACGCCGCGCTTGGCCTGCTCGAGCGCGCCCTCGGGCACCATCATCGCGATGCCGCCGCCGCCGAGCACCATGTAGCGATCGGCGCCGTCGGCGTGCACCTTGGCCGTGGGCGGCGACTCGCTCACCCACTCGCCGGGCGGATCGCTCGCGCCGCGCAGATCGTCGATCGCCTCGCGCAGCTTCGACTCGGTCAGGCGAAACTTGATGACGGCCGAGATCTTCGACGTGTCGCGGAACTGCGGGCCCGCGACCAAAATGCGGTCAGTGTCGCGGATGGGGTCGATCGTCGTCGGGCCGAAGAACGACCTCCATTGGCGGATCTTGACGAGCTCCGGCCCGAGCTCGGTCGCGGCCGGGTGGCCGCGCAGGTTCTCGGTCACGAGCAAGATCGACACGTTCGGGTCGCGCCCCACCACGGCGCCGGCCTTGCCAGAGACGCCCACCGGGTCGCGCACCGCGACCGAGCCCTGCCCCCCGCCCGCGCCGCCGGCGCCCGCCCTCGCGTGGGCCTCGGGCGGCCGCCCGCCCCCCTCGCCCCCTCGCCCGTCACGGCGCGGCGTCGCGAGCGAGGCGGCCGGCGGGGCCGGCGGGGGCGGCTTGGGCGGCGGAGGCTTGGGCGCCTCGGTCGGGGCGGGCGTGGCGGCGGGGGCCGCGTCGGCCGGGGCCGCGGGCGCGGCGGGCGCCGGGGGCTCGGTGTACTCGAGTTCGACGGCGAAGCCGACATCGCCCGGCATGTCGACGAGGCCAATCGACGAGCTTTCGGACCAGAGGCCCCAGAGCGCGAGCAGGCGCGGCAAGAAAAAGACACCGACGTGGCAGACGACCGAGAAGACGACGGCGAACCCCAGCGCCCGTCGCGCCCCCCGGCGCAAGCGCTCGAGCAAGCGCTGGGCCTCGGGCAGGCGCGCGGAGGCAGGGCCCTGACCCCTTTCGGCGGCCCCCGCCTTTGCTTCGCCCGGCACCTCGGAGCTAGGTCGTGTCATCGGCGCAATTTCCCTAGCATCGACGGTGCCAGCGCGCGACTTGGGGGCCCCGGCGGCGGGGCGGGCCTGAGGCCCGGCGGGGCGGGCCGTCAAGGCGGCCGATGATTCCGACGAAGGCGGCGGGTGTCCGAATGAGCTCAGCGGCACCCGCGGCGGCCCCGGCTCGAGCGACCCCATCGACGCCGGGCGCGGCGGGCGTTAGAGCGGAGGGCCTCATGGCCCGAGCATCACGACGTGCACTCACCCCGGGGGGGGAAGGCCATCGCCCCGACGCGTCGCCCGCCGCGCGGCCCGCGCCCGCGGGGGCCCCGACCGCTCTCGGCGCGCCGGCGAGGGCGCCCGGCGTTCTCGGCGCGCCGGCGAGGGCGCGCGCCGTCTACGGCGTGATCGCGGCCGCGCTCGCCTTCGGCGGCGCGTCGTGCGGGCGGCACGATCCGCCGGGCGCGGCGGCGTCGGGCGAGGCGGGCGAGGCGGGCGAGGCGCCCGGGGCGGGCGAGCCGGCGGCGGCCTCGGCGGCGCCCGAGGAGGGCGCGGCGCCGAAGCCTCCGTCGCCGGCGGCGGCCGCGGCGCAGGCGCGTCCGATGGGGCCGCAGGCGACGCTGAGCGTGATCACGATGCAGCCGCAGGTCTACGCGGCGCCGAGCGGCCGCGAGCGGCGCATCGGCTACCTGCGGCGGGGGGCGAAGGTGCCGGGCGAGGCGCGGCCGACGCCGGGCGAGGGCTGCGCCGAGGGCTGGTACCGGCTCGCGCCCTACGGCTTCGTGTGCGGGCGCAACGTCACGCTCGACGCGAACCACCCCGAGGCGCGCGCGCGCACGCCGAACCTCGACGACCCGCTGCCCTACCCGTACG
>DASTPP010000418.1:0-4051 GCA_035762175.1 Polyangiaceae bacterium | reverse complement strand
TGCTGGAGCTGGGCGCCAAGATCGCTTCGCTCGCCGCCTCCAGCCTGGCCGTCGCGCTCGAGGGCCGGGCCGAGCGGCCGCTGCCGCCCTCGTACCTGGAGGGCAAGGGCCAGCAACTGCGGTACCTGGCCGAGACGCTCTCCGTCGCGGGCGACGAGCTGGTGCGCAGCGCCGCGCGCGCGGGCCTGCCGCCCGAGGTCGAGCGCGAGCGCGCCGCCGGGAGCGAGGCCGAGGTCCCCGGGCTCGAGTCGACCCGTCGGCGTCCGCGCTGAGCCGAATGGCTCGGGACGGCCCGGGGGCGTAACCACCCCGGCACCGAGCGGACCAAGGGGGGCCGCCACGCCTGCGGCGTCCCCCCGCCTCGTCGGCGCCTTGCCCAGGGACGCCCCGCCCCCCGCGACGGCCGTAGCTCCTCGGTAAGCGTTCCTGGTAGCCCCAGCGAAACCGGCCTGGGGTGCAACGGGCGAGGTACATCGTTTGGGTTCGTTCGTTTCGGTAAGTCGCGGCGCTTTCCAGTGACAGGGGAACGGGCCTAGCACGCCCCCCTCCCCCCGGCCTTCGCTCGCGCGCCGCCCCCCCCCCACCGATACCCTCATCGGTTTACCTAATCTCCCTCTGTGAAGCGCGCGAAGGCGGATGAATTAGGATCGAGCTCCGGGGTAGACCTAGATTAGGTGTGGCAGCCGAAAATTCCCTCGTCATTTTGGGGCAGGAGGGGCGGCGGCACAGCTTCGCAACATCGACGCGCCGCCTGGGTTAGCTGCGCGCCACGCCTCACCCGGACCTGTTGTCTCTATCAGACCTGGGTGCTACATTCGCTCAGCTGTCGCAGGGCAGCTTTTTTACCAACCTCTGGAGGGAATATGCAAAAGAGTGTCTCAATGGGTGGAGGCGGGTTTGTGCCCGGCCTGAAGGCGCACCTGAAGAAGCGTGCCTCGATGGGTGGCGGCTTGGTCGTGCCGAGCGTGAAGGCGCACGAGAAGAAGCGTGCCTCGATGGGTGGCGGCTGGGTCGTGCCCGGCCTGAAGGCCCACCTGGCAAAGCGCGAAGCCTAAGATGCGCAGGAGCGAAATGTTCCTGGATGACTCCGACGCCTCCCCGACGGTGACGTTTCGGCGCGTTTATCCGGGAGCATTTCCTCCGATGCGGGCCGACAAGTCGGCCCTGGGCGGGATGCCCACGGTGGCGTTTAGACACTGCGAACCGATGCGTATCGCGTCGGGAATGGGCTGGTACGTTTTCCCTCCGGAAGACATTCACCTGCGGTGGAATGGCTCGGACATCTTCTACCTCCTTGACGGCGAATGGCAACCCGTGTCGAGAGAGAGCCTCCCCGGGTTCGACGAACACTGGGATGAAAGGGCCCCGGAAGACCTAAAGGGCCTTGCTCCGCCTTGGCTGACGAGATTCCGCGTATTCCCCGGGGCGTTGCAGATTTGGTCCGGCTTGCTATGCAGCACCAAGCCGGGGTGGAGTTTGCTGATACGCCCTCTCGTCAACATCAGGGGGAGCCATCTATATAGCTGCTACGAGGGGCTCGTCGAAGCGGACAGCTTCAAGCCATTTCCGCTGTTCACCAACATCCAGCTCATTGCGACGGACGTCACGATAGAGTTGCCGAAGACGATGCCGCTGTTCCAAGTCCAAGCGGTGCCCAGGGCCTCTTATTCCGACATCGCTCACAGGTCCCTCGACATCGACGGCTTGGAGGAAGCCAGCATGAGCGCGCAAGATTGGGAAGACTTCAGAGGCACAATCCACGTTGACGACGATCAGGGGCTGGCCGAGGAAGGAAAGTACACCATCGCAACTCGCAAACGCGCGAAAGGCATAGAGTAGAACGAGCCCCGTCACTGTGGAGCTAGCCTGCCGGCGGCAGGAGGAACTTTTCCTCCCCACGTAATGCCGCTGTCCGTGGCGGCGCTGTCCGGAGAGAAGGCAGGCTCATGGCGGCTCAAGCGGGCTGGGTCGGCAGCGCCTACCTCCGGGGCAGCTTGCATCTGTCCTCATGCTGCGCGCGCTGAAAACAGACCGGGTTTCAAGAGGTGCGGCCGCGGGGACAGTTACTTTCGTCATCGCGGCAGTGGTACTTTCGATGATCTCCGCTGAAGCTTGGCAGTTCTTGCCCTGGCTTTGCACCGGCGCCACCCGTGGCGTACTGCAATACCTAACGACGACTACCGCCGCAGCACGGTCGAACCGCCAGGCTGCATTCGCCCCAGGACGAGCGCATCGAATGTTCTTGCCGCTGACGTCCGACTTATGCCCCTCACGGCCGCCGGGCAGCGTGAACCGGATGTCGTACACCCGCCCGCTCTTGCCGTTCTTCTTCCACGGCCGGACGGTGATGGTCATGGCCGCCCCTCCCCCTGCCCCGTGTCGAGGCGTCGGCGGCCCGTTCGAGGCTGCCGAGGAGGCGGTCTCATACAGGCGGCGGATGCCCTTACGCGCGCTCCGGGCCCCCGGAACTCGCCTGCGGCTCAGACAGCAGGGCACCCGCCCTCCGCGCGCGCAAGGGCATCCGCCGCCTGTATCAGTGCACCTGCAAGCGGCGGCGCGGGGGCTGCGGCCGCCCGGCCGTCGCGTCAGGCCCTTCGCAGGAGCACGCCCTCGTACGTGAGGTGGCCCCCCGCGGCCAGGGCCGTGAGGTACGTCAGCACGGCCCGGAGCGACGCCTCGGGCGGCACGTTCACCGCGAACAGCCAGTCCGTCGCGTCCCGTTCGAAGCCGCACCCGAAACGCTCGAGCACAGCGGCGACCTCGTCGGCGGCCGCGCCCTCCAGCACGAGGACGCGCAGCAGCGAGTTGGCCGAGGCCTTCGCCGTCGCCCGGTACCACCTCCTGCCCCCGTCGACCTCCACGGCCACCGTGCCCCCGAGCGCGGCCGCGCGGGCGAAGAAGGGGATGTTGTCGACGACGTCGAGCCCGCCCTCCGTCGGCATCGCCCAGACGCGTTCGACGGCGACCGGCGGGAAGCCGTCCGCGTCGCGCTCGATGCGGGAATAGACCTTGCCATGACCCTTCATGGTCCGCGTTCCCTCCTCGGCCGTGGCCCCTCGGACTGGGCAGCGCGCCGTTCGCGGTTGCGCGTGCTTGCCCGGGGCGAGGAACCATCGTCTCGACACCAGCCTCGATTCCAAACGGCAGGCACCGCGACGGCGGTGCGCTCTCGCGGCGCGTGCGCCCTACCTGTTCCCTGGGCGGCCCCCGTCGCCCGGCGGCCGACCGCCTTGGTGGAGGGCGCTCCGTCCGCCGGGCAAGAGTGCGCCGGCGGGCGGCCCCGTAGCCCTCTCTACGAACAAGGCAAGTTGGAACGAGCCACGCGCGCCGTCAGCACCTGCGCGCCGTCGGCCACGCGACGTCACCCTCGCTTCGCGAGCCCCTCGCGCAGCATCGCGTCGACCAAGGAGGCCGCGAGCGCCTCGTCGGTCTCGCCCTCGACCGCGAGCTCGACCCCTTCGAAGCGCCGGGCGTTCTCCACCACCCAGGCGACGTACGTCGGCACGGTGAAGTCGCCGACGCCGAAGGCCACGTCCTGCATGGCCTTCACGATTTGCAAGGGCGTGCCCTGAAACACGCGCCCGTCCCGCATCTGTAGCTTCATCGCGTTCTCTCCTCGTCGCGCACTCGCCAGTTCCCCGAGGGGACCAAGGGGCGGCCGGCCACCTGCGCGCGCGTCAGCAGGTAGCCCTCGGCCCGGCCGCCGCCCTCGAGGGCGACGGGGCCGCGGCGGAAATAGGTGGGGTGGCCCTCGAAGGCGTCGAGCGCGGCGAGAAGCCCCGCGTCGACCTCGTAGAGCTCGCCCTCGACCGCTTGCTCGCCGTCGGTCATGCCCGGGTAGTGGCCCAGGTGGTAGAGCGCGTAGCGCGGGAGCGTGCGCGCGGGGCCGAGGAAGCGCGCCCCCCGCATCCGCCCGTGGTTGCGCTCGCCGCGGAGGAGCGAACCATAGACGAGGAGTGCGCCAGGCAGGGGCGCATGTAGGAGAGAAGACGATGAACTCCTCATGATGACCTCGCAAGCTGATGGAGATCCCGGGCGGTGCGAAGACCGC
>DASTPP010000417.1:0-36403 GCA_035762175.1 Polyangiaceae bacterium | reverse complement strand
CGCTCGCGCGTCTTCGAGCTGCGGGCGCCCGAGGCGGCGGTCGGCGCGTGCGCGCGGCCCGAGCGCCCTCGCTTCGCCGCGGCCGACGCGGCCGAGCGGGCCGGCTGCGCGGTCGAGCTCGACTGGCACGAGGGCGAGCGTACCTTTGCAGGTTCGACGTCCGGGCGCGCGTGCCCCAGCAGCCTCCGGGGGGCGAGCTATGCGACCAGCGAGGTGCGCCTCGACGCCGAGCGGCTCGTCTCGTGGGACCGCGGCTACGACGACGCGGGCAGGCAGGTGTGGGGCGCGACCAAGGGGCCCTACGAGTTCGTGCGACGGGGCGAGCGGCCGCGCTGAGCCAGGCCCCCGCCCGCCGGCCGGGCCGATCGCAGCCACCGGGCCGCCCCCCCCCGTGGGCGAGGGCCAGGTCGCCGACCGCGCCCGCGACGCGAGCGCGGCCCGGGTGCTCGCACGAGGTCGGGGGGCGGTCAGGCCAGCTCGAACGCGCTCAAGATCTGCAGCGCCCTGGCGACGTTGCCCTCGGACGACTGCAGCGCCCGCCGCGCGTGCTCTTCGGAAGACCCCGTGTGCGTCTGCAGCATGCGCACGACGATCGCCTCGGGGGCGGGGGCCGGCGCGGCGCCCTCGCCCTTGCCGTCGAGCGACTCGGCCCACCGCCCGGCCATGTGCGCCTTGTCTTCTTTGACCTGCGCCAGGCTGCTGTAGGTCACGCCCCAGACGTCGGTCTGGAAGCGGCGCTGGTCTTTCATCGCCTCCAGGTGCAGGAACGCGGCGGTGCGGTCCATGCCGTCGTCGGTGAGCAGCCGCAGCAGCGTCTGCTCGACCTGCTCGGCCATCGCGGCGTCGCCGCAGACGTAGTAGTGCAACCGCGGGTCGCGCAGCAGCGCGACGACCTTCGCCCGGTGCTCGCGCAGGTCGTGCTGCACGTAGCGCTTCTCGCGCGAGTCCTTCCGGCTGAAGGCCACGTACAGGCCGCTCAGCACGCCCTCGTCGGCGTAGGCCCGGAGCCGGTCGCCGTACAAGAAGTCGGCCTCGTTGCGGCAGCCGAAGAAGAGGTGGCACTCGCCGAGCGGCTCGCCCGGGCGCTCGCGGCGCCGCCGCGCCCGGTCGGCGAGGAAGCCCATCATGGGCGCGAGGCCCGTGCCGGGCCCGACCATCAGCACGGGGGCCGCGGGGTCGGCGGGCGCGCGGAAGTGCGACGGGCGCACGCTGACCCAGGCCGAGTCGACGCCGGGCCGCAGCGAGTTGAGGTAGTTGCTGCAGAGCCCGCGCCGGACGGCCCCGAACTCGAGCCGCTCGGCGACGACCGAGACGGTGATGTCGGCGTGGGCCGAGCCGCTCGCGGCCGCGCCCGAGCTGATCGAGTAGTAGCGCGGCCGCTGCTTGGGCAGCACCTCGACCGCCTGCGCCAGCGTGAGCTTGCACGCCGGGAAGGCCGAGAGCAGCCCGGCGACGGTGACGTACTTCGAGGCGATGGCGGCGGCGGCCTCGTCGCCGCCGGCCGGCGACTTGCAGTCGTGGATCCAGCGCCGCAGCGTGCTGCGGATGAGCGGGTCGGCGCAGGCGGCCTC
Source organism: Polyangiaceae bacterium (assembly GCA_035762175.1). Classification (GTDB taxonomy): domain Bacteria; phylum Myxococcota_A; class Polyangia; order Polyangiales; family Polyangiaceae; genus DASTPP01. The sequence goes on along the minus strand of DASTPP010000417.1, from coordinate 34,832 downwards.
GAGCGCGGGGAAGAGCCGCCCGAACGACTCTTTGCGCAGCGACAGGTCGAGGTACGTGCCGAGGATGTTGCGCGCGGTGTTCGGCAGGGGGAAGCCGACGCGCGCCCGCTCGCCCGTGGCCGCGTCGACGATGTCGATGACCTCGTCGGGGGCGGCCTTCAGCAGGGCGCACATTTGCTCGACCAGGGCGGGTTCGTTGAGCGGCCAGACCTTGAGGTGGTCGCCGGTCTCGTAGGAGAGGCCGGGGCCGCCGGCGGCCAGGTCGAACCGGACCAGCCGCGTCGAGCGGTCGGTGCCGCGCTGCAAGAGCTCGCGGTTCTCGAGCACGGGCAGGTGCCGGCAGCCCCCGACGCCGTCTTCGGGGGGCCACGCGAAGGCCGCCGGGTCGTCGGCCGGGCGCACCTCGAAGGACGCGGCGGCCGGCGGCCGGCCCGCGAGCGCGGGGGCGATGCGGCCGACGACGAGGCCGCAGAACTCGTCGAACGCGCGCGCCTGCCCGGCGAGCTCGTTGCCGAGCATGACGTCGCCGATGGGCTCGGCCCCCGCCTCGTCGCGCAGCCGGGCGAAGACCTTTTTGCCGAACTTGGCGTAGTTGGGGTAGATGGTCGAGCCGGCCGCGAAGACCGCGAACTTGGCGCCGGCGAGCGCCGGCAGCGGCTCGTCGTCGAAGCGCACGGCGTTGCTCGGGGGCTTGCCCTCGCCGAAGGTCGACGTGACGACCACGATGACGTCGCGGCCGGCGAGCGCGCCGCCCTCGGCCGCCTCGTCGAGCGACATCACCGCCGGCCGCAGCGGGCCGAGGCGCCGCGCGAGGTCGACCGCGTAGCGCTCGCAGGTGCCCGTCTCCGAGCCGTAGAGCAGCAGCACGTCGAGCGGCGCGATCTCGCCGGTGGCCTCGAGGTCGGCGCCCTGCAGAAAGTGCGTGCCCGAGGCCGGCTCCCCCTCCTTGAGGCCGAAGAGGAAGCGCTCGCAGCAGTAGCGGTACTGGGGGAAGAGCTCGAAGTCGCGCATCTCGTGGTGCCAGAGCGGCAGCGTCGAGCCCCCGATGGCCGGCACGACCCACGACCACTGCGCCGGCACCTCGCGCCCCTCCTTGCGCTCGCGGTCGACGTGCGTGAAGAACTGGTGGCACGCGTTGCGGTGGTCGACCATCGAGAGCTTCGTCGCGCGGAACGAGTGCAGCACCGCCGCGTTCAGCTCGTTCCACGCGTGGTCCTCCCAGAGGTTGCCCGACTCGGACGTGTCGAGCCCGAACAGCCCCGCGACCGCGCCCGCGACCTTGTAGCGCTCCCACAGGTTGCGCGCGATCTCCGACTGCATGAACCACCCGTTGAAGGGGCAGCAGACATAGTCGACCCCGCCGAGCCGCAGGTTGAAGTTCGTGATCGTCGGCACCGCGCACCACCGCAACCGCAGGTCCGAGAACTCGGGCTTGGTCGGGTGCGACAGGTCGACCTGCAGCACGCTCTCGTCGGGGAACTGGTAGAGGAACGGCGACTGGCCCGGCAGCTCGAGCACCACCGGCAGCACGTCGAACGAGCCCTTCGGCTCGGGCGGCTCCCAGCCCAGCGACCGGATGCGCTCGGTCAGGTGCACGTTGGCCGGGTCGCCCACGACCGAGCCGTTCGGCTCGCGGTAGCCCGCGTAGCGCACGAGCTGGTGGTTCCAGAAGCGGGCGCCCCAGCGCTCGCGGGGCCTGCGCGGCGCGAAGACGGTCATGACCGCCTCCATGTTGGGCTTCTCGGTCGCGAGCCGCAGGTGCTCGACGCACTCCTGGAACATGCCGGCCGCCGTCGTGACGTGGCGGCGGTCGCGGACGGTGAGCAGGTTCCACGAGACGCGGCCGATGCACTTGGCGCTGTTGCGCCAGGCCACCTGCGCGCCGTACGCGAGCTCTTCGCTCGTGTGGTCGTACGTGCCCGTGTGCTGGATCGACGCGCGCACCGTGGCGAGCCGCTCGCGCAGCCGCTCTTCGGGCCAGCCCTTCTCGGCCGCCATCTGCTCGAACCACTGCGTCGCCTCGCGCTCGACCCGCTCGTTGTGGGCGGCCGGCTGCATGACCAAGAAGGACACCAGGAACATGGCCTTCTGCAGCGAGTGGCGCACGCCCGCGTCGAGCGGCGCGAAGTGGTCGAGGGTGTCGATGACGTGCTCGTTGACCGCGGGGTACGCCGACGTGGGGATCTGCTTGCACGCGTGCGAGGCGCCGAGGGTGCGGAAGACGTGCCGGCCGGCCCAGAAGTCGGGCGCGGCCTCGATCGCGAGGTCGGCCGCGTCGAAGAGGTGCACGCTGAGCCGGTCCATGTCCGTCTCTTGGAAGTACTTGATGACCTCGGGGTGGCGCTTGAAGATCGAGCGGTAGAACACGACGCCGAACTTGGTGCGCGCCCCCTTGCACTGCGCCCAGTACGCCTTGAGCTCGCGGGCCTCGGCCTCCGACAGCAGGACGGCCGGCTCGCACGCCCGCGCGCGGTCGACGACGTGGGCCTGGTAGAAGCGGCCGAAGGCCCCCGCGGCGCCCTTGGCCGCCTCCTGCCGCTCGGGCCCCTCGAGGTAGGGGCTGTGCGTCTCGAGCACCCAAAGGAAGGCCTCCTTCGAGAGCCGCCACTCGTGCTCGGTGAACCCCATCGCCAGGAAGGCCGAGGCGTACTCTTCGAAGGTCTGGAAGCGCCGCTCGGGGTCGGGGTGCATCGCGCGGTACGACTCGCGCGCGACGCGGTCGGTGCGCGGGTTGAGGTTGCGCACCGCGATGTCCAGCAGGCCTAGCAGGTAGTCTTCGACCTCGGGGAAGAAGTCGACGAGCATGCGATCGAAGAGCGTCTCGTCGAGGTCGCACATGCGCTGCGCCCAGGCCTCGCTTACCATCGTGCGCCAGGGCAGCGTCTTGTTGTACGCCTCGATCACGAGCACGCGCTCGGGGGCCGTCAGGTCGTCGCCCGGCACGACGACGGGCGGGGGCGACGGCGGCGGCCGGACGCCCTTGGCGACGTGGGGCAGGTGCGCGAACGGGCACTTCGGCGCGCCCGCCGCGCCTTCGCCTGGCTCGCCCTCGAGGAGCGGGGCGTTCTCGGGCATCACGGGCGGGCTGTCGGCGCGGGCAGTCATCGGCGGCTCCTTCGGCGGGGGGAGCGAACCGGGTTTGCAATCGTCCGGCCAGCGGCCCCCGCGCCGCCCGGCGAGGCCAGAACGCCGACGGGGCCAGCGCGCGGGGCGGCCGTTGCGACAGAAATGTCCCAACAAGCTACCTCCCCGCCTGCGGCAGCAGCCCGGCCGGGCCGCAGGCTGACGGCGGCCGACAAGGTCGTCGTGACCGTGGGCTCGGTGGGCAAGGTCGAGTCGGGCGTCGAGTTGCACCTCGACCCGCAGAACCGAACCGGCGGCGTCGTCACGGGTGTCGAGGGCGTCGCCGACGGCTTCGACCCGGAAGGCCACGCGACGGCGATGAACGCCACCGGCGAGCACGACGTCGCCTTCGCCTCGAAGGGACTACGCCTTGCGCCCGGCAAGACCTTGATCGAGAGCTGGCCGCTGCGACATGCCGAGGTCGCCAACGTCGCCCTCGCCCACGTCGCCTGCGTCACGTGCGAAGACGGACGCCACTTCGGGCGTTGAGGGGGCACGGCGGGGCTCGTCGAAACGCGGCTTCTGCCTCTGCTGCGGCCGTGGCATGACGGGGTGTGCGCTCTCTCTTCGCCCACCCCGCGTGGCCCCATGTCCGCGCCGCCCTCCTCGCGGCCCATGTCGTTGGCGTCGTCCTCGCCTCGATCCCGGCCCCCTCCTCGTACGGCGCGAAGGAGAGCGCGTGGTCGCAGCCGACGGTGCGCGGCGAGGTCGAGGCTTGGGCGCGGCGCTTCTCTTCCGTCGGCCTCGACGTGGCCCCCCGCGAGCTGGCGTCGGCGCTGCAGGGCGTCAGCCGCGCGTGGCGGGACGGACGGCGCGCCCTGCTCGCGCCGTGGCTGTTCGTGCAGCGCCACACGGGCACGACCCAGGCGTGGACGATGTTCACCGCCCCCGATCGCCACCCGACCATCTTCTCCCTCGAGCTGAAACAAGGCGACCGCTTCGACCCCCTGTACGTGCTCGGCGACGACGCGCACCGCTGGAGGAGCGATCTGCTCGACGAGCACCGCGTGCGCCGCGCGATGTTCTCCTTCGGCTGGCACGACGATCCCGCGCGCTTCGAGCGCTTCTGCGATCGCGTAGCCGCCCTCGCCTTCGTCGACCGTCCTGGTGCGACCGCCGCGCGCTGCCGGCTGGTCCGCACGACGACGCTCGACCCCGGCGAGCTGCGCGCACGCAAAGTACCGGCGCGAAAGACGCTGCGCGAGCGCGTGGTAGAAAGGTCATGAGCGCGTGGCATCGATTCGTCGCCTTCACGAGCGCGCGCGAGGACGGGCTCTCGCTTGCGCTGTTCCGCATCGCCACCGCCGCCGTCTGCCTGTGGCTCTCCGTCGCGATGCTCGCCTCCGACGCGCCGGCGCTGATCTGGATCGACGGAGGCTATCGCGCGGCCCCCGTGCCGGCGGAGGCCCACCTCGCGCGCCTGCTCGGCGGCTCGACGCCTCGCGTCGTCTCGCTCCTGTTGTCGCTGCTCGGCGTCGCGGGCGCCTTGCTTCTCGCCGGCGTGCTCGCGCGCGCGGCCGCCCTCGTCGCGCTCCTGTGCGCGCATTCGCTCGCGCGCCTGAACCCGGAGGTCTCGGGCGGGGAAGACCACCTGCTGACGAACGCGCTCTTTTTGCTGGTCTTCGCCGATAGCGCGAAGGCCGTCTCGCCGCACAAGACGCGAGGCGACGTGCTCGCCTGGCCGCGCCGGCTGGCGCTGCTGCAGATCCTGCTGATGTATTTCATGACGGGCGCGCAGAAGCTCGTGAGCGTCCACTGGACGCCGGGCGGCGACTTTCTCGCGCTGCACCACATCCTGCAAGCCCCGCACTGGCAGCGCTTCTCGTCGCTGCCCCTCGCGGAGCTCGCCCCGCTCACCCGGGCGCTCTCCCTCGTCACCGTCGCCTGGGAGCTGTGCGCGCCCCTGCCGTGGGTCATCAAGCGCGTCGATCTGCGCGCGCCCTACGTCGCGATCGGGCTCGGCTTCCATCTCGGCATCGCCGCGATGATGGACGTCGACTTCTTCAGCTTGATCGCGGTCGCGTATTACCCGTGCCTGTTCCGCCCCGAGGAGCTCCGCGCCTTCTTCGCCAAGGCCCGTCGCGCGGCGGGCTCATGATGCGATCGCCGGCGCGGCGGCCTGCCGCCGCGACGACTGCCGGGCCTGCTCGCGCCGCCTCGGCCGCGCCGGCCTGCTCGGCGAGCAATCAGTAGCGCGACCCCTCGGCGGGCGGCAGGGCGTCGAGCTCGTCGACGTCTTCGCGGGCGAGCGCGACGCGCGCGGCGGCGACGTTCTCTTCGAGGCGCGAGACGCGCCGCGTGCCCGGAATGGGAATGACGACGGGGCTCTGCGCGAGCGCCCAGGCGAGGGCCACCTGCGCCGGCGTGTGGCCCCGGCGCTCGGCCACCCGGGCCACGACCTCGGTGATGCGCGCGTTCTTGCGCAGGGCCTCTGCTTGAAAGCGGGGGTTCTTCCGGCGCCAGTCGTCTTCGGCGAGCGCGTCGCGGTCGGCGATGCGCCCGGCGAGAAAGCCCCGGCCGAGCGGCGAGTAGGCGAGGAAGGCGACGCCGAGCTCTTCGCAGCGCCGCACGACGGGCAGGTGGTCGCGCGTCCAGAGCGAGAGCTCGCTCTGCACGCTCGCCACCGGATGCACGGACCGCGCGCGCTCGAGCTGCTCGACCGTCGCCTCGGAGAGGCCGATGGCCTTCGCCTTGCCGGCGCGCACGGCCTCCGCCATCGCCCCCCACGTCTCCTCGAGCGGCACCTCGGGGTCGACCCGGTGCAGCTGCCAGAGGTCGACGGCCTCGACGCCGAGCCGCCGCAGGCTGGCGTCGATGGCCGCGCGGATGTGCTCGGGGCGGCCGTTCACCTTGATGTCGAAGGGCCCCCCGCCTTGGTTCACGAGCCCCGCCTTGGTGGCCAGAAAGGCGCGGGCCCGGCGGCCGCCCGCGAGGGCCTCGCCCACCAGCTCTTCGTTCGTGTGCGGCCCGTAGATGTCGGCGGTGTCGATCAGGTTCGCCCCGAGCTCGAGCGCGCGGCGGATCACCGCGAGGTGCTCGGCCCGGTCCGCGTCGCCCGCGCCGTAGGCCCAGGTCATGCCCATGCACCCGAGCCCCACGGGGCCCACCTCACGGCCGTTCAGCGTCCTGTTCATGGTGTCGTCCTCCTTCGGCGCCGACAAGATGCACCCCGGCGCGGCCCCGCGCTAGCCTTCACGACCTGCGCGGACCATGAAGCTCGACGTCACGATGCAGGACGCCCGCTTCGGCGCGCTCGTCGCGTTCGCGGCCGTGGCCGAAGAGAGAGGCTTCACGCACCTCGGCGCGCACCGGCCGCCCGGAGGGGGCCCGCGCCCTCGCTTGCGCAGTCGCCCGCGACCCGATAGCGTGCTCCGCCCTCCGCGCCGCGATGGAGCTCCGACATCTACAGGCCTTCGTCGTGCTCGCCGAAGAGCTTCACTTCGGCCGGGCCGCCCGGCGCTTGCACCTCGTGCAGTCGGCCGTCACGCGCGCCATTCAGGCGCTCGAGGCCGACGTGGGCGTCACGCTGTTCGAGCGCGGCCGCCGGGGCGTGCGGCTCACCGCCGCGGGCAAAGCGTTCGAGGGGCGCGCCCGTGACGTCCTGGCCGCGGTCGAGGCCAGCGCCGTCGAAGCGAGGCGGGCCGCGCAGGGCGAGATGGGGCGGCTGCGCGTCGTCTGGTCCGAGGTGGCGGCCGTCAGCGCGCTCACCGACGCGTTCCGGCGCTTCCGCCAGCGCTACCCCGCCGTCGAGGTCAGCGCCGGCCTGCTCGGCACCCGCGACCACGCCGAGGCCCTGCACGGCGACCGCTGCGACCTGGCCTTCAGCTCGGCGCCCCTGCTCGACGACGGCCTCGAGGCCGAGCCCGTCATCGACGACGAGCTCTGGGCGATCGTCCAAGCCCAGCACCCCTTCGCCAAGCGGCGCTCGATCTCGCTGCAAGACCTCAACCAAGACACCAACATCTTGCTGCCGCGCTGGGCCGAGCCGGTCCTGCACGCTCGCATCGAGCGGTCGCAGGCCGCGCTCGGCCTGACCCCGCCCCCGCTGCTCGAGTCGCACGACTTCACCGCCACCCTCGCCCTCGTGGCCGCCGGCTTCGGCGTCGCCCAGGCCCCCGGCGCCGCCCGCCGCTTCTCGTACGAGGGCGTCGTCTTCGTCGTCGTCCGGCCGCGCGTGCCCATCCACCTCTTCGCCGTGCGCGCCCGCCAGCGCCGGGCCCCGACCGCCGAGCGCTTCCTCGACCTGCTGCGCGCGGCCACGACCCGCCCGAAGAAGCGCTGACCCGGTCTCGTTCGATGCGCGAAGCGCATCGAACCGAGCCCGAAAGATCACTGGACGCATCACCCCCTTTGCGGCGATAGTGAACTCATCGAGACGCCGCCCGGCGCGCACGCCCCCGCCCCCCTCTCGAATCGCGGCTGACGGGCCGCGGCCCGGCCTGCCTCCGGGGCGCCCCGCGCCCGCCCGCCGCGCCGCCGCCGCGCCCGCGCGCCCGCCGCCCCTCGCCTAACGCCGCTTCGCTTCGCGCCCGTTCGCCCTTCGCTTCGTCGCCCGCGGCGGCCCTCCCGCCCCGCGCACGGCACGTCCGCCCCCTTTCGGCCCCGCGGCGGCCCCCCCCGGTCCCGCGGCGTCTTTTCGCGCCCCTTCGCGCTTACCCCACCTCCGCGGGGCCCCCCGGCTCCGCGACGTCTTTTTCGTTTTTTTAAGGAGTGTTATCATGAACGGCAATTTTCCTGCCTCTTCTCTTTGGTATCGCCTCGCCTTCGCCACACTCTCCACTTCGCTCGGCGCTTGGTTCGGCGCGTGCGCCGCCAACACCGGTGACGCGCCGGGCCCGGGCGAGGCGCCCGACGAGCCGGCCGCCGCCCCGGTGGCCGCCCCCGGCGAGGCGTCTTTCGGCCCCGGCGGCGGCTTCGGCGGCGGCTTCGGCGGCGGCTTCGGCGGCGGCCCGGGCGCCCCCCCGGGCGGCGATCTCGTGCGCGTCGTGCCGCTTTCCCAAGAGCCCCTGCCCGCGCCGACGGGGCTGCACATCGTCGACCAGGCGGCCGCGGTGCGGCTCGGCAAGGCGCTCTTCTGGGACGTCCAGGTCGGCTCGGACGGCCAGACCGCGTGCGCGAGTTGCCACTTCCAGGCCGGCGCCGACGACCGCACCCGCAACGCGCTCCACCCCGGCCCCGACGGCGCGTTCGCCAGCGGCGGCGTCACCGGCCCGGGGCAGGTCTTTACGCCCTCGAACATCGCCAACGACGACCGGGTCGGCTCGCAGGGCGTCGCCCGCGCCACCTTCGTGAGCGTCAACCCCGACCCGAACGAGGCCGCCGACCAGTGCGTCGCCGCGCCCGCGCCGCCCTTCGCCGCCGAGCGCCAGGTGACCGGCCGCAACAGCCCCACCGTCATCGGCGCGGTGTTCTTCCGCGACGCCTTCTGGGACGGGCGCGCCAACCACGTCTTCAACGGCAACGACCCCTTCGGCCTGACGGCCAACGGCGCCGGGCCCGAGGCCATCGAGAACGCGGCGCTCGCCTCGCAGGCCGTCGGGCCGCCCAACGACGGCGTCGAGATGGCCTGCGCGGGCCGCGCCTTCAACGGCCCGGGCGGCCTCGGCACCAAGCTGCTGGCCCGCGTCGCCCTGCGCCTGCAGCGCGTCGCCCCCGACGACGGCGTGCTCGGGCCCCTGGCCGACCCGGCGGGGGCGGGCCTGCGCTGCGACGGCGCGCCCTGCACGTACCGCGAGCTCGTCCGCCGCGCCTTCGGCGACGCGCTCGCCGCGGCCGCCGAGGCCGACTTCTCGCTGCTCTGGGGCGAGGCGCTCTACGCCTACCAGGCCACCCTCGTGCCCGACCAGGCCCCGGTCGATCGCTTCCTCGCCGGCGACTTCGCCGCGCTCACGCCGTCCCAGCAGCAGGGCTTCGGCGTCTTCATGGGCGCCGGGCGCTGCAACGCCTGCCACAACGGCGGCCTGCTCTCGGACGCCACCTGGCGCGCCTTCCAGATCGCGGGCCCGCGCAACGCCGACGGCGGCGACCAGGGCTTCCACAACCTCGGCGTGCGGCCCACCGGCGAAGACCTCGGCCGCGCCGCGCTCGGCCCCGGCGGCGCCTCGTTCTCGGTCAGCGGCGCGGCCGCCGACCGCGGCGCCTTCAAGACGCCGGGCCTGCGCAACGTCAAGCTGACGGCGCCTTATTTTCATAACGGCGGCAAGGCCACGCTGGGCGACGTCGTCGACTTCTACGCCCGCGGGGGCGACGTCCAGAACCCCGAGCGCTCGAGCCTGCTGCGCCCCTTCGCCGTCACGGCCGCCCAGCGCGCGGCGCTCGTCGACTTCCTGGCCGGCGCGCTGACCGACTGCCGCGTCGAAAAAGAGCGCGCGCCCTTCGACCACCCCGCGCTGCCCCTGCCCAACCGGGCCAGCGGGCTGGACGCGGTCGGCGCCACGGGCACCGGCGCCTGCCCCTGACTTCTCCCCCTACCTGCCGGCCGCGCCCCCAGTCCGCCGCCCCGCCCCTGGGGCCGCGGGCCGGGCGCGCCCCCAGGCACTTGCTTCGGAGGTATCCGTTTATGAACCGTCGTGCTTCTCGCGTCGCGTCCCCTCGTCACCCCCGTCGCCCCCGGTCCCTCTGGCTCGCGCTCGCCCCGGCCGCGCTCGCCGCGGGCTGCGGCTCCGACCCCGCCGGCGACCCCGCCCCGACCGCGGCGCCGGTCGGGCCGCCCGCCGTGCCCATCGCCGACGCGTACCTGAATCAAAAGCCCGCCGAGGGCGCCCGGGGCGGCCTGATCGAGGCGCCCGGGCCGGACGGACGCCCCGCCGCGACCACCGCCGCGCTCACCGAGGCGGCCCTCTATTACGATACCCTCGGCCGGCCGCTCGCGCCGGGCGAGTCGGCCCCGGCCACGCTGCAGGCTTGGAAGGACGCCTTTGGCTTCCCGCCGCCCGCGCCCGGCGAGTCGCTGCAGACCTACCGCGACCGCACCGGCATCGCCATCTATTACAACGTCAACGAGCTCGGCCTCGGCCGCGAACTCGGTTGTCAGCGCTTCGTCGACGGCTACGACGCGAACGGCCAGCCCGTCTACGGCGAGGCCTGCTTCGTGACCAACTACGGCCTCGAGTGGCAAGGCGGCGAGCGCTCGCTCGAGGACGCCATTGCGGGCGTCAACAAGAAGAACACCGTCTGCATCACCTACCGCCCGCTCCTCAAGCCCGGCGGGCGCGACGGCTACGAGGTGCAGTTCTACGTCTACAACCAGGACGACGCCCGGCAGGAGTGGGCCGAGCTCGACACCCTCGGCCCGCGCCCCGTGCCCCAGGTCTGCACCGGCTGCCACGGCGGCACGTACGACCCCGAGACGCACCTGACGCGCTACGCCCGCTTCCTCCCCGCGTTCCCCGACCTGCTCGCCTTCGCCGACGGGCCCGACGCCGCCCCGGGCGTGACGCGCGCCGGCCAAGAAGAGCGATTGCGCGCCCTCAACGAGGTCGCCACCCGCAGCCCCCTCACGCCCCTGCAGCGCGAGGCGCTCGCGGGCGCCTACCCGGCCGGCCTCACGACCCCGGGCGCCACCTTCGCGCCGGGCTGGGCCCCCCCGGGCTGGAGCGACACCCCCACGCACCGCGACCTCTACGACCGGGTGGCGCGCCCCTACTGCCTCACCTGCCACGCGGCCGAAGAGCGCGATCTGGCCGGGCAACCCCAGCGCTCGTACACGATGTTCGAGTCGTACGAAGCGTTCATCCAGACGCCCCTGGCGGCCTACGTGTGCGGCAGCTTCTCGATGCCCAACGCCCAGCCGACGATGCAGCGCTTCTGGGACTCCCCCGAGCCGGTCGAGGTGCGCGACGCGAGCGGCGCCCCGATCGCGTACCCCTCGGCGGCCGACGCGCTGCTGGCGTCGCTGGGCCTCACCCGCGCCGACTGCGACGGGCTCGCCGCCATGAGCGACTGCCGCGATCGCGGCGACGCGGTCTGCGGCGACGCGGCCAGCGGCATGGTCTGCGGCGCCTCGGGCCGCTGCGAAAAGGCCCCCTGACGCGGGCGCCCCCCGCGGAAACGCCCCCCCTCGGAGGTCGGCGCCGGGGGCCGGCCCGGAAAGGAGGGCCGGGCCGGGCCGCCCGCCCCGCGCCCGGCCCCGGCGCCGAGCGCGGGGCGTTTCTTCTTCACGGCGAACTGCTTTGCCTCGCCGCCGCGCGTAGCACGAAGGCGAAGGCCCTCGCGCCGCACCGGCGCCGCGACGGCGTCGCAGGTGTCGACCGAGCACGCCGAGCGGCGGCCCATCGAGATCGACCAGCCGTGGTGCGCCCCGAGCGGGGGTGTCTCTGTCGCGTCGCGCGGCGGCCCGAGTTCGCGCCGATGCGCGCCCTCGAGTCGCCGCGCTGTGCTCAGCGTCCCACCGCGTCGGTCCGCCCGCGCCCGCCGAGCGCCCCCCTCCGTCACCCGGGCGGCGCAATCGCGCGAGCGACGGCCGGGCCCATCGCGTGCGCGGCGCCGCGCGCAACGCGCGCCGGTGCTCGCGCCGTCCGATTCGGAGAAATGTCGGAATTTGTTCTATACAAGATAACGCGTCTGTGCGAGCATCCTCCGAGAGAGGGTTGAGGCCGGGCGATGAGCGAAGTCGAGACGTTGGTCGTGGGGGCCGGCCAGGCCGGCCTCGCCGTGAGCTACCACCTCGGGCGGCTGGGCTGCGAGCACCTGGTGCTCGAGCGGCACGAGGTGGGCAGCACCTGGCGGCGCGAGCGATGGGACAGCTTCGCGCTGGTGACGCAGAACTGGCAGCTGCGGCTGCCGGGCTTCGCCTACGCGGGCGACGAGCCCGAGGGTTTTTTGACGCGCGAGGGGGTCATCCGCCATCTTGACGCGTACGCCGCGAGCTTCCGGCCGCCGGTCGCGTGCGGGGTCGAGGTCCGGCGGGTGCTCGCCGCGCCGAGCGGGGCGGGGTACGTCGTCGAGGCCGAGGGCGCGCGGTACCGGGCGGCGAACGTGGTGCTGGCGAACGGGGCGTTTCCGCTGCCCGAGGTGCCCGCCTTGAGCGCGCGGCTGCCGGCGGGGGTTCATCAGCTTCACGCCACGGGGTATCGAAACCCGCGCGCGCTGCCCGACGGCGCCGTGCTCGTGGTGGGCTCGGGTCAGTCGGGCACGCAGATCGCGCGAGAGCTGGCGCTCAGCGGGCGCCGCGTTTACCTCTCGGTCGGCTCGTCGGGCAAGGTGCTGCGCCGGTATCGCGGCCAAGACATTACCCACTGGGTGCAGCGCAGCGGCCAGTACGACCGCACGATCGACGAGCTGGTGGCCGCGGGCCAGCGGCCGCAGAAGAACCCGCACATCGGCATCGACCTGCCGGCGCTCGCGCGACAGACCGAGCTGGTGCTGCTCGGGCGGCTCGCGGGGGTCGAGGGGGGCGTGGCCCACTTCGCGCCCGACCTCAACGCGCGGCTGCGCGCCTGGGACGACGACGTGGCGCGGCTGCGCCGGCAGATCGACGAGTTCATCGCGGCCGAAGGGCTGTCGGCGCCGGTCGAGCCGTCGCCGCCGCCGACCGAGCCGTTGCCCGAGGTCACCCGGCTCGACCTGGGCGCCGAGGGGGTGGCCGCCGTCATCTGGGCGACGGGCTACCGCTTCGACCGGTCGCTGGTGCCGCTGCCGGTGTGGGGCCCCGACGGCGCGCCCGAGCACCGCCGGGGCGTGACGGCGCTGCCGGGCCTGTACTTTCTCGGGCTTCACTATTTGCATACGCTCAAGTCGGGCCTGCTGTTCGGCGTCGGCGACGACGCGGCCTACCTCGCGGCGCACATCGCCGAGCGCCGGCGGGCGGGCGGCGGGGCGGCCGGGTCGGGCCCGCGCAGGGGCCCCAGCTGAGCCGCCCGGGCCGCGGGGCGGGGCCCCGGCCCGCGGCCCCCCTTCATTTCTGACGAACGAGACCACCATGAAGACATCGCCCTCCGATTCGCCCCCGTGTGACGACGCCCCCATTCGACGGCTGTGGCTTTCCGTTTACATTTTGCCCGCCCTCAACGCCGCCGACGAGCTCGGGCTCTTCGCGCTGCTCGACCGCGCGCCGCGGGCGCTGCCCGAGATCGCCGCCGAGCTCGGCGTCAGCGCCCGCGGCGCCCAGGCCCTCGTGGCGGCCCTGGCCGCGGCCGACCTGCTCGTCGCGCTGCAGGGCAAGTTTCACCTGACCGAGCTGTCGCGCACCTACCTGCTGCCGGGCTCGCCCTTCTACTGGGGCCACATGCTGCGGCTCTACACGCACATCGCCATCACCCACGAGGGCATGATGGCGGCGCTGCGCAAAGACGAGCCGTCGGCCATCAACGACGGCAAGGTGATGACCGACGCCTGGGGGGCCGCCGAGGTGTCGCCCGAGCAGGCCCTGTCGCTCACGCGGGCCATGCACAGCATGTCGGCCGCGGCCGCCGCGGGGCTCGCGCAGGTCGTCGACCTCGCCGGCGTCCGGCGCCTGCTCGACGTCGGCGGCGGCTCGGGCTGCTACTCGATCGCCATGGCGCACCGGCACCCCGAGGCGCGCTTCACGGTCGCCGACCTCGCGCCCGTGTGCGCGCTGGCCGCGCGGTACGTCGCCGACGCGCGGGCCGAGGGCCGCGTCGACACGCTCGCCTTCGACATGTTCCGCGGCGCGTGGCCTTCGGGCTACGACGCCGTCTTCTTCGCCAACGTCCTGCACGACTGGGACAAAGACCGCCGGCTGCACCTGCTGCGCCGCGCCTTCGAGGCGCTGCCCCCGGGCGGGCGGGTCTTCGTCTACGAGATGCTGCTCTCCGACGCCGAAGACGGCCCCCTGACGGCGGCGCTCTTCTCGGTGTGCATGGTGCTCTTCAGCCCCGGCAAGCAGTTCACCGCCGCCGAGTTGGCCGCCGAGCTGCGCGCGTGCGGCTTCGACGAACCGTCGTTCGCGCCCGCGTACGGCGGCTACACCCTGGCGAGCGCCCGCAAGCCCGGCTGAGGCGCCCGCGGGCGGCGCGGCGGCGCGCGCCCCGCGGCCCGGGGGCCGCCCGGCGCGGCGCCCGGGCGGAGGCCGCCGCGGCCGCCCCCTCACGTCTCGTCGAGGCGCAAGGTCAGGCACCGGCTGGCGCCGCCCGCGAGCAAGAAGCTGTCGAGCTCGACCAGGTGGGGCGTGAACCCCCGCTCGCGCAGGGCCGCCGTGGTGGCCTCGCCCACGGTCGGCAAGACGACGTCGCGCCCGAAGTTGACCGCGTTGCAGCCGAAGCGCAGCGCGTCGTCGTCCGGAATCTCGATGAGCCCCTCACCGTAGTGCCGCCGCAACACCTCCTGCCCCTCGGCCGTGAAGGCGAGGGGGGTGAACAACGCCCGGCCGCCCGCGAGCGGGCAGAGGCAGGTGTCGAGGTGGTAAAAGCGGGGGTCGCGCAGGCGCAGTGGCACGACCTTCTTGCCGAAGAAGTCGGCGAGGTCGAGGGCGGCCTCCGGCGAGCTGCGGAAGCCGTGCCCCATGAAGATGACGTCGGACGCGGCGTCGTAGAGCGCGTCGCCGGCGCCCTCGAACGCGGTCGGGCAGACGCGCGCCTCGAACCCCTCGTCGGCGAGCCACCGCCGCGCGTGCTCGGTCTCGCCCTGGCGCTCGGGCTTGACGAAGCGGGCGACCAGGGCGCGCCGGCCGATGACCAGGGCGTGATTCGCGGTGAAGACCATGTCGGGCAGGTCCGGCCGGGGCTCGACGGTCTTCAGGCCCCAGTCGAGCCGCCGCATGGCGTCGGTGAGGGCGCGCCACTGCTCGCGCGAGCGCGCCGTCCAGTAGCCCTCGTTCGCCCGCCAGACCTCGGGCCGCATCCAGGCGTTGATCGTGTAGGCGACCTGGTAGAACGAAGGCGGGCAGACCAGGTAGTGCGGGCGCGGGGCGGTCATGTGGGGCTCGGTTCGGCGCGGGGGCGGCCGGCCACGTCAGGGCCCGCCCCCCGCCAGGAATGCCGCCTTGAGCCGATCGCGGTCGGGCTTGCCCGAGCTCGTCACCGGCAGGTCGGCCACCACCTCGAACAGGTCGGGCACCATGTACGAAGGCAGCCGGCCCGACAGCGCCGCCTTGAGGTCGCGCGCCGACGCCCCTTCGGCCCGGACGTAGGCGACGATGAGCTGCTCTTCGCCGCGGGTCACGAAGACGCAGACGCAGTCGCCGACGCCCGCGACGGCCTTGAGGGCGTTCTCGATTTCGTGCAGGTTGATGCGAAAGCCGTACTTCTTGATCGTCTGGTCGAGCCGGCCGAGGTAGACGTAGTTGCCGCGCGCGTCGACGGTGACGAGGTCGCCCGTGCGGTAGAGCGTCATGCCGGCGCGCGCGTCGAAGCCCATCGCGCGCGCAGTCATGGCCGGGTCGTTCCAGTAGCCTTGCATCAGCTGGACGCCGCCGATGAGCAGCTCGCCACGGCCGCCCTCGCGCAGCGGCGCGCCGTCGTCGTCGAACGCGAACAGCGAGACGCCCGGGTGCGGCTTGCCGAGCGGGATGACGTCGTCGGGCGCGAGCGGCTCGGTGACCTCGTACGTCGCGGCCACCACCGTGGCCTCGGTCGGGCCGTAGCGGTTGAACAGCCGGACGTGCGGCAGCTTTTCTTGCAAAACGCGCAACACGGCCGCCGAGATGGCCTCGCCGCCGAACGTGATCGACTCGAGCGAGGCGAAGTCGTCGGGCCTCAGGTCGGAGAAGCCGACGAGCAGCTTGAGCACGCTCGGGGTGCAGCTCAGGTGGGTGAGGCGGTGTTCGCGCACGCCGCGGTCGAGCAGCCGCGGCGTGATGTGCTTCTGGTCGACCAGGCGCACCAAGCCGCCGCTGTAGAGGGGGCAGAAGATGTCGGTCAGCGAGGCGTCGAACGAGAACGACTTGACGCACATGATGCGCGTGCCCTCGCCGAACTCGAGCAGGCGCACGGTCTCGCGGACGTAGTTGACGAGGCTCTCGTGCCGCACCACGACGCCCTTGGGCCGGCCCGTCGAGCCCGAGGTGTAGATGGTGTAGGCGCGGCTGCCGGGGCCGTGGCTCCGCGGCGGGGGGCCCGCGTCGTCGGGCGCGGCGGGCCCGCCGTCGGGCGCCTCGAAGCGCAGCGCGGGCCGGGGCGCGTCGGCGCCGGCCTCGTCGCGCGCGAGCACCACGCGCAGGCCCTCGCGGGCGCGGCGGTGCGGCTCGACCAGCGGCAGGTGCCGTTCGTCGGTGATGACCACGGGCGCGGCCAGGTCGTCGAGAATGTAGCGAATGCGCTCGGGCGCGTCGTAGACGTCGAAGGGCACGAACATCGCGCCGCTCTTGAGCACGCCGAAGATGGCGGTGACGAACTCGAGCGACTTGTTGAGCACGATGGGCACGGGCGCGCCGTGGGCGACGTCGAGGCGGCGCAGCAGCGCGGCGAGCCGGTTGGCGTCGTCGTCGAGCTGGCCGCGGCTGAGCGCGCGGCCCCCCTGCACATACGCGATGCGGTCGCGGCGCTCGTCGAGGCGCGCGGCGAGCAGGTCGTCGGCGGTTTCGGGCGCGTTCACGGCCATCACCATTGCCGCAGCAGGGGGCCGACCTCGAGCCGCCCGCGCGCGGGCAGCGCGCCCAGGCGGCGGGCGGAGTCGGGGCGGGGCTCGCCCGCGTGGCCGAGCGCCGCCCAGAGCCGCTCGGCCAGCGCCGGCACCAGCGGGTGCGCGTGGGCGCAGAAATACGAAAGCCCGAGCTCGGCGGCCGGCGCGTCCGCGTCGGCGTCCGCGACGTCGGCCAGGTACGCGAGCAGGTTCGCCGCCGCCTCGGCGGCCTCGCGGGGGCTGAACGTCTCGAGCGCGTAGGCCCGCTCGGCGCGCCGCGCGAAGCGCTCGAAGCGGCGGTGCGCCCCCTCGTCGAGCGCGCGCGGCGCGGCGCGGCCATCGCCGAGCCGCGCGCCGAGCCGCCGCAGCGGCTCGTGCAACTCGGCCCGCACCGCCTGGCGGAAGGCGCCCTCGACGAAGTTGGCGACCTGCGTCTCGGGCGCCTGCCGCGCGAGGAAGAAGCGCACGTTGTCGGCGCCGTACTTGTCGACGAGCTCGCGCGCCCAGATGAGGTGCCGGCGGCTGGTCGAAAACTTCTGGCCGTCGAGGTAGTAGAACTCGTTGGTCACGATCGCGTCGGGCCGCGGCGCGCCGGGGGCGGCGAGCGCGAGCGCCAGGTGGGCGAGCGAGAAGTAGAACGTGTTGTCGAAGCCCAGAAACTGCACGAGGCGGCGCCCGCCCTCGGCCCACGGGTCGTCGCCGGCGCCGCGCGCGCGCGCGGCGGCGCGTGCCATGTGGCCGAGCGCCGGGTACATCTCGGCCCAGGGGTTGTAGACCTGGCCCTCGAAGCCGTCGATCGCCACGGGCACGCCCCAGTCGGACGGGTACGACACGGGGAAGTCGGGCAGCGGGCGCTCGAGCATCTGGTCGACGAAGCGCAGCACGTGCGGCCGCATGCCGGCGCCGGCGCGGGCGTAGAACGCCTCGATCGCGGCGCGGTAGTCTTCGAGCGGCAGCGCGAGCGTCTCGGCCTCGCGCCGCGCGACCGGGCCGCCGCCGCCGCCGCCGCCGCGCCGCGCGTCGAGCAGCGAGGCGCCGTCGTTCGGGTGCCCGCAGCCCTCGCAGATGGCGCCGCACGTGGCCGCGTAGCACTCGGGGCAGTAGCCCTGCACGTACGCCTCGAACAGAAAACGCCCCTCGGCCTCGTCGTACGCGAACGCCTGCCGCCGCCGGCGCAGCTTGCCCGCGGCGTACAGGCGGGCGAAGAACGCCTGCACCTCGCGCGCGTACGCGGCGTCGGGCGCCGTGTACGCGTCCATCGTCACGCCGGCGGCCGCGAGCGTCGCGCGGATCTGGGCGTTGCTCTCGGCCGCGAGCGCCGCCGGCGTCGTGCCGAGCCGCCCGGCGGTCGTGACGACGTACGTCTGGCTGTCGTCGCCGCCCGAGCAGTAAAGGACGTCGTCGCCCAGCGCGCGCCGGCGGCGCGCGAACACGTCGCCGGCCAGGTAGGGCCCCGACAGGTGCCCGACGTGAAGGTCGCCGTTGGTCGTCGGCGGGGTCGCGGTGATGAGCCACTTTTCCATCGCTTCGTCCCTCGTCGGCCGCGCGGCCGCTCAGCGGCCCTCGGCCGGGTACCAAGAGCAGAGCACCTCGAGCACCTCGTCGGACGGGTTCTCGATCACGTGGTCGCGCCCGGGCGAGACCCGCAGCACGTCGCCGGCGCCGATGGCGACGCGCTCGTCGCCGACGCGCACGTGCCCGCGCCCGCGCACGACGAAGAACATCTCTTCTTCGGCGTGCGCGTGCGGCGTGGTGGTCGTGCCCGGCGCGATCACCGCGAGGGCGGTCCCGCGGTCGGAGCCGCCCGAGACGCCCCAGGGTTGGAGCCGCCAAAACTTGCAGCCGTACTCGGTGGGCAGGGTCGCGTCGTCACGACGTTTGATTTCGATCACGGGGGGCCTCTGGTGCTAGGGGTTGGGCCGGCGCGCCGAACGCCGACGTGAGGATCTCTTCGGCCCGGATGGGCAACAGCGAGATGAGCGTGCTGGTCAGGCCGTGCGTCGCCTCGGTCGAGGCGCCTTGCAGGAAGATCTTCGGGCGGAAGTGCGCCGGGCGCGCCGCCTCGACCGAGTAGTCGCGCCGCACGACGGGCCCGCCGCCGTCGCGCCGGGCCAGGTGCGGCCCGAGCCCGGCGAGCAGGCCGTCGGCGGCGCTCTGGTAGCCGGTCGCCAACACGACCGCGTCGTAGCGGCCGGCCTCGACGCGCCCCGCGGCCAGGTCGCGCAGCTCGACCACCACCCCGTCGCCGTCGCGGCGGCACCGCTCGAAGTCGACGAAGCGCCGGATCCGGCACCGGTCGACCCCGCCCACCTTCTGGTCGTAAAGGAGCCGGTAAATGTCGGCGATGAGGTCGTCGTCGACCACCGAGTAGTTCGTGCCGGCCAGCTCGCGCAAGCACGACGCGCGCAGCGACTCGGGCAGCCCGAAGAAGAACTCGACCATGTCCTCGTCGAAGATGGCGTTGGCGAGCGGGTTGCCGTCGACTTGCGCCAGCGCGAACCGGCGGATGGCCTGCGTCACGTCGGCCCGGGGGAACGCCCGGGCCAGGTGGCGGAAGATCTCGGCCGCGCTCTGCCCGGCGCCCACCACCAGGAACCGGTACGGGTGCTCGGCGCGCGCGGCGAAGCGCTCGATGCGCTCGAGAAAGTGCGCGCTGTGGAAGACGACCTCGTCGGTCTCCACCCCGGGCGGCAGCCGCGGCGCCCCGCCCGGCGCGATGACCAGGTTGCGCGCCCGCAGCGTGCGCTCGGCGCCCGAGCCGAGGTCGCGGTAGCGCACCTCGAGCGCCTCGACGCGCTCGCCGGGCCCGGCGGCCGGCCGCACGCTGGCCACCTCGGCCCCGTAGCGCACGAAGCGCCCGAGCTCGCCGGCCACCCACTCGAGGTACTGGTGGAACTCGTGCCGGCTCGGGTAGAACGTCTGCAGGTTAAGGAAGTCGTTGAGTCGCCCGTGCACCTTCAGAAAATTGACGAAGGTGTAGGGGCTCGTCGGCGACTTCAGCGTGATGAGGTCTTTCAAGAAGCAGATCTGCATCCGCGTGTCGTCGAGCAGCATGTTCGAGTGCCACCCGAACCGCGGCTTGCGGTCCAAGAAGACGACGCGCTTGTCGCGCCAAGCCGCCGGCGACTCCGACGCCAGCAGCGTCGCGATCGCCAAGTTCGACGGCCCGAAGCCGACGCCCACCAGGTCGAACGCCTCGGCCTCCGCCCCGTTCGCGCCGCCCTTGCCGTTCATACCGTTCGTGCCGTTCTTGCCGTTCTTCATACCCCGCCCCCCGCGCCGCGCGGCGCGACCTTGTCCGCGACGCAGTCGCACAGGCCGCCGAGCGTGTCGAGCCGGCCGCCGACGAGCTCGTCGGCGTCGAACTCGATGCCGAACGTCTTTTCGATCTGCCCGATGATTCGAATGCGCTTCATCGAGTTGATGCCGATGTCTTCGAGCACGGTCGACCGGTCGAGTGACGCGAGGTCGCCCCCCCCGGCCGTTTGCTGCACGATGCTCGCGATCTGCCACAACGTTTCGTCTTGCATGGGGTCTGTCGCGGGGCGGTTTCGTCGGGGGGCCGGCGCGGCCGGCGGCGAGGGGCTCGGCGCGCCGAGCGGAAAGAGGGGGCGGGGCCCGCGGCCTCGGCCGGCGGGTCAGTCGTGGCGCCGCACGTGCGCCTCGATGTTCGGCACCAGCGCGGCGAGCGCGCCCGGGCGCACGATGGTGTGGTGGTCGAAGTCGAGCTCGAGCCGGTCGGCGGCCGAGGCGTCGAGCACGCGTTCGACGGGCTCGAGCGCGCGCTCCGCGTCGGGCTCGCGCCGGGCGGCCGCGACGAAGAGAGCGCGCTCGGGCGCGGCCTTTTCGACGTCGTAGCCGAGCAACAGCGCGTACAGGCGCTCGAACTGCGCGAAGATCTGCGCGAACTCTTCGCCCGGCAGGTCGGCCGGCAGGTGGCCCGAGCGCTTGAGCGCCTCGACGTACGCGCCGAAGGCCTGGCCCTCGTCGGGCGGCGGCGCCGACGCCGGGCGGCCCTGCCCGGCGAGGTAATCGCCCACGAAGGCCGCCATGGCCTGGCCGGCCGACAGGCGGCGGGGCGAGGCCGCCGTCCGGACGTAGCTGTCGATGAGCGTGAGCGAGCGCGGCCGGCACGGCTCGGCCGCGAGCTGCCGCGCGATCTCGAGGCCCAGCACGCCGCCCATCGACCAGCCGAGCAGGTGCACGGGCCGCCCGAGCCCGCGCAGCTCGTCGGCGTAGCGCGCGGCGAGCCCCGCCAGCGTCGGCGGGATCGCCGCCACCGGCGGGCACCGCAGGCCGTAGAGGGTCCAGTCGGCGGGCAGCGCGCGGACCAGGTGGTCGTAGCCGTACAGCGTGCCGCCCACCGGGTGCACCAAGACGACCGTCGGCCGCGGCCCGCCCCGGCGGAGCGCAACGAGGCTCGCGCGGCCCGGCGTCGGCTCGGCCGGGGCGCGCACGAGCTCGGCCTGCTCGCGCAGCGTGCGGTGCTCGAAGGCCCACGCGGGCGCGAGCGCGAGGCCGAAGGCCCGGTTGATCGCCCCGACCAGCCGGACGGCCAAGATCGAGTTGCCCCCGGCGGCGAAGAAGTCGGCGTCGCCCGAGGCGACTTCGACCCCGCATGCCGAGGCCCACAGGGCCGCGAGCCGCCGCTCGTCGGCCGACAGCGCCTCGCCGCCCGGCGGCGCCGCCGCGAGCCGCGCGAGCAGCGCCCGCGTGTCGCGCTTGCCGTTCGGCGTCAGCGGCACGTCGTTGACGGCCACGAAGCGGTCGGGCACGGCGTAGCGGGGCAGGCGCTCGGCCGCCGCCGCGGCCAGCGCGCGCGCGTCGGGCGGCCGCGCCTCGCCCTCGCGCGGCACGAAGAACGCGACGAGCGCGCGGCGCGCGCCCTCGCCGTGGGCGAGGCAGACCGCCGCCCGCACGCCGGGCAGCTCGCAGAGGCATTGCTCGATCTCGCGCAGGTCGAGGCGGTAGCCGCGCACCTTGACCTGCGCGTCGCGCCGCCCGAGAAACTCGAGCGTACCGTCGGGCCAGTAGCGGCCGTAGTCGCCCGTGCGGTAAACCGGCTCGCCGAGCGTCGGCGGGGTGAAGAAGGCGCGGGCGGTGAGCTCCGGCTGCCGGTAGTAGCCCAGGGCGAGGCCGTCGCCGGCGATGTAGAGCTCGCCGGGCACCCAGTTGGGCACGGGCTCGAAGGCCTCGTCGAGGGCGTGAAAGCGCTGGTTGGCCAGGGGCCGCCCGTACGGAATGCTCTCCCACCACGCCGGCACCTCGGTCACCTCGTGGTAGTTCGACCAGATCGACGCCTCGGTCGCCCCGCCGAGCGCCACCACGCGCGCGCCCGGCGCCGCCTCGCGCAGCCGCGCCGGCAGGCCGACGGGCACCCAGTCGCCGCTCAACAGCACGAGCCGCAGCGAGGCGAGCGCCTCGGCCGCGCGCGGGCCCAGCGCGTCGAGCACGAGCTCGAGCAGCGCGGGTACGGAGTTCCAGACGGTCACCCGGTGCGCGCGCACGCACTCGGCCCAGCGCTCGGGCGCGGGCGCGTCGCTCGGCGCGGGCACGACCAGCGTCGCGCCCGCGCCGAGGGTGCCGAACAGGTCGAAGACCGACAGGTCGAAGCTCAACTCGGAGATCGCCAGCACCCGGTCGCGCTCGTCGACGCCGAAGCGCTCGAGCACGTCGGCGACGGTGTTCCAGGCGGCGCCATGGGCGATCGCGGTCGCCTTGGGCACGCCGGTCGAGCCCGACGTGAAGATGACGTAGGCGAGTCGCCCCGGCTCGTTCTCGGGCAGGGCGTCGAGGTCGAGGCCCTCGGCCTCGGCGGCGCCCTCGGGCGCCGGCTCGATCGCCGCCGCGAGCGCCCCCTCGAGCCGCCGCCGCCCCGGGCCGTCGGCGACCACGACGCGCGCGCCGCAGTGCTCGACGAACCCGGCGATGCGCGCCGCCGGCCAGGCCTCGTTCAAGGGCAGGTACGCCGCCCCCAGCCAGACCACGGCCACCGCCGCCAGGTAGGCCGCGGCGCCCTTGCGGGCGAGCACCCCGACCACGTCGCCGGGGCCGACGCCCTGCGCGCGCAGCCGCGCGGCCAGGGCGGCGACGCGGGCGCGCGCCTCGCCGTACGTGAGCGACTCGCCCTCGGCCGCGATCGCGACCGCGTCGGGGCGCTCGCGAAAGGCGCGCCGCAGCGCCCGGTCGAGCCCGCTCGGCGCCAGGGGGCGCTCGGTGCGGTTGGCGGCGCGGCGGCCGGCCAAGAGCTCGGCGGGCAGCGGCGGCGGCGCCGGCCGAGACCACGCCGCCTCGTCGTCGGCGAGCGCGCCGAGCGCCCCCTCGTGGTACGCGACGAGCTCGTCGACGAGCCCCTCGGGGAACGCGTCGGGCACGTAGTCGAAGTTGCAGAAGAGCTCGCCGTCTTCTTCGAAGACCTGGTGGTCGATCAAGACCTGGGGCGTACGCATCGCTTGGAAGGCGAGCTGCCAGCCGCCGACCCGCGCGTAGTGGGGCCCGCCGTCGCCGGCCCCGAGGCCGGAGGCGAACACGAACGGCACGTTGTCGCCCGCCGCCCGGCCCGCGCGCCGCTGCAGCCGCAGCACTTCGATCGCCGAGACGTGCCCGTGCTCGAGCCCCGCCAGCATCTGGTCTTGCGCCCGCCGCGCGCGCTCGACGAACGGGCCCGGGGCGCCGTCGAACGCGACCAGGCCGGTGGTGCCGAAGTTGCCGACGACCGACGCGAGCTCGTCCGCCGCCTCGCTCGACGCCCGCAGCGACGCGAGCACCGTCAGGCAGAAGGCCTTGCGCGACGACCACTTGCGCAGCGCGTCGGCGTAGCACGTGCAGAGCACGGCGTTCGGCGTGAGCCCGGCGGCGCGCGCGCGGGCCTGCAGCCGCTGCCACTGGTCGCGCCCGAGCCGGAACCTGCGCCGCGCGAACCGCGCGCGCCCCGCCGCCCCCGCCCCGCCGCGCCCGGCGGGCAGCTCGGGGCCGGCCGGCAGCTCGTCGAGCCGCCGCGTCCAGTAGGCGATCGAGTTGCGGTAGCCCTGGGTGTCGCGGTAGCGCGCCAGCGCCCGCGCGAAGTCGGCGAAGCCGAGCCGCGCCTCGCCGTGCGTCGGCGCCGCCGCGCCGAGCTGGCGCTCGAGCTCGCGGTAGACGAGGCTGATCGACAGGGCGTCGAGCACGAAGAGCCGCACGGCCAGCACCAGGCGGCATTCGCGCTCGCCCCGCACCAAGACGGCGGCGAGCTGCGGGCCGCGCTCGAGCGGCGGCAGGCGCTCGCCGACGGCCTCGGCCTCGCGCCGGAAGGCCGCCTCGAGCCCGTCGGGGCCCGCGCCCGCCGCGTCGACGTAGGTGAGATCCCACGCGTCGTCGGGGGGCGCGATCTCTTGGCGCTCGAGGTCGACGGCCCGGGCGCGCAGCATGGGGTGGCGCGCCATGACCCGGAGCAGCGCCCCGCGCAGCCCCGCCTCGCGCCCGGCGGCCACGCGGTAGCCGGTCGCCACGTACGCCGGCGTCCTGAGCGCGTCGAAGTAGGCCTCGCCGACGTAGTAAGCGCGCTGCAAATCGGTCAGCGGGAACGCCGCCCCCGCCGGCGCCGCCGACGGCTCGACGCGGGGCCCGGCGAGGCCGCGGTCGCGCTCGAGCGCGGCGCGCAAGGCGCCCTCGAGCGCGCTCGCCTCGGCCCGCAGCCCGTCGGGCAGGGGCCGCGCCGGCCACGGGCGTAGCACGACCTCGCCGCGCCGCAGGTCGACGCGGCACCCTTCGGCCGCGAGCCGATCGAGCAGGCGGAGCGCGTCGCCCTCGCGCGCGCCGCCTTCGGGCGGCGGGCCCGGGTCTCGGTCAGGCGCCGTCATCGCCGGGCCCTTACTCGCGCGCGCCCGCGCCCGACGGCCCGCCCGCGGCGGCGGCGCGCGCGGCCAGCGTCGCGATCGTGGCGGCCTCGGTGAACAGCTCGCGCAGCTCGAGTTCGTAGCCCGCCTGCCGGGCCAGCGCCAGCACCTGCATGCCCTTGAGCGAGTCGCCGCCCGCCTTCAAGAACGGCGTGTTGACGTCGGGCTCGTCGAGCCGGAGCACGCGCGCCCAGATCGCGGCGAGCTCGCGCTCTTCGTCGGTGCGCGGCGGGGTGCTCCGCTCGGGCAGCTGCAGGGTGCCCCGGGGCCTCGCGGCCGAGGGGGCCGCGCGCGCCACGCCCCCGGGCCGGTCGCCCGCGGCGTCGCGCGCCGCGCCGACCGTGCGCGCCTCGTCGGCGGCCATCGCGAGCAGCACGGCCCGGTAGTCGCGCAAGATGCGGTCGACGTCCTCGGTCGCGAAGAAGGCCTCGTCGTACTTGACCTGGAAGAACAGGTGCTCCTCGGGCATCGCCTCGATGGCGAAGGGGTAGTTCGTCCAGCCGACGTAGCGCCGCTGCCGCACCTGCACGTCGTTGCCCTTCTGCCAGTCGACCCCGCGCGGGAAGTTCTCGAAGATGAGCAGCGTCTCGAAGAGCGGCTCGTCGCCCGGCACCGGCGCGTCGCGCTGCACGAGCGGCAGGGGGAAGTAGTCGTGCGCCCGCGCGGCGACCTGCTCGCGCTGCACGGCGTGCAGCCACGCGACCACGTCGGCGCCCGGCTCGACCCGCACCCGCATCGGCAGCGAGTTGATGAAGATGCCCACCATGTTCTCGACGCCCTCGAGCTCGACCGGCCGGTGCGTGATGGTGATGCCGAAGCAGACGTCTTCGCCGCGGCTGTACTTGCTCAGCAGCAGCGCCCAGCCGCCCTGCACGAGCGTGTTGAGCGTGAGCTGGTTCTTGCGGCCGAACTCGAGCAACGTCCGCGTCTCGGCCTCGGTCAGGTCGAGGCGCGCCTCGAGGTGCTTCTCGAGCTCGCTGGCCGACAGCCCGAGCTTCTCGGCGCGGCCGACCTTGGTCGGCCGGTCGAAGCCGGCGAGCTGCGCGCGCCAGTAGGCGCGCGAGGCGTTCGTGTCTTCGGCGCACATCGAGGCGACGTAGTGGCGGAAGGAGCGGGCGGGCGACAGCCGGGCGGGCTCGCCGCGCACGAGCGCGTAGTAGAGGCGCAGCGAGTCGTTCAACATGACGAAGAGCGACCAGGCGTCGAGAATCAGGTGGTGGTAGCTGACCACCATCTTGTAACGGCCCGGCGCCCGCGCGAAGAACGTCAGCCGCAAGAGCGGCGCCTCGTCGTAGCGGAAGCCGCGCGCCCGGTCGGCGGCGAGAAAGCGCTCGAACTCGGCGTCGAACGACGCGCCGCTCGCCGACGCGTCATGCTCCGCCCACTCGGGCTCGGCCGCCGCGTGCACGACCTGAATCGGGCCGAGCTGCGCGTCGTGGTGCAGCGAGCAGCGCAAGATGTCGTGCCGGTCGACGACCTGTTGCCAGGCGCGCCGGTAGGTCGGCAGGTCGACGGGCCCGTCGATGTCGTAGACGAACTGCTCGAAGTAGACCCCCGACGCGGGGTCGAGCAGCGAGTGAAACCACATGCCCTTCTGCAGCTCGGTCAGCGGGTAGAAGTCGACGACCGCCTCGCCCCCGGGCCGCCGCGCCACCGCCTCGGCCGCCCGCGCGACGTCGTCGGGGCCCCAGCCGAACGCCGCGAAGGCCTCGGGCCGGAACCCCGCCGCGTCGCGCACGACCACCTCCGCCGCCCGCTCGCCGCCGGCGAGCCGCACGCCCGGGGCGGCCCCGACGAACGCGGCCAGCTCGGCCACCGTCGGCGTCGAGAAGACCTGGGTCGAGGCGAGCTTGTACCCCTCGCGGTACGCCTTGGTCGCCACGAGCAGCCCGAGGATCGAGTCGCCCCCCAGCGTGAAGAAGTTGTCGTGGACGCCGACCCGCTCGCGCCCGAGCGCCTCGGCCCACAGCGCGCAGAAGAACGCCTCGGTCGGGTCGCGCGGCGGCACGTACTCTTCGGCCAGCTCGAGCACGCGGCCGCGCGACTTCTCGAGCGCGGACCGGTCGACCTTGCCGTTGTGCGTGAGGGGGATGGCGTCGACGACCGCGAACGCGCCCGGGATCATGTACTCGGGCAGCTTGCCCGAAAGGTGCGCGCGGATCGCCTCGGCCCGCAGCGACGCCGGCTCGTCGCTCGTCAGGTACGCCACCAGGCGCTTGTGCCCGTGCACGTCGACCCGCCCGACCGCCACCGCCTTGCGCACGCCCGGGCAGCGGTCGAGGTGCGCCTCGAGCTCGCCGAGCTCGACGCGGTAGCCCGCGATCTTGACCTGGTCGTCGGTGCGGCCCAGCAGCTCGAGGCCGTGCGGGCCGAGGCGCGCGAGGTCGCCCGTCCGGAAGCGCCGCCCGCGCGGCGTCATCACGAACCGCTCGGCCGTCAGGTCGGGCCGCTGGTAGTAGCCCTCGGCCATGCCGACGCCCCCGATGAACAGCTCGCCGACCTCGCCCGGCCCGACGGGCTGCAGCCGGGCGTCGAGCACCTCGGGCGTCAGCTCGGCCGCGCGGCCGACCGGCACGAACCCGTCGAGCTCGTCGTCGGGCGAGACCGCGTGGTAGGTGCAGTAGAGCGCCTCGGTCAGGCCGTAGACGTTGAAGAGGCGGCCGGGCGCGCCGGTCGCGAAGTACTTGCGCGCGACCGCCGCGGGCATGACGTCGCTGCTACAAAAAACGTACTTCAGGCCCCGGCAGGCGGCGAACGCGGGCAGGTCGCACATCGTCGAGAGCAGCGCCGGCACGACCATGATGGTGCGCACCTGATGCTCGGCCATCAGCGCGAGCATCGCGTCGGCGTCTTTGTGCCGGCCGGGCGGCACGATGACGATGGTGCCGCCCGAAAAGATCGGCCAGAACACCTCGCGAATGAGGTTCGTGATGCTGATCGTCGTGCGCAAGAGCTGCGCGTCGCCCGGCCCGAGCGGGAAGGTCTCGGTGAGCCAGCTCTGGCCGGCGGCGAGCGCGCGGTGCGAGAGCATCACGCCCTTGGGCACCCCGGTCGAGCCCGAGGTGTAGAACAGGAACGCGAGGCCGTCCGGCGTCGCGAGGCCGGGCTCGGGCTCGCCGCCCAGCCCGTCGCCCTCGAGCAGCTCTTCGATGAGGCCGACCGGCCGGGGCGAGCGCGCGAAGCGGCCCCGCAACTCGCGCTCGGTGAGCACGAGCGACGCCTCGGCGTGATCGAGGATGGTCGCGCTGCGCTCGGCCGGGTCGTCGGGGTCGACGGGGACGCAGACCGCGCCCGCCTTGAGCACGCCCAACAGCCCGGGCAGCAGCCGCAGCGAGCGGAACAGCGCGACCGCGACGCGGTCGCCGGGCCGGACGCCGCCCGCGCGCAGCGCCCGCGCCACGGCGTCCGATTGCCGCTTGAGCTCGCCGTACGTCAGCGACTCGCCCCCGAAGACGGCGACCTTGCGGTCGGGAAAGCTGCGGGCTTGGGCGTCGAACTTGGTAGAAAGGCTGTGCTCGGCCAAGGTGTTCTCTCGATAGTCGCTCGGGTTGGGGGGTAGCGCCGGCGGCCGCCCCGCGCGGGGGGCGCCGCCGGCGGCGGGAAGCGGGCAGAGGGCGGCGGGGCCGGCGGCCGGGGGGCCGCCCGGCGGGGCGGTCAGGGCTCGACGCCGGCCGCGCGCCGCAGCGCCCGGGCGTAGCGCTCGCCCACCGCCGCCACGGTCGCGTACGCGATCTCTTTCGGCGGGTAGCGCAGCTCGACCCGGAGCCCCGACGGCTCGACCATGACCTGCAGCCACAGCGACGCGTGGCGGAACTCGCGCGCGAGCGTCAGGGCGTTTTCGACCCCAGGA
Source organism: Polyangiaceae bacterium (assembly GCA_035762175.1). Lineage (GTDB taxonomy): Bacteria > Myxococcota_A > Polyangia > Polyangiales > Polyangiaceae > DASTPP01. The sequence continues at coordinate 6,467 of DASTPP010000417.1, read as the reverse complement.
AACTCCGCCGACGGCGTGAGCACGTCGCAGAAGGTAGACAGATCGTTCGTCCAGACGTTGAGGCAGACTTCGGGGTAAGGCAGGGCCTCGATGTCGGCCCGCAGGGCGGGGTTCTCGTTGACGAACTTGAGCGGCCCGAAGGCGAGGCCCTGCGCGTACGCCTTGCGGGCGCGCGCGATGGCGGCAAGCTGCGCCTCTTCGGACGCAACCCCCTCGAGGTCGAGCGTGAGGGGCATCTGCTCGAAAAGGTGCCCGAGCGTCTCGAACGCGCGCTCGCGCACGACGAAGGGCAAACGGTTGACGACGGTAAACGAAAGAAAGAGCCGGCGCCGGCCCGTCAACGGCGCCAGCGCCTCGACCAGGGCGAGCACGTAGCGGTCTTCGGGCGACGCCGCCGCCCGCGCCAAGAGCGCCCGCGTGTCCGCCGCCGACAGCGCGACGTAGTACCGGCCCGCCAGCTCGCACGCCCGCCGGTAGTCGGCCTCGGACACCGACCCGTCGCCGCGATGATAATAGTGAATCGCCCGGTGCGCCTCGTACACCCGCTCGGCCGCCACTTCGGCCGGCCCCGCCTCGCCGCCCCCCTTCAGGCCGGCCGGGCAGTAGCGCCCCCACGGCTGCTCGCGAAAGTGGGCGAGCTGCCGCTCGGCCTCGCCGTGGGCGTACGCGTGGTGCGCGCGCAGCCACGCGCTCAGCGTCGCCGAGCCGGCCGCGCGCCCGGGCGGCGGCGCCCCCGCCCGCAGCGCCTCGTACGAGGCCTGCACGTGCCGCAAGAACAGGCTGAACGAATAGCCGTCGAGCGCGAAGTGGTGCACCGCCACGACCAAGCGCCCGGGCGCCTCGGGCCCGAAGTCGACGTGCGCGACCCGCACCAGCGGCCGCTCGTCGTCAAGGCGCAGCCCCGCCTGCACCCGCTGCGCGATCGCCTCGACCCGCGCGGCGCGGCGCGGCGCCGGCGTCGACCGCTCGTCATAGCGCTCGATCTGGAACGGCACCCGCCCCGCCGGCCGCACCTCTTGCACGAGCCGCCCGCCCTGCACCCCGAAGCGCAGCCGCAGCGCCTCGTGCTCGTCGATGACGTGCCCCACCGCCCGCTCGAGCGCCGTCAGGTCGAAATCGACCGGGCAATCGTAGAGGCGGCAGATGTTGAAGTGCGAACGGAAGCCGTGCGCCCAGTGAAAGGCGACCATGCTCGAAAGCGGCACGCTATGGTCAAAAGACGAATCGACCGCCCCCGGCGGGCTGGCGTCGTCGGGCGCTGAGGATGAAAGGGGGGCCATGGGCGTCGCTAAATCGCTCGGGCTAGGGGGCGTTCGCGGCGCGCGCCCGCGCGGGAACACGTCGGCCGTGGGTGGCGCGCCCGTCGCACCGTGACGGCCGTCAACTTACGACCTACATACCTGCTCCGTCAAGCGGAAGAATCGGTTCTATCTTAGGAATATCTGAGACGAACGAGGGCTCGCCCCCGCCGCGTCGGGCGCCCGAGCCGCGTGCTTCGCGGCGCGTCATTTCTTCTCGCTTGTTATAAGGTCTTGACCGCGCGCGCCCCCGCCCCGCGTGCCTCGCGGCGCGTCATTTCTTTTCGCTTGTTATAAGGTCTTGACTACGCGCCCCCGCCCCGTAGCGCGAATCCGACCGCGACGAGCGGGCCGCCGCGGGCGCATTCGGGCCGCCAAGGCGTCTTCGATGCCGGAGCCGCCCCGCCGTTGCGCCCGGCGCCCGCGTCATCGCCACCGCCTGCCGCCCCCCGCCGGACCTGAGCGTCCCGGTTACGCCGTGGTCGGCCGCGCTGCTCGGCGCGGTGCTGCGGGCCGACGGGCTGCTCGTGAGCAACCGGTCGGCCGGGCGCACCCTGCGGGACGCGGCCTTGCGGCCGCACCGGCAGGCGAGGTAGATGACGTCGCAGGACGACGACGTCCGCGACCAGCGCGACAACGCCCCGCGCGTGTACTACCGTACGCCCGCGCGCGAGCGCGTGCTCTGCCTCAACGATATGACGGGATCCAGGCGCTCGAGCGAGCCCCCTCCGACCCGCCGATGGAGGCCGGCCGGCCCGTGCGGCGCGAGTTCGAGTACGTCCGCCACGGCACGGTGCGCCGGATGGGCGCCGACGACGTGCGGCGCGGCGAGCGGTTCGGCTTCGTGGCCGGCGCGCGCGGCACCGAGGCCTTCGTCGCGCGGCTCGACCACGTCGACGCGTGCTACCCCGAGAGCAAGGGGCACCTGGTCTGCGACAACCAGGCCGAGCACGTCTGGGGTCACCACGCCCCCCCCTCCGCCCGCCTCCCCCCGGGCCTTCACTCGCACGCCACACCCCACCGAGACCTCGTCGGGTTCCCGAATCTCCCCCGCCGCCCGCGCCACAAAGGCCCCGCTTGAACTCAGGTACGCCCGGAAGCAACCTGGGCCCATGAAGGCGCTCGCCTTGCCGCCGCCTGAACGACGTTACCTTGACGAGCTCATCGCGCGGGTGCGGGCACGGCTGGGCGACGAGCTCGTCGGCGTCTGGGCACTCGGCTCGTCGGCGCTGGGGGCCTACGAGGCGGGCCGCAGCGATCTCGACGTGCAGATCGTCTCGACCTCGCGCGTGCCCCTCGAGCGCCGTCTCGCGCTTGCCGAGGCGTTGCGGCATCGGTCGCTGCCCTGCCCCGCGCTGGGCCTCGAGCTCGTTTGGTACGCCCTCGACGACGTCCGCCCGCTCGCCGAAGACCCCTTCTTCCAGCTCAACCTGAACACGGGCGCGTGCCGCGAAGAGAAGGTGCAGCCGGGCCCGGGCGGCGAGGCGGCGCACTGGTTCGTGCTCGATCTCGCCGCGGGGCGCGAGATCGGCGTGGCGCTCGAGGGCCCGCCCCTCGCCGAGGTCGTGGCGCCGATACCGCGCGCGATGCTGCTCGCCGCGCTCGCCGCCTCGCTCGAATGGCACGAGCGCTTCGACGCGGGCTCGCCCAACCGCGTGCTCAACGCTGCCCGGTCGCTCTGCTGGGCCGAGACGGGGGCCGTCGTCGACAAGATCGCGGGCGCCCGTTGGCTGCGCGAAGCGGCGCCCGACCTCGCCCCCGGGCTCGACGCGGCGCTCGAGGCCCGGCGCGAGGGGCGCTGGCTCGAGCCGGGCGCGGGCGCGCCGGTGCTGGCCAGGCTGCGCGAGGCGCTCGGGCGCGCCTGATCGGGCGCCGCGGGCCGCGGGCGGCGGCCGTCTCGAGACGTTTCGAGACAGGTTGGTATCTTGTCGGATCGTGCGTTCCGGCTACACCTCGCCGGCGCCGTAGCCACTTGCCGCAGTTCGAGGGCACCGGCCGGCGCGAGCCGAAGCTCGAGGGTGGCGGCCGGCATGAGCTGAGGCGCGGCTCTTGGGGGCGCCGGCCGCGGCGACGGGCCGCGAGGTTCGGCCCGCCTCTGGCTGCCTGACGGCCTCGCTTCAGCCTCGGACGTCCGCGGCGCGGGGCCCCGTCGATGAGCCCGGCGGTAATCGCGGGCCCCCGCCGGGCGTCGGCGCGCCGGTTGCACTTCAATTCTTCGGCGAAGTCTTTCGGGCGCGGCAGGTCGAAGCGCCCGTCTCATCGGAAGAGGTGGCTCATGAGCTTCGAGATCCCCGACATTTGCGGCGTTGCGCTCGCCACGGCGCTCGCCGGCCTCGGCTGTGGCCACGTCGAGAGCCACGCGGTGGCCTTCGACCGCCGGGCGGCGTCCCCCGCCGACGTCACCGTGTACGCCGCCTCGGCGCCGCCCCCGGGCCAACCCTTGGGCGAGGTCGTCGCTCGCGGCCGCGCGAAGGACGACGTGAGCAGGCTCTACGGCGAGCTCGTGCGTAAGACCCAGGCGCTCGGTGGCAACGTGCTCGTCATCGAATCCATGGGGGCTCAGGTCGAGGAGAGGTCGAACCTCTATACAGGCCTCCCTTCGGCGCATGACTGCGGTGCGAGTTGCGGCTCGGGCGGCGACGATTTGAAGTCCGCTCGCGAGACGGTGACCGTCGAGCTCCGCGGCAAGGCGATGCGGGTCGACCCGAACGAGATCGCCCCGCCCGCCGACCGGGGGGCGCCGTGAGCGGCGGCGCGAGGGCCCTGCTGGCGGCCGCCGCGCTCGCCTCGGCGGCGGTCGGCGGCGGGTGCGGGGGCGGTCGGGCGTCGGGGGTGAAGTACGCCGGGCAGGCCGCCGCGGCGCCGCCCGTCTACATCGAGAGCGTGCCGGCCCGGCCCTACCGCGAGCGCGGGCTCGTGCAGGCCTACGGCACGGGCACGAAGGCGAGCGAGGCGGCCCTCATCGGCTCGCTTCGCGAACGAGGCAAGAGCATGGGCTGTGACGCCCTGGCCAACGTCAACGTCGACGTCGGTGAGATGAAGGCGTACGCCATCGGCGTCTGCGTCGAGTGGGCCGACGAGGGCGTGACCGACCGCCCCGGGCCCGAGCCCTGAACCGGGCGCGGCGGCAGGCGAGGCCCGACCGGGGGTTCTTCCTTTGCAAGAAATCAAATTCCCCGACGAAACCCGGCGCAAGAATCGCCGGTGACGGGGGCGGGTCGTTACGCAGATTTCGCCCCATGGCCCTCCCTCGCCCCCGGCCGACCCAATGTCGGCCCGGCCAGACGTGCCCGTGCGCCCGCGTCGGCCCCCCCCGACGGGGGCCGGGGCCTTTACAAAAGAGAAACGCGGCTTAACCAGATGCGCGGGACGTCGGCCGTGTTATCGTGAATGCTGACTCTTGCCCTGACGTCGTCCGCCGGGGGGGCGTCGCCGGGGCTTTGCCCTCGCTCATCGCGGTCGCGGCGGCGCCTCGTCGCGACCGACCGAAGGCCCCGGCGGCCGGGCACCGTGGCACGCACCATGCCTGCGAAACCTCCCGACCCACGGGGCGTAGGAGCGAGAGGGGGCACGAGCTCAGGGGCTCGAGCTTACGAGCTCGGGGGGCGCGAATGTCAACACCAGGGTGCCATCGAAGCGCGGGCTCTCCGTGGCCCCGAGCGAAGCGAGCATTGCCATGACCAACCCGACCTTCCTCTCATCGTCCTCGCTACTCGCCCTGACGGTGTCGCTCGTCGCCTGCGGCGGTTCCTTCCGCGTCGTCGACGTGGCGCCCCGGGGCGGCGAACTCGCCTTGGAAGGCGAACGAGGACAGGCGCGCGCCGAGGCAGAGTCGTACATCAGCCGGCACTGCCCCTTCGGCCACGACGTCGTGCACGATGGCCTGGCGCTCATCGGCATGCCGGCGCAGACGGTGCGCCCGTACGGCTCGCGCGACGCGTCGCTTCGCGGCGGCGAAACCGAGTGGCGCGTACACTACCGCTGCTCCGAGCAGCCCGCCGCGCCCTTGCCGATCGCCGAGCGCCCCGCGCCAGAGCCAGCGGCCACCTCGACGCCGGCCCCCGCGGCAGCGCCCGAGCCGGCGCCATCCCCCGCGGCGACGCCCGAGCCGACGCCGGCCCCCCGGCCCGCCGCCCCGCCTTCGCCGCCGGCGAACAACTGGCTCTGACTCGTGCTTGGCCCCTAACGGGCCGTTGATTGCTTCGTGGGCTAGACGGGCCCAGACCCCTGTGTAAGGTTGAAGGCGCTATTAAACCACCTCACACCACAAGCCCCCTTCCCACCCGCACACTTCACACGTTTGGGTCCGTTGTAGTGCGTGCGCCAGTCCGCTCGGCCTTCACCCGGCCCCCTTCGCCCTGCCCCGTCCCTTCCGCTCGCACCGAACCGACGAGCCGGGCTCCGTGCCGTTCAAGAAGGTGGGCGGCCAGCCACCCGTCGGCCTGCTCTCGGCGCGGCACGAGCGGGGCGCACCGGGGTCGCGTCGAACCTGGTGTTTCTCGAACGGGGCCGCGTCTCCGGCGACGATAGGCTGACGGCGGCGCTGCCCGATCGGCAGGCGCAGCACGCCGACGTGCTCGACACGCGCGGCCCGGGCGGCCGGGACGCCGGCCCGCCCAAGGCCCCGAAGGCGAAGGAGGAGCCAGCGCCCCCGCAGTCGGCGCGGCACGCCCCGGCCGCCCGGGGGCCAATCATCACGGCCAACGTGGGTCAGCTTCTGGTGGCCATTGGCAGGCCGGGGGCCGCCCCGGGGGGGGTGCCGGCGGGGGTCACGGCGCGTCGGCGGCGTAGCGCCAAGGCCCGCCCCGGGGCCGGGCCGGCAGGGGGGCCTGCGTGAGGTTGGTCAATGCTTTCATTTGCTTAATAAATGCTAAATTCTATTAATTTAACAAAAAGATCTTGTAAAATAAATAAACCATCACGGGGCCCATCCACATTTGCCGTGTGACGCGACGAAACGATCGCAGTTGTTTGTTAAGTTGAACTACGAAAATGCCGCTTCCAACTTTTTAACAAAAGACCTAGGCTCGCGCGCCGTGAGCCGAACGCTGTCCGCACGCAACGCCGTCTTGTTCGCGTCCCTCGCGCTGTTGGCGCGCGCGGCGCCCGCGCTCGCCCAGCCCACGCCGCCCGCCGGCGCCGCGCCCGACCCGGCCCGGCCTCCGGCGG
>DASTPP010000416.1:0-4820 GCA_035762175.1 Polyangiaceae bacterium | reverse complement strand
TGGTCGGGCGGGGGCTGGAGCTCATCGCCGTCGTGGCCGCGGCGCTCGACGTGCAGGCCGAGGAGGCGCGAGCGGGCGAGCGTCCGAAGCGCGGCAAAATCCCCAAAAACTGAGACCAAGGCACACGAGTTCACTCGGGGGCGGCCCGCCGCGCTTCGCCCCCCCCCGCGTCGAGTCCGGGGCCGACGGGGGCGCAGATCACCCGCCGCCTGTACCGGGCGCCATCGCGACGAGTGTAGCAGCGGGGCGCGACGCCGGTCGCCCACGCCCGCCTGCCACGGAGGGCAGGTGCCTCGGCGCCGGCGCCGACGGGCGCTCGCTCGCGAAAAAGCGCCCGGGACGAGGCGGGCGAAAAAAATGATCGAACCCGCGCAACTGCCGGCAAGGCCTGGCCGAGGGGAGATCAAGAAGGCTGGGGGGCAGAGCGAGAGGGCACAACCGGGCCGACCGGGGGGCAGAGCAAAAAAGGGCGCAACCGGGCCGGGGCCTGGCCGAGCGATCGATCGAGGCAGGGCGGGGGGCGAAGAAAACGAAAGGACGCAACCGGGCCGAGGCCTGGCCGAGAGAGAGAAGGGGGTGAGAAGAAAGAAGCAACCCGGCTGGGGCGCGGCCGAGAAGGAAAGAGGAGGGCGAGAACAAAAATGAGCAGCAACCGGGCCGAGGCCCGGCCGAGAGAGAGAAGGGGGGGCGAGAAAGCGAACGAGGAGCAACCGGGCCGAGGCCCGGCCGACAGGCAGGTAAGGGGGCGGTGCGGGCGGCGCATTCGGCGGCGCTCGCGCTCGCCCCAACGGGCGGTGGGGTGACCGCCGCCCTGACGGAACGAACACGGAAAAAGAACGAGGAGCAGACGATGAGCACGCAAACCGAGACGAAGAACAAGGTCGAGACGGGCAAGCAGGCGCAGAAGAACGTGAAAAAGGCGGTTCGTCGGCGTCGGGCCGCGCTGGGAGCGGGTCAAGAGAAGGCGAAGCCGACGGAGGCGCGGGCGGACAAGGCGAAGACGGGCGAAGCGCGAACGAGCAAGGCGAAGGCGGGCGAGGCGCGGGCAGGGATGGCGAAGGCGGGCGAGGTGCGAACGAGCAAGGCGAAGGCGGGCGAGCCGAGAGCGGGCGAGGCGATGCCGGCGGGGTGGGCCGCGATGGCGGCGCCCGGTGGCGAGGCCGGGCCGAAGGTGTCGTACGAGGCCGCCGAGCAAGACTTTCGGCGGTGGAAGGCCGAGATCGACGCGGTGTCGTTGGAGGGGCGACCCCGCATTACGGCTTCGATCCCCGCGGCGGTCGAGATCGGGCTCGGGGCGGCGCCGTATATTGACGCGAAGAAAGAGGAGATTCAAAAAATATGGCCCCAGTATGACCCCGAACGGGCCGGGCGGCTGCGCGAGCACGCGCGGGCTGCGCTCTTCGCGCACCTGCGGGTGGCGGGCAGCGCCGAGGGCGCGACCCGGCTACGGACGCTGCTCGACGATGCGGGGCCGCTGCGCGAGCGAATGCTCCGGGCGGCCGAGATGCACGCGTATTGTGGCGACCTCGACGCCGAGCGCGTGGCCGACATTCGCCGCGGGGTGGGGCACCGCGATACCGCCCTCGATCTCATGCAACTCGCGATGCTCTTCCGCGAGGCGCGCGCCGCGCTCGCGGGCCGCACCCCCATCACCGACGACGAGATCGCGCGCGCCGCCGAGCTGGGCAGCCAGATCATCGACGCGCTCGGCCAGCGCCGGCTGGGCTCGGACGGCGCCTCGGCGCCGGCCCACGAAGAAGAAGAACGCGCCAAGGCCTTCTGGCTCTTTTACGAGACCTACGACATGTGCCGCCGGGGCATGGCGCACCTGCGCTGGGTCGAGGGCGACGTCGATCAGCTCGTGCCCTCGCTCTTCAGCCAGATCGGCCTCCGTCGCAGCTCGCCTTCGGGAGACGCCGCGGCAGGCGACGGCGAGACGCCGGCCGAGCCCGCCGACCCGAGCGAGGGCGACTGAGGGGCGCGGCGCGGGGCGCGCTCGCCGGCGGGCGGCGTGCGCGGCCCCCGTGCTAGGCTCGAGGGCGATGAGTCGCACGGCGCCGAACCTCGCGAAGCGGCACGACCCGACGGTCTACCCGACCTACGACAACATGGGCGCGTCGACCTTCGAGCTCTTCGTGCGCCTCGAGCTCGTGCCGCTGGTCGAGCGCTACCTGGCCGCGCGCGGCGAGGCGGCCTTCGTCGGCTCGGACCAGTTCATCTACTGGGTGCAGTTCGAGCCGACGCGCAGCGTGGCGCCCGACCTCTACGTGGTGCCGGGCCTCGCGCCGCGCACGCAGTTCGACAGCATCAAGACCTGGCAAGACGGCCGCGTGCCCTCGTTCGCGCTCGAGATCGTCTCGCTCAACAAGGGCAAAGACTACGTGCACGCCCCCTTGCGCTACGCCGAACTGGGTGTGCGCGAGCTCGTCATCTACGACCCGAAGGCGTCGAAGCGGCGGGGCGTGGGGGTGACCTGGCAGGTCTACCGGCGGCTGCCCAGGCGTGGCTTCGTGCAGGTCGAGGCGACGGGGGGCGATCGGGTGCGCTCGAAGGTGCTGGGCTGCTTTCTGCGCGAGGTGCGCGGCCCGCACGGCGCCCTCGAGGTGCGCCTGGGCGTCGGCCCTTCGGGCGACGAGCTCGTGCCGACCGAGGCCGAAGAGGCGCGGGCGGCGGCCGAGCGCGAGCGGGCCGAGAAAGAGCGCGAGCGGGCCGAGAAAGAGCGGGCGCTGGCCGAAGGCGCGCGCGAGCGGGCCGAAAGAGAGAAGGTGTTGGCCGAGAGAGCGCAGGCGTTGGCCGAGAGCGAGCGAGAGCGGGCTGAGAAAGAGAAGGCGCTGGCCGCGGGGGCGAGCGAGCGGGCGGCCCGGCTCGAGGCCGAGGCCGAGATGGCGCGGCTTCGGGCGCTCTTGCGGCGGCGCGCGAGGCGTTAGCCGGGCGGGGCGCTCGGGCGGCGGGGGCCGCCGCCCGGCTGGGCGTTCGGGCCCCCCGCCGAGCGCCCGCCCCGAGGCCGAGGGGGCGGCGGGGGGCGCGCCGACGCATCGGTTTTCTCGAGCCATCGCGCCGACTTATCTATTGGCTGGGCGCTCCGTGCGGGCGCACGTTCGTTCGGACGGGCACGCCGCGCGTGCCGTGCGCGCCGCCCGCCGGGCGGCCCGACCCCTTTGGACGGAGGAATCGCAACCGGATGCACATTCGAATCCGCTCACGGGGCCTGCAAGCCCCCGACGCCCTGCGCGACGCCGTCGGGCGCCGCGTCCACTTCGCCTTGGGCCGCTTCAGCGGCCGGCTGCGCTCGGTGACGGCCCTCGTCGTCGACGAGAACGGGCCGCGCGGCGGCGACGCCGACAAGCGATGCGCGGTCGAGCTGCGCCTGCGCGACGGGGGCCGCCTGCACGTCGAGCGGTCCGGCGAGCGGGTGCTCGACGTGGTCGATGCCGCCCTCGACCGGGGGGCGCGGGCGCTGGTGCGCCACCTCGAGCGCGAGCGCGAAGCGCGCGGCGCCCCCAGGGCGGTGCCGGCGCCGCGGGCCGCCGGCCCGAGAGGGGCGGTGCCGGCGCCGCGGGCCGCCGGCCCGAGAGGGGAAGGGGGGGCGTGACGGCCCGCCCCTTGGAACGCCCGTTCGCGCCGTCGGCGCGCGCTCGCGCTCGCGCTCGCGCTGGCCGCTGACGCCGCCCGCGTGCCTGGGCCGCGCGCCGCGGCTATTCGATAAAATCTGCGGAATGTTTTCGGCGCGCGCTCGGTTCATGCCACGGCCGGAGCGGCCGCGGCGCGGGGCCCCTTGCGCATGACCCGCGCCGCCCCATCGTGCCGCGGTCTGCGCTCTCGCCGGAGTGAAGGGTTATGAAGGGAACGTTCGCCAAACGCATCACGCTCTTCGTCCTGACCAACCTCGCCGTGGTGGCCCTCGTGGCCGTCGTCGGCAAGCTGCTGGGGGTCGAGCGCCTGCTCGGGCGCCACGGCGCCGGGCTCGATCTGACGGGGCTGCTCGTCATGGCGGCGGTGATGGGCTTCGCCGGCTCGTTGATCTCGCTGCTGCTCTCGAAGCCGATGGCCAAGTGGTCGACCGGGGCCCGGGTGATCGAGGCGCCGGGCGACGCGACCGAGCGGTGGCTGGTCGAGACCGTGCGCCGCCTCGCGCGCGACGCGGGCATCGGCGCGCCCGAGGTGGCCGTCTACGAGAGCCCCGAGATGAACGCCTTCGCCACGGGCGCCCGGCGCGACGCGGCGCTCGTGGCGGTGTCGACGGGCCTGCTCGAGGGCATGGCGCGCGACGAGGTCGAGGCGGTGCTCGGCCACGAGGTGGCGCACGTCGCCAACGGCGACATGGTGACGCTCGCCCTGTTGCAGGGCGTGCTCAACACCTTCGTCATCTTTCTGAGCCGGGTGGCGGCCTTCGCCATCGGGCGGCTCGTCGACCGCTCGGACGAGGGCGAGTCGAGTGGCGGCGGCGGCGCGGCGTACGCGGTCAGCAGCCTCGTGCTGCAGCTGCTCTTCGGCGTGGGGGCCAGCCTCATCGTGGCCTGGTTCAGCCGCCGCCGCGAGTTCCGCGCCGACGCGGGCGGCGCGCAGCTCGTCGACCCCGGCGCCATGGCGCGCGCGCTCGACCGGCTGCGGGCGGAGCAAGACGGGCCGAGCGCGCTGCCCGCGAGCGTGGCCGCGTTCGGCATCCGCGGCGGCGGCGTGCTGGCGCTCTTCTCGAGCCACCCGCCGCTCGACGAGCGCATCGCGCGGCTGGCGGACGGGCGGTGGCGCGCGTGAGCCTCGCGGGCCGGCTCGCGCCCGCTCGTTGACCCGAGCGGCGGCCGGGGGCCCGCCGGCCGAAG
>DASTPP010000415.1:0-29493 GCA_035762175.1 Polyangiaceae bacterium | reverse complement strand
CGCGCCTGCCCGTGCTGGCCGGGCGGGTACGGCCGCCGCTCGATGCTCTTGCGCGACAGGCCCGGCAGGTCGACCCCGACCGCGCGCATGGCCTTGACGCGCGGCCCGGTGAAGCGGCTCATCGGCGGGCCTCGGGGCGCGCGCGTCGAGCGCCGCGGCCGGCCGGCCGGGGGCAAAGGGTGGCGGAACGGAACGAAGGACGTCGCATCGTCAACCTCCAGGGTGGTCTCCGCCCCGCCGAATGCATCGACCGTGCTCGCCAGAGGCCGCACACGCCGACGGGTCGGCGCGAGACGTTCGCTGCCGCGCCCGCGGCACGACCGTTGCTGCGCCGCCACGCGCAGGCGCTGCCACCGAGTCGCATGCCGCGAGCGCGATCGCTGCGCCCCCACCGCCAGGTTCGACCCATGATTCTTACCAACGAAATCTCCGCACGCCCGTCGCACGGCAAGGGGCCTGTCGCCGGCGCCCCGTGGCCCCCGGGCGCGAACTCGTCGGGCGCCGGGGCGACGCCGGGCGCTCGATGGCCCCTTCCGAGCCTAGCCGGCAGCGCGGGCGGGGTGGGCGGGCAGCCCTCGGAGGGCCCCGATGTCCCGGCCGTGGGCGGCGAGCCGACCGGCGGCGAGAACCGGGGGGGAGACCGGGGCGGCGGCGACGCCGGCGGCGGCAGTCGCGGCGGCGCCCCGGGCGGCGGGGCCACCGAACGCGGCGGCATTGGCGAGGGCGCCGGCGTTGGCCCAGCACCGAGCGAGACCGGCAAGTCTGGCGGCGTTTGACCCCGAGGTCGGGGGGCGGGCGACGCGAGACCCGCGAGGGCTTCAGGTCAGGGCGCCGGCGGCCCCGCCCCGCCCGAGGGGCGCGCGCGCACGGCGCCGCGTGTCGATGCCGAGGAGCGCGTTTACCGGACACACTCGCGTGATCGCCGTCTCGGCGATCAGCGCCCCGCCGACCATGGCCAGGGCCGGCGCAACGGGAGCGCGGCGAGGCGACCGCGGGCGGAGCGCGTAGGCGCCCCCGAGCGCGAACAGCGCGGGGCCGAGCACGGCGCGAGCGAGGCGGTCGAACGAACCGACGTTCTCTTTCATGGGCTTCTCTCCTCGCCGCCCGCCGAAGCAAGTCCGAAGCCGCCTCCCTCCCAAAGGATGGGCGGCAGGCCCCGGCCGGGCCGGCGCGGCCGCACCGCCCCCGGGCGCGACGGCGCTCTCGCGCTCGGGGCCTGCACGCGAGCGCTATTTCAAGAAGACGGCCTCTCGATGCGCTCGCCCGACGTCGGCCGGCGCTGAGATAAAGGACGGGGCGCGCCGGCGCGGCGTCACCGAACGACGATCGTCTTCTTCCCGTGCAGCAGCACGAGTCGCCCCCCCGGACATGTCGCCCCCGGGGCCGCCGCGCCCGCGCGCGCCGCCCGCCTCGCGCCGCCGCCCGCCCCGGCCGTGCTGTCGCCCGCGGCGGGGCGCGGCAAGGCCCGCAGCTCGGGCCGTGCGCGCCCCGATTCGACCCGCCGGTCGGCCGCCGGCGGGCCCCCGGCGCCTACCCTCGGGCGCCGGCGCGAATTCGGTGCTGCATAGTCGAGTAGAATCAGTTCGCTCATGGTCGCCTCGCCACTCGCTGGGTTCGACCAGCCGCATCGCGGCCGAGACGGAGGCTCGAACCCAGCCTGATTACTACGTTGAATGCCTATACTGGTATCCTTATTTGGGGCGCCGCGCGAAAGCTAGGCCGCCTAGCACCAAGCGTGCCGCGGGCCGCCAGAACTCGCCGCGCCTCGAAGGCCGCGCGGCGGCCGAGACTCAGTTCGCGAAGGGCACGGCCCGGAGCGGGCCACGCGCGCGCGGGCGCCAACGGAGTCGGGCAATCGTGCCTTCGCTCGAGCGTATCGATCGTCGCATTCGTCGCGTGCCCCCCTCGCCGCGACGTGGCGCCGGCCTTTTCTTTCTCCCGCCCTGGCACGTCGGGTGCTTGCCGGCGGCAGGAGGCGAACGAACCATGAAAGCGACGACGCTACTGCGGCGGCAACACCGAGAGGCCGAGCGACTCTTCGACGAGGTCATGTACGGCGAGGCGGGGCGGAACGAGGCGGTGCACGCGCTCGCGCTCGAGCTGGCGGCGCACGCGGCGCTCGAAGAGCAATTTCTCTACCCGCTCCTGCGCGAGTCGCTGCCCGGGGCCTTCTTCATGAGCATCGAAGAACACGCCATGATGAAGGTCGCGCTCGAGCGCCTCGTCCAAGCGCCGCCGGGCGACGAGGCCTTCGAGGCGAAGGTCGCGCTCTTGAAGCGGGTCGTGCTCGAGCACGTCGAAGAAGAAGAGAACGACATCTTTCCCGAGCTCGAAGAGGGGATGTCGCGCGACGACCTCGAGGCGCTGGGCCAACAACTCGAAGAGGCCAACGCGCGCCTGCGCCAGGGCGGCTTCGAGCCGCTCTTGGCCGAGAACCGTCGTTCGGCCGTGGCGGCCGCGCGGGGCGATGACCTCCCCGCTGGCGCCAGCCCGGCGGCAGACGCCGCCGGCTGAGCGACCCGCCCCTCGCGCTCGGCCGGTGCTCGCACGTCGCGCCCCGTCGCATCCGAGCTGCCTCGCCTCCTGCCGCGCGCGGCAGGCGTCGTCGGCGAACGCTCGGGGCGCGAACGAAGCGCGCCGCCGCCGCGGAGGATCGAGACCGTCGCCGGGGGACGGCGTCGGCTCGGCGCGATCGCGCGGGGGCCCGGGCGTGCGCGCTTCGGTCGGCAGGGGGGCGGCAGGCGTGCCACAACCCGAGGCACCGCGCCTCGCCGTCTTGCCGCGGTCGCGCCGGCCGCGGCCAGCGCCCGGAGCCGGTCGACGAGTCCTACGCCGCCGCCCTCAGGCACCGCCCGCTGCTCGAGCGGTCGCGCTCGCCTCGGCGGCATCGGGGGCGGCGTCGCCGCTGCCGGCGCTCGTGGCGCCGGTGCGACCGGCGGTCGTGAACATCACGGCCGAGCGGCGCCCCGTCGGCGGGCGCTCAACGGCCGCCTCGCCCTTCGACTTCTTCGACCTCGGCCCCTTCGCATGCACAAGCTCGTCGCCCGGCACGCCCCGGGGGAGACCGTGCGGCTCGAGGCGTTGCGTCGAGGCGAGGCCAAGACGTTCACGGTGACGCTCGGCAGGCTCGAGCCCCCCGAGGCCGCGCCCGGGCGGGGCGAGCCGCGCGACAAGGACGAGCCGGCGGATCACGGCGGGCTCGGCATCTTCGTGCGCGACGCGCCCGGCGGCGCCCAGGTCGAACGCGTGCGGCCCGGCAGCCCCGCGAGCGGCGCCCTCGCCCCTGGCGACGTCGTGCTCGGGGTGAATCGGAAGCCGATCGAACGCGCCGACCAGCTCGCGGCGGCGATCGAGGCGGTGCCCGCGGGCCGGACCGTGCTGCTGCGAGTGCGCCGCGCGGGGCACGCCCTCGACGTCGCGCTCGAGCGGGGCTGAAGCGCCCGGGCCACTTCGGGCGCACCGGCCCCGGGGTGGGCCGGCGGGGGCCGCGCGCCACCGGCGCCAGCGCGTCGAGAGCCAGGCGAGCCCGTGGTCGAAGGGCACGACGGCCCACGCGAGCGCGACGGCGCAGCCGGGGGCGACGCGGTCGAGGGGTGAGGGGCGCACGTGGCGCCGCCTCGGCGGGTGCAAGTGGCTCACGGCCCGACCCCCCTCCCCCCACCGGCCCTTGGCGGCGGGGGCGCGTCACGGGCGCGGCCCCCCTTCGCGGGAAGCGACTTCGCCGGCGTACCTCCGGGCGTCGCCGGGCCTGGGGCGCTGGGCGGCGAGGGCGCGACCGAGCGTGGTGCCGACGTGTCGCCGGCGTAGTTGAGTGCCGTCATCACCCCCGCCGCCGTCCCGAGCACCACGCCGTGGGCGAGGGCGTGCCAGGGCGGCGACGGGCTGCCGACGGCGCACAGCACCGCCCCGACCAGGGCAGCCAGGAGCGTTACGGCGTTGCCCTCGAGAAAAGGCACGTACAGGTGGCCCGCCGCGTTCCGGGCCCGGAAGGCGCCGACCAAGGCGATGACGACCGCATCTTCCGTCGACAATGGAAGATGATGCCGAGTGCCCAAAAAAGCATCCCGGGGGCGTATGCGCCACGACGACGGCCCCGGCCGCCGCCCGACGACGATCCATAGCGGCCACCGCGCGCGACGTGACGAGCATGCACCCCCGCGCTTGAATTCGTCCGGCCGCGATCGCACCTTCTGGCGATGACCGACGCGGAGATCGCTGCGGAGCTGGCCGCCCTCGGGCTCGAGCGTCGCTGGGTCGACCTCGGCGTGCTCACCGACGAGTGGCTCCACCCCGCCGGCCGGCGCCGGTCGAAGATCGCTCACGACGCGAAGTTCTTCGCCGAGCTCGGTATCGCCCCGCAAGGCTGCTCGCCGCTGGAGATGCTCCGGCAGGCGCTGTACGAGTACCTGATGGACCGCGAGCGCCTCGACGACGCCACGCTCGCCGAGGTGCTCGACGCAGCCGCGGGTGCCGACAATTGCTCGTCGATGCTGGCCGACTGGAAGCGCCTCACCGCCGCGCAGCTCGCGCAGGTCGCCCGTCACGCTGCCTCCCCGCCCGACGCCCGCCGGCTCGCCGCGCAGAAGCTGCGTGTCTACGAGCTTGAGACCGGGCAGGACGTCGCGCTGAGCCTCGTCGGCTTCGACGACGGTGAGCCCGACGAGCACCACGACGCCGCGCGCGTGTTCGAGGTCCGCGGCTTCCGGTTCGCCGTCGCCTGGGAGCAGCGACTCTCCGCCCGCGACCGCCGCCGCATCGGCGAGCTCTTGGCCGCCCTGCCCGCGGACTCGCAGGCGCGCTGCCACATGCCCGCGTTCGGCCTCCGCCTCGACCCCGGCACCCGCGACGAGGCGCGCATGAGCATCTGCTTCACGTGCAACAACGCCTACCTCGACGGCGGCGGCACCCGCACCTTCGGCGGCCAGTCACGCCCGGGTCGCGAGTTCCTCGCGTACCTGATGAAGCTGGCGCCAAGCGCCTGGCGCGCCCACGTCGCCCAGCGAAGCGAGATGTGAGCAGGGGTAGCCGGCTCCTCGCCGCGTCGCTTGCACGCGATCGAAACGTCGTTCTGTGCCACGCTCGGAGCATGGAGACACCGAGCCCGGGCACGGGGGGCGAGCCGATGCGTCGTCGTACTTCGGGCATGCGAGGGTGGGGGCGCAACCGAGCCCTACCTGCCAATGTGACGCGAGACAGCCACCCCCTGGAAATGTAGGAGCTCAGGGCGGAGACTGGAGTCTCGTGTCATGCCCAAGCCGTCGTCCGTCCCCCTCGCCCTCGTGAACGCCTCGCCCGCCGGGGCGAAGCCCAAGCGCCGCGCCTTCACCGCCGCCTACAAGGTGTCGATCGTCGAGCAAGCCGACCGGTGCACCGAGCCCGGCCAGCTCGAGGCGCTCTTGCGGCGCGAGGGGCTGTATTCGTCGCACTTGTCGAAGTGGAGAAAGCAGCTTCGGCTGCGCGGCAGCGAGGGCCTCGCGGCCGCGCGCCCGGGGCGCAAGCCGACGCGCGACCCGAAGGACGCGCGCATCGCCGAGCTCGAAGCCAAGGCCGCACGCCTGGAGAAGAAGTTGCTCGTCGCCAACGAGCTGCTCGCCCTCCAAAAAAAAGTTTCTCTGCTTCTGGGGATCACCTTGCCGGGCGACGAGACGCCGTGATGGACGCGCTCGAACAGACGCCCGCGGTCGTGCCCGTGGCGGCCGCGTGCCGCGCGCTCGGCGCCAGCCGCGCCACGCTCTACCGGCGCACCGCGCCGCCCCCGCCGCCGGTGCCGCGCGGCCCGCGGCGCGCGCCCCGCCGCCTCGGCGACGAGGAGCGCGCTCGCGTGCTGGCGGTGCTCGACTCGCCCGCCTACGTCGACCAGCCGCCGGCCGAGGTCGACGGCGCGCTCTTGAGCGCGGGCACGTACCTGTGCTCGGTGCGGACGATGTACCGGGTGCTCGCCACCGCGGGCGAGGCGCGCGAGCGGCGGGCGCAACGGCGCCACCCGCCGCGCGCGGTGCCGCGCCTGATGGCGACCGCGCCGAACCAGGTCTTCACGTGGGACATCACCAAGCTCGCGGGCCCCTTCGCGGGGGTATTCTACTACGCGTACGTGATGATCGACCTGTTCAGCCGCTACGTGGTGGGCTGGCTGTTGGCCGAGCGCGAGAGCGCGCAGCTGGCGACGCAGTTCGTGACCGACACGCTGGCCGCGCGCGGCGTCGATCCGACCGCGCTGACGATCCACCAAGACCGCGGCGCGCCGATGACGTCGGGCTCGATGGCGCAGCTGTGCGCGACGCTCGGGGTGACGCAGAGCTTCTCGCGGCCGCGCGTCTCGGACGACAACCCGTTCAGCGGAGCGCAGTTCAAGACGCTGAAGTACCAGCCCGACTACCCCGGGCGCTTCGACTCGCCGCCCGACGCGCGTGGCTACCTCGGGGCGTTCTTCGGCTGGCACAACGACGACCACCACCACGAGGGCTTGGCCCTGTTCACGCCGGCGGACGTGTACTTCGGGCGGGTCGCCGAGGTGGCCGCGCGGCGACAGGCGGCGCTCGACGCGGCCTTCTCCGCGCACCCCGAGCGCTTCGTGCGCGGCCGGCCCATGGTGCCGCTGCCGCCGCGCGAGGTCGCCATCAACCCGCTCGTGGGCCCGACCATCCCGAGCTCGGAGCCTCCGCCGGAGGCATCCCTCCGCCCGTCGCCTGCGGCCCCCGAAGGCGACCGCGCACAGCCCTCGTCCAGGGCGGCGGAGCCGGCGAGCGGAGCGAGCGAACCCTTGACGAGGGCGAGCACGGGCGCACGCTCCGGCCAACGACGGGCCTCGCCCTCGCTCCCCGTCAACCCTCCCTAAATTCGCTTCGAGGCTGTCTCGTCGTCATTGACAGGTTCCGGAGCGCGGTGCCGACGTGGTCGCCGGCGTACGTGAGCGTTGTCCTGACGCCGGCCGCCACCGTCCCGAGCACGAGGCTGCGGGCGAGCGCATGCCAGGGCGGCCAGGGGGTGCCGACGGCGGACAAGGCCGCCCCCACCAGCACCGCCACGGGCGTCACGGCGTTGCCCTCGAGGACGGGGGCATACAGGTAGCCCGCCGGGTTTCGGGCCCGGAAGGCGCCGACCAGCGTGAGGAGACGGCGACGCGCTCGAGGTCGCTCACGGGGCGCCCCGGGCGGGCTCGGGCGGCGGGTGCCCGGCGACGAGCGCGCGGCCGAGCCGCATGCGGGCGCGCGAGGCCTCGAGGCCCCGGTCGCAGCGGCACGAGGCGTACGCGGCGAGCCGCTCGTCCTCGGGGTGGTCGCGGCACGAATTCATGGAGGAACGGAGGAGGGCGAGCGACCGCCGTGCGGCGAGCTCGGGGGAGAAGTTCGACGCGCCTCCGCGCTGCAGCTGGAAGAGCCCGAACGACCGCCCCCCGTCGCCCACGGCCTTCGGGTCGAAGCGGCTCTCGTGGTAGGCGACCGCCACGAGCAGGGCGTCCGCGCGGGCGCGGCCGTCGCGGCGAACGCCCTCGCTCGCGCCACACGCGCCTGACCCGAAAGCGGCCGTCATCGGGCACGAGCTCGGCGCGGACGACGCCGCCGGTCGGGCAGCAGTTCGCGTCGCCCTCGCGGTACACGAGGTTTGTCACGCGCGCCGCCCGCCGGCCGAAGACGACGCCGCGTTCGAACGGCTTGCCGACCCACTCGCCCCGGCCGAGGAGCGCTCTCCATCGCACGCCGTAGTCGTCGACCTGCCACTCGCGCACCGCGCCGCCCTTGCGGTCGAGGACGCGCCAGTCGTGGATGTTGCCGGTGCCGTAGGCGTGGACGTCGAGGAAGAGCTGCGCGCCGGCTGTCTCGAGCACGAGCGATTCGAGCGCCTCGACGCCCGCAAGGCCCTCTTCGCCAGCGTTGTCGAACAAGACGTGCTCGACCCCGTCGGGCGCCGCGAGTGTGACGCGGTCGCGTGGCCAGCGCGGCTCGCCGCCCGGCCCGCTCCAGTCGGGCTCGGCCGGGCCGCAGCGCGTCCACACGGCTTCGCTCTCGCGCCCGTCATCGCCGAGTACGACGCGAACGCGGACGCGCGTCGTGCAGGCGCCGTCCGATGCAGCCGGCCCGGCGACCGGCGCGCCCTGCGTCGACCTCGGTGCGGCGCGGAGCGGGGGAGCCTCGGGGGATGCGCTCGGGGCGAGTACGACGGGGGGGCCCCCCGCGGAGCGCTCGGCCCGCGCTTCGGGACGGGAGCCCGCGCAGGCGTTGACAAGCGCTACGCCGGCGAGGGCGAGCGGCCAGGCGCGGCGGCGAGACGCGGCGTGGCTCGCGCCTCGGTGAGAGCTGCCGCGGGGCGCGGCGACGTAGGGATGCATTTGGAAGCAGCGCGGGGGCGGAGCGTGTGTCGTCTCGACGGTCGGCGCGAGGCGTGGTCAGCCGAGGCCCGCGTGGGCACGTACCCCGGCCGCTCGCATCCGGGCCAGACCACAGTGCCGCCGCGCTGAGGTTCGGTCGGGGGCAGGCGCGCACGTGCGCCGCGAGCCACGCATCGACGGCGCGGGCGAGTGGGTGAAGGTTCGGTAATCCGACCGGGGCTCGTCCGGGCGCCGGCGCGCGTCGGCGCGGCTCGCTCGGGTCGGCGCGGGGGCCGGGTTGCGCGTCCCTTCCGCCATCACTGGAAAGCGCCGCCGAATGCCGAAAAAGTGCCCGTCTTGAGCCGAAGGTAAAAACATCGGAATGGCTGGTGGCTGCCAACCCGCCCCTGCGCATGGGCAAGCAGGAAGCTTTCGAACCCGAGGGCCCGGTTCGGAACGGGCGTGATATCAGGGCGAGCGCATCTAATTTCTCGGCACTTCCCGCCTTCAGAACCTTCTCCAGGTACTCCTCGTTCCACCCCACCTGAAGTCGCTTGAGCCTGCCTCTCTGGCTCGTCTTGGCCGCCGCTGGGACAGCGCACGCTTACAACGACATCCGTCGTAACCAAAATTTCGACGGTCGGAACCTACACCGACTACGGCGATGGTGACGTCGTATTTGCCACGGCGAACCCGCATGCCGAATGCAACGGAGGGTACTGGCTTAGAAAGAGTGACCCCGGCTTCCAATCATCGCTGAACATGGTTCTGTCGGCGTACCATGCGCGCTCCTCGGTGTGGGTCTACGGTTATCCGGACCAAATCTGGCTCGGCTCGGGGAGCAAGTATTGTCGTCTCTATGCGCTCGAGCTGACCTCAAATTAAGGAGGAGTTTGGCGGCTTACGGGTGTCGGCGGGAGGCTCTCGCGCGGCGATCGCCTGGGTCTCAAGCAAGCGGGGGGGGCCCTGCCGTTCGAGCCGCAGGCGAACTCGGGGCGCCCCGCGGGCGCACCGAGACGGCCGCCACCTGGGTGAGGCCGCTAGGGTTCACTCGCAGTCTTCGGCGCAACCGAGAAGCTAACTTTGTTTGAGGCTTCGCCTACAACGCCCGACGAACCACGCTCGGGCGCGGGGCACTTCAAGGTCCAGTCGTGGGAGCACGAAGGCAAGCGCTTCGGCCCACGAGTACGCGGAGGGCAGGCCATGCGAGCACGCAGGTACGTCGCGGATCTGGCAAGGGGGTTGGCCGCGTTGGCGGCGGGCGTCGCCGTCGGCCTGCAGGGCTGCGGTCCGGAGGCGCCTGCCGACGTCTCGTGGACGGCCGAGGCCGACGCGTTGCTCGAGGGGGGCGACGAGCTCGGCCTTCTGTCCGGAAATTGTCCGACGGGGCAAGAGTGGGACGCGACCATCGGTGGGTGCGTGTTGTTCCCCATCGAGTGCACGGCCTGCTCCGCCGTGGGCCTGTGCGGCGGCGGGTGCCTCGAAGGCGGCGGGTGCTGGGCCTGCACGGGCTCGAGCAGTTGCTCTTGCGGCGGCATCTATCCGTTTTGCAATCCGTGCTTCTGCCAGTGCGGCGGGGTCTACCCGAGCTGCTTCCCTTGCACGTGCAGCTGTGGCGGTACCTACCCCCAATGCAGCCCCTGCGGCGGCGGCAGCGGCGGCGGCAGTGGCGGCAGCGGCGGCAGTGGCGGCAGTGGCGGCAGTCCGCCGGTTCAGGACGAGGAGCCGCCGCTGACCTGCCCTGACCCGGGCCCCGTGCAGGGGCCCGAGGGCGGGGGGCCGCCGCCGGGGGGCGGTTGCGTTTCGCGCGACGTGGCCGGCCTGCGGGCCGTGTTCAACGCCAAGGACCACCTCCTTTACGGGGGCGGCGCCGGCCAGATCGACTGCAGCGGGCTCGTCCGCGCGATGCTCGACGACGTCTACGATACGAACGCGTTCACCGTCGAGTCGTGCAACACCCCGGCCTGGAAGAGCGCCGGGTACAGCAAGGAGGGCGGGGCCGACAACCTCTACAACTACGTGCGCTCGGGGCAGAGCCCCTTGGGCGCCGTACAGACGGCCGTCGACGTACAGCTCGCAACCTACGGCCTGCAGCCCGGGGACCTCGTCTTCTGGGACTACAGCGCCGGGCAGACGAGCGACAAGAAGATGAACCACATCGCCGTCATCTTCTCGCCGACCGAGCTCGCTCACTCGCGCGGCAAGCCGGGGGCGCCTGGCAGCGGGCCCACGATCAACAACCCGAAAACGGCCTCGTGGCTGCAGGACATGGGCGTGGGCGGTACCGTCCGGGTCTACGTGTTGCGGCCGAACTACTGCAACGTTTCGGGCGGCAACGGTTCGGGCACGTCCGAGGGGGGCTGAGCGTGGCGGCCGAGGGCGCGTCGGGTTGCCCGGGCGGGTGGGGCGACCCGCCCGGGGCGGCGTCGGCGGGCGGCGTTCGCGGGCGGCCCCTGGCCCGGCCCTCGGCGCACACCTCGGCCCGCCGGCGCCGCTCGCTCGTCGTCCGCCGCCCGGCGCTCGCCGCGGCGCTACTCGCGGCCGCCCTCTACGGGTCCGCGATGGTGGCTACGCGGCTCGACCTCTTCAGCATCGACGTCGCCGGGCACCTCGCGAGCGCCATGAGCTTCCGGCGGGGGTATTTCCACACGTTCAACGACGCCGCCTTCCTCGGCTACGTCCAGAACCTCTTCTACCCGCCGCTCGAAGACGCCCTGCTCGGCGCCTTGCTGCTCGCGCCGGTGGCGCCCCTCGTCGCCTACAAAGCCTACCTGGCGCTCGCCGTCGGCGCCTACTTCGCCGGGGTCGGGGCGCTCGCGCTGCGGCTGCGGCGGCCGCCGTCGCGCGCGCTCTTCGTCGGCGCCTCGGTCTTGCTCTTCTACGCTCACAAGGCCGAGGGCTTCGCCCAGGGGCTTAGCTTCGTCGACACCGTTCGGGTCGGGGTGACCAGCCAGTGCCTCGGCGGCGCGTTCTACCTCGCCCTGGCGGCCGAGCTCTACGGGAGGCCGCGGCCCCGGCGTCTCGCCGCGCTCCTCTCGGGGCTCGTCCTGTCGCACCTCATCATGGGCCTGGCGGGGCTCGCGCTCGTCGCGCTCTCGGCGTCCCGCCTGCGCTCGCGCCGGCTCGTCACCGCGTTCGCCCTCGCGGCCGGCATGAGCGCGCTCTTCTGGGTGCCCTTTCTCGCCTACCGCGGGCTGCTCGTGAAGAACCTCGTCTCGGTCGCCGAGACGGCCGCGCCGGCGGCGCTCGCCTGCCTGCCGGTCGCGGTGCTCGGCCCGACGCCGGCCGCGCGCAGGCTCGCCGCGGCCGTCATCGCCCTCACGCTCCCCTCGATCGTCGCGCGCGCGTTCGAGGGCGCGGCGTGGCTGCCGCGGCTGCACTACTACCGCTTCGATGTCTGCGGCCTCGTCCTCTTGCCGGCGGCGGCCGCCGCGGCCCTCGACGGCGCGCGCTTCTCTGGCGGCCTCCGGCGCCGCGCTGCCCTGGCCTGCGCGCTCGCGGGGGTCGGCTGGGCGCTCGCCCGCTTGCCCCAGCGCGCCGGCCTGACGCACCCGGGCCGGCTCACGCAGGGCACCGACTTCGAGCGCGGGGCGCCGCCGGCCGACGAACGGGGCTTCGGCCGCCACCTGGTCGTCCAGTATGCGCGGTCCTTCGACTTCGCCGTCGAGAACTACTTGAACGTCCTCGACGAGCGGGCGCGGGGGGCCAAGGGCCTCTTCTGGGAGAGCGCCGAGGCGAACCACCTCGTCAGTTCGTACGTCGCCACGCTCTTCGGCCGCCCGGTCATTCTCGACCACTTCTTCTTTTCGAACTTCGACTGCGCCTTCCAGCAGTGCGTGCTCGACCACTTTCTCGCCGACTACAACGTCGAGCACCTCTCGGTCGACGAGCGGGTGCTCGCCGCCCACGGCCCGGCGCCCCGCGGGCCGCTCGGCGCCGTCGGCTCGCGCACAGCCTGCTACGAGCGCGCGTTCGCCGACGGGCACACACCCCGGTTCGAGCTCGTGCCCGAGGCGCCGCTCCGGGTCAACGGCGCGCCCTTTCGCGTCGCGAACGTCCGGCGCCGGCCCGGGGGCGTCGAGGCGCTCAACGCGGCCGTCGAGCTCTTCCCGCCGGCCGAGCTGAGGCGCTTCGAGCGGCGCGGCCCGCACTTCTACAACCCTTACTTCCACGCCCTGGGCCCCGCCTGCGAGCAGGGCGACTACGCGCGCTACGCGCTGGTCGAGCGCGAGGCCTGGGCCCCCCTGCAGGCCGCCCTGGACGCCGCGGGCGTAGCGCCCGACGCGCCGCCCTCCCCGCTCGACCTCGTGAAGACGGGCCCGGGCTCGTACCTCATCGAACTGCCGGCGGGTCGTCCGAGCCTCTTCAAGGTCAAGCTCGCGTGGCTCCCGGGGTTTCACCTGTTCGACGAGCGCGGCGAAGAGTGGCCCCTCTACCGAGGGTTTCCGCACATGCTGGCCCTCGGCGAGGGCACGATGCGCCTCGAGTATCGGCGCCCGGCTCCCTTCTGGGCCGGCTACGCGCTGAGCGCCGCGGCCTGGGTCGCGTTCTTCGCCTGGGGCCTCTACGAGCGGACGGAAGCGAGAAAGCGCTTGGCGCGAGAGGGCCGGTCATGATTCATCGTCGCGCGAGAGGGGCCGCCGTACTTGATGAGATTCGGGCGGCCTTCGCAGCCGCGGCCGTCGCCGCCTTCGCGGAGAGCGGGTGCGACGCGGCGCCGGCCCGGGGCGAGAGGCAGGAGGCGCTCGCCGAGGGGCTACGTTGCGCGATCGCGCTCGACGGCGACCCGGGCGAGTGTCCGGACGTGGCCGGCTCGCAGGCGTCCTTCCCCCTGACCTTGTCGCCGGTGCGTGATCTCGCCGTCGAGAGCGCGCGAGCACGTTGGGCGGGCGATGACCTAGTCGTCGACGTGCGGCTCGCCGGCGGGTTCACGAACGCGGCCGACCAGAACCTCTACTTCTTCGTCGGCGGCGCCGCCGCGGCGGACGCTGGCTACACGCTGAGCGACGACGCGGGGGTCTTCGAGGGGCTCGGTTACCCGGTGCGCTCGGGCCTCGCGCTGCCGCACGGGCGCGATCTGCGCATCGGGGTGATGGCGCCGGCCGTCCAGGGCTATACGCCGCAGATCTACGGCGCCGACCGCGGCCCGGCTCTGCTCACGGGCCCCGAGGCGGGGGCGTCGCTCCGATCGGCCTCCCCCGACTTCTCTGCCGGGCTGCCGCTGCGCGCGTACTACGCCCGCCTGGGCAAGCCCCTGCCGGACCCCCTGCATTTGACGGTGGCCACCGCCCGCGATTACGTGGGCTTCGTCGACGCCTGCTCGCTCGTCGTCGGCGCCCCCGACGCCGCCTGCGAGCGGCGCGAGCCCCCGGCCGCCTATCCAGATTTCGACCCGCGCTCGCACGCCCTTCGCCGCGTCGCCGCCAGGCCCGACGGCGAGGGGCTCGAAGTGATCGTCGAGACCGAGGCGCCGGTGCGCGACTGGGCGCAAACGAACGTCCACCTTTTCTTCGTACCGCTGCCCGCGACGCCGCCCCTCTCGCCGAGCTTCGACCCCTCGCGGCGGGTGCGCCTGCCCTACGCCTGGGGCTTCTATTGCGGCATCTACAGCCCGCTGCGCGTCTACTGCAAGGCGGGCTCGCCCGCCGACCAGGGCTACGACGGGGCGTACGCCGAGCGACGGCACCTCGCCATGCCCGAGGGCGTCAGGGCCTCCTTCGAGGGGCGCGAGACGCGCCTACGAGTCGACGGCGCGCGCTTGCGCGAGGCTCTCGGCACCGCCCGCCGCGCGGGCCTCGTCGTCATGGTCGGGCGCGACGGCTTCGGACCGACCTCGGTGTACGGCCTGCACGCGCGCCGACCTTGACCGCCCCGCCCCCGCGCCCCGAACCCCCACGTAACTCGCCCCTCACGACCGCCCTCTCGCCCCCCTACCACGGCCATGATCGAAATCGAAAGACCGGCGCTCTCGGTGGTGATCCCCGCGTTCAACGAGGCGCCGCGCCTCGGCCCCACGCTGCGAACGGCCCTCGCCTACCTCGACGCGCGTCGCCTCCGGGCCGAGATCATCGTCGTCGACGACGGTTCGCGCGACGAGACTTGCGCCATCGCGCGAGGCCACGCCCTAGCCGACCGGCGCGTACGCTGGGTGAGCCTGGGGCGCAACCGCGGCAAGGGCGCGGCCGTGCGGACCGGGGTGAACGCCAGCCTCGGAGAGCGTATTCTCTACATGGACGCCGACTCGTCGACGCCCATCGCCGAGCTCGACCGGCTCTGGGCCGTCGCCGACCGGGGCGCCGACGTTGTGTTCGGCTCGCGCGGCCGGCTCTCGGGCCCGGCGCGGCGCAGCCAAGGGCCCCTGCGCGCGGCCCTCGGGCGGGCCTTCGGCGCGCTCGTCCGCGGCCTCGTGCTCGAGGGCGTTGACGACAGCCAATGTGGCTTCAAGCTCTTCGGGCGCGCCGCGGCCCTCAAGGTCTTCGCCCACGCGGCCCTCGACCGCTTCTCCTTCGATGTCGAGGTCTTGGCCCTGGCCCGCGCCCTCGGCCTGCGCGTCGAAGAGGTACCCGTCGCCTGGCGGCACGATCCACGCAGCCGCGTCTCGCCGCTCGTCGAAGCGCCCTTGATGCTCTACGACGTGCTCCGACTGCGCGCGCGCTACGGGCGGCGCCCGGGGCCCGCGCACGCCCGGCCTTGACGCGGGCGGCCCGCCGCGCTGGCGGGGGCCCGACACGTGTGGCGAGAGCGTGCCGAGAGGCGAGAAGGCCCGGCGCAGTGCCTCGGCAGTTCAGCGCCGTACCAGCCGGCGTGGCACGACGAGCTCGACGGCCGGGCCCCGGCCGGCTCGGCGCACGAGCACGCGCGCCGGTACGCCCTGCTCGGGCGCGCGCGACCGCTCGAGGAACTCGTCGGACCCGAGCTCGACGATCGGCACGCCGTCGAGCGCCACGATCTCATCGCCCGCCGCGAGCCCCGCTTCGGCCGCGCCGCCCCCGGGCCACGCGCTCAAGATCTTCATCGCGTCTTCGGTCGCCTGGTAGATCGCCCCGAGGCCGCCGAGGTACGTGCCGGGGGCTTCGCCCGGCGCGGGCGCCGGCAGCGGCACGAGGGCCGGCTCGGCCTCGGCCCCCTCTTCGACGACGATGCCCGAGAGCAGGCGCCGGTGCCGGCCAGCCGCACCCACCATGATCGAGCGCAGGCCGGGCTCGACGCCGTGCAAGGTGAAGGCGCCCTCGGCGTCGGTCAGGACCACCCGGCTCGGCGGCAGGACGTCGGGCCCCGAGAGCGCGGGGCGGTACACGTCGACCCACGCGCCCTCGATCGGCCGGCCGTCTTCGGCGGCGACGACGCGCCCGCGCAGGCTACCGCCGTCGGGCAGCGCGAGGTCGGAGGGCGCCGACGCCTCACCGGCGCTCACGCGCAGCGGCCGCTCGGCCGACGCCCCGAAGCCCGCCGCGAGGGCGAGCAAGTGGTAAGGCCCCTCGGGCACGTCGTCGAGCCGGAAGCGCCCCTCGGGGTCGACCACCGCCCGCACGTTCACCGGCCGCCGCCCGAGCCCCAGCGGCTCGGTCAGAAAGAGCGTGAACGAGGGCACCGGCTCGCCGCCCGCCGCCCGCACTACCCGCCCTTCGACGGCGCCGCCCCGGCGCAGCACGAGCCTCGCGCCGGTCTCGCCCGTGCGCTGCCCCGCGAACGCGCGCGGCACGCCGCCCCCGCGGGCGACGAGCAGCCGGTAGGCGCCCGCCGCGAGCGCGGGGAAGGCGAAGCGGCCCGCCGCGTCGGTCAGCGTCGGCTCGGGCGGCGAGCCCCCGTCCGCCTCCGGCTCGCCGCGCACGAGCGCGCCCGCGACCGGCTCGCCCGCCTCGTCGACGACGCGCCCCGCGAGCGCCTCGCGCCGCGGCCCGGGCCCGGCGTCGCCCCGCGGCAGGCGGATGGTGAGCTCGCGCGAGGAGACGACCCCTTGATCGAGCAGGGCCTGGCCGCCGCCGTAGCCGGGCCCGGTCGCCTCGAGCGCCGCGCCTTCGGGCGCGCGAAACCAGAACGCGCCCGCGCGGTCGGTCGTGTAGCGTTCGGGCAGCGGGTCGGGCGCTCGCTCGCGGTGCGGCGGCTCGCGCAGCCCGATTTGCGCGCCCGCCACCGGCTCGCCCGCCGGCCCGACGACCAGGCCGCGGTAGTCGTGCGCGGCCTCGAGGTATACCGAAAGCCCCTCGACGCGCCGGCTCGGGCGGGCGACGGCCACGACGGGGCTCTGGCCCCACTCGGGGGCGAACGCGAAGTAGCCCTCGGCGTGCGCCGAAACGAGGGCGTACGCCCCCGGCGTCTCGGCGACGAAGGCGAACGCGCCGCCCTCGCCGGCCTCGACCTCGAAGCTCTCGTCGCCGCGGGCGAACACGAGGCGGGCGCCCGCGACGCCGCGCTTCGCATTCGAATCGAGCACGACACCCCCGATGGCGCCGGCGACAGCGCCCGGGTCGAAGGCCGCCCGTGCCACCGGCGCGCGGGGGCCCGCCGGCTTCGTGCGCCGCGCGCCCGGCGGGGCGAGGGCGGCCTCG
The DNA here is from genome assembly GCA_035762175.1 of Polyangiaceae bacterium. GTDB lineage: Bacteria > Myxococcota_A > Polyangia > Polyangiales > Polyangiaceae > DASTPP01. The sequence goes on along the minus strand of DASTPP010000415.1, from coordinate 12,639 downwards.
CGTTGGGGCGCCGGCGAGGCCCCGGGCCGGGCCCGCTCGCGGGGCGCCGGCGGCGGGCCTCGGCGAAGGAGCGCGAGCCCGACGAGCCCCAGCAGCGCGGGGAGCGCGAGCCCCGCCACGAGCGACCGGGGTGACACGCCTCGTCGCCGCGGGCCCCCGGCACGGGCCCTCGCCGCCTGGCTTCGCGCCGCGACCCCTTCGGGCCCGGGCCGCAACGCCCCGGCCGCGCCGCCTCCGGGCCGGGCACCCGAGCCGAGCTCGGGCCCGAACGCGAGCAACCAGAGCCTGCGCCGCGCGCCCTCGCGGCCCTCCTCGCGCTCCATCGCCGCGCGCACCCGGTCGAGCCCCTCTTTCAGCCGCCAGCGCACCGTGCCCGCCGGAATGCCCTCGCGCCGCGCGATCTCGGCCGCCGTCAGGCCCTCCTCGTAGCGGAGCCGCACCGTGGCCCGGAAGGGCTCGTCGAGCCCGAGCAAGAGCCGCCCGAGTTGCTGCTGCGCCTCGACCTGCTCGAGCAGCGCCTCCGCCCCGGCCGCCTCGTGCTCGGTCCCGGCCGCCGCTTCGGCCTCGCGCCGGCGCCGCCGCCCTTTGCCGCGCCGCCGCATGCGCGCGAGGTTGCGCGCGATGCCCGCGAGCCAAGGTCGCGCCGACGCCCCCTCGGGCGGCGGCGCCTCGAGGAGCGCCAGCCAGGTCTCTTGCGCGAGATCGTCGGGGTCTTGGCCCTGCGTCAACGTCGCGGCGAGGCGGCGGACCCAGGCGGCGTTCCGAACAATTTCGTCATGCAGGAGGGGGTCGGGCACGCGCATGGCCCCCCAGTTTGCCGCCGCCCCTGCCGGCGTTGGCACAAAGCGAGGCCGCCCCCCAATTTCGATCGGGGGCGCTCGACGCACCCCGGGGGAGGGCGCCGCGAGGGGGGGCGACGAGGCCCTCAATAAACCGGAAAGCACCCGTTAAAGATGACGTCGTAGTGGCCCGACGTATGCTCGACGATCGTGTAATAACAGAGCAGGCTGCCGCCGCCGCCGCTCGCGCCGCCGCCGCTGAGGTCGGGCAGGCAGACACAAGCGCCGTCGTCCGGGTCGCGCTTGCCCTTCCAGACTCGGTCATTGGCGACGCACAGGTCGGGGCAAATATCTGCCTTGTCCGGGCAAGCCACGTTGGCCTCCGCCTGGCGCTCGCCGAGCGACTCGCCGGTGACCTCGGGCCCGGCGCCGTCGGGCGCGGCGCACCCGGCGCCGGCCGTCGCGAGGAGACAAAAGAAGAGAGTGATGAAGCCGCCGAGCTTGCGCATAGGGATTCTCCTTGGGTCGAGGCGAGGGCGGCCCGCAGCGCGTTCTCGCGCGGGCGCCTCTCTGCCCCTTCCTTTGCCGTCGGCGATCGAGTGTTGGTGAATCGACGCGCGATCGCGTCTTCGGACGCCCGGGGGCGGGGCCGGCCGCCGGGGCCGAGGGCGACGCGTCCCGAGGGGGACAGGCGCATAGGGCGGCGTCTCGGCGGGCGCAGGTGGCTCACGGCCGGGCCCTCTTCCACCGGTCCTCGGCGGCGGAGGTGCGTCACGGGTGCGGCCTCCCTTCGCGGGAGGCAGCTTCGCCGGCGTACGCCTGGGCGTCCCCGGGCCTCGGATGGGTGGAGGCGAGGGCGCGGCCGAGGGCGGTGCCGACGTGGTCGCCGGCGTACGTGAGCGCCGTCATGACTCCCGCCGCCACCGTCCCGAGCACCACGCCGCGGGCGAGCGCGTGCCAGGGCGAGGACGGGCTGCCGATCGTACAGAGGGCCGCGCCCACGAGCGCGGCCACGAGCGTCACCGCGTTGCCTTCGAGGAAGGGCGCGTACAGGTGCCCCGCGGCGTTGCGGGCGCGGAAGGCGCCGACCAGGGCGATGACGACGGCGACGCGCTCGAGGTCGTTCACGGCGCTTCCCGAGCGGGCTCGGGCGGCGGGTGCCCGGCGACGAGCGCCCGACCGAGGGCCATGCGGGCGCGCGAGGCCTCGAGGCCCCGGTCCCAGCGGCCCGAGGCGTACGCCGCGAGCCGCTCGTCCTCGGGGCGGCCGCGGCACGCCTTCAGGGAAGAACGGAGGAAGGCGAGCGACCGCCGCGCGGCGACCTCGGGGGAGAAGTTCGACGCGCCCCCGCGCTGCAGCTGGAAGAGCCCGAACGACCGCCCCCCGTCGCCCACGGCCTTCGGGTCGAAGCGGCTCTCGTGGTAGGCGACCGCCACGAGCAGGGCGGCGGTGCGGGCGCGGCCGTCGGGCCCGGGGAAGAGGGGCTCGGACTTTTCTGCCGCCTCGGCGATGGCGCGCGCCGTCGCGGGGTAGCTCGCGCGCCAGGGCGCGTCCGGCTGTAGCACGAAGAGCAGCGATAGGACCCAGGCCGCCACGTCCGCCGTCCTCCCCGAGCAGGGCGAGGGCGTCCGGGTCGGTGAGCCGGCCGAGGAAGGCGAGCCAGTGAAGCCCCGCCCGCCGCACGAACCGCTCGAGCGCGCCCTTGCCCTCGGCCGGCGCCTCGTCCGTGGCGAGCACTTGCAGGGCGACGCGCGCGGCGTCCTCGGGCCGGTCGCTGTCGACCTTCCAGGCGTCGGGGGCCCACTCGATGGCGGGGCTCACCACGCACGGAACGCCCTCGGCCACGGCGTCGGCGGTCGTGATGTTGAACGTCTCGGTGTGCGACAGTTGCAGGCACAGGTCCATGTGCGCGACCGTGCGGCGGAAGGCGGGCCAGTCCTGCCAGGGCTGCTCGACGAGCGTCGCCCACGGCAGCCCCGCGAACATCGCGCGCAGGGCGTGCACGATGCTCATGCCCCCGTAATCATTGCCGTCGACCGACACCCAGAAGGCGAGCTCGCGGCCGAGCGCGCGGGCGGCGAGCAGGGCCGCGGCGGCCGAGGTCGTGTGGTTCTTCAGGAGGCGCATCGCGCCGAAGCTGCCGACGCGCAAGGGGCGCCCTTCGCCCCGCAGGGGTGCTCGGCCCGCTGCCGGAGACCGCTCGGCGTCGTAGAGGTTCGGCAGGTAGGCGCAGCGGCCGCCGTAGGCGCGCTCGACGAAGCGGGTGAAGCGCGGGCTGTTGCCCGCGACCGAGAGGTTGAGCACGCTCTCCTGCAGGAGCAGGAGGTTCCTGAGCAGCGTGATGGCGCTCGCCTCGACCTGCAAGAAGCCGATCTGCGAGTGGCACCGCACGACGACGTGCACGTGCGGGTAGGCGGCGAGCAGGGCCTCGGTCTCGTCGCGCGGCACCCAGGGCGCTTCGAGCACCGCGTGCGTCGCCTCGGGGTGCTCGCGGAGGCGCGCGCGGAGGTCGCTCACCGTCCAAACGCCGTAGGGATAGGCCGGCACGCCGAGCCTTCGGAGCACGCGCGTCGTGTGCAGGGCGTTGACCCCCAGGCCGATGTGGCACTGCGGCACGGGGGCGAAGGCGTTCGCCGGGGCGGCGAAGCGGTTTCGGTAGAAGAGGAGGACGTGCGGGGCGCGCTCGGGCGCCCGGGCGGGTCGAGACGTTCGGTCGTCGGCAGGGGTCATGCGGAGGCTCGGGGGGCGGGGCCTCCGGGGCCTCGGGGTTCGGGTTCGGGGGGGCCGGCACGCTGCGGTGCGGGCCGGGTCGTTCGGGCGCCCGAAGGCGCGGGGGAGGTCCGGTCGGGGCCGGCGCTAGCCGCGGCCCTTTCCCGCGGCGATGGCCCGCAGGACCGGGTCGTCGGGCCCGGTCGGCCGCAGCGCCTCCGCCTTCGAGGGCGGCAGGCGAAGGCCACCCGGGAACCAGCGCGAAAGTTCCTCGTCGCTCGGCCCCGGGCGAGGGCGGCTCGGACCCCCGCCGTCCCCCTCCTCGGCGAGGGCGAGGCGGCCGTGCAAGTGGTCGACGAGCAAGCGATGCAAGTGGCCAGGGCTGCCCGGCGAAGGGTGCGGCGGCTCGCCCTCGGGCGAGCGCAGGAGGAACTCGACCGCGCCGCACTGCCCGCAGGGAGGCAGGGCGAGGGTGCCCGTCCGGCGCTCCTCGCCCTCGCCGAGGCCCGCCCGCAGCGTGGCGAGGGGCAGGCGATGCTGCGCGCCACAGACGACACAGGCCTGCACGAGCTCCGCCCCCGTCAGTTCCGCCACCGTCACTCAGGCCACCGCCGTGTACGTGCCGTGCCAGTAGGCCACCGCGTCGGCCGTGAGTGAGGCGTGGGCGAAGACGCCGAAGCCGTCGCGGTCGGCCTCGAACACGCTCGGCGTCGGCAGCTTGAAGCTCGATTTCGGCGCGAGCGTGATGCTCGAGGGCGCCCCAGGGAAGCGGCTCCGGAAGGTGACGGCGCCGCCGGCGGTGGCGTTGGCCACGGCCAAGGTCGGGTTTCTCGTGTGCAGGCCCAGGCGGCCCACTTCGCGGATGGCGCCCTGGGTCTCGAAGCCGGAGTTGACCTCCGCGTTCATGCGCAAGGTCCACTGCTTGGCGAAGTCGGCGAACGCGGGGGCGAGCAGGTCGTCGTGCAGGAGCGCGAACTCGTGGCGGGCGAAGCGGAAGCCGCCGGCGTAGAACGAGGCCGTGTCGCGCGCCCAGGCCGCGCCGTTCCAGGCGGCGTTGAAGGTGACCCAGACCGAGCCGTCGTCGCCGTAGACCCGAAGGCGCGTCTCGTTCGCCCCCGTGACGCCCGACTCGAAGAGCAGCACGCGCCCCGAGCCCAGCACGGGCTGGCGGATGGCGCGGTGAAGGCCCCCGGAATCGCCCTCGTTGGCACGGACGTGCCCTGCGCTGAAGGCGCCGAGAATCTCGGCGAGCGCGCCCTCGACGTGGGCGGCGCCGAGCAGGCCTGCCGCGTCGGCGACGGCGACGGCGGAGGCCGCGTGGGCACCGGCTGTGGCCTCGAGGTGGGCGCTGAGACGCCCCCCTTGCTGGGCGAGCAGCCCATCGGCCGAGTCGAGCGCTTGCTGCACCGTCGAGGCCGTCGTCGCGAGCGCCTTCCAGAGCCCGGCGACGACCGACACCGCGCCGGCCGGGGCGAAGACGAAGGCCTGCCGGCGCGTCAGGTCGAGGTCGACGCCGACAATCTGGGTCTGGCCGGCCGTGCGCCGCACGTCGCAGACGAGCAGCTCCGCCTCCTCGAGCGGGGGCCTCGGGGCCGAGCCCGCGGGGGCCTCGGGGCCCTGGCGCACGACGAGCGCGAACGACTCGTCGCGGCGGAAGAGCACCTGCTGCGAGTTGCCGTCGGTGCGCGGGTCGGAGAGGGAGCGGTCGAAGCGGAGGAAGACGCTCAGCCAGCGTTCGTTGCCCGCGGCGGTGACCTCGGTCGGCAGGCCGTTGTGGTCGACCGAGCAGTCCACGGTCTGCCCGGTGCCGAAGAAGACGCGCTGGCCCGCCCGGTCGTAGGCGCGCGCCGGCGCCGTCAGGTCGACCGAGAGGCCCGGCAGGGGGCTGTGCGGGGCGGGGGCGGCGCCCGCGACGATGCCGAAGAGGCCGACGTCGGCGGCGAGGTTGCGGTCGGCGCGCTCGAGCAGCTCGAAGCCCAGGTCGAGCTCGGCCTCGGTCACCTTCTGGCGGAAGTAGTAGTCGACGCGGTCGGCCATGGCGCCCCTTGGCAATGCCTGCTTGGGAGCAAAGCCAGCGACGCTCCGGCGGGGACAGCAAGAAAGTCGCCCTCCTCCCCGCCGGGTCGGAGATGTCTGGCGACGTCGTCGGGGCGGCGAAAGCGGTCGGCGCTAGAAGCCCAAGGCGAGTTCGTAGGGCCGGACGACCAGCGGAACCTGTCAATGACGACGAGACAGCGTCGAAGCGAAATTAGGGAGGGGTGACGGGGAGCGAGGGCGAGGCCCGTCGGGGGCCGGAGCGTGCGACCGTGCTCGCCGCCGTCAAGGGTTCGCTCGCTCCGCTCGCCGGCTTCGCCGCCCTGGACGGCGGCTGCGCGCGGTCGCCTGGCGAGGCCGCAGGCGACGGGCGGAGGGATGCCTCCGGCGGAGGCTCCGAGCTCGGGATAGCCGGGGCCGAGGGCGCGTCGGCCTTCGACGGGCCAGTGAGCGGGTTGATGGCGACCTCGTGCGGCGGCAGTGGCACCACGGGCCGGCCGCGCACGAAGCGCTCGGGGTGCGCGGCGAAGGCCGCGTCGAGCGCCGCCTGCCGCCGCGCCGCGACCTCGGCCACGCGCCCGAAGTAGACGTCGGCGGGCGTGAAGAGCGCCAAGCCCTCGTGGTGGTGGTCGTCGTTGTGCCAGCCGAAGAACGCCCCGAGGTAGCCGCGCGCCTCGGGCGGCGAATCGAAGCGCCCGGGGTAGTCGGGCTGGTACTTCAGCGTCTTGAACTGCGCCTCGCTGAACGGGTTGTCGTCCGAGACGCGCGGCCGCGAAAAACTCTGCGTCACCCCGAGCGTCGCGCACAGCTGGGCCATCGACCCCGACGTCATGGGCGCCCCGCGGTCTTGGTGGATCGTCAACGCCGTCGGGTCGACGCCGCGCGCGGCGATCGTGTCGGCGACGAACCGCTCGGCCAGCGCCGCCGTCTCGCGCTCGGCCAGCAGCCAGCCCACCACGTAGCGGCTGAAGAGATCAATCATCACGTAGGCGTAATAGAAGACGCCGGCGAAGGGGCCGGCCAACTTGGTGATGTCCCAGGTGAAGACCTGGTTGGGGGCCGTGGCGACCAGGCGCGGCACCGCGCGCGGTGGGTGGCGGCGCTGCGCCCGGCGCTCGCGCGCCTCGCCCGCGGCGGCGAGCACCCGGTACATCGTCCGGACCGAGCACAGGTACGTGCCCGCGCTCAAGAGCGCGCCGTCGACCTCGGCCGGCGGCTGGTCGACGTAGGCGGGCGAGTCGAGCACCGACAGCACGTGCGCCCGCTCCTCGTCGCCGAGTCGGCGGGGCGCGCGCCGCGGCCCGCGCGGCCGGGGCGGTGCGGGCGGCGCGGTGCGCCGGTAGAGCGTGGCGCGACTGGCGCCGAGCGCGCGGCAGGCGACCGCCACCGGCACGACCGCGGGCGTCTGTTCGAGCGCGTCCATCACGGCGTCTCGTCGCCCGGCAAGGCGATCCCCAGAAGCTGCGAGACTTTTTTTTGCAGGGCGAGCAACTCGTTGGCCACCACGAGCTTCTTCTCCAGGCGCGCGGCCTTGGCCTCGAGCTCGGCGATGCGCGCGTCCTTCGGGTCGCGCGTCGGTTTGCGCCCGGGGCGCGTGGCCGCGAGCCCGTCGCGGCCGCGTAGGCGCAGCTGCTTGCGCCACTTCGACAGGTGCGACGAATACAGCCCCTCGCGCCGCAAGAGCGCCTCGAGCTGGCCGGGCTCGGTGCACCGGTCGGCTTGCTCGACGATCGACACCTTGTAGGCCGCCGTGAAGGCGCGGCGCTTGGGCTTCGCCCCGGCGGGCGAAGCGTTCACGAGGGCGAGGGGGACGGACGACGGCTTGGGCATGACGCGGGACTCCAGTCTCCGCCCTGCGTTCCTACATTTCCAGGGGGTGGCTGTCTCACGTCACATTGGCAGGTAGGGCTTCTGCTTCCCCGACGATGTTGCCTTCCGCGATTTCGACGGCGTCGGCTCCCACGACACTCTTCCTTTCGGGGCTCCATCACGCGGCCCGCGTGCTCGCTGTCTACGCTTCGCAGTCCCGGTCGCCCGGGCACCACGCAAGACTCGCTTCCGGCTGGCGGCTCGTGCCTTGGCCGGGCGGGATTTCAACCCGCTGGGTCGCTTCGTGAGGTTTCTGCTGTTCCGCGACGACATGGCTTCCTCCTCACCCAGACTTGTCCTGGCGCACCGAAATCCACGCTAAATTCGCCAAAATTCCGCCACGAAATGGGGGGATCCTTCAGCTACGTGTCCGTTCCCGATGCCATGCCCTCCATCGCGCAGGCAACCCGTTGGATCGACGACCTCGGCGGTTACACCGGCAAATCATCCGGCGGACCTCTAGGCTCGATCACCATCCGCAGAGGCCTCGACGAAGTTCGCGCAGGCGCGCGCGTTCTCGAAGCGCTCGAAAGTGAGCACAAAATGTGGCGAATGCTCAGTACTGAGCGCCGCCCGCCGGCAGTGTTTGCCATCCTGGCAACTCTTGCCAGCCTCGGGGTGGCAACGATTGCCGGCGCTGGCGCGGTCAGACCTCGCTTCACGCTCATTCATCGAAGATCACGGTGTCCGCGAGGTCCGTCACCCCGGAGAGCTCGTGGCACACGGGTTGCTTTGGTGCTCAGCGTCCTAACCGCGGGGAAAAAATCCCCGTCGCGCGCAGAAATCGAACTTTTTTAAGGAGATTCAATATGAGCTTTCACAAGCAGACGCGGCAGAGCCAGAACGCCCCCGTGAAGCTCTCGCTCAACGACGTGGTCACCATCAAGAGCAACGACTCCGTGGCATGAAACTGCCCGTTCCAGGCTTGCAAAGATCAGGTGAAGAAGTAATGGACTGCCCCATCGGATGGACAGCAGCGCCAGAGGACGCCGCAGAGCTTTCGGAGCAGATATTTAGCGCGCTATTCAGCTCTGGAGTCGAGGTTCCTAGGTTCGCCGATGTGTTCCGGGAAGTGGTGGGTGATCGTGCTCCTCCCTTCGCGGCTCCGTCCTATGGGGCACTCTTTCGCGAGCGAGCGAGCGAGCCCGAGTGGCTCGCTCGCTCGCTGGTGATCAACGCGAAGAAGGAGGGAGAGGGGGCGCAGGTCCTCTGGAAGATGGTTGGCGAGGTGGCGTCCGAGCTGGTGGCCCGGAACGTCCACCAGCACGCGGTCGACGAATCGAACCACGCGCAATACTACGTGAAAATCCTGCAGTGGACCTTTCCCGGCTGCGCCGAGGGAGAGGTGGAGCAGGCGCTCCAGCAGATCTCTCCGCGCCATTCTCTTCGTGTGACTCCGCATCGCAGGACTCCTCCCGATCCCATCGAGGTGACCCTGGACGAGATGGTGCAGATGAACATCGGCGAGATCCGCACCCGCGTCCACCAGCTCCTCCCCTGGCCGGCCGTCCTCGAGCACTGCCCGCCCGAGCACCTCAAGAAAGTGAGGGGTCTGATCTCGACGCTGCTGCGGGACGAGACGCGGCACATCGCCTATACGGCCCAGATCCTCGAGCAGGCGATCGCCGCGGGCCGCGCCTCCTCGGTTCGGGATCGGATGGCCGAGCGGTTCGAGCAGTTTTGCGACCTCACGCGCACGGAGCTGGGGGGAGCTCGCTTCGAGGGATCATGAACGCCGTCCTGACGAGATCGCTCTCGGTGGCAATCCTTGTCCACGAGCCTTTGTATGTCTTCCGGGACGGATCGGGCTACCTGAGCCAGCGCTTCCTGCCGACGCTCGGCCTCGAGGGGTCGACGCTCTGGGTCGGGGGCGTGTGTTTGGCCTCCGTGCTCGCCGTGGGCTCGGTGCTGCCCGCGGGGGCCGAGGCGCCGAAGCCCGCGACCCCGTCGACCGGCGCGCCCAAGCCCGGCGGCTCGAGCGAGGGCCCCCAGAAGCCCCCGGGCCTGGGCGAAGAGAACCAGGGCAAGCGACGCAACGGCTGAGCGACCGGCACCTTATCGACCCCCCTTCGACCCCGACCCGATGAAACGAATCTCTGCCCTTTCTTCCTGCGCCGTCGTGGCCTCGATGGCCGGCGTGGTGACGTTGGCCCACGGGCAAGGCCGCTCGCCGACGGTGCGCGCGCCCCGCGGCGCCGCGAGCGCCAACGCGGCCTCGCCGGTGACGCCCGCGGTGGCGGCGCCCGGCGCGGCCGGCTCGTTCCCGACCGCGGTGCCGGCCGCCCCGCCGCCGCCCGCGGCGCCCTTCCGGCCGACGAGCGACGCGACGAGCGACGCGACGAGCGCGCCGACGACGACCGAGGCTGCGGCGCAGTTCCGCGCGCCGAACGGCGGGGTCACGATCGGCCTGCAAGAGGCCGACCTGCCCGACCTCGTCAACTGGATCGGCGGGCTGACGGGCAAGCGCTTCATCTACGGCTCGAAGATGAAGTCGTTGAAGGTCACGCTCTACTCGCCCACGCCGGTGACGGTGGCCGAGGCGTACCGCGCGTTCCTGGTCGCGCTCGAGACGAACGGCCTGACGGTCGTGCCGCACGGGCGCTTCTTGAAGATCATCGAGACGCAGGGCGTCTCGACCGAGACGACGCCGGTCTACGGCACGGCGCAGCCGGTGCCGGCCGAAGACCGCTTCGTCACGCGGCTCTACCGCCTGCAGCACGTCGGGGCCGACGAGGTCTCGCAGGTGCTGACCAAGTTCAAGTCGAAAGAGGGCGAGATCGTGCCCTACGGCGGGGGCAACCTGCTGATCATCACCGACACCGGGTCGAACATCCGGCGCATGCTGCAGCTGGTCGAAGAGATCGACGTCGGCTCGTCGGGCGAGCAGATCTGGGTCGAGCCGGTGCACTACGTGACGCCGAGCGAGCTGGCGGCGCGGCTGAACGACCTGTTCGACATCAAGGCGGGCGGCGGCGCGCCCGCGCCGGCCGGCGGGGGCCGCGGCGGCAACCAGCCGGCCGCGGTGTCGGGCTCGGGCGGGGGCGGCTCGGGCGAGGCGCGCGTCACCAAGATCGTGCCCGACGACCGCAGCAAGGCGCTCGTCATCGTCGCGAGCGAGCGGGCGTACCTGCGCATGCTCGAAGTCATCAAGCGCGTCGACGTGCCGCCGACGACGGGCGACGGCGACATCCACGTGCTGCCGCTGCAGCACGCGATGGCCGACGAGCTCGCGCCCGTGCTCAACCAGATCTTGGGCGGCGCCGGCGGCGCCATCCCCGGCGCGCCCGGGGCGCCCCACCCGCCGGGCGCGCCCCCGACGCCGACGCCGACCCCGGGCGTCGGCGGCGTCGGCGGCCAAGTGCCGCTCGGCATCTTCGAGGGCGCGGTGCGCATCACGGCCGACAAGGCGACCAACAGCGTCATCATCACGTCGTCGCTGCGCGACTACGCGCAGATCCGCAACGTCATCGACAAGCTCGACCAGCCGCGCCGCCAGGTGTTCATCGAGGCGGTCATCATGGACGTGTCGATCAGCGACAGCGACCAGCTCAGCGTCGGCTACCACGGCGGCGCGCTGGAGAAGATCGCGGGCAACGGCGACACCGCGATTTACGGCGGCCTGAACCCGCTGTCCACCATCGGCGTCCCCTCGCCCGACCAATTGCAGGGCTTCGCCCTCGGCGTGCGCGGCCCGGTCCTCCCCAACTCGACCAACCTGCTCGGCACCGGCGTTTCGATCCCGGCCTTCGGCGTGCTCTTGAACGCGCTGACGAAGAACTCGACCGCCAACGTGCTGGCGACGCCGCACATCATCGCGACCGACAACACGCCGGCCGAGATCAACGTGGGGGAGAATATTCCGCTGCAGACGAACTCGGGCGGCTTTGGCAACCTGGCGGCGCTCGCGGGGGCGGCCGGCGGCCAGGCCGGGGCGCTCGGGGCGCTCGGCGGCCTCGGCGGCCTCGGCGGCCTCGGCGGCTTCGGGGCGGCGCCGCGCACCGACGTCGGCACGAAGATCAAGGTCACGCCGCACATAAACGACTCGAACGAGGTGCGGCTCGAGCTCCAAGAAGAGATCTCCGAGCAGGGCACGGCGCCGTCGGGCACGCTCGGCGCGGTGTCGATCAACAAGCGGACGGCCAACACGAGCGTGGTCGTCAAAGATCAGCAGACGGTGGTCATCGGCGGCCTGGTGAGCGACAAGTACACGACGGCGGTGCAGAAGGTGCCGCTGCTCGGCGACATCCCCGTGCTGGGGGTGCTCTTCCGTAAGACGGAGAGCATCAAGAAAAAGACGAACCTCTTGCTCATCTTGACGCCCTACGTGGTGCGCGATCAGCAAGACCTGAGGGCCGTGTTCGAGCGCAAGATGCAAGAGCGGCAAGAGTTCCTCGACCGCTACTTCGTCTTCGCTGACCAGCGGCCCTACGAGGTGCCGAAAGACTTCTCGCGCCTGAACGGGCTGCTCGAAGACATCCGGCAGGCGAACCTGTCGAACGACGAGCGGCGGCGGCTGTCCGACGCGACCAAGCCGCGCGACCGCAAGACGCACGAGCCGACGACGCCGATCGAGATGCCCGACATCGTGCGCCCCTCGGGCGGCGCGGGCACGACCGTGCAGGCGCCCGCCGAGGGCGGCGGCCGGCGCGGCGGCGGCGAGACGGCACCGGCGGGCGGGCGCGGCAATTCGTCGAATCGCACCGGGCCGACGGTGCTCACGCCCGGCAGCCGGGGGGCGCCCTCGCCCCGCAGAGAGTAGAGTGGGGGGGCCATGAGCCAGAGCGCCCAACCCTACCTCGGCGAGGTCCTTATTCGGCACGGCGTGCTGTCGCCCGAGCGGCTCGACGCGCTCGTGGCGACCCAGCGCGAGCGCGGCGGCGTGGTCGACCTGCGCGAGCTGGTCGTCGCGACCAACGCCGCCGACGAGGCGGCCGTGGCGCAGGCGCTGGCGGCCGAGGCGGTCGTGCCCTACCTGCCGCGCATCGACGTCGAGGCGGTGCCGACGGCGGTGGCGATCCGGCTGCCCATCTCGTACGCCAAGCAGCACCGGGTGCTGGCGCTCGACGAGGGCGAGGCGTCGGTGCGGGTCGTGCTCGCCGACCCCTTTGACGTCGCCGCCGTCGACGACGTGCGCGCCCTCTTCGGCAAGCCGGTCGAGGCCTTCGTCGCCGGCGGCTCGGCCGTCGTCGACGCCATCAACCGCGTCTACGAGCGGGCCGACCAGGGCGGCGGCGAGCTGCAGGGCGAG
>DASTPP010000414.1:0-8583 GCA_035762175.1 Polyangiaceae bacterium | reverse complement strand
AATGTGAACCAGCTCGCGGGTAACTTAACATCTCAAGTACGTAACATCGCAAAGGTAACGACCGCGGTTGCAAATGGAGACTTGTCGCAGAAGATCACGGTGGATGCGCGCGGCGAAATTTACGAGCTCAAAAACACCATCAACACGATGGTGGACACGCTTCGGTCATTCGCAGCGGAAGTGACTCGAGTCGCGAAAGAGGTAGGTACGGAAGGAAAACTCGGCGGGCAGGCCGATGTGAAAGGTGTTGCGGGCACCTGGAAAGATCTTACCGATAACGTGAACGCGATGGCCTCGAACCTGACGGTTCAGCTCCGCGACGTGTCCAAGGTCGCGACCGCCATCGCCAACGGCGACCTCACGCAGAAGATCAACGTCGATGTGAAGGGGGAGATCCTCCAGATCATAGACGTGATGAACAAGATGGTCGACCAGCTCTACTCGTTCGCCGACGAGGTCACGCGCGTCGCGAAGGAGGTCGGCACCGAGGGCAAGCTCGGCGGCCAGGCCGAGGTCAAGGGCGTCGCCGGCACGTGGAAAGATCTGACCGACAACGTCAACTTCATGGCCTCGAACCTGACGACGCAGGTGCGCGGCATCGCGCGCGTCGTGACGGCGGTCGCCAACGGCGACCTCTCGCAGCGGCTGAAGGTGCAGGCCAAGGGCGAGATCGCCGCCCTCGCCGACACCATCAACGCCATGACCGACACGCTCGGCGTCTTCGCCGAGCAGGTGACCGACGTCGCCCGCACCGTGGGGGTCGAGGGCAAGCTGGGCGCGCAGGCCGAGGTGCCCGGCGTCGCCGGCACCTGGAAGGACCTGACCGACAACGTCAACCTGCTCGCCAACAACCTCACCGCCCAGGTGCGTAACATCGCCGAGGTCACCACCAGCGTGGCCAAGGGCGACCTGTCGAAGAAGATCACCGTCGACGCGCGCGGCGAAGTTCTCGAGCTGAAAAATACGATCAACACGATGGTCGACCAGCTCAACTCGTTCGCGGCCGAGGTGACGCGCGTGGCCAAAGAGGTCGGCACCGAGGGCAAGCTCGGCGGCCAGGCCGACGTCCGCGGCGTGTCGGGCGTGTGGAAGGATCTGACCGACAACGTCAACGTGCTGGCGGGCAACCTGACCGACCAGGTGCGCAACATCGCCAAGGTCACCACCGCCGTCGCCAACGGCGACCTCAGCCAGAAGATCACCGTCAGCGTCAAGGGCGAGATTCTCGAGCTGAAGGACACCATCAACACGATGGTCGATCAGCTGCGCAGCTTCGCTAGCGAGGTGACGCGCGTCGCGAAAGAGGTCGGCACCGAGGGCAAGCTCGGCGGCCAGGCCGACGTCAAAGACGTCTCGGGCGTGTGGAAGGACCTGACCGAGAACGTCAACGTTCTCGCCGGCAACCTGACCGACCAGGTGCGCAACATCGCCAAGGTCACCACCGCCGTGGCCAACGGCGACCTGTCGCAGAAGATCACGGTCGAGGCGCGCGGCGAGATCTTGGAGCTCAAGAACACCATCAACACGATGGTCGATCAGCTGCGCAGCTTCGCCAGCGAGGTGACGCGCGTCGCGAAAGAGGTCGGCACCGAGGGCAAGCTCGGCGGCCAGGCCGACGTCAAGGGCGTGTCGGGCGTGTGGAAGGATCTGACCGAGAACGTCAACTCGATGGCCTCGAACCTGACCGATCAGGTGCGTAACATCGCGAAGGTGACGACCGCCGTGGCCAACGGCGACCTGTCGAAGAAGATCACGGTCGACGTCAAGGGCGAGATCCTCGAGCTGAAGAACACGATCAACACGATGGTCGACCAGCTCAACTCGTTCGCGAGCGAGTTGACGCGCGTCGCGAAAGAGGTCGGCACCGAGGGCAAGCTCGGCGGCCAGGCCAACGTGCCCGGGGTCGCCGGCACGTGGAAAGATCTGACCGACAACGTGAACCTGATGGCCTCGAACCTGACGACGCAGGTGCGCGGCATCATCAAGGTCGTCACGGCGGTCGCCAACGGCGATCTGCGGCGCAAGTTCGTGGTCGAGGCCAAGGGCGAGATCGCCGAGCTGGCCGAGACGATCAACGACATGACCGAGACGCTGGGCCTCTTCGCCGAGCAGGTGACGACGGTGGCGCGCGAGGTCGGCGTCGAGGGCAAGCTGGGCGGCCAGGCGCGGGTGCCGGGCGTCGCCGGCACGTGGAAAGACCTGACCGACAACGTGAACCTGATGGCCTCGAACCTGACGACGCAGGTGCGCGGCATCGTCAAGGTCGTCACCGCCGTCGCCAACGGCGACCTCAGCCAGAAGCTGATCGGCGTCGAGGCGAAGGGTGAGATCGCGGCCCTCGCCGACACGATCAACAACATGTGCGACACGCTGCGCACGTTCTCCGATCAGGTCACGACGGTGGCGCGCGAGGTCGGCATCGAGGGCAAGCTGGGCGGCCAGGCCAAGGTGCCCGGCGCGATGGGCACCTGGCGGCAGCTGACCGACAACGTCAACCAGCTCGCCGGCAACCTGACCACGCAGGTGCGCGCGATCTCGGACGTCGCCACCGCCGTGACGAAGGGCGACCTGACCCGGTCGATCGACGTGCAGGCCGAGGGCGAGGTGGCGCTGCTCAAGGACAACATCAACCAGATGATCATCAACCTGCGCGAGACGACGCAGAAGAACCAAGAGCAAGACTGGTTGAAGACGAACCTGGCCAAGTTCTCGAGCATGATGCAGGGCCAGAAGAACCTCGAGACGGTGTCCGAGCTCATCATGAGCCAGCTGACGCCGCTCGTCTCGGCCCACTACGGCGCCTTCTTCATGCTCGAAGAAGACAACGGGCTGTCGACGCTCGGGCTGATGGCGTCGTACGCCTACCGCGAGAGAAAGAGCGTCTCGAACCGCTTCCGGCTGCGCGAGGGCCTGGTCGGCCAGTGCGCGCACGAGAAGAAGACCATCTTGCTGACGCGCGTGCCGACCGACTACGTGCAGATCAGCTCGGGCCTCGGCGAGGCGACGCCGCTCAACATCATCGTGCTGCCGGTGCTCTTCGAGGGCCAGGTCAAGGCCGTCATCGAGCTCGCGAGCTTTCACCCGTTCAGCTCGATTCACCAGCTCTTCTTGGACCAGCTGACCGAGAGCATCGGCGTCGTGCTCAACATGATCACGGCCAACATGCGCACCGAGCAGCTGCTCTTGCAGTCGCAGAAGCTCACGCAAGACCTGCAGAGCCAGTCGCAAGAGCTCACCCAGCAGCAAGACGAGCTGCGCCGCACCAACATGGCGCTCGAGAAGCAGGCGGTCGAGCTCGAAGAGAAGGCGCGCCTGCTCGCCGAGAGAAACCGCCAGGTCGAGGAGAAGAACCGCGAGGTCGAGCAGGCCCGCGTCTCGGTCGAAGAGAAGGCCGAGCAGCTCGCGCTCGCCTCGAAGTACAAGAGCGAGTTCCTGGCCAACATGAGCCACGAGCTGCGCACGCCGCTCAACAGCCTGCTCATCCTGGCGAAGCTCTTGAGCGAGAACGCCGAGGGCAACCTGAGCGCCAAGCAGGTCGAGTACGCCAAGACGATTCACGCGTCGGGCGGCGACCTGCTCTCGCTCATCAACGAGATCCTCGATTTGTCGAAGGTCGAGTCGGGCAAGATGCAGGTCGAGCCGCGCGACGTGCCCTTCGCCGAGATCGCCGAGTTCGTCGAGCGGGGCTTCTCGCACGTGGCCGAGCAGAAGGGCCTCGACTTCGACGTCGAGCTCTCGTCGGCGATGCCGCCCACGCTGCGCACCGACCCGCAAAGGCTGCAGCAGGTGCTCAAGAACCTGCTCGCCAACGCCTTCAAGTTCACCGACGTCGGCCGCGTCTCGCTCAAGGTCGGCCTCGCCCGCCGCGGCACCGAGTTCTCGAGCGAGCGGCTCGCCCGCGCCCAGCGCGTCGTCGCCTTCTCGGTCATCGACACCGGCATCGGCATCCCCAAGGACAAGCAGCAGATCATCTTCGAGGCCTTCCGGCAGGCCGACGGCACGACCAGCCGCCGCTACGGCGGCACCGGCCTCGGCCTCTCGATCAGCCGCGAGCTGGCGCGGCTGCTCGGCGGCGAAATCCGGGTCGAGAGCTCGGTCGGGCGCGGCAGCACCTTCACGCTCTACCTGCCCGAGACCTACCTCGCCGACGCCCAGCCCGAGGCCGCCGAGCTGACGACGCGGCGGCGCGAGGCGCCGGCGCCGGCCGAGGCGCGCGCGCCGGGCGAGCCCGTCGACCTGGCCGACGTCGGCGCCGAGACCTTCGTCGAGGACGACCGCGACAACCTGCGCGAGGGCGACCGGGTGCTGCTCGTCATCGAGGACGACCCGAAGTTCGCCCGCATCATGGTCAACGTCGCGCGCGAGCAGGGCTTCAAGGTCGTGGTCGCGCTGCGCGGCGACATCGGCTTCGCCACCGCCAACGAGCTCGTGCCCGACGCCATCACGCTCGACATCCAGCTACCGATCATGGACGGCTGGACCGTGCTCGACCGGCTCAAGCGAAACCCGCGCACGCGGCACATCCCCGTGCACGTCATCTCGGTCGCCGAGGGGGCGCGGCGCGGCGCCTCGATGGGCGCGCTCGCCTACCTCGAGAAGCCCGTCAGCCGCGAGGCGCTCGTCGGCGCGTTCACGCACATCAGCCACTTCCTCGACCGGTCGATCCGGCGGCTGTTGCTGGTCGAGGCGGCCGGGCCCGATGGCAGCACCGTCGCGCCCCTCTTGCGCGAGGGCGAAGACCTCGAGTTCACCGCCGCGGCCAGCTTCGAAGAGGCCATGGCCGAGCTCGGCTCGCGCGAGTTCGACTGCATGGTGATCGACGCGGCGCTGCCCGAGCGGGCGGCGCTCCGGCTGCTCGAGCGGGTCAAGTCCGACCGGTCGCTGCGCCGCGTGCCGGTCGTCGTCTACGCGGGCTCGGGCCTCAGCGCCGCCGACGAGGCCGCCCTCAAGCGGCAGGCCGAGTCGGTCGTCTGGCGCACCAGCGCCGACTCGATCGACCGGCTGCTCGAAGAGACCAGCCTCTTCTTGCACCGCTCGGTCAACGATCTGCCGCAGCGCGTGCAGAACGTGCTGAACGAGGCGCGGCGGCGCGCCCAGCCGCCCGAGCGGCCCACCGTGCTGCTCGTCGACGACGACATTCGCAACCTGTACGCCATGACGAGCGCGCTCGAGAGCCGGGGCCTGCGCGTCTTGCACGCCGAGAACGGGCGCGCCGGCCTCGAGATGCTCGCGACGACCCCCGAGATTAGCATCGTCCTGATGGACATCATGATGCCCGGCATGGACGGCTACGAGACGATGCGCGCCATCCGGAGCGACCCGAAGTTCAACTCGGTGCCCATCATCGCCGTCACGGCCAAGGCGCTCAAAGAAGACCGCCAGAAGTGCCTGCAGGCGGGCGCGTCCGACTATTTGCCGAAGCCCGTCGACACGAACAAGCTCTTCGAGCTCATCAGCGACTGGACGGGCAACATCGTCGGCGACGCGTAAAGGCGGCGGGGGAGGGGGGCCCGCCGAGGGCGAAGGGGCGGCCGCCTGGACGGTCTCGGCGGCCTCGGCGGCCTCGGCGGCCTCGGCGGCCTGACCGGTCGGCACAGCCCCACCGTCCTCGTTGGCCTAGCGTCGCGAAGCCAAAAATTAGGGGTCCCGCCCCCCCTGCTAGGTCGCGACCTAGCTCCCCCCAGTCTCAACCCCTGCCTGCCTAGGTCGCGACGTAGGCCCCCTCCAGTCCGGACCCCCACCCCCCCTAGGACGCGACCTAGGCCGGGAGGGGCTGGACCGCCCCCGCTCAGGTCACGACCTGGTCGCGAGGGTGTACGATGCCGCCCCATGACGCGACGCCACGCCCTTTGCCTCGCTCTTTGCGTGGCCGCCTGCAGCCCCCCCGAGCCCCCGCGAGCCATGACCCAGACCCCACGTTCGCCCGACGCCGCCCCGGCCGCCGCCGCCCAACCCGTACCCCCCGTGGCCAAGCGTGAGCCGACGACGGCGCGCCTGCACGGCCAACCGCGCGTCGACGACTACGCGTGGCTGCGGAAGAAGGGCGCGCCGGACGTCGAAGAATACCTGCGGGCCGAGAACGCGTACGCCGACGCCATGCTCAAGCCGGTCGAGGGGCTGCGGCAGAAGCTCTACGAAGAGATGCTCGGGCGCGTGCAGCAGGCCGACCTCTCGGCGCCCTACCCGCGGGGAGGCTGGCTCTATTACAAGCGCACCGAGGAGGGCAAGCAGTACCCGCTGCTCTGCCGCAAGCGCCCGGGCGAGGGCGCGGCCGAGGAGGTCTTGCTCGATCTGAACGAGATGGCGAAGGGCGAGACGTTTCTCTCGCTCGGGGCCTTCGAGCCGAGCGACGACGGCGACCTGCTCGCGTACACGATCGACACGCAGGGCTTTCGCGTCTACGACCTGCGGGTCAAAGATCTGCGCGCGGGCCGCCTGCTCGACGACCGCGCGCACGACGTGGGCAGCGTGGCCTGGGCGGCCGACAACAAGACCCTCTTTTACGTCGTCAAAGACGCGGCCAAGCGCCCCTACCGGCTCTACCGCCGGGCGCTCGGCGCGGGCGCCGGGGCCGACCCGCTCGTCTACGAAGAGGGCGACGAGCGCTTCAACCTCGACGTCAAGCGCACGCGCAGCGGCGCCTACCTGGTCGCGAACGCGGCGAGCCACACGACGAGCGAGGCGCGGGTGCTCGAGGCGTCGAAGCCCGCGGGGGGCTTTCGCCTGGTCGTGCCGCGCCGGCAGGACCACGAGTACGAGCTCGATCACCGGGGCGACCTCTTTTACATTCGCACCAACGACAAAGGGCGCAACTTTCGCCTGGTCACGGCGCCGGCGGCCGACCCCTCGCCGGCGAAGTGGAAGGAGCTCCTGCCGCACCGCGACGAGGTGATGCTCGAGAACGTCGACGTCTTTCAAGACTTCTACGCCCTGCTCGAGCGCAAGGACGCGCTGCCCTCGGTCCGCCTGGTCGCCTTCGCGGGGGGCAAGTCGACGCAGGTCGAGCTGCCCGAGCCCATCTACTCGCTCTGGCCGGCCGAGAACCACGAGTTCAAGGCCAAGACGTACCGCTACACGTACACCTCGTTCGTCACGCCCGAGTCGATCTACGACGCCGACGCGAAGACGGGGGCGAGCGCGCTGGTCAAGCGCACGCCGGTGCCGAACTACGACCCCTCGCTCTACGCCCAGGAGCGCACGTTCGCGACGGCGCCCGACGGCACGCGCGTGCCCGTCTCGCTCGTCTACAAGAAGGGCGCCCAGGCGCGCGACGGCCGGGCGCCGGTGTACCTCTACGGCTACGGCTCGTACGGCGTCACCATCCCCGTCGCGTTCCGGCTCGCGCCGGTGTCGATGCTCGACCGGGGCGTCACCTTCGCGCTCGCGCACGTTCGCGGCGGCGGCGACCTGGGCAAGAAGTGGCACGACGCGGGCCGCATGATGCAGAAGCGCAACACGTTCGCCGACTTCATCGCCGCCGCCGAGCACCTCGTGGCCGAGCGCTACGCGGCGCCGGGCCGCGTCGCCGTCGGGGGCGGCAGCGCGGGGGGGCTCTTGATGGGCGCGGTCGTCAACCAGCGCCCCGACCTCTTTCGCGCGGTGCTGGCGCAGGTGCCCTTCGTCGACGTCGTCAACACCATGCTCGACGAGACCCTGCCCCTCACGGTCGGCGAGTTCGAAGAGTGGGGCAACCCGAAGGAGAAGGCGGCCTACGACTACATGATGTCGTACAGCCCTTACGACAACGTCAAGGCGCAGGGCTACCCCGCCATGCTCGTGGTCTCGGCCTACCACGACAGCCAGGTCTTCTACCACGAGCCGGCCAAGTGGGTCGCCAAGCTGCGCGCGACGAAGACCGACCGGAACCCGCTCGTCTTGCGCATGAACATGGAGGGCGCCGGCCACGGCGGCAAGAGCGGGCGCTTCGACGCCCTGCGCGAGCGGGCCCTCGAGCAGGCCTTCTTGCTCTGGCAGCTCGGGGCCGAGGGCTGAGCCGTGGCCGCCTGCGACGTGCGCACGGGCCTCGAGATCGGCGCCCCGCCCGAGAAGGTCTGGGCGGTGCTCGCCGACCTCGACGCCTACCCCCGCTGGAACCCCCTCGTGCGCGAGGTGCGCGACTACCGCGCCGAGGCCGGCGCCCCGCTCACGCTGCGCGTGATGCCGCTCGGGGCGCTCGCCTCGATCGCGGTGCGGGCGCGCATCGCCCGCGCCGAGCCGAACGTCGAGCTCGCGTGGGAGGGCGAGCTCGCCGGGCCGCTGCTCACCTTCCGTCATGCCTTCCGGCTGATGCCGCTCGAGGGCGGGCGCACGTACCTCGACCACCACGAGCGCTTCGAGGGGCCGCTCGCCATGAGCATGGCGGCGACGGTGCCGCTCTTGCGGCGCTCGTACCGGCGCTGGGACCAGGCGCTGCGGGCGCGGGTCGAGGGCGGGGGCTGAGGGGCGCGGGCGGCGGGCGGCGGGCGATGGGCGGCGAGCTGCGGGCGCGCATCCTAGCGCGGATCGCGCCCCCGCCCGGCACGTCCGCCGGGCACCCCAAACTCGCCCTTCGGGCTCAAACAGTGGGGCCCCCGCCCTCTGGAC
>DASTPP010000413.1:0-3052 GCA_035762175.1 Polyangiaceae bacterium | reverse complement strand
CCCCGGGCCGCGGCCGCCGGGGCGGGCCCGGGGGGCGCGGGCCGCGCGCGGGGCGGGGCCGCGTCGCGGCGGGGGCGGCGCCGGGCGGCGGGCGGGGCGGGGCGCGGGGGGGGTCGCCGGCAAGGGCACCTTCGTGGGCGAAGCGGGGGCGTCGAGGGGCCCCGCCGTGCGGGGGCGTGAGGCGGGCGCCGCGGGCTGTCGTATACCGCACTGCGGGGCGGGCGGCCGGTTTGACTTTGCCGACCGAAGCGCCTTACAAAGGTCTTCACTCACGGCGCGCCGGCGCGCGAAGATCGGGCGTTTTCATGGCACAGCTACCGTTCGACCCCTCCAAAGCGGTAACGTTTGACCTGGCGCACGGGCGCGTGCAGTTCGACGAGGTGCCGGCGTGCGTGCTCGTGCCGGCCTCCGCGCTCGCCGAGCTCCTCCGGGCGGCGGGCCGCGAGGGGCGCGCCGCCCTCGCGCGCGCGCTCGGCGAGCCGCTCGGCCGCCGCGTCGCGCGCCGCCTCGGCGAGGCCGAGGGCGCGCTCGGGGCGTCGGTCGACGCCGTGGTCGACCACCTCGGCGGCGAGTTCGCGCTCGTCGGCCTCGGCTCGCTCAGCCTCGAACGCTGGGGCCGCGCCCTGCTCTTCGTGTTCGACCACTCGCCCTTCGACGCCGAGGGCGACGAGCTGCTCGCCGCGGTGCTCGACGCCGCCCTCGAGGGCGCCACCGGCCGGCCCGCGCGCTGCGTGCCGCTGATGCGCGACGGCGCGCGGGTGCGCCTGCTCGTCACGAACGAGCGCGCCTCCGAGCGCGTGCGCGCCTGGCTCGGCGAGGGGCTGGGCTGGGGCGAAGTCTTGGCCCGCTTGCACGCCGCCGTGCGAGAAGGGCGGGGCGTGTCGTAGGCTGCGGCCTGACGACGCCCCCCGGCGAGGCACCTCCGACGATGGAACGACCCACCTCCGAAAAAGTCGCCCTGCTCGAGCGCGTGCTCAATCGCATTCGCGAGAACGCGCGTGACGCGTCCGGCCGGGCGCGCTTTCTGCGCGGCGCCCCCGAGCCGAAGAAGGGCGCGACTGCGCACCCCTCGGTCCCGCCGCCCACCCTGGCGTTCCCGGCCGCTCTGCTGCCCGACGCGACCCCGCTCGCCGCCGCCGAGGCCGTCTCGCCGCCGGCACCCCCCGTCGCCGCGGCCTCGCCGCCCGCGCCCCCCGTCGCCGCGGTCGCTTCCCCGCCTCCGCCCCCCGTCGTCGCCGCGGCCTCGCCGCCCGCGCCCCCCGTCGTCGCCGCGGCCTCGCCGCCCGCGCCCCCCGTCGCCGTCGCCTCGCCGCCCGCGCCCCCCGTCGCCGTCGCCTCGCCGCCCGCGCCCCCCGTGGCCGAGGTCGCCTCGCCGCCCGCGCCCCCCGTGGCCGCGGTCGCCGCAGAGCAGCCCGCCGCGAGCGCCCTCGACGCCGACGCCCAGGCGGCCGCCGCCTTCGATTCGTCCGACAACATCCCGTCGAGCGCCCCGAAGCGCATGGTGACGGGCCACGATTTGGCCGAGCTGCAGGCCGGGCTTCACGGCGCGCACCAGCCCCCGACCTTCGAGCCGGCGCCGGGCCAAGCCCGCTCGACGCAAGCGCTCTTCGACCAGCCCGAAGAGCTGCACGTCGACGTCGCGTTCGACGAGAGCCAGGCCGCCCAGCAAGGGCGCGAGCCCTCGGCGCCGCCCCCGGCGGCCGAGGCGTCGCCCTCCGTTGAGGCGTTGCCCCCGCCGGCCGAGCCCCAAGACATCACCGGCGTCCACCCCATCGCCCCGGGCGTCCCCCGGCCTCCGCCCCCGACCACGTTCGGCTCGCCGCCCATCGAGGTCGATCTCGCCTCGACCATCGAGCTGCCCGCGGCCGAGCTCGCCTCGGCCGTGCATTCGAGCTCGCGCGAAGAGCCGCGGGTCGAGCCCGCGTCCTCGCCGCGCCTGCGCACGAGCCCCGTCATCGACGACGACACGTACCCCGCCGTCTCGCCCTCGTCGCTGCCGCCGCCCCCCGAGGCCGCGGCCCGCGCCGCGCCCGAGACCGCGCCGATCGAAAGCCACATCGGCATGCGCTCGCCCTCGGGCGTGCCCGCCGACTTCGACGAGGGCCGCCTGCCCTCCGAGCTGCCGCCGCCCCCGCCGCCGCTGCGCCGCTCCGAGATGCCTCGCGCGCCGGCCGTCTCGTATCACGAGGCCGAGGCCTCCCCGGCCGCCGCCGAGCCGCCGGCGCCGCACCTCGTCGTCTCGCCGGCCCCGCCGCCCCTGCCCAAGCCCGCGCCGCAGCCCCCGCCGGCTCCGCTCAGCGCCCTCACCCTCGAGGCCGACGCCTTCGGCCGCGCCACCGTCCAGGGCAGCGCCGCCAACTTCGTCGCCGCCGTCCGCGGCGCCGCGCCGCGCACCTTCGGCGAGCTGCTCGACGCCTCGCTCGCGCTCGGCACCGATCTCTGAGCGCGCCGGCCCGCGGGGGGGGCGGGCGGGCGAAGCAGGGCCCTCCCGCGGCCGAGGGGCCTTTCTCGGCATGGGGGCGCCGACGTGCGGGCGCGCGCTTACGGGTCGGCCTCGTCGCCCGCGCCGCCCTCGCCGGTTCTGCCCTCGGTGCCCTCGGTGGCCGCCTTGGCATCGGCCGGCGCGGGGGGCGTAGAGCCGCCGACGACCTGCGCGCCCTCGAGCGGCCCTTCGCGCCCGCCGGCTTGCCGGGCCTCGGTCGCGCGGTCGACCCCCGGCGCGGCATCGCGCCCGGCGCCCGGCGGGGGTTCGGCCGCGTCGTTGCTCTTTCGGGGCGCCTCGACCGCCTCGCCTTGCCCGCCCGAGCGAGCCGCGCGCCGGGCGGCGAGGATCTCGCGCAGGCGCCGCTCGAAGCCCTGCTCGGTGGGCTCGTAGAAGCGGGCGCCGACGAGCTGGTCGGGCAGGTAGGTCTCGCCGGGCACGACGTGGCCCTCGTGCGCGTGCGGATCGTGGTAGTTCTGGCCGTAGCCCTCGGCGCGCATCAGCTTGGTGGGCGCGTTGCGCAGCTTCATCGGCACGGGCAGCGGCCCCGAGGCCTCGATGGCCTCGCGC
>DASTPP010000412.1:0-7358 GCA_035762175.1 Polyangiaceae bacterium | reverse complement strand
TGGTCGGGCGGGGGCTGGAGCTCATCGCCGTCGTGGCCGCGGCGCTCGACGTGCAGGCCGAGGAGGCGCGAGCGGGCGAGCGTCCGAAGCGCGGCAAAATCCCCAAAAACTGAGACCAAGGCACACGAGTTCACTCGGGGGTAACGCTTCCTGGCCCGCCCGGCGCGCTCCCCCCCGCGTGGCGGGCGCGCGTCGAGGGGCGGAGGCCGGCGTCACTTCACGACGTACTTCACGCCGTCGACGATGAGGTACTTGATCGTGCGGTGGTCGACCTCGCGCAGGCGGTTCTGCGTCTCGGGCAGGTCGAGGTCTTCGCAGAGGCTGCGGCCGAGCAGGCCGTTCGGCTCGACGAGGCGGCCGCGCAGGACGCGCGGCTCGCCGGCGCCTTCGCCGGTGCGCTTGCTGCCCTGCTTGACGAAGCACACCGTGAGCGGGCGGTTGTGGGCGGCGACGAGCACCTCGGCGGCGCGCGTCATGCTGACGCGCACCTCTTCTTCGTACTGGTCGGCCGAGAGGGCGTTCTCGACGAGGGCGCGGCCGCCGATCTCGATGTCGCCCCGGTCGTGATCGAGATCGTGGACCTTCATCGCCTCGCCGCCGGGCGAGACCTCGAGCACGCGGACGAAGTGGACGAAGGCCATCAGATCGTTGGGCTTGACCCGGTCGGGCCGCACCTTGTGCCGCGTGCGCTCGGCGGCGCCCTCGGGGGCGGGGGCGGCGGGGGCGGCGGGGGCGGCGCTCTGCTGCAGGGACCCCGCGGGGGGCTTGGGCGTCGGGTCGCTCATGGTGTCGGCTCGCTCCGCGGGCACGATACCAGCGGCGGCCGCGGGGCGGGCGCCCATCTGGCGGGGGGCGGGGGCCCGGCCGGCCTCAGGCGCGGCAGGCGGCGGCGACGCGCCGGCTGATGGCCTCGACGAGGGCGCGGCGGTCTTCTTCGAGCGCCTGGGTGTGGTCGGTGCGGGGGAAGTGATCGAGCGTGACGAGGCCGCCGAAGTCGACGCCGGGGAACATCGCGGCGAGCTGGCCCGGGTGGTTGAAGTGCTCGAGCATGCCGCCCGTGTAGACGAAGTGCACGCGGGCGCGCCGGGCGAGCAAGGTCTTGAGGATGCGGCCCGACTCGTCGCGCTCCATGTACTTGTAGTTGACGAGCGGCTTGCCCTTGGCCGC
This sequence comes from Polyangiaceae bacterium, assembly GCA_035762175.1. Taxonomy (GTDB): domain Bacteria; phylum Myxococcota_A; class Polyangia; order Polyangiales; family Polyangiaceae; genus DASTPP01. Next base: position 6,191 of record DASTPP010000412.1, on the reverse strand, counting down.
GCCGTCCGGGCCCGAGGCGGCGTGGGGCGGCAGGGGCTCGTAGAGGCCGAGCGCGCGCAGCGAGCGGCGCGCGAGCCGGTAGCGCAGGTGCCGCCAGGCCCAGCCCTCGGTGCGGTAGCTGAAGGGGTCGATGAGCACGACGCCGGCGACGCGCGCGTCGCCCTCGGCGTAGCGGAAGGAGTCTTCGGCGCCCGAGCAGAGGCCGCCGAGCACGACGCCGTCGGGGGCGTAGCGCCCGGCGACGTAGTCGACGGCGGCGCCGAGCTCGATCGCGGTGCGCTCGTGCAGGGGCTGGCCGGGGTACTCTTGGCGGCTGTCGCCGATGCCGCCGAGGTCGAAGCGCAGCGTCAGGACGCCGTCTTCGGCGAGGCGCCGGGCGAGGCGGGCGTAGAGGCGGAAGGGCCCGAACTTGGGCACGAGGCCGGCGTTGACGAGCACGCAGGCGAGGCGCCGGGGGGGCGGCGGCGCGCTCGGCTCGGTGACGATGCCGACGAGCTGCCGGTACTGGCCGAACTGGCAGGGCGACTCTCTCATGCCGGGCCTTTGACCATCGCGGCGAGCGCCGCGGCGATGCCGACGTCGGGCAGGACGTCTTCGAAGCGGGCGAGGTCGTCCCAGCTGCAGTCGAAGTCGAGCGCCTCGAGGCGGCAGTCGGGGCGGTCGCCGCAGAGGGAGGCGAAGCGCGCGCGCTGGCGCGCGGGCTGCGAGGTGGCGAGCCAGCGGACGGGCGGGCCCCGGTCGGGGGCGAGCTTGGGGATCGCGAGCGCCTTGAGCTCGCGCAGCGCCTCGCGCGAGTACGTCGCGCCGAGGAGCTCTTCGCCGCCGCCCGGCGGGCGCGCGGGCGGGCGGCCGAGCCGCAGGTGCTGCATCGAGCGCAGGTACTGGGCGTGCAGCGCCGCCATCTCGGCGTAGTGCCCGGCGCCGTCGCAGACCGGGTCCCACAGGACGATGCGGGCGAGGTCGAGGCCCGGGGCGGCGTTGCAGAGCAGGGCGGCCCCGAGCCGGACGCCGACGGCGGCGACGCGGGCGGCGCCGGTGCGGCGGGCGAGCTCGCGGTGGGCGTCGGCGATGTCGCGCTGCCACCTCGCGCAGCTCGCCTCGCCGCTCTCGCCGAGCGAGTCGCCGAAGCCGTAGTAGTCGAAGAGCAGGGTCGGCACGCCGCCGGCCGCGAGCCTCCGGGCGAGGCGCGTCAGCACGAAGCGGGCGCGCACGTGCTCTTCGCCGACCGGCGCGCAGACGAGGGCGGCCTCGCGGAGGCCGGGCACCGGGGAGGCGTGCAGCACGCCGTAGAGGCCCTGCCCGGGGCCGAAGTGGAAGGGCACGACCGGGCCCTCGGCCGAGGGGGGCGGGGCCGACGAGGCGGCCTTGCGGGCCTTCTTGCCCGAGCGGGCATCGCAGATCGAGGCGAGCACCTCGAGCGACTCGCGTAGGACCTCCATGCCCTCGAGGGCGACGCCCGCGTCGCGCTCGACGCGGGCGATGAAGTCCATCGCGAGCATCGAGTGGCCGCCGAGCTCGAAGAAGTTGTCGTCGAGCCCGACCCGGGCGACGCCGAGCAGGCCGGCCCAGATCTCGGCGAGGCGCCGCTCGGTGGCCGTCTCGGGCGCGCGCGCGGCGGGGTCGGGCTCGCCCGCGCGCTCGGGCTCGGGCAGCGCGCGGCGGTCGACCTTCATGTTGTGGTTGAGCGGCAGGCTGGCGAGCTCGACGTACGAGGCCGGCACCATGTAGTCGGGCAGGCTCTCGGCCATGTGCCGCCGCAGCGCCGCGAGCGTCGCCCGCCGCTCGGCCTCGGAGGCCGCGCCCTCGCCGCGCCCGAGCACGACGTAGGCGACGAGGGCCTTCTCGCCGTCGGCCGTGCCCTTGGCCACGACGACGCCGTCGCGCACGCCCGGGGCCCGCCGCAGTGCGTACTCGACCTCGCCGAGCTCGATGCGCATCCCGCGGATTTTGACCTGAAAGTCGTTGCGCCCGAGCACTTCGACCCAGCCGTCGTCGCTGAGCCGCCCCACGTCGCCGGTGCGGTAGAAGCGGCGGCCCTCGATCTCGACGAACTTCTCGGCCGTCAGGTCGGGGCGGTTCAGGTAGCCCTTGACGACGCCGCCGCCGGCGAAGTGAATCTCGCCGACGACGCCCGCCGGCACCGGGTTTCGGGCCGCGTCGAGCACCCGCACGGCGACGTTGTCGAAGGGGCGGCCGACGTACGTCCGCGTCACCGCCCGGTCGCGCGGCACGGGGTAGGTGCAGCCCATGCAGCTGATCTCGCTGCAGCCGTAGATGACGAACACCTCGGCCCGGGGGAAGACCTCTTTCAACGACTCGAGCAGCTCGGGCGCGATGAGGTCGCCGCCCGACGAGGCGTGGCGCACCCCCGCGAAGGCCTCGAAGCTCGCGTGCTGCCGCTTGATGAAGGGCAAGAGGTGCTTGAGCAGGCTGGGGCCGGCGTGAAAGAAGGTCACGCCGGCGAGCGTGCTCGCCATGCGGGCGGGGTCGAGCACGTGGTCGCGGTCGAGCACGACGAGCGTGCCGCCGGCGGCGAGCGGCAGCATCAGCTCGAACATGCTGATGCTGAAGCTGAAGCGGGCGATGGCCGGCATCACGTCGCCGGGGCCGAAGCCGTAGCGGCCCCGCGCCACGTGGATGTACGTGGCGAGGTTCGCGTGGCTCGCCATCACGCCCTTGGGCTTACCCGTCGTGCCGGAGGTGTAATAAATATAGGCGGTCTGCCCCGGCCCGACCTCGAGGCCGAGGTCGTCGCCGCCGAGCTCGCCCGCGAGGGCCTCTTCGTCGTCGAGCGCGATCGGCCCGAACTCGCCGAGATCGAGCTTCTCGACGAGGTGCCTCCGCGAGAGGACGGCCTTCGGCGTCGTGTCGCTCAAGATGTCGCGGATGCGCGTCGGCGGGTACGTCGGGTCGACCGGCACGTAGATCGCGCCCGCCTTCAAGACGGCGAGCAGCGCGACGGCGATGTCGAACGAGGGCTCGACGCAGACCGCGACGGGGCGCTCGGCGCCGGCGCCCTCGGCCTGCAGGTAGCGCGCGAGCCGGTTGGCCCGCCGGTTCAGCTCGGCGTAGGTGAGGCTCTGGTCGCGGTAGCGGACCGCGACGGCGTCGGGCGTGGCGGCGGCGTTCCGCTCGACGAGGCGGTGCAGCGGCTCGGGCGGCGGCGGGCGGCTCGGCCCCTCGCTCACCGACTCGAGCCAGCACCGCTCGGCCGGGGTCAGCAGCGGCAGGCGCGCGACGGGGGCGTCGGCGTGCGCGGCGGCGGCGCCCAAGAGCACGCCCAGGTGGCCGGCGAAGCGCTCGACGCTCGCGGGCCGGAACAGGCTCGCGTCGTAGACGAAGGCGGCGCGACGCGCCTCGCCCGAGCCCGCGACGACCAGGTGCAGGTCGACGCCCCGGACCTCGGGCGGCGCCCCCTCGACCGCCCCGAGCGCGTCGAAGCCGTCGCCCCCGCCCGCCGCCTCGACCCACGTGATCGCCGCGCCCCCGCCGGCCCCGTTCGCGGCGCGCGCGCCCCCCTCGCCGGCCGCGCCGCGCAGCGCCTCGCCCGCCTGCGCCGCCAGGGCCCGCAGCGTCGCGTCGGCCCCCGTCGCCAGGCAGAGCGAGCGCGCCCAGGGCGCATGGCCCGGCGCGCCGAGCCGCGCCGCCCCGAGCGGGATGGCCGCCTGGCCGTTGTAACGGTGGAGGCTGACGCCGAACGCGGCAACCAGGAGCGCGTCGGGCGCGAGCGCCCCGCCGAGGTCGGGCACTCGAATCTCGAACGCGTGGCTCGCGAGCCGCCGCTCGCTCGCCGGCGTCTTGGAGAAGTCGGTCGGCAGCTGCAGCGCGCGCTCTTCGACGCCCGGCGCGCGGTCTTCTGGTGGGTTGGCCATGTCGTCGCAAGCCGGATCGTGAACCCCGCGCGCGGGGCCGGGGCCCGGCTCGGTCGGCCCGCGTGACCGTCGCGGAGCGCGCGCAAGGGCGCAGATCATGCGCGAAGGGGCCGCGCCTGACAACTGGCAACGCGCCCGCTCGGACCGCCCGCGGGCCCCGCCGCGCCGTCGGCGGCAACCAACGCCCGGCCGGCCCGGGCCCTCGGCCTCAGCCGCCGCCGGCCCCGCCCGGCTCGACCGGAGCCCCGCCCGGGCCCTCGACCCAGTGCACGCAGACGCCGACGGCGTGCGCCTTGGTGCCCGCCGCCTGAACGCTGACGTTCACGATGGCGTCGCAACCGAGGCGCCGGCCCTCACAGCGGAGAGAGCGCAAGACGTCGTCTTGGCTCGTTCGAATGCCGGTGCCGAGCGCCTGCACCAGCCCGACCTCGCGGTAGGCCCGGGCCGGCGTGCGTCCGATGAAGAGGGCGGCCGCCGCGGCCGCGGCGGGGGCCCGCGCGGGCGGGGCGGCGCGGCCGCAGCCGAGGGCGGCGAGGCCCAGGGCGCCGGCCAGCGCCCGGGCGGCCCTCGCCCGCGCCGGCCCCCCCCCGGGAGAACGACGAGATTCACACCCCGGCGCCCGGCGGCGCCCGGTGGCCGCCGCGCTCATGGCCCCAACCCCAAAGGCTCGGCGTCGGGCCCTTCGGGCGACAGGCGCAGCGCCTTGCCCCGCAGCTCGACCGTCATCGTCTCCTTGACCGACTTCGGCGCGACCCCCGTACCGCACCCCACGTTGCACGCGGGGTCGACCTTGTCGGCCTTGTAGTGTCGGGGTTCGCGCTCGATGCGGGTGATGATCGCCTCGATGACGAGCGCGTCGCCGCCGAGCGCCTTCGTCTGGCGCACGGCTTCTTTATAGAGATCGCGCACGTCGTTGTCTTCGATGCCGATGCCGCCCTCGACGCGCACCGCGCCCAGCTCTCGGCCGCTCTGGGGGGCGCGCGAAGCGTAAACGGCCACGCCCTCGCGGTTCGTCGGTGCGAAGACCACGCTATACGCTTCGGTATGGACGCACCCGAGGCCGAGCAAGGCCGCGCCGAGCGTCGCGAGCCGGGGGCCGAACTTCCGGGTGATCATGGCGGGTCTGTTCCCAATCGTCGAGGCTGTGCAACGCACGGGCCGGTCCGGGCCGCGCTCGCGCTCGCTCCTCGTCGCGGCGCGTCGGGGGCCGGCGCCCCCCTCGCGCTCGGGCTCCGAGGCCGAAAGCACGCGGCTCGCGCGGCTGGCGCCGGTGTCGTAGGCGGGGCCCGGCCCCGGGCGCGGGTCGGTGTCGCGGCGCCAAAAAGGGCGGCCCGAGGCGGCCGGCGGCGGCGCCAAGCCGCCTCAGTACGCACGCCTGTCGCAGCGCGGCCGCCGCGGCCCGCTACGCCGCCCCGCGCTCGAGCCCGCAGGCCGCGGCGACCTCGTCGCGGTACTCGAGCCAGGCCGCGAGCGTCGCCCGCATCGCCGCGACGACGCCCTCGCGCTCGGCCTCGGGCACGTGGTCGAGCACGATGCGCCAGGCCGCCTCGCGGTGGCCGCCCTCGACGCGGCGGTGCGCCTTGGTCAGCGCGAGCGCCTCGAGCGGCAGGCCGTAGTGCACGACGAGCGGGTGCTCTTCGAGCGGCGGCGCCGGGCGGCCGGGGGCCGCGGGGTCGAGCTCGCCGCGCTCGTACTGGGTGCCCTCGACGAAGATCGTGGTGACCGCGCACGCCTGCGCCCAGCCCCGCCACCGCGTGCGGTCGTCGAGCACGCCGCGGAAGCGCCGCGCCGCCGGCAAGAGCTCGACCGCCTCGAAGCGGCCCACGTCCATGCCGAGCCCGCGCGGGTATTCGAGGAAGAGCTCGGGGTGCGGCTGCCCGGCGACCAGCCCCCCCGTCTCCTCTTCGTAAAGGTTCGCGGCCAGCTCGCGCCGCGCGGCCGCGATCGGGCATTGCACGTAGGCCCAGCCCACCATGACCGGAAAGTCTCGCACGTACGTCGCGTACTCTTGCTCGAAGTGCACGTGCAGCTTCTCCCGGGGCACGCGGCCCGAGGTGAAGTGGGGCCAGGCCCAGTGGGTTTTGCGCTCCATCACGGCCAAGAGGGCCTCGCGAAAGTCGTCGCGATTCACGCCCCCGAGTGTACCATGACGGGCCACGCCCCCGCCCGCCCGCGCCGCGCGCCCGCCGCCGCGCTTGCGCCCGCTGGCGGCCCTCGGCGCCGCGCGCCCGCCGCCGCGCCTGCGCCCGCTGGCGGCCCTCGGCGCCCTCGCGGCCGCTCACGGCCCGCGCGGCGCCGCCGCCCCCCTGGCGCGCGCGC
>DASTPP010000411.1:0-26672 GCA_035762175.1 Polyangiaceae bacterium | reverse complement strand
CTCGGGGGCGTACTCGACGAAGGGCCACCAGCCGCGGAAGCGCGCGGGCACCTCGGGGCCGGGGCTGAGCACGCCGGCCATGCCGAACTTGTCGTCGCGGTCGACGTACGACGAGAAGATGGTGAAGGGCGGGCGCGTCTCGTCGTCGACGATATGCTCGATGAGCGGCGTCGCGTCGTCGGGGCCCTCGACGAAGACGGCCGCGGGGCGCAGCTCGCGCACGAGCGCGTCGACGTGCATGGCGCAGGCGGGGCTGAAGTGCCGCACCGGAAAGTAGACGACGCGCTCGTCGTCGAGAATGCGATCGACCAGCTCGGAGACCTCGATCTCGGACGGGTCTCTCGCCGCCTTCTTCGCCGCGGCCTTCGGCGCCTTGGGCTCTTTCGGCGCCTTGGGCTCTTTGGGGGCCTTCGGGGCCTTGGCCTTCGCCGCCTTGGCGGGCGCTTCGGCGGCCGTGCCTTCGACGACGCCTGCCGCCGCCTCGCCCGCCGCCACCTCGCCCGTCGCTTCGCTGGTGCTCGCTTCGCCGGTGCTCGCTTCGCCGGCGCTCGCCCCGCCGCCCGCCGCGGCGTCGGCGCCGGCCTCGCCGGCAGGTGGCGACGCCGCGGCGCGTGCTCTGCCGCTCGTCGCCGTCTCGGCGGCGCTCGCCTCGCCGGCCGCCGCCTCGGCCGCGCCGCCCTCGCCGGCCGCCGCGTCGGCGGGGGCCGGCGCGGGGGCGTCGCCCTTGCGCTTTCTGGACGCCATCGCTCGGCCCTTCGGGTCAGCGCAGGTAGCTGCGGGCCTTGTAGTACGCCTTCCAGAGGCCGACTTCTTTGGTCGCCCTCGGCTTGACCGCGACCTCGAAGTAGTTCTTGAGAATCTTGCCCTCGTCGGGGTTCTCTTTGACGACGGTGCCGGTCATGTTGATGACGACGTGCTCGGGCTCGACCTTGCGCTCGCCGAAGAAGCTGGCGAAGAGGGCCGAGTGGTAGCCGACCGAGACGGCCTCGGCGGTCGACATGACGCCGGTGCCGCGCTCGATCTTGACGCCGTCGACGGTGCGGCCCGCGCGAATCTCGTGAAAGGTGGTGACGAGCAGCTCGAGCACCGCGTCGGGCAGCTCGGCGCCCTCGGCCGAGCCGCCCTGCAAGAGGTGCGTGACCTGGTCGCGCACGATGCGAATCTCTTCTTGCAGATCTTCGACGTAGGGCACGGTCTCGAAGTTGAAGCGGCGCTTGAGCGCGCTCGACATCTCGTTGACGCCGCGGTCGCGGGTGTTGGCCGTGCCGATGATGTTGAAGCCGCGCCGCGCGAGCACGACGCCCTCGGGGCCGAGCTCGGGCACGACGAGCACCTTGTCGCTCATCGCCGAGAGCAGCGTATCTTGGACCTCGTGGGGCGCCCGCGTGATCTCTTCGAAGCGCACGACCAGCCCGTCGCGCATGCCGACGTAGAGCGGCGCCGGCACGAGGGCCTTGGGCGAGGGGCCCTCGGCGAGCAGGAGCGCGTAGTTCCACGAGTACTTGATCTGGTCTTCGGTCAGGCCGGCGCTGCCCTGGACGGTGAGCAGGCTCAGGCCCGAGATGGCGGCGGCGAGGTGCTCGCTCAGCCAGCTCTTGGCCGTGCCCGGCTCGCCGACGAGCAAGAGGCCGCGATCGCTGGCGAGGCTGACGATGGCGCGCTGCACCAGAATGTCGTCGCCGTAGAACTTCTTGGTGACGGCGGTCTTCTTGGGGGCGCCGCCCTCTTCGTACGAGAGCTCGCGGCCCTGGCTGCCGAGAATGAACGTCTCGACCGCGCGGGGCGAGAGGCGCCAGCCGGGCGGCCGCGGGTCTTTGTCGTTGGCCGCGAGGGCCGCGAGTTCCGCGGGGTACCGGCGTTCGGCGGGCAGGCGCAGCGCTTCGGTCAAGGGACGCTCTCCTCGGTTGGGGTACGCGCTTCGGGGCGGGGGGCGGCGCGCGGGGCGGGCAGGCCCCGCCAAGATTGCGGCACCCTAGCCCAAAGGGCGGGGCGTACGTAAGTGCGTTTCGGCGGGCGCGCTCCGGTCGGATCCGGGCGGCGGCCCGTTTCTGCGCGCGCTTCAGGCACCCTGAACTCGCCCTCCCGGGGGGAGGGCCCAAACAGCAAGGCACCCGCCCTCCGCGCGCGCAGAAACGGGCCGCCGCCCGGATCCGACCGGCGTGCGGGTTGAGGGGGTGAAGAGCGAGGGGCGTGGGGGGCGGGCTGGTTGCGGGCTGGGGCGTGAGCCGCGGCGGTTCGGGGGCGCGAGGTTGACGCGCGGGGCGCGGAGGTGGCGTAACGTTTCGTCATGGAAGGTTCTCTCGAAGCGTGCGGCGTGGGTTCGCCCTTGTCGGGCGGCGCGTATTCGGCCGTCGAGCTGAGCGACGACGGGCGGGCGGTGGTGCTGCTCGATCAGCTGCGCCTGCCGCACGAAGAGCGGTACGTGCGGCTCGAGGGCGTGGCCGAGGTGGCCGAGGCGATCCGGGCGATGGTGGTGCGGGGGGCGCCGGCGATCGGCATTTCGGCGGCGTACGGCATGACGCTCGCGGGGCGCGGGGAGGGCGGGGCGGGGGCCTTTCTGGGGCGGATGCGCGAGGCGGGGCGGTTGCTTTCGGCGGCGAGGCCGACGGCGGTGAACCTGCCCTGGGCGGTGGGGCAGATGCTGCGCGAGGCCGAGCTCGTGGCCGAGCGCGCGCCCGACGAGCGGCACACGAGGCTGGTGGCGCGGGCACGGGCGATGCACGCGGAGGACGTCGCGGCGTGCCGAGCGATGGGCCGCAAGGGCGCGTCGCTTTTGCCCGAGGGGGTGACGTGCCTGACGCATTGCAACGCCGGGGCGCTGGCGACCGGCGGTTATGGCACGGCGCTCGGGGTTTTGCGGGCGGCGTGGGCGGGCGGCAAGCTGAGGCGGGTGCTGGCGGACGAGACGCGGCCGTACTTGCAGGGGGCGCGGCTGACGGCGTGGGAGCTCGCGCGCGACGGCATCGAGGTCGAGCTCATCACCGAGGGCATGGCGGGGCACCTGATGGCGCGGGGCGAGGTGGGCGCGGTCGTGGTGGGGGCGGACCGGGTGGCGCGCAACGGCGACGTGGCCAACAAGGTCGGCACGTACGGCCTGGCGGTGCTGGCGCGGGCGCACGGGCTGCCGTTTTTCGTCGCGGCGCCCTGGAGCACGGTCGATATGGATTGTCCGGACGGGGGGGCGATCCCCATCGAGGAGCGCTCGAGCGAGGAGGTGACGGCCTTCGCGGGGCGGCCGGTGGCGCCGGCGGGGGTGAGGGCGCGGCACCCGGCCTTCGACGTGACCCCGGCGCACCTCATCACCGCGCTGATTACCGAGCGCGGGGTGGCGCAGCCTGTGGGGCCCGACGCCCTGCGTCGGCTGGCCGAACAAAGCGACGAAAGCTGGGGCGGAGGGGCGCCCGCGAGGTTAGACTGGGACCGATGGCGAACGACCGGCGAGAGCGCGACGAGCTTCGGCAGCGGCGCGAGCAGATCGACCGTGAAATTTTGGGCCTCCTGCGCCAGCGCGCGCGGCTGTCGCGGCAGGTGGCGGCGAAGGCGACCGAGCCCGTCAAGCCGACCTTGCCCTCGAGCGAGCGCGACACGCTCGAGGCGCTGGCGCGCGAGGGGGGCGACGAGCTGCCGTCGCAGGCAGTCTTGGGGGTGTTCCGGCAGATTCACGCGGTCTGCCGATCGCTCGAGGCGCCGGTGCGCGCCGCGTACGTGGGCGCCGAAGGGTGCGGCGCCTACGTCGTCGCCTTCGAGCGCTTCGGGCCGCTGGCCGAGGTGACGGCGTGCGAGTCGGTGCACGCGGCGCTCGAGGGCGTCGACCACGGCCGGTCCGACTTCGCGGTCGTGCCCTACGAGACCTCGGCCGAGGGGCTCGACCACGCGTCGCTGATGGCGCTCGCGGCGACCGAGCTGAAGATCGTGGCGCTGCACGACGTGACGACCCCGCTCGCGCTGCTCTCGCAGACGGGCAACGTGGCCGAGGTCGAGCGCGTCTTCGCGACGGCGGCCGACCGGGCCTCGGCGCAGCACCACCTGAGCACGCTCGTGCCGCGGGCGGCGGTCGTCGACGTGAAGACCTCGCTCGCGGCCTGCTCGATGGCGCTCGAAGACGCGAGCGCGGCGGCGCTGGCGCTCGAGGCGCTCGGGCACCGCACGGGGCTCGCCGTCGCGGCGCGCGCGATGGCCGACGTCGGCGCGGGGCGGCAGCGCTTCTGCGTGGTGACGGCGCGGCCGGCGAGCCGCACGGGGCGCGACGCGACGACCATCTCGTTCGCGGTGTCCGACCGGCCGGGGCAGCTCTTCGAGGTGCTCAAGCCCTTCGCCGAGCGCGGGGTGAACGTGCGCACGATTCAGTCGCGCCCGCCCGCGCGCGAGGGGCAAGAGACGGTGTTTTACATCGAGGTGAGCGGCCACGTGACCGACCGGTCGATGGTGATGGCGCTCGAGGGCGTCAAGAACCAGACCCACGCGCTCAAGGTGCTCGGCTCGTACCCCGTGCCCTGAGCCGGGCCCGGGCGAAGACCGAAGGTAGAGAGGCGGGCGGACCATGCACCGACCTTGCGCCAGCCGGCGCCGGGGCGCCTCGCGCGCCCGGGCGGCGTCGGCCCTCGTGCTCGCGCTGGCCCTCGGCGCGGGCGCGGGCTGCTCGAAGAAGGGGCCGGCGGTCGTCAAGAACGCCGAGCGCCCCGCGACCGACGACGACATCGACCGCGAGCCGCTCGCGCTCTTGCCCGCCGGCGCGGTGCTCGTCGGGCGGCTCGACGCGCACGCGCTCTCCTCGTCGTCGCTCGGCCCGAAGGCCCAGCGCGCGTTCGAGGCCGTGGCGCCGATCGCGCCGGCCGCCGGCTTCGCCGCCGACCGCGATCTCGAGTCGGTCGTCGCCGCCGCGTACTCGGTGCAGGGCGCCGACGTGGCCGTCGTCGCGCGCGGCTCGTTCGAACCGGCCGCCTTCGACCGCGCGGTCGAGAAGGGCGCGCTCGGCCCCTACGGCACGCCCTGGGTCAAGGGCGAGCACGCGGGGCGCACCGTCTACTCGAGCGCCGACGTCAGCTTCGCCCCGCTGACCAAGAAGACGGCCCTCGCGGGCTCGAGCACCGGCGTGCGCCGCTCGCTCGACCGGCTGCGCTTCGGGGCGCCGAAGGTCGAGCTGCCCGCGTGGGCGTCCGACGTCGTGGCGGGCAGCGCGCCCTTCGCGCTCGCCGGCGAGTGGGGCGACCAGCCCCTCGCCGCCGAGATCGTCGCGCGCGCGCCCTTCCTGAGCGGGGTGCGGGCCGCGCGCCTCTCCGGCAACTTCGGCCCCCCCGGCGTCAACGCCGACGGGCAGCTCAGCTACCCCTCGGCCGAGGCCGCGGCCGACGCCGAGGGGCGCATCCGCTCGCTCGGCCAGCTCGCCTCGATCGCGAGCATCATCGGCCTGTCGCCCATCCACGACTTTCGTAGCGACGTGAAGGGCGAGCGCATGCACGTGACCGTCGCGGTCGACGGGCCCTACCTCGCGCGCTGGCTCGAGGTGGTGCCGCAGATGGTGCCGATGCTCGTGCCGCGCCCGGCGAACCCCGGCTGAGCCCGGCCGGCGCGCGGGCCGCCGGCGCATCGGCGGGGGCGCGGGGCGCCGACGTCCCGGCGGGCCCTCGGTCAAGGCGCTTGCGCGCCCGCGGCGCCGGGGCTCTCTTACCCCGCCATGGACTTCCGCGTCGAACCCGCGTCCCGCCCGCTGCGCGGTTTGGTGCCGGTGCCGAGCGATCCGAGCATCGCGCTGAGGGCGCTCCTGGTCGGGGCGGTGGCCCGGGGGCAGAGCCTGGTCCGGGGCCTCTCGTCCGGCGGCGACGTCGCCCCGGCGCTCGGGGCGCTGCGCGCGCTCGGGGTGCCCGTCGACGACGACGGCAGGGGCGCGGTGAGGGTGTCGGGCGGCGGCCTGATGGGGCTGCGCCCGGCCCAGGGGCCGATCGACTGCGGCGACTCGAGCGCGACGATGCGCCTGCTCGCGGGGCTGCTCGCGGGCCAGGCCTTCGAGACCGTGCTGGTCGGCGGCGAGCGGCTCTGCCGCCGCCCGATGGCGGCCGTCGCGGGCCCCTTGCGCCGGCGCGGCGCCGCGATCGAGGGCGAGTTTCACCCGACCCGGGCGGGCGAGATCACGGCGCCGCTGCGGGTGGGGCCGCTCAAGCCGAACGCGCGCCTGCAGGGCTGCGAGGAGGCGATCGCGGCGGCGAGCGCCGAGGTCAAGGGCGCGCTCTTGCTTTCGGGCCTGTACGCCGAGGGCAACACGTACGTGAGCGAGCCGCTCGTCTCGCGCGATCACACCGAGCGGCTCTTGCACGCGCTCGGGGTGCGGCTGCGCACGGCGGGCACCATGGTCGAGCTCGACGTCGAGCGCTGGTCGGGTGAGATCGAGCCCTTCGTGGTCGGGGTGCCCGGCGATCTGTCGGCGGCGTCCTTCTTGCTGGTCGCCGCGCAGATCGTGCCGGGCAGCGAGGTCGGCGTGCGCCGCTGCGGCCTGAACCCGACCCGCGCGGGCTTCGTCGACGTCTTGCGCGACGCGGGCGCCGGGCTGGCCATCGAGCAGCGCGGCGACGAGCTCGACGAGCCGGTGGGCGATCTGTTCGCCTCGCCGGGCGAGGGGCGGGCGTTCCGGGCGGGGGGCGAGCTGGTGGCGCGCGCGATCGACGAGGTGCCGGCGCTCTGCGCGCTGGCGGCGCGGGCGCGGGGCGTCTCGGTGATCGCCGACGCGGCCGGGCCGCGGGGCGAGGGGGGCGACCGGCTCGGGGCGATGGCCGAGGTGTTGCGGGCCTTCGGGGTCGAGTGCGAAGAGCACCCCGACGGGCTCGTCGTCGAGGGCCGGCCCGACCGGCCGCTCCGCGCGGCCGAGGTGGCGAGCCGCGGCGACCCCGGCGTCGCCATGGCCGCGGCGCTGCTCGGGCTCGCCGCCGAGGGCCCGAGCCGGGTGCGCGACGTCGCGCGCGTGGGCGCGAGCTTTCCGCGCTTCGCGGGCACGCTGCGGGCCCTCGGCGCCTCGGTGCGGGCCGAGGCGGGCGCGGGCGAAGGGGGCTGAAAGGGGCGGGGCGGGGCCCGGCGGGCGGCGCGGCGCGGCTCGCCGTTGTCGTGCGGGGCGGGCCGCGCTAACCACCTCACGTGGCCCCCCGCAAGCCCATCGTCGCCCTCGACGGCCCCGCCGGCGCCGGCAAGAGCACCGTCGCGCGCGAGCTCGCGCAAGCGCTCGGCTTTCTGCGCGTCGACACCGGGGCGCTCTACCGCCTGGTCGCGCTGGCGGCGCGGCAGGCCGGGGTCGGCTGGGCCGACGGCGAGCGGCTCGGCGAGCTCGCCCGCTCGATCCTCGCGCGCAACGACGTCTCGCTCTCGACCGACCCGCGCGGCGGGCCCGACGCGGCCGTCTGGTTCGCCGGGCGCGACGTGTCCGACGCCATCCGCACGCCCGAGATCAGTCAGGGCGCGAGCGCCGTCTCGGCCCACCCCCCGGTGCGCGCGGCGCTGCTCGAGCTGCAGCGCCAGCTCGGCCGGGCCGGCGGCGTAGTCGTCGACGGGCGCGACATCGGCACCGTGGTCTTCCCCGACGCCGAGCTGAAGTTCTTTCTCACCGCCTCGGCCGACGTGCGCGCCCGCCGCCGCTTCGACGAGCTCGGCGCTCGGGGCGTCGCGACGACCTACGAGCAGACGCTGCGCGAGCTCGTCGAGCGCGACGAGGCCGACACCCGCCGCCCGGTCGCCCCCCTCGCCGCCGCGGCCGACGCCGAGATCGTCGACACCTCGTCGCTCTCGATCGTCGAGGTCGTCGAGAAGCTCGCCGAGCGGGTGCGCCGCCGCATGCAGCGCGATGGCGCCTGAGCCGGCCGGGGGCCGGCGCGCGCGCGGTGCGGTCGCCGCTTCGCCCGCCCCGCGCGGGCCGAGGGCGCTCGCGGGGGCGCTCGCCCTGCGCTTGCCGTCGGCGCTCGCGGCGCTGGCGCTCGCCGTGGGGTGCTCGGGGGGCGGTGGCGCCCGCGGGCCCGTCGCGCGCCCGCCCGCGCCCGCCTTCCTGGGGCCGGGCGAATTCTTGCCGGCCGACCTCGATCTGGTCGTGCGGCTCGACGCGGCGCGCCTGCGCTCGCTCGCGAGCGACCCGCCGATGCGGGCGCTCTTGACCGAGTACGAAGAGGGCCACCCCTGGCTGAAGCGGGCGCTCGGCATGCGGGCCGCGTCGATCTGGGTGGGCTTTCGCGGCGAGCCCGACGGGGCGCGCAGCGACACCGTCCTGATCGTGCAGGGCGATCTGCGCGCGTGGAAGGCCTCGCTCGAGTCGGGCGCGGGGCCCGAGCGCCCCTGGCGCCTCAAGGCGCTGCCGGCGCCGGGCCTGAGCGTGTACGAGCGGGCGGCGGTGCCGTCCGACCGCGGCAGCCCCGTGCGGCTCGCGCTCGTGCGCGAGCGCATCGGCGTGCTCGCCTCGGCGGCCGAGGCCGACGCGGTCGACCGCATTCTCGGCGGCGGCCCCGAGGCCGAGCGCCTCGAGCCGCCGGCCGACGGGGCCCTCGGCTTCGCGCTGCGGCCGCGATCGCTCGTCGGCTCGATCGGCAAGGGCTACCCGGCGCTCGCGCGCCTGATGGTCGAAGCCCGGAGCGTGCGCGGCGGCGCCGACTTCGAGGCCGACTCGCTGCGGGCCGACGCGACGGTCGAGTTCCGGTCCGAGGAGGCGGCCGAGCGCTCGGAGCGGGTGCTGCGCGCGGCCCTGGGCGAGTGGGGCTCGGGCGAGGCGCCCCGGCTGGGCGCGCTGGCGCGCTCGTCGTCGCTGCGCCGCGAGGGGCCCACGATCGTGCGCTGGGTGGTGCGGGCGCGGGGCGACGACGCGCGCACGATCGCGGGGCTCCCGCCCCCCTCACGAGCCGAGTAGCGCGCGGGCCGGGTCGAGGCGGGCGGCGCGCCGGACGGCCCAGAGGGCGCCGGCGACGGCGAAGAGGGCGCCGAAGGCCGCGCCGCCGAGGTAGAGCGAGGGCGAGAAGCGGAAGAAGGTCTCGGGCTTGAACGGGAAGTCGGGCAGGCTCGAAGCGGCGGCGCGGTCGGCGGCCCAGGCGGCGGCGCGCGCGACGGCGGCGCCGAGGGCGCCGGCGCCGGCGCCGACGGCGAGGGCGAGCGAGAGCAGCCAGGCGCGCACGTCGCCCGGGGTGGCGCCGAGCGCGCGGTAGAGCCCGATCTCGGGGCGCCGCTCGGCGACGAGGGCGCGGAAGGTGAAGGCGATGTTGGTCGAGGCGACGACCAGCATGACGAGCGAGACGAGGCCGAGCAGCGCGGCGACGCCGTTGACCATGGCGCTGAGATCGCGCGCCCGCTCGTCTTTGGGGGCGAGCCCCTCGCGCGCGGCGGCCTCGACGAGGGGCGCGACGCGGTCGGCGCTCGCGACGCGCACGAGCAGGCTCGAGCGGCGCGAGGCGGCGGCCTCGCCGGCGTACTCGCGGTTCCAGCGCTCGACGACGCCGAGCGGCAGGGTCAGGCCGAGGTCGATGGCGTTGGGCGAGACGCCGACGATGCGGGCCTTGACGGCGCGCGGCGCCCCCTTCGCGGCGCGGCCCAGCATCGAGGCGCCGAGCTCGATGCGGAAGGTGACGCCCTCGGCGCGCGCGAGCAGCGAGGCGGCGACGGGGGGGTAGCCGTGGGCGGGGGCGATGCCCTTGTTGAAGAGCTCGACGAGGTAGCGGCTGACGAGCACGGGCACCGGGTCGGAGCAGCGCCCCGCCGCCTCGCCGCTCGGGCGCTCGCAGTAGCGGGCGCCGCCGCACTCGGCGTCGGCCTGGCAGGCGGGCCCGCCCGCGGCGAGCGGGTCCCGGAAGGACAGGGGGCCCTTCAGCTCGCCCTCGACGAGCGCGGGGTCGAGCCCTTCGAGCGGCACCTCGTGGGTGCCGATCTCGCGCCCGACGATCTCTTTGCCGCCGAAGGCCGCCGCCGGCAGCGCCGCGCGCAGCTTCGGGTAGACGCGCACGACGCCGGGCGCCGCGGCGACGCGCTCGATCGCCGCGGCCTCGATGCCGGGCGGGGGCGAGCCGCCGCCGAGCAGCACCGAGAGCAGGCCGGGCTCGGGGCCCGCCTTCGGCTCGAGCTCGACCCGGTCGAGCGGGAAGACGTCGCCGAAGAGCACCGCGCGCACGCCGAGCGCGAGCGCGGCGAAGAACACGAGCGCCGAGGTGCCGGCGCCGATGCCGAACGCGGCGCCGGCGAGCGAGGCGCGGGCGCGGGCGAGGTCGCGGCCGACGAGCGTCGCGAGCGCCGAGGCCCTCACGCGCCGGCCCCCTCGGTCGCGAGCGCCGAGGCCCTCACGCGCCGGCCCCCTCGGCCCGCAGGCGCCCGTCGACCAGCCCGAGGCGCCGCCCGGCCGCGGCCGCGAGCGCGGGCTCGTGCGTGGCGACGACCACGCTCATCTTCTCATCACGATTGAGCGATGCGAGCAGCCCGATCACCTCGCGCCCGGTGGCCGAGTCGAGGTTGCCCGTGGGCTCGTCGCAGAGCAGCGCCTCGGGCCCGCGCACGATGGCGCGGGCGAGCGCGACGCGCTGGCGCTGGCCGCCCGAGAGCTCGTCGGGCCCGTCGCCCGCGCGGGCGAGCAGGCCCACCCGGTCGAGCGCCCGCTCGGCCGCGGCGCGCGCGCCCCCGCCGCCGCCCTCGCCGCCGAAGAGAAAGGGGGCGGCGACGTTCTCGCGGACCGAGAGGTGGGGCAGGAGGTGGAAGGCCTGGAAGACGAAGCCGAGCCGCGCGTTGCGCAGCGCCCCGAGCCGGGCCTCGGGCATCGACGCGAGGTCTTCGCCGAAGACCTCGACGCGCCCCTCGTAGCCGCGGTCGAGCGCGCCCAAGATGGCGAGCAGCGTCGACTTGCCGGCGCCGCTCGGGCCGAGCAGGGCGACGAACTCGCCGCGCGCGACCTCGAGCGAGACGCCCTCGAGCGCGGCGCGGGCGCCCGCGCCGCGGCCGAAGCGGCGCGAGACGCCCTCGAGCCGGAAGGCCGGCGCGCCGCCCGGGCCGCCCCCCGGCGCGCCCCCGCTCATGCGTCGGGCGGCGGCTCGCTCACGTCGCGCCGCGCCGCCTCGAGCAGCTCGTCGGCGTAGCCCGCGATCGCGGCCATGTCTTCGCCCTCGACCATCACGCGCAGCTTGGGCTCGGTGCCGCTCCAGCGGACGAGCACGCGGCCGTTCTGGCCGAGCTTGCGCACGATCTGCGCCTCGAGCTTGCGCAGCCGGGTCATCGCGTCGAGCGGCAGGCGCTGGGCGAAGGTGGCGCTCTTGGTGAGCTGGGGCACGCGCTGCATGACGCCGCCGGCGAGCTCGGACAGGGGCTTGCCCTCGAGCAGCATGATGGCCAGCACCTGTAGCGCGGCGATGAGCCCGTCGCCGGTGGTCGCGTGGTCGAGGAAGAGCAGGTGCCCCGACTGCTCGCCGCCGAAGTTGTACCCGTGCTCGCGCATGGCCTCGACGACGTAGCGGTCGCCGACGGCGGTGCGCACGAGGCGCCCGCCGGCCTTGGCGACGGCGCGCTCGAGGCCGAGGTTCGACATGACCGTGGCGACCACGGTGTTCTTCTTGAGCGTGCCCGCGCGGATCATGCGCGTCGCGACGAGCGCCATGACGGCGTCGCCGTCGACCATCTGGCCCTTCTCGTCGACGAGGATGACCCGGTCGGCGTCGCCGTCGAGCGCGATGCCGATCTGGGCGCTGTGCTTGCCCACCTCGCCGACCACCTGCTCGGGGTGCAGGGCGCCGACGTTGTGGTTGATGTTGCGCCCGTTCGGCTTGACGCCGATGCAGTGCACCTCGGCCCCGAGCTCGGAGAAGACGGCCGGCGCGACGCGGTAGGCGGCGCCGTGCGCGGCGTCGACCGCCACGCGCACGCCGTCGAGCGTCAGCTCGCGCGGGAAGGTGCTCTTGCAGAAGACGACGTAGCGGCCGCGCGAGTCTTCGATGCGCTCGGCGCGCCCCACCATCGCGCCGGTCGGCCGCGACGTCTCGAGCTCGTTCGACTCGAGCAGCCGCTCGATGTTCGCCTCGAGCGCGTCGGGCAGCTTGAAGCCGTCGGGCCCGAAGACCTTGATGCCGTTGTCGGCGTAGGGGTTGTGGCTCGCGCTGATGACCACGCCGGCGTCGGCCCGCATGCTGGTCGTCAGGTGCGCGACGGCGGGCGTGGGCACCGGGCCGCAGATCATCACCCGGCCCCCCATCGCGCACACGCCCGCGGCGATCGCGGTCTCGAGCATGTAGCCCGAGAGGCGCGTGTCCTTGCCGATGACGACGCGCACCGCCCGGCCCGCGCCCCGCCGCGCCACGTACGCGATGGCCCGCCCGAGCCGCAGCGCCATCTCGGGCGTCATCGGCGGCTCGTTGGCCAGCCCCCGCACCCCGTCGGTGCCGAAGAGCTTGCGCTCGGGCGCGGCCGGCGCCTCGGCGGGCGCCGGCGGCGGCACGCTGCGGCCCCTCGACCTCGGGCCCTCGCCGCGCGCCTCGCGCCGGCCCCCTGGCCCGTCGCCGCGCGCCTCGCGCCGGCCCGCCTGCCCCTCGGACCGCGCCCCGCGCCGGCCCGACGTCGCCCCGTTCGGTCGGGCGCCCACCCGGTTGCTCGTCGCCATCAGTCGCGGAAGTTCACGTACTGCAGTTCGAGCCCGAAGTCTTGCGCCTTCAGGTGCTGAATGGCCGTCTGCAGCTCATCTTTGCTCTTGCCCGTGACGCGCAGCTGGTCGCCCTGAATCGCCGCCTGCACCTTGAGCTTGGCGTCCTTGACCGACTGCACGATCGCCTTCGCCTTCTCGGACTCGATGCCCTCTTTGACCTTCAGCGTGATCTTGGCGCCGCCCTTCGCCGTCGGCTCGGGCTTGCCCACGTCGAAGAACTTCGGCGACACCTTGCGCTTGACGAGCTTCTCTTGCACGACCGAGAGCGCCGCCTTCGCCCGCTCTTCGGTCGACGAGCGCACGACGATGTCGTTGCCCGTCTTCTCGAGCTCGGTGCCGGTGTCCTTGAAGTCGAAGCGCTGGCTGACCTCTTTCTCGGCCTGATTGACGGCGTTTTCGACCTCGTGCCACTGCACCTTCGAAACGATGTCAAACGACGGCATGCGGCCTCCTCCCCCCCGCGAGCACACCTGAAGAAGGCTTTAGTACAGACCGTCCGCACGCGCACCTTCTTGCGCGAAGGCGCCCCGGACCCGCTCAGACCGCGCCCGCCGCGCGACGCCCCCCGGGCCCCGCCCTGCCGCGCGACGCCCCCCAGGCCTCATCTGCCTCCCGAAGCCCCCCGGGCCCCACCTGCCGCGTGAAGCCCCCCGAACCCCCCCGGGCCCCGCCCTGCCGCGCGACGCTCCCGGCCCCGCCCTGCCGCGCGACGCCCCCGGCCCCGCCCGCCGCGCGACCCCCCGGGCCCCGCCCGGCGCGCGAAGCCCCGAAACCCCTCGGGCCCCGCCCGCGTAAGGCGCCCCGGGGCGGCCGGCCTGCCGGCGCCCGCCCTCGCCCCACGATCCGACGCGTCCGACCCCATGCCCCACGCCCCCCGCGGCGCGCTCTGCGCCCTCGCCCTGCTCGCTTCGGCCTGCTCGAGCGGCGCCCCCGCCGCCCCCGCGCCCATGGCACCCGACCCCACCGCACCCGCGCCGGCCGCCGCCACGGACGCGCCCGCGTCGGCCGACGCGTCCCTCCCCGCCCGGGCCCCCTTCGCCCTCGTCGAGCTCTTTACCTCCGAGGGCTGCTCGAGCTGCCCACCGGCCGACCAGACCCTCGACGAGCTCGCCGACGACGCCGAGCGGCGAGGCCTGCACGTCTACGCCCTGTCCTTTCACGTCGATTACTGGAACTCGCTCGGCTGGGTCGACCCGTTCAGCAGGTCGGACCACACGCGCCGCCAGGAGGCCTACGCCAGCCTGGCCGGGGCGCGCGGCCTCTACACGCCCCAGATGATCGTCAACGGCGGCGAGGGCTTCATCGGCTCCGACCGCGACCGCGCCCGCCGCGACATCGAGCGCGCCCTCAAAGCCGCGCCCGCCTCGGCCGTCCCGCTGGCCTTGCGCGTCGATGCCGCGCGCCCCTCGGTCCGCGTCGAGCTCGAGGCGCCGGGCCTGCCGCCGGGCGCCCGCCTGAACGTCGCGCTCGCCGAGCGGGCCCGCGTGCAGCACGTCGCTCGGGGCGAGAACGCCGGCCGCACCCTGCGCCACCGCAACGTCGTGCGCGCCTTCGAGACGCTGACGCCCCGCGACCCCGGCCCCCTCCGCGTCGATCTGCCCGCCGCCGGCCTCGACCCGGCTTCGCTGCTCGTCGTCGCCTACGCCCAAGACCCCGCCACGCTCGCCGTGCTCGGCGCCCAGGCCGCCCCCGTGCCCGCCCCGCGCTGAGCCGCGCGCCGCCGCCCAGAAGCCCGCCCCGCGTCGAGCCGCGCGCTGCCGAGAAGCCCGCCCCGCGCTGAGCCGCGCGCCGCCGCCGAGAAGCCCGCCCCCGCCGCGGGCCGCCCTCAGTACACCCGCCCCTCGCGCAGCCGCTCGATCGCCGCGCCCTCGAGCGTGTCGGGGTAGTGCACGAGGCGCATCTTCGCGCGCGACTCGGCCGGCAGCGCCGCGAGCGAGGCGTAGGGCGTGTGCACGCCGAGGCCGGTCTCGTGCAGCACGAGATCGCTCTCGAGCAGCCACGCGATCAGCGCCTCGTCGTAGATGGTGTCGGCGCTGTACGCGATCGAGCGCCCGGCCGCCCGCACCCGCACCGCCATCGTCGGAATGTGGTGCACCGTGGGCCGCACCTCGAGCTCGAAGGGGCCGCACGAGGTCACGCCCCCGCCGAGGGGCGAGAGGTCGAGGTAGTCGCCCATCGCCATCGGCACGGGGGCCGCGCCCGGGGCGGGCAGCAAGCACTCCATGCCGGCGGCGAGGTGCCCCTCCCAGAGCCGGGCGGCTACGGCTGGGTGCGCGAAGAGCCGGAGCCTTCGCTTGAGCGCGAAGAACGCGTAGTACGCGAGTGTCTCGAGCCCCGAGGCGTGGTCGGCGTGCAGGTGCGTCAGCACGACGCCGCACACCCGGTCGGGCGCGAGATCGACGCCCGAAGCGAGGCGGGCCTCGCGCATCATCTTGAGCACCGGGTGCGGGCAGTCGACGAGCAAGATCGAGCCCTCGCACTCGAACGCGAGGCAGGTCGAGTAGTGCCGCTCCGAGAAGGCGTCGCCCACCCCGAGCGGCACGAGCCTGAGCCCCGCCGCGCCCTCGCCGCGCCCCCCCTCGTCGCCCCCGCCCCCGTGCCCTTCCGTCGTCCCGATCATGCCTCACCTCCGCGCCCCGCGGGCGCCTCTCGCCGTGCCCCGGACCCCGGCCAGCGGGCCCACGAGCGGTGCGGGCGCAAGAGGCCCGCGAAGAGCGCCGCGAGCGCCCCGAACGCCGCGGCGAGGGCGAAGTGCGCGGCGTAGCCCGCGCGCTCGGCCACGAAGCCGCTGAGCGCCGCCGCCGCGCCGTTCGCCGCCACGTTGGCGCAGGCCTGCACCGTGTAATCGGTCGCCGCCGACTCCGGGCGGCACGCGTCCATCATCACCGTGAAGAGCGCCGCGGTCGCCATGCCGCCGGCCGCGTGCTCGAGCCCGCAGAGCGCGACGAGCGTCGGGCCCGAGGCGCCCCGGAGCGCCGCGAGCGCGAAGGCCCCGAGGCAGGCCGACTGCGCGAGCCCGAAGGCGACGAGCGCCCCGCGGCGCCCGAGGCGGTTGACCAGCAGGCCGCCCGCCAACGCCCCGCCGAGCGACGTGCTCGCCCCCACCGTCCCGAGCGCCCAGCCGATGTCGGCGAGCCCGAAGCCCCGGTCGACCAGGAAGGGGCGTAGCATCGCCGCGCCGAGGGCCTCGAAGGCTTTGAACGAAGCGACGAACGCGAGCCACGCCCAGACCCCGGGCCGCCGGAAGAAGCCCGCGAGCCCCGGCTCCCCGGCCGCGAAGCCCTCGGCGGCCCCCTCGGGCGCGGCCGGCGACGGGCCGCCGGGGGGCGGGGCGCGGTAGGGCAGGGCGGGGGGCGAGGCGGCAGGCAAGGCGGGCGCCCCCGCCAGCAGCAAGGGCAGGGTGGCCGCCAGCAGCAGCGCGCACACCACGCCGAAGGTCAGGGGCCAGCCCAGATACTCGAAGGCGGCGAGCAGCGCGCCGCCGCCCACGATCATGCCGAGCCGGTAGCCCGCCACCTGCACGCCGTTGCCGAGCCCCCGCTCGTCGGGCCCGAGCAGGTCGATCGCGAGCGCGTCGGTTGCTACGTCTTGCGTAGCGGCGCAGAGGTTGGCGAAGACGACGCCGACGAAGAGCGGCGTCAGGTCGGCGCCGACGGGCGTGAAGGCGAGCGCGGCCGGCACGAGGGCCGAGACGACCTGCAGCCCGAGCAGCACCCGGCGCCGGCCCGCCCCCCGCGCCCCCGGCCGGTCGAGCAGGGGCGCCCACAGGAACTTGAGCGCCCAGGGCGCCGCCAGCAAGCTCGACAGGCTCACCGCCGGCAGCGACGCGCCCCGCGTGCGCAAGAGCACCGGCAGCGCCTGGGTGAAGAGCCCGAAGGGCAGGCCCTGGGAGAAGTAAAGGCTCGTCAAAAGGACGATCTTGCCCGCCCGCCTCATCGCCGCCCCGGGGCCGCCGCCCCCGCCTCCGCCGACCCCGCCGTGCCCGCTTCCGCCGCCCCCTGGGGCGCCCGCGCGTCGCCCCGCGCCCCCGCCGCCCGCGCGTCGCCCCGCGCCCCCGCCGCCCGTTCGCCGGGCGCGCCGCGTTCGAGCGCCGCTCGCCCTCGTAGACCGTCGACCATCGCCCGCACCGCCTCGGCCGCCGAACCCTCGGGCACGAGCGCCGGGGCCGCGATCGAGAGCTGAAAGTAGCCCTGAATCGCCGCGACGAGGGCGGCCGCGTCGCGCCGCGCCCCCGCCGGCGTCGAGATGCCGTCGAGGCACAAGAGCGCGCTGAGGCGCGAGGAGGCCTCGACGAGCACCTGCCCGTAGGCCTGCCGCAGCTCGGGCGTTCGCACCGCCTCGGCCCCGAGCGCCACCCAGCACGCCACCGCTGCCGGCGCCGACCCCGGCCCGCGCGCGAGGTACGCGTCGACGAGCGCCCTCGCCCGGCCCCCCTCCGGCGCCCGCGAAAGCCGCTCGCCCTCGCGCCGGGCCGCCACCTCGCCGAGGTGCCCCACCAGCGCGAGCGCCAGCGCGAGCTTGTCGCGGAAATAGTAGTGCACGAGCCCCGGCGCGAGCCCCGCCCGCCGCGCCACCTCGGCCACCGAAGCGCCGTCATAGCCCCGCTCGGCCACCACCTCGAGCATCGCCCGCACGATCTGACGCCGTCGCTCGGGCGCCCGCTCGGCCCGCGGCCCCCGGGCCCCCTCGCGAGCCCCCCCCCCGAGCGCCGCCGCCCTCGGCTCGCGCGCCGCCTTTTGCCCTGGTTTTGCCATGCCTTTGCCCGTTGATTGGTCGACCAACCAGCTAGCCCAAGGCTATTTGGTTGGACGACCAACCAAACTATGCAGCCGCGATCCAGCCGTGGCAAGGCCCCCGGCCCGCGTCACTCACTCGCCGGGGGCTTTCACCACCACGACGGCCGCCCGGTCGTCAAAAAACCCGGACCCGAGCCACTGCCGCCACCCCTCGAGCGTCGGCTCGGGCCGCTCGTCGCCCCCGCCGCGCCAGAGATCGACGAGGCGCCGCCGCGGCGACGAGCGCGCCTCGAGCCACGCCGCGCCGAGCGGACCGCGCACCCGCTCGAGGTCGGCGGCCGCGAGCGCGCCCCGCCGCAGCCGCTCGAGGAGGGCGCGCACCTGCGCGACCGCCCCCTCGAGCGCGTCCTCGCTGCCGCGCAGCTCGATCACGAGCAGGGGCCCCCGCTCGGCGCCCACCAGGAAGGCCTCGCCCCGCGCCCCGACGCCGCCGAGCGCGCGCCCGAGCAGCCCGCCCTCCGGCCCCAGGAGCACGAGCGTCGCCCGCAGCGCCGCCCGCGCGGGCCCGGTCGACGCCTCGACCGGCAAGGCCACGTAGGCCCGCGCCCCCCGGGCTCCGAGGGCGAACCCCGCGTAGCGCCCGGCGCCCGCCGCCGGCGCCTCCTCGCGCGGCGGGCAGGTCGCCGCCGCCTCGCCGTGCGCCGCCCAGCGCTCGACCGCGAGCCCCGCCGCCCGTAGCTGCTCGGGCCCCCCGCCGGCGAGCACCGCCAGGCGCAGCGGCCCGGCCGCGAGGCGGCGCCAGCGCACCCGCACGGCCTCCGGCCCGACGCGTCCGAGCGACCCGGCGAGCCCCCAGGGGAACCACGCCGCCGCGTGCGAGGGCAGGAGCTGCTCGGCGATCGCGCCGCGCACGTGCTCGTCGCGCTCCTCGATGCGGCCGAGCAAGAGCGAGCGGGCGCGCGCCACCTCGTCCGCCCGCGGCTCGATCTCGGCGAGCGATCGCGCCGCCGCGGTCGCGACCCGCTCGGCGAGCGCCGCGGGGCCTTCGTTCGAGGCCGGGGGCGCGTGCGCCAGCACGCCCGCCCCCTCGGCCGAGACCCAGGGCTCGACGCTCACGCCCCCTTCGCGGGGCGCCGCGAGCGCCACCGCCGTCGCCCCGAGCGCCGTCGTGCCGGCCTCGGACGCGTTCTCGACGATCGGGCAGGTCGACGCGAGCAGCACCCAGAGCTCGCCCTGGCCCCGCTCGACCGCGCCCCGCACCTCGACCGCCGGGCGCGACCAGGCCGCGAGCGCGCTCGCCGTGGCCTCGTCGAAGCGCCGCGCGAGCTCGCGCTCGCGGGCCGAGGCCGCCTCGGTCGACGCCAGCGGCGCGGCGCCCTCGCCGCCCGCCGGCAGCGTCAGCGCCGCGGCCGTCGCCTCGCGCGCCCGCGGCGGGCCCTCGGCCGAGAGCGCCCACCACGCCGCCGCCTCGGCCGCCTCGCGCGCGTCGCCGAGCGAGCGGATCTGCCTGGGCAGCGCCCCCGGATCGACGCGCACCGAGCCGGCGATCGCGCGGACCTCGTGCCGCAAGAGCCCCGCCGCCGCGCCCGCCTCCTCGGGCGCCTTCGCCCCCGACGAGGGCGCGTGCTCCCCCTCGGCCCGCAGGCTCAGGCAGGCGCCGGCCGGCCGCACGCTCAACCTCACCTCGCGCAGCGCGAAGGGCTGCGGCAGGGCGCGCAGCCGCGCCGCGAGCGCCGAGGGCCGCGCGCCGAGCTCTTCGGCGACCGTCGCCGCGAGCCGGCGATCGGCGAGCCGGATGGCGAGCTCCACCCGTGCGATCGGCTCGCGCCCCGAGCGCACCAGGGCCTCGGGCGGCGCCTCGGGCGGCCAAGGGTCGCGCGGCGGCGCCACGCTGGGCCAAGGCGCCGACGCCCCGAGACGCGCCTCGGCCCGGCGCGCGAAGCGCTCGGGCCCGGTCGCCCCGAGGGCGACGGCGCCGACGCCGTGCGCCCGCCGCCGCCACCCTTCGAGCGCCCCGGGCGAGGCGAGCGCCGCCTCGAGCGCCGCGAACTCGGCCGCCCCGTAACGCGCCTCGCCCGTGCAGCGCGCCAGCGCGACCGCCGCCTCGTCGTCGAGCGCCCGCCCGCGCTTCGCCCGCACGCGCTCGAGC
The DNA here is from genome assembly GCA_035762175.1 of Polyangiaceae bacterium. Lineage (GTDB taxonomy): Bacteria > Myxococcota_A > Polyangia > Polyangiales > Polyangiaceae > DASTPP01. The sequence continues at coordinate 7,165 of DASTPP010000411.1, read as the reverse complement.
GCCGCCGGCGCCTCGGCCGCGAGCACCGGCTCGACCAGCGCCCGGCGCAGCGCCTCGAGCGCGCGGTCGACCTCGGCCTCGCCTTCGATCGCGACGCGCACGCGGTAGCCGAGCCGGTCGGCCGTCACGCTCGCCCGGGGCAGGGCCCTGGCGAGGCGCCCCTCGACGAGCGCCGCCAGCGCCTCCGACGCCCCCGGCGGCCCCTCGACCGCGACGGCCGCGGCGAGCGCCGGCCTCGGATCGCCCTCGCGCCGCAAGACCGCGAGCGGCGGCCGCCCGTCCAGCGCGCGCACCTCGGGCTCGCCGAACGCGGGCGCCCGCCCCGCCGCCGGCGCGCGCCCCTCGCCGGCCGCGCCCGGTCCCGCGCAGGCCGAGAGCGCCACGCACGCGGCGAGCCACCTCGGTGCGGCGCGCCCCGGCCTGCGGCGCCTCACAGCTCGATGTCGGCCTTGGAGCGCGGGGCGACGGAGAAATTACCGAAGAGGGTGACCATGCCCGTCACCCGCCGGATGGTCTGGCCCACCTCGAAACTCAGGCCCGAGTTGGAGAGGTCGAAGAGCTCGTTGGTGATGGTCGGCAGATCGGCCGGCTCGAGCCCCGTGCCCGCATTGAGCCGGATGCGCGCGCGGCCCGTGGGGTTCAGCTCGAGCTCGAGGATGGACACGTTCTCGAGCGTGACCAGCGTCGACAGCCACGGCCGGCCCGTCTCGTACTTCGTCAAATCGCTGAGCGGAATCGACACCGGCCGCAGCGGCCCGCCCACCTCGTCGAAGCGCGCCACCAGCGTCGGCCTGACCAGCTCGGGCAGGAAGCGCTGCGGCTGCCCGGCCGGCGGCAAGAACTCGTCGAAGGTGCCCGAGGCGTCGACCACGTCCCCCGGGATGGCCCGGTACGAGGGCGGCGAGTAGACCGGTGCGAACGCCAACACCGCGTGGTAGGGGCCGGGCTGCGCCCACGCGTCGGCCAAAAACACGTTGCCCACCCGGCCCTGGCCGGTCTCGTCGAAGGTGTCGATGTGCACGACGCGCACGCCCGTCACCTGGACGACCTGGCCGTCGGTGACCGCCGAACCCCGCACGCTCGGATCGATGAGCGCGGCGAGCGACGAGCCGTAGCCGAACGCGTTCGAGTTGACCGGCAGCGGCGGATCACCGCCGCCCCCGTACTCGTCACAGGCGCCGGCCAGGAGCGCCCCCCCGACCACGACCAGGGCTTGGCAGGTAGGGCGTCGTACGAGCAGCGAAAGGGCCTCGAGCACGGCATGGTCCTACCACGGCCCAGCCGGCGCCGTCACGCTTCGCGCTCGCCCCCACTCGACCCGGGGCAGGGCGCCCAGGCCCCTCTGGCGGCCCCAGAACAGCCTTGCGACCGGCCAGCGCCGCCCCCCCGCCGGTCAGGGCCCGAGGCCGCCACGGGCCGCCCCACGCCGCCAGCTCGGAGGTTCGATGCCACCCGGGCTCGGCCCTGTGTCCGGCCCCCATGCCCTAAACCTCAGGCAGCCCCAAATTCTGCAGAGTTCCTGCCCATCAGCGACGCCCCCGACGCCTGATCTGGCTCGAAACACGGCCTGCGGGGGCCTAGGCTCTGTCGGACGAAGGCGGACCGAGCTCGGTGGCCGAGACGCACGCCGTCGGGCCGGGCGGGGGGCGAAGGAATCCGCCTGGATTTCGAGCTCCCCGCCCGGCCCGAGGGCGCCGCGGATCGGGCACCGGGCGACGGGAGCCTTCGTCCGACAGAGCCTAGCTCGGCCCTGAGCCAGACCCCCGCAGGCGCCGCCCCCGCGACCCCAAAGCCGGTGCCGTCGAAGGCGGCGCCCGCGCCGGCGCGCTCGCGGCCCGGAGGCCGGCAACGCGCCGGGTAAAAAGTCAGTTAAATCAAGCGGCTACGCGGTACTTGTTCATGATCTGCCCGAGGCGGCTCTGGATCTTGTGCTTCTTCGAGTAGACCGTCTTGACCGAGATGCTCATCTTCTCGGCCACCTCTTCGGGCTTCAAGCCTTCGCCGAAGTAAAGCACCATAAACTGGCGATCTTTCTCAGAAAAGTCGCCCAGCATCTTGGTGACGACCTCGGCCTGCTCGCGGCGCTCACACTCCTCGTAGGGGTCGAGCCCCTCGCCCCGCACCTGCTCGGCCTCTTGAATCGGCTGCGAGTTCGACTCGCGGCGCAGCGAGCGCAGGTGGTCGTAGGCGGCGTTGATGGCGAGCAGGCCGATCCACGAGCCGAGGCGGTTGCCGCGCTCGGGGTCGAAGGTGCGCAGCTTGTGCATGTCGTTGGCGAGCAGCTGGAGGAGCAGCGTCGCGTAGATCTCGTGCACGTCGTCCGCGCTCACCCGCGCCGCGAAGCGCGCGGTCACCTTGGTGATGCAGCGGTAGATGAGCCGGTCGTAGCGGCGCTGAAACTCGCGCCAGGCCCGCGCCTCGCCGGCCACCATGCGGGCGACCAGGCGAAGTTCGTCTTCCCGGCCGGTCCCATCTTGGCCGTTCGCGACGGACAGGGGAGCGAGGGTCGGGCAGGGCGAAGACGTGGTCGCGGTCATGGCTGGTAATTCTCCTCCGTAAGCGCCGCTCGCCGGCGTTATCCCACCCTTGAGCAGCCGCCGTGCCAAGTGCCAAACAGAGGGGAATTCAGCCAAAAACAGCGCGTACCAGGGCCCGCAACCCCCCCGCGCCAGGCGTAACAACGAGCGTAACACCGTAACACCCGCGTGTTACGAGTTACGCCCCCAGACACCGCCCCCTTGCGCGCTGGTACGGCGCCCCGATCGCGTTCCTCCCCAGCGGGCCGGCAGCGGCGAGCGCGTCAGAACCTCGCCCGGGGAGCGCCGGAGCCTCGCCCGGTCGGGGCGCGGCGAAGCCCGGGGGCCGAACGCGGGGCTTGGGGGCCGAGGGCGGGGCCCGGGGGCCGAACGCGGGGCGGACGTCAGGGCTTGTACTCGCTCATCAAGAGCGTGCCGGTCGAGAAGTGCGCGAGGGCGCCGACGCCGGTCGAGACGCGCTGCGTGTAACACGAGGGGGCGGTGCTCTGGGTGAGGTGGAGGCGCGTGTCGGTCGCCGAGGCGACGAAGCGCGCGCCGGCCGGCGTCCACTCGGCCTCAATCGCCCACGACTCGGTGTCGGCCTGGACGCCGACGTTGTCGTAGAGGTTGATGGGCGTGCCGTTGACCGTGTACGAGGTGCCGTCGCCGCAGTAGTCGGCGCGCAGCATGCGGGTGCACGCCTGGTGGTGGTTCTTGAGCGAGACGCCGCCGGCCGAGGCCCAGGGCTTGTAGCCGAGCTCGACGCACTTGGCGAGCGTGGCGGCGCGGCAGGCGAAGGTGAAGGTGCTCGGTTCGTCGATGTGCGAGCCGCCGCCGGCGACGCCCTGGCGGTAGTCCCAGCGGCCCGCGAGCGCGATGGCCTCGCGCGCCGCGCCCGTCGCGTCGACGCCGCAGAGCGGCTGGTGGCCGGACGCGGCCGGGTAGCTGACCTGGTAGAACCAGACGTCGCCCGAGGCGCGCGCGCCGTCGATGCGGAGGGGGGTCGTGCCGCCGTCCGAGAACTGCCCGGTGAACTTGGCGCCGACGAGCTGCGAGCCCGAGAGCGTCGCGCCGTCGGCGGTGACGCCGACGAGCTGGCTGCCGTTCATGCTGACGCCGTTCATGCTGACGCCGTTCGTGTCCAACCCGACGGCGAGCACGACGCCCGGGTCGACCTCGCCGTCGGACTCGTCGAGCGGTTCGGCCGCGCAGGCCGCGGCGTTGGCGGCGGCGAGGCAGAGGGCGATCAGGCGGCGGCGGGAGGGCATGGCAGGTACCTCGCGGGAGCTGGCGGCGCTACGTACGGCTCAAGCGGCGCCGACCGGAGCCCACTCGTCGCGTCCGGCTGGTGTTCGTCGTGGCGCTGCCGGCTCGCGGGGGCGGTTGGCGATTACTCTTTGCCCCTGCACGCGACACGCCACCGCGCGCCGCAGGCGTCATTTGGCTGGGTTTTCGGGTCCGCTGCCTGTGGCGTTTTGTCGCGAAGGCAGGGGCGCCCCAGCGCGCCGGGCGGGCCGAGCCCGAGGTGCTGCGGCGGCGGCGCGCGGGGCCGCAACTCGCGCCACCAGTCGCGGCCCGAGCGTCGAGTCTCCGGTCGCGTCGGGCGGCGTGGGCGCGTTCGCCGCCGGGCCCGCGCTCCCGTCCGCCCGCGTCCGGCGCCCGAACAGATTCGTCGGCCCGTGCTCGGCCTTAGCGCGCCGTCGCGCACGCGTTGCGCGCCGACCGTCTCGCCGCGCGCGGGCTTACTCGGCGCGGCCGGGCGCGGACGGGGCGGGGGTGACGCAGAGGCGGAAGCCGAGCGTGGCGTCGCGCAGGGCCGCGGTCGAGACGGCGCGGTTGACCGCGCGGGCGGTCTTCTGGTCGTGGAAGTAGCTGCCGCCGCGGACGACGAACTGGCCCTCGTCGAGCGACGAGCGCACCCACTCGAAGGCGTTGCCGGCCATGTCGTCGAGGCCGAAGGGGCTCCGCGAAGCCGGGTGGCTGCCGACCTCGTCGGGGCCCATGTCGACGCGGTCGTAGGTCTCGTCGTAGTTGGCCGCGTCGGGCTCGAGCCTGCGGCCGTGGGGGTACTCGCGCCCGTCGGCGCCGCGGGCGGCGCGCTCCCACTCGTACTCGGTGCACAGGCGCGCGCCCGGCAGCCGCCCGCTCGCGTCGAGCCAGGCGACGTAGGCGATCGCGTCCTCGGCCGTGATGCCGGTGACGGGGAAGTGCAGCCAGTTCTGCGCCGCGCGCCGGTTGCGCCGGGCGTAGACGAACTTCTCGCCCGCGCGCGCCTCGTAGGCGCGGTCGGCGGGCTGCAGGACGAGGCGCCGGCCCTCGGGCTTGTCTTCGAGGCGCAAAAGCCCGCTCATGCCGAGCCTCAGCTCGGACTTGGGCGTGCGGTGCGCGCGCTCGGCGGCGGGCAGCGCGTCGAGGTAGGCGAACCAGTCGGCGAAGGTGACCTCGGCGCGGCCGATGAGGTAGGCGCCCGTGTGCACCTCGTGCAGGGGCACGGTGTTGAAGAAGCCGCGGCGGTCTTCTTCGCTGCCGGCGCTGCCGAACAGGAAGCGCCCGGGCGGCACGTAGACGAAGCCCGCGGGCACGCGCGCGGCGGCGGGCAGGTCGATCGCGAGCGAGAGCTTCTCGCCGCGCCGCAGGAGCACGGGGTAGCGCAGGGTGGCGCGGCCGGGGGCCGAGAGCACGAGCACGTACGAGCCGCGGGCGAGCTCGGTCGGGCCGAGCGGCGTCGGGCCGAGCTCGCGCGCCGGGGCCCCGTCGCCCTCCGCCTCGAGCGCGACGCGCGTGCCCGGGGTCGCGCTCGTGACGGCGACGAAGGCGGGGGCGTTCCAGCGGCCGGAGAGCTCGCCGTTCGCGTCGTAGAGGGCGAAGCGCTGCGAGAGGTCGGACACCTGCTTGGACTCGCCGGCGATCTCGGCGAGCAGGGCGCGCTCGTAGAGGGTCTGGCCGAGCAGCGCGCGCACGTCGGCCCGCGTGGGGTCTTGGGCGTAGGCGGCCTCGAAGGCGCGGCTCGCCTCGCCGAGGTCGCGCTCGGCCGAGGCGGTGCGCTCGAGCGAGCGCGCCCACAGCTCTTCGCCGCGCCCGCGGTCGCCGGCGTCGAAGCGGGCGTAGGCCTCGGCGCGCAGCCGCTCGGCCTCGGCCTTGGCCGCGCGCGCGTCGCGCAGCCGGTCGCGGTCGTCGACGAGCAGCGCGTCGACGCGCCGCACGACGTCGCGGCGCGCCTTGGCGAGGGCGCCGGCGTAGGCGGCGGCGACCACGAGCGGGGCGCCGGCGAGCGCGGCGGCGCGCAGCCAGCGGCCGCGGCGCACCTCGCGCGAGGAGGCCTCGAGGAACTCGGCCTCGAGCGCGTTGTAGTCTTCGGGGCCGAGCGCCGAGGCCTCCTGCAGCTGGCGGGCGCTCCACAGGGCGTCTTTCGGGCGCCGGGCGCGGCCCCACTCGGCCGCCGCGACGGCGAGCCGCTCGCGCACCGCGCGCTTGTCCGCGTCCTCGTGCAGCCAGCGGCGCAGCGTGCCCCACTCGCGGATGAGCACCTCGTGCGTTAGCTCGAACGCCCCGCCCCCCTCGTCCTCGTGGGCGACGACGAGCCGGCCCCGCACCAGCGCGTCGAGCGCCGCGCGCGTCGGCGGGTGGTCGGCGTCGAGCTCGGCGCCCGTGCGCCGCACGCGCGTGTCTTCGAGCGTCACCAGCCGCACCAAGAGCCGCCGCGCCTCGGCCCGCTGCGCCGGCGCCAGCGTCACCAGGAGCGCGTCGGCGTGCTTGGCGAGCGCGCCGCCCACCCCCCCGATCGCCTCGAGCGCCGAGCGGCGGATGAGCCCGCCCGCCTCGTCGCGCGCCTCCCAGAGCTCGGCGAGCGCGAACTGCAAGAGCGGCAGGCCCCCCGCCTGCGTCGCCGCCGCCACCAGCTCGTCGACCATCGCCTCCGACTCGAAGCGCAGCCCCGTCGCCGCCGCCGGGCCCACCACCGCCTCGCGCGCGTGCTCGGGCGAGAGCGGGCGCAAAAAGTAGAGCACCCGCGAGAGGTCTTCGCCGAGCGAGGGCAGGGCGGCGAAGCGCGTCAAGAAGTCGGCCCGCAAGGTCGCGAGCACCCGCAGCCCGGGCCGCCCGCCCGCAAGCTCCGCGAGCGCCGCCTGGGCCACGTCGCGCTCTTGCGGATCGCTGACCGTGAGCAGCTCTTCGACATGGTCGACGAAGAGCAAGAGCCCGCCCGACTCGCCGAGGTGGCGCCCGAGCTCGTCGGCGATCGCGGCCGGGTCGGACCGCGCGGCCTGCACCAGCTTGGCCGCGTCCGACCGCAGGAGCGTGGCGATGGCCGTCGCGAGCGCCGCGAGCGGGCGCTTGCCCGGGGAGAAGGTGAGCACCGACCAGGCCCGGCCGCCGCCGAGCGCGCCCTCGCGCACCGCGGGCAGGACGCCCGCGCGGCAGAGCGACGACTTGCCCACGCCCGAGTCGCCCGTCACCACCATGAGGGGCTCGGTGCGCAGCCGGTCGAGCACGACGCCGGCCTCGACGTCGCGGCCGAAGAAGAGCGCGCGGTGGTCGGCGTCGAAGGGGCGCAGGCCCCGGTAGGGGTTGCCCGCCGGCGGGGGCGCGCCCGCGGTGCGCCGCCCGAGCTGCTCGAGCGCCTCGCGCAGCTCGTCGCCCGAGGCGAAGCG
>DASTPP010000410.1:0-2477 GCA_035762175.1 Polyangiaceae bacterium | reverse complement strand
GGCTTGACGACGTAGGCGTCGAAGCCCGCGTCGAGCGCGCGCGCCTTGTCTTCGGGGCGGCCGTAGCCGGTGACGGCGACCAGGAAGATCGACCCGCCCCCGTCGGACGCGCGCAGGTTCTTCGCCACCTCGTAGCCGTCGAGCACCGGCAGGCCGATGTCGACGAGGGCCACGTCGGGCCGCATCGTCAGCGCCAGCTCGAGCCCCGCCTGGCCGTCGGCCGCGCCCTGCACCGAGTGGCCGCTCATCTCGAGCCAGGCGGTGATGAGCTCGCGCGCGTCCTCGTTGTCCTCGACCACGAGCACGCTGTAGACCGGCGGCGCCTCGTCCCGCGGCGCGGGCAGCTGCGAGGGCGTCCCGCCGCTCGGCCGGTCGGGCGCCGGCAGGCGCACCACGAACTCGGACCCGCGGCCGACGCCCGGGCTCCGGGCGACGACCGAGCCGCCGTGGTTCTGCACGATCGTGCGCACCATCGTCAGCCCGATGCCGAGGCCCCCGAGCGTGCGCGCGAGCGGCTGGTCGGCCTGCACGAACATGTCGAAGATCGAGTTGAGCATGTCGGCCGGGATGCCGATGCCGCTGTCGCGCACCCGCACCACCGCCGCGCGCTCGTCGCCCTCGCCCTCGGCCTCGAACGAGATCGCGATGGGCGTGCCCGGCTCGGAGTACTTGGCCGCGTTCGCCAGGAGGTTCGAGAAGGCCTGCTCGAGCCGGAGGTCGTCGCCCTCGACCAGGAAGGGGCCCCGGGGCAGCGAGACCGTGAGCGGGTGCTTCCTCCCCTCGACCAGCTGCGCCGAGCCCTGCACCGCCTGCTGCAGCACCTGCACCAGGTCGACGACGTTCTTGCGGAACTGGATCTTGCCGCGCGTGATGCGCGAGACGTCGAGCAGGTCGTCGACCATGCGCGCGAGGTTGCGCGTCTGGCGCGCGACGATCGAGCGCAGGCGGGCGTTGTTCGGGTCCTGCGCGCCCACTTTGTCTTGCAGGGTGTTCGCCGCGCTGATGGCGTTCAACGGGTTTCTGAGCTCGTGCGCCAGCATCGCCAAGAACTCGTCCTTGCGCCGCGCCGCCTCGGCCAGCTCTTCGGCCCGCGCCCGGTGCTCTTCTTCGAGCCGCTTCGGCTCGGTGATGTCGACGAGCACGAGCACCACCTGCCCCTCGGCCCCCGAGCCGTCGTTGACCGGGTCGCCGCTCAGCCGGTACCAGCGCCCCTCGGCCCCGACCTCGATCTCGATCTCGCGCCGCTGCCGCCGCGCCTCGCCGAGCAGCGCCTCGAGCGTCAAGGGCGGCACCACGCGCCCGAGCGACCAGGACGCCGGCCGGTTGACCACGTTGTTCGCGTCCTGCCCGACCAGCCGCGCCATCGCGCGGTTGCACGAGACGACCTGCCCCAGGCCGTCGACGATGACGATGCCGTCGCCGATCGCGTCGAAGGTCGCCTGCCAGCGCTGCGCCGCGCGGCTCACCAGGTCTTCGGCCCGCCGCGCCCGCAAGAGCGCCCGCACCGTCGCCAGCAGCTCGAGCTCGTCGATGGGCTGCGCCAGGTAGGCGTCGGCGCCGCTGTCGAGCCCCTCGATCTTGCGCGTGCTCGAGGTGTACGTCGCCGAGGTCTGCAACACGGGGATGGTCGCCGTCGCCGGGTCGCCCTTGAGCCGGCGGCACACCTCGAGCCCGTTGATGTCGGGCAGGCGCACGTCGAGCACCACGAGGTCCGGCAGGCGCGCGGCCAGCCGCAGGGCCTCTTCGCCGTTCGCCGCCTCGACGACCCGGTAGCCGCCCTTGACGAGCATCTTGCCGAGCAGGTAGCGCGTCGCCCGGTCGTCGTTCACGTTGAGGATGGTGAGGGGCTCGCCCAACGCTCAGGCCTCCGGCTTCGGCGGCGGGGCCCCCCGCACCGACTTCTCGAGCGCCTCGCGGATGCGCGCGATCGCGATCTCGCGCGACAGGCTCTGCTTCGACAAGATGGCCGACGCCTCGGCCTCGAGGCGCCGCCGCTCTTCGTCGAGCAGGCTCTTCGAGGTGTGAATAATGACCGGGATCGACCGCGTCATCGGGTCTTTCTTCAGCTCGTCGAGCACGTCGAAGGCCCCCATCTCGGGCATGATGAAGTCGAGCAAGATGACCTGCGGCAGCTTCTCGCGCGCCAGGCGCACCCCCTCGAGCCCGCCCGAGGCCTCGATGACCGTGTAGGGCGAGCCCTCGAGCTGCTTGCGCACGAGGTAGCGCGAGACCTCGTCGTCGTCGATGACCAGCACCGTCTCGACCGCCTCGTGCCGCGCGAGCGCCTTGAGCCGCCCGAGCAGCCAGTCGCGGTCGAGCGGCTTCATGTAGAACTCGTCGGCCCCGAGCGCGCGGGCCTTGTCTTCGCGGTTGGTCACGGTCACGACCAGGGCCGGCACGTCGCGCGTCTCGGGGTTCGACTTCAGCTCGTTCAAGAACGACCAGGACGCCTCGCCGTCGAGCATCACGTCGAGCAC
>DASTPP010000409.1:0-34837 GCA_035762175.1 Polyangiaceae bacterium | reverse complement strand
ACCTCGTCGTCGCGCGCGAAGTCGGGGCGCAGCAGCTTGACCGCCACGGTCTTGCCGATCACCTTGTGCCGCGCCCGGTACACGAGCCCGATGTTGCCGCCGCCGATGAGCTCTTCGACGACGTAGCGCCCCTCGATCGTGGCGCCGAGAAGCGCGGCGGCGCTCGCCGGCACCCGGTCGCCGCGCTCGTCGCGCAAGGGGCCCTCGGCCTCGGGCGCGACCTCGCCGCCCCCGCCCGCGGGCGCCTCGCCCTCGGCCGCCGCGACGGCCACCTTCTCGGACGCCGCGCTCGCCGCCGCGCTCTCGCCCTCGGCGCTCGCGACGCCGCCCATCACGCCCGCCTCGGGGCCCGGGCCTTCGGGGCCCTCGCCTTCGGCCGCCCCGCCCCCCGTGGGCGCGAGCGACAACGTCGAGGCGCGCGCCGCGATGGTCGGCGCCGGACCTCGGGCGTCGATGATGGAGGGCGGCGCCATGGACGGCGAAGCCCCAGGGCCCGAGGGCGGCATGGAGGGCGAGGCCCCCACCGGGCCCGAAGGCGGCGGAATGGAAGGCGAGACCGCGGGGCCCGAAGGCGGCGGTACGGAAGGCGACGCCTCGGGGCCCGAAGGCGGCGGCACGGAGGGCGACGCCTCGGGGCCGGACCGCAGAACCGAGGGCAAGGGCTCGGAGGGCGTACGCAGGCTCGGGCGCGGGGGGCCGCCGGGCCCCCGAACGCGCACCACGCTCGCCGGCTTGCTCGGGGGCTGGCTCTTGGAGGGGGCGGGCAACTGGCTCTCGCGCGCCTCGCCCGCGCCATCGACGGGAGGACGTGTCGTCATGCTTGGCGACACTCGGCCCGCACGCGGTACCCCAGCTGGCGGGCGGTAGAGCCGGACGGTGAGTCGAAACCGTTAGGCATGACCGCACTTGGGAGCGTAGCAAGAGATGGCAACGCCGGAACGATGATTCGCTCGTTCCGACGTTGACGCCCGCGGGGCGAATTGCCACACCGCCGAAGCCTCGAGGTCGGCGCCCCCCGGCGGGCTCGCCCCGCGGCGTCAGCCAGGCTCGAAGCCCCGCCCCGAGCGGCTTTCGCCCGAAGCCGCCTCTTATGCCACGCTCGCCCTGGCATGAGGGCTCGGCGCGCTCGTCGCAAACCTAACCTCGTCTCTCCGCGCGGGGGCCCCTTTGCCTTCGCCGCCTCACTTTTTGCGCTCGCTTGCACGCGCCCGGGCCCCGCCTCGCGCGAAAGCGGTGCCGCGGTAGACACACCTCCATCTACTTTGTCGGTGGCGGTGCCGACGCCCCCCCCATCTTCGGAGCCCGCCCCCGACCCCCAGGCGCTCGGGCCCTGCTCGCCGCCCCCGGGCCTCGCGCCGCGACGCCCGCTCGCCCACGCCATCGGGCCCTCGGGCGCGGCGTGGCTCGACCGCGCCGATCGCGAGCGCACCGAGCCCCGCGAGCGCATTCTCGACGCGCTGCGCGTCGGGCCGGGCGACGCCGTCGCCGACGTCGGGGCGGGCACCGGTTATTATACGGTGGCGCTCGCGCAGCGGGTGGGGCCGCAGGGCCGCGTCGTCGCGACCGACCTGCACCCCGAGATGCTGCGCAAGCTCGAGGCCAAGGCGCGCCGGGCGGGCCTGCGCAACGTCGAGACGCGGTTGGCGACCGAGGCCGACACGAAGCTGCCGCGCTCGGCCTTCGACCTCGTGCTGCTCGTCGACGTCTACCACGAGCTGGCGAGGCCCTTCGAGGCGCTCGCGCAGATCCGCTGCGCGCTCAAGGAGGGCGGGCGCCTCGCGCTGCTCGAATACCGGGCCGAAGACGCCGAGCTCGCCATCCGGCCCGAGCACAAGATGAGCGCCGAAGACGTCACCGCGGAGGTCGAGCCGGTGGGCTTCCGGCTCGGCGAGCGCCTCGAATTCTTGCCCCAGCACCACATCTTCGTCTTCGTGCAGGCGAAGCCGCGGGCGCCAGGCTGAGGGCGCGGCGCGCGCCGGGCGGCTCAGAGGCCGAAGGTCGAGTAGTCCCAGTAGGTGACGGCGCCGTTGTGCCAGCGCACGAAGCGCACCGTGTCGTCTTGCGAGACGACGATGGCGAGCGCCTCGTGCACGCTGTTGCAAAGGCGGAAGGCGGCGCGGTGGCGCGTGCCCATGCCCTCGGCCGACTCGAAGGTGACGCGCGTCGCCTCGTCGTCGAGCGCGCGCGCGACGAGCAGACCCCGGGGCGTCTCGCCCGAGACCTCGGCGCCGAAGCCGAGCAGCTCGAAGCGCTGGGTGATGACGACGGCGCCGTCGACGGCGGCCAGGTCGGCCAGGAAGTGCGCCGTCTCGAAGACGGCGTCGTCGAGCTTGCTCAGGCGCGCGTCGGGCGAGGCCTCGAAGCGGGCCCAGTCGGCCGCCGCGGCCCCGTCGCCGCCGCAGATCTCGGCGAGCGTCGCGAGGATGCGCCCGAGCAGCCAGCGCATTCGCCGGCGCGGCTCGGCGTCGGCGAAGCGGTACTTGAAGAGGACGTAGCGGCTGTCTTCGACCACGCCCCCCGCGTCGCCCGAGGGCAGGAACACGATCATGCCGCCGTGGTGCATGTCGCGCAGCGCGGCGATGATGCGCTTGACGAACTGCTGGCCGAGGCGGCGAATGACCTCGGGGTCGATGGCGGCCAGGGGCGCGGTGGCGCTCGCGCGCGCCTCGTCGTGCTGGCGCATCAACTCTTCGCGCACGCCGGCGAAGAGCTCGGGCAGCCAGGCCGACGAGAAGAGGTCGCCCACCTCGCCGCCGACGCGGCCGTGGCGCAAGAGCCCGACGAGCTCGGAGCCGCAGTGCACCGCCATGCGCCCCGGGCCCGTCACCAGCACCACGGGCGCCGGCGGCAGCGGCCGGATGGCGCGCCGCCCCCCCCGGTCGACCTGCAGCCAGCGCGGCCCGCTCACGACGATGCCCCAGAGCTGCCAGCGGCCGTTCTCGAAGCGGGCGCCGATCAGCGCGCGCTGGAAGCGCGCGGCCGGGGCGAGGCGCCTCAGTTCGTGCTCGCTGAGCGGGCGGGCCTCGGTGAAGGAGAGCGGCTGCAGCCCGTTGGGCGGCCCCTGGTCGTGAGCGAAGAGCTCGGGCTCGCGCACGATGAGGCGAAAGGCGACCGGGCGCTGCTCTTCGAGCAAAAAGCTCGCGTGATAGCAGGTGCCGAGCAGCGCCCCGAGCGCCCCGAGCCCCGGCAGCCGGTCGCAGTCGCGGCCCCGGCTCGAGGCGGGGGGCCATTGCTTGCACACGAACTCGGCCAGGTGCTGGGGGTAATCGTGGGGCATGACGGCCGGGGGCGACGCGGGACATCTTATCGAGAAAAAGCGAAGCGGCCCGCGGCCCGGGGCCCGCGACGGGCGAATCGTGCTCGTCCGGAGGGACGCCCGGCGTCGGGGGGCGGGGCGCCCTTCGTTCACCAAAGTCGTATCGAGCACGGTTCAAGCCCTGTGCCACGAGGGCCCTCCGGCCGCGCTTGACCTTGAGGTTTCCGCCGTTCGCGCCGCCGAGGGCACCCCGCCGTCCCCGACGACGGCCCCGGCCGGCGATGGCGTCGCGAGCGGCCGGACGGGGCGGCTTCAGGGGCAGGCGCGCCCGGGCCCCGTCGGGCGCGCCGCCAAGCATTTCGCGGGCGAGCTCTGCTCGGCCCTCGTACGGATGAGACAAAGGCCCTAAAGTGGTTCGTCCGACGTTCGTAGGAGGACGCCTCGAAGGCCATGCCCATCAAACCTCTCATTCACCTCGAAGGCAAGGTCGCCATCGTCACGGGCGCCAGCCGCGGCATCGGCGAGGCGGTCGCCCGGGCCTTCGCCGACGCGGGCGCGCGCGTCGTGCTGGCGGCGCGCAAGGTCGAGCCGCTGCAGAACGTCGCCGACTCGATCAAGGCCTCGGGCGGGCAGGCGATCGCCCTCGGCTGCCACGCCGGGCAGCCCGAGCAGCTGCGGGCGCTGCTCGACGGCACGATCGAGCGCTTCGGCAAGGTCGACGTGCTGGTCAACAACGCGGCCACCAACCCCTACTTCGGGCCCCTGCTCGGCGTCGACGAGGGGGCGTACGCGAAGACCTTCGAGGTCAACCTCAAGGGCTACTTCGAGGCGGCGCGCCTGGTCGCCGGGCACCTGATCGGGCGGGGCGCGGGCGGCTCGATCATCAACGTCGCGAGCGTCGTCGGCCTCGGCGCCGCGCCCCTGCAGGGCGTCTACGCGATGACAAAGGCGGCCGTCATCTCGATGACCAAGACGCTCGCCTACGAGCTCGGCGGCAACAACGTGCGCGTCAACGCCATCGCCCCCGGCCTGGTGAAGACGCGCTTCGCCTCGGCCCTCATCGACAACCCCGACATCGTCGCCCGGGTCGTCGCCCACACCCCGCTCGGCCGCTACGCCACCCCCGAAGAGATCGCCGGCGCCGCCCTCTACCTCGCCTCCGACGCCGCCTCCTTCGTCACCGGCCACACCCTGGTCGTCGACGGCGGCGCGACGCTCGCCGCGCTCTGAGCCCGGCCGGCCCGGCGCGACCCTCGCCGCATTCTGAGCCCGGCCGGCCCGGCGCGACGCTCGCCGCACTCTGAGCCCGGCCGGCCCGGCGCGACGCTCGCCGCGCTCTGTGCCCGGCGGGCCCGGCCCGACCCCGGCGGACGCGCCCCGCGCCTCCTAGCCGCCGGCAAAGCGCCCTGGTATTCGTGGCGGCGAATGGCCGACGACGCGCTCCCTCCGCACCTCGCAATCTTGAGCCGCCACGCCGAAGAATTTCGGCGCGAACTCGAGCCCGCCGAGCGGCGCGACGCGCTCGTCGTGGCCGTCGAGGCCGGCTACCTCGCCGGCGCCGCCGACGGCGAGGTCGACGCGAACGAGCGCGCCACCATCGCCCAGGCCGTCGAGATGCTCTCGGACGGCGAGATCATCGAGTGGGAGCTCGAGTCGCTGCTCGACGCCTGCGTCCAGCGCTCGCTCGCCGAGGGCCCCGAGGGGCGCGCCCGCAGCGTCGGCGCCGCCCTCGCCCTGCTCGGCCGGCCCGAAGTCGGCCTCTTCTTCGCCGCCCTGGTCGCCTTCGCCACCGGCGGCATCGACGCCTCCGAGCGGCGCGTGCTCGAGGCCATCGCCGCCGCCGCCGGCATCGGGCCCGACGGCCTCCGGCCGATCATCGAGCGCGTGACGTCGCTCGCGTGAGAACGCCGGCCCCGTCCCCCCATCCGAGGGGGGAGGGGCGGGGCCCGGCCTGACGCGAGCGGGCCGCCGACCCCGGCGCGCCTTCGCCTGCGGGCGCGGGCGCCGGGCAACCGAAAGGGGCAATGCGCTTTGTCGACCGACCCACGGGAATGCGACGGGAACGATGCTACAGTAGCGACGGGCATGCTACCGGTTCGCGCGGTGGAGGTACGGCGATGAGGGCGAAGCAAGTGGGGGTGCGTTGGGGTGTTCTGGCGGTGGCGTTCGGCCTGCTGGGCACCGGCTGCGCCACCCAAGACCAAGTCGACGAGATGGCGACCGAGCTGCAGCAGATGCGCGCTCAGTCCATGCGCCGCGAGGCCGAACTCGAGGTGCTCACCCGCCGCCTGGGCGCCCTGCAAGGCGAGCTCGATCGGCTCGGCTCCGGCGCCGAGCGCGCCGGGCAGAACGAATCGATGCCCCGGCTCACCGAGTCGAATGACGCGTCGCACCAGTCGACGGCCTCCCGCGCCGGGGGCGTGTCGGGGCCTTGGGGCGACGGCGACGCGAAGCCCTCGTCGATCGCCCCGCAGCAAGGCGACGAGGCCGAGCTGCGCCAGCTCGTGCGGCAGCTGCGGCAGATCGTGCACGGCCAGGGCGCGCTCACGCCCTCGCAGCAGCACCTTCTCTTGCGCGCGTTGCGCCCCCAGCGCGAGCTCGATCGCGAGAACCCCTGGGATCAAAAAATCGACCGCCACACCCCCTGGGAGACCGCCAGCGACGTCGACGTCGACGTCTTGGCGCCCAAGGTCGACCGGGGTAACCCCTGGCATTGAGCCGGGCGCCCGCGTGAGGCGTTCGTCCCCGCGTCGGGCGGTCGCGCGCCAGGCTCGTCGGGGGTCGCTTGAGGGGTTAGCCCCCGCGTCGGGCGCGCGCGCCGGGCCCGCTGGGGTTTGCGCGCCTTCCGCCTTCGCGCCCTCCGAGGGGCGGCGCGGGGGGGGCGGGGTTCGCGCGCCTTCGCGCCCTTCGAGGGGCGGCGCGGGGGGGGCCGGGGTTCGCGCGCCTTCGCGCCCTCCGAGGGGCGGCGCGGTGGGGGGCTGGGCCCGCTCGCCGGCGGGGCGCCGTCGCCCTCAGTAGTGCTCTTTCGTCTTGCGCGCGCCGCCGCGCGCGAGATCGCGCCCGCGCTCTTTCGCCTTGCGATCGCGCCGCTGGGCCTTGCTCAGGCCCTCGACGCCCTTGAGCGACGAGAGCGGCTCGAGGCGGTGTTCGACCTCGGCGAGGCCCGCCCCGACGACGGCGGCGATGACGTCCTCGGCGGGCTTGTAGCAGGCGGCCGACTCGTCGATCGGCACGTCGTCGCCCTCGTCGTTGACGACGATGCCGGCCTCCCGGTACTGCTCGTTGACCTTGTCTTGCGAGAGCCGGCGCACGGCCTCGCCGCGCGACATGCGCCGGCCGGCGCCGTGGTTGACCGAGTAGCCGCTCTTCTGCGCGCCCGGCAGCGGCCGCAAGATGTAGCTATAGTCGCGGTTGCTGCCGGGGATGAGCACGGGGTGGCCGGTCGCCTCCCACGCGGTGCCCTTCAGCCCGGGGTGCCCGGCGGGGAAGGCCCGCGTCGCCCCCTTGCGGTGCACGAAGACCTCGCCGTACTCGGGGTGCCACTCGCGCTGCACCAGGTTGTGGCTGATCTCGTAGACGAGCTCGAGCTCTCGGCCGAACACCTTTTTGAAGGCGGCGGCGATCTGTTCGAAGATGACGAGGCGGTTGATGATGGCGAAGTTGCCGCCGGCGGCGACCGCGTTCAGGTAGTCGCGGTAATGGGGCGAGTCGGGGGTGAAGTAGCCGAGGTCGATGTCGCGCAGGGCGCCGCCCTGCTCTTCGCGCGCGCGCTCGAAGTAGTTGGTGGCGAGGCCGTGGCCGAAGCCGCGGCTGCCGGTGTGCACCTGCACGAAGAGCGTGCCCGTCTGCTCGGAGCGCTGCAGCTCGATGAAGTGGTTGCCCCCGCCGAGGGTGCCGAGCTGGTCGAGCCCGCGCTCGGGCTTGCCCTTGCCCCCCCAGGGGACTTGCCAGCCGTCGTCGACGGGCAGGCGGTGGCGCTCGGCGCGGCTGCGGTCGAAGGAGGCGCCGTACGTCTCGACGTAGTGCTCGGCGCCGCCGCGCACGAGCGCCTCGAAGGCGGCGCGGGGCAGCGAGCCGAGCGCGCGGCTCGAGCCGCCGGCGCCCATCTCGACCCGCTCGATGACGGCGCGGTTGAAGGCGAGGCGCCGGTCGTAGGTCGCCGCCTCGGCCGGCACGTCGCTCCGGGCGCTCATCATGCCGCAGCCGATGTCGAAGCCGACGGGCCCCATCGCGACGGCGCCCTCGGCCGCGTCGGTCAAGATGACGCAGCCGACCGGCACGCCGTAGCCGTAGTGCGTGTCGGGCGTGATGGCCACGAGGCGCACGCCGGGGAAGCGCGTCGCGTTGATGACCTGCTTGTAGAGAATGTCTTCGGCCTCGGCGAGCAGCTGCGGCGTCAGAAAGAAGCGCACCTCGACCCCGCCGGTCTCGTCGCCGAGCAGGCGGTAGTAGCCCTCGCCCGTCGGCTCGAGGCGGGTCTTCCACGAGGGGTCGGCGGCGGGCGGCGGCGCCTTCTCGGCCTTGGGCGAGGTCTTCTTCTTGGCCATCGGGGGGGGATGACTATTGCCGACCGGCCCCCGACCCGCAAGGCGGCGCGGGCCCGGGCGCCCCGCGCTCACCCCCCGCCGCTGAGCAGCGGCCGCTCGTCGACGCCGTTGGCGTGCGCGACCCAGAGCGCGCCGAGCCCGCCCGCCGAGGCGCGGCGGGCGAAGTCGGGGGTGCGCTCGAGGGGGGTGACGACGGTGCCGCGCTCTTGGCTCGGCCGGGTCACGACGGTGACCTCTTCGGGCCTCATCTGGTCGACCACGAGCGGGCTCTGCGTCGCGATGACGACCTGCGTGCCCGCGCGCGCGTTGAGCTCGCGCAGCGCCGCGACGACGCCCGGCACGCGCGCCGGGTGCAGGCCGCTCTCGGGCGACTCGACGAGCAAGAGCGGCGCCGGCTCGAGGAAGCCGAGGGCCGAGAACGCGAGGAAGTAGAGCAGCCCCTCGCCGAAGCGCGAGGCGTCGATGCGGGCGCCGTCGGTGAGCGTGGCGCGCAGGAGCACGTTGGGCGTCGGCTCGCCGTCGAAGCCGAGCTGCAGCCGCTCGAGCGCCGGGAAGTGCTCGCGCGCGCGGCGCTGCAGCGCGACGAAGCGCTCGACGTCGCGCCCGTTCATCGCCTGCAGCACCGACGCCAGGCCCGTGCCCCGGTCGTCGGCGAAGTCGACCGGCTGGCCGTCGCGCAAGATGGGCGTCGGCCGCCGCAGGGCGTCGGGGTCGAGGCGCAAGAGGCGCGCCGGCCCGATCTCGCGCAAGACCGGCGCGTAGTTCTCGTTCGTCGTCGAGTTCGACGCCTTCTTGAGCAGGCGGTTGGTCGAGGCGGGCCCGAAGACGGGCGCGTCGAAGGTCTCGGTCAGCTTGCCCTGGTCGCACGTGAGCTGGTAGGAGCCGCGCGGCGTCTGCGCCCCGAGCCAGGGCACCGGCAGCGCCACGGCCTCGCTGGCGGGCAGCCAGGGGTCGAAGGGCTTGGTGCCGTCGTCCGAGAAGGCGCCCGAGGCGAACTGGGCGATCGTGCGCAGCGCCCGCAAGATCGTGCTCTTGCCCGCGTCGTTCGGGCCGATGAGCGCGTGCACCGGCGTCAGCGCGAGCTCGACCGCGCGCAGGCACCCGTAGTTGCTCGTCGAGAAGGTCGTGATCATCGCTCCTCCGTCGTCGTGGGGCGTCGGGGCCGCCGGGGGCGCGCGCCCTCAGCGCCCCCCGCCGAGCGCCGCCTCGAGGCCGTGCACGTGCGCGGCGCCCGACGGCACCTTGATCGAGGAGCCCTCGAAGTCGCGGCCCACGGGCTCGTAGACGCCGCCCAGGCACTGGGCGAAGAAGGCCTCGGCGACCGCGTTGAACGACTGGCGGTTCTCGGGCCGGGCGAAGCCGTGGCCCTCGTCCGGGTAGAGCACGTACGTCACGGGGATGCCCTTCTCGTTCATCGCCCGGACGATCTGGTCGCTCTCGGCCTGCTTGATCCGCGGATCGTTGGCGCCCTGCCCGATGAGCAGCGGCTTCTTGATGCGGTCGGCGTGGGTGAGCGGCGAGCGCTCGGTCAAAAAGCGCCGCCCCTCGGGCGTGCGGTGGTCGCCGACGCGGCGGGCGAAGCGCTCGACGAGCGGCGCCCAGTAGGGGGGTATGGTCTCGAGCAGCGTCACGAGGTTCGAGGGGCCCACGATGTCGACGCCGCAGGCGAAGAGGTCGGGGGTGAAGGCCAGGCCGGCGAGCGTGGCGTAGCCGCCGTAGCTGCCGCCCATGACGCCGACGCGGGCGCGGTCCGCGACGCCCGCGCGCGTCGCCCAGTCGACCGCGTCGGCGAGGTCTTCGTGCATCTTGGCGCCCCACTGCCGGTCGCCCGCGTTGACGAAGCGCTTGCCGAAGCCGGTCGAGCCGCGAAAGTTCACGCTCAGCACGGCGTAGCCCCGGCTCGCGAGCCACTGGTGCGCCGGGTTCAGGCCGAAGGCGTCGCGGCCCCAGGGCCCGCCGTGCACGAGCAGCACCGCCGGCAGGGGCTGCTGCGGACGCCCGTCGCCGTCGGGATCGCTGCCGGCGGGCAGCGTCAGGTAGCTGACGAGGTCGAGGCCGTCGCGCGCCTTGACCACCACCGGGCGCATCGGCGAGAGCTTCGCGCCCTCGAGCGCCTGGTTGTTCGTAAAGAGAAAGGTCGCCTTCTTCGCCGGCCGGTCGTAGCGGTAGTAGCGCACGGGCCCGTCGGACACGGCGTACGAGACGACCCAGCGCCGGTCGTCGAGCGAACGGCTCAGCACGTTCAGATCGCCCTCGGCGACCTTCTTCAGCGCCTCGAAGTCGGGCTCGAGCGCCTTGTCGACGACCCGCCACTTGGCCCGCTCGTAGGTGCTGCGCACGGCCTGCACCCGCGCCTCGGTCGGGTGCGCGAGCACGCTGTCGACGTCGGCCTTCGGGTCGTCGGCGACGAGCTGGGCCTGCTTGGTCTTGAGGTCGACCGCGAACAGGCCCCCGGTGTCGCGCCCGCGGCTGTCGATCAGGTACGCCGAGCGCCCCGCCTTGTCGAAGCCGACGACGTGCGTCGTCTCGCTGTCGTCGGGGCCGACGGTCGTGAAGGTCTTCCAGCCCTTGGCCCCGTCGGGCTCGAGCACCTCGACGCCCCCGTCGGGCGTCGGCTTGAGGGCGAAGCGCACCGCGAGCGACTCGTCGGCCTCGAAGCCCTGGAACCCCTCATTTTTCGCCACGAGCTTGCGCGCCCCCGTGCGCAGGTTCACCCGATAAAGATCGTGGTAGCGCTTGTCGCGGTCGTTGAGCCCGACCAAGGCCTCGTCGGGCGCGCGGTGGCTCAGGCCCGAGAGGCGCGCCGCCACGCCCTCGACGGGCGTCAGATCGGTCACCTTGTTGCCCGACGCGAGGTCGACGCCGTAAAGGCGCCAGTTTTCGTCGCCGCCCTTGTCTTGCAGGTAGACGAGGTCGCGGTTGTTGTACGCCCAGTCGTAAATGCGTATCGCCCGCACCTTCTCGCTCGTGACGGGCTTGGCCGCGCCCGGGTTGTCGGCCGGGCCCACCCACACGTTCATCACCCCCTCGTGCGGCGCCAGAAAGGCGAGCCGCTTGCCGTCGGGGCTCAGCTTCGGCTGCGCGCGGTCGGGGTTGCCGAAGAGCACCCGCCTCGGCAAGAGGCCCTCGCCCTGGCGCGGCGGCGGGGGCGCGGGCCGGGCCGCCGGCGGGGGCGCCGGGGCGGGGGAGGGGGCCGGCGGCGGGGCGGGCGCCTTCGGCGCGGGCTCGGGCTCGCAGCCGAGCGACCAGGCGCAGGCGAGCCAGGCGAGCGCGGCGGCGCGCGCGGCGGGGCGCCCGGTTCGGAGGGGGCGATGCGTCATGGCCGCCGACTAGCACGGCCCGCCCCCGGCGTAACCGTCGCGCGCGCGCCGCGAGCAGCGTGTTCTCGAGCAGGCACGCGATCGTCATCGGCCCGACCCCCCCCGGCACCGGCGTCACCCAGGCCGCCCGCCCGATCGCCTCGCCGAACGCGACGTCGCCCGCGAGCTTGCCGTCGGGCCCGCGGCTCGAGCCCACGTCGACGACGACCGCGCCCTCGCGCACCCAGTCGCCGCGCACGAGCCCCGCGCGCCCCGCCGCCGCCACCACGATCTCGGCGCCCCGGCAGAGCTCGTCGAGCCCCCGCGTGCGCGAGTGCGCCACGGTGACCGTGGCGTCCTCGGCGAGCAGGAGCAGCGCCGTCGGCCGGCCCACCAGCGCGCCCCGGCCGATGACGAGCGCCCGGGCGCCCGCGACGTCGGCCCCCGCCTCGCGCACGAGCCGCAGCACCCCCCGCGCCGTCGGCGGCGCGAGCCCGCCGCCGCGCCCCGAAGCGAGCAGGCCCGCGTTCACCGGGTGCAGGCCGTCGACGTCTTTGTCGGGCCGCACCGCCTCGATCGCCCGCCGCGCGTCGAGGTGCGGCGGCAGCGGCAGCTGCACCAGCACGCCGTCGACCCGCCCGTCGTCGTTCAGCCGCCCGAGGAGCGAGAGCAGCTCGGCCTCGCCCGCCGAGGCCGGCAGCCGGTAGAGCCACCCCTCGAGCCCCGCCTCGCGCGCCGCCTTCTCTTTGTTGCGCGTGTGGACGGCCGACGCCTCGTCGTCGCCCACGAGCACCACCGCGAGCCCCGGCCGCCGCCCCGCCTCGCGCAGGAAGGCCTCGGCCCCCTGCCGCACCTCGTCGCGCACGCGCGCCGCCACGGCCTTGCCGTCGAGCACCTGGCCCATGGCCGGCGCTTATAGCAAGGCGCCGGCGGGGCGACGTCGGCGAATCGAGCGGCCGCGGCGGTGCGCGGCCGGGGCGGCGCGCTCGGCCGGGGCGCGGCGCGGGCCGGGCGGCCCCCCTCAGCGCCCCTCGAGGCAGTGCTCGACGAGCGCCCGCGCCGTCTCTTCTTCGCGCTCGAGCGGGAAGCAATGCCCCGCCCCCGGCAGCTCGACGAGGCGCGCCCCCGGCACGATGCCCGCGAGCCGGCGCGAGTTGCCCGCGGGCACGATGCGGTCGCGGTCGCCGGTGAGCACCAGGGTCCGCGCCCGCAGCGCCTGCAGCCTCGCCTCGGCGTTGTGGCGCATGACCGCGAGCATCTGCAGCCGCTCGGTGCGGCGGCCGCCGTGGTTCGCGTCGCGGAACCACGCGAGGTAGCGCGCGGGCTCGCGGCGCAAAAAGTCGTCGGACACGAGCAGCGAGCCGACCCGCAGCGCGTAGGCCCGGTCGGCGGGGTCGTGCCGCGCGAAGTTGCCCGCCATCAGCTCGAAGGCCGAGCGCAGGTCGGTCTTGTGGCTGCGCAGGTAGCCCGCGAAGGTGCAGCCGAGGGCGAGCGACCGGACGCGCCGCGGGTGCCGGAGCGCGAACTCTTGCGCGATCATGCCCCCCATCGACATGCCGAAGACGTCGGCCTCGGGCGCCCCCGCCGCGTCGAGCACGGCCGCGGCGTCGTCGGCGAAGTCGGCGATGCTCGCGCCGATCGGCAGCGCCGCCGACCGCCCCGTGCCCTGGTTGTCGAAGGTGATGACGCGAAAGCGCGCCTCGAGCCGGGCGGGCAGCGTAAACCACGCGCTCGACGCGAAGGACATGCCCATCACGAGCAAGAGCGGCGGCGCGGCCGGGTCGCCGCGTACCTCGTAGTGAATGTGGTGCGAGCCTCGGTCGACGAAGGGCACGGCGCTCAAACCCCCCGCCGGCCGGGCGAGATCGAGAGGTGCCGGGGCCGGGGCATCGAACCAACGGTAGCAGCGGGCGGGGGGCCCGTTGCGGCAAAATCGACGCCTCTCCGGCCGAAGTGGTCGAGATAGCGCCTGCCCGATAAGGGGGGGAGGTTGCGCCGAGGGGGCACCGGCCCCATACATTGCGGTGGGATGAATCCGCTCACCCGCTTCGCCGTTCGGGCGCGCCAGGCCCTGCGCGGCGAGGGGCCCTTGGCCCGAGGCGCCGCCCTGGTCGGCGTCGCGGCGCCCTTGGCCCGGGGCGCCGCGCTGGTCGGCGTCGTGGCGCCCTTCGCGCTCGCGCTCGCCCTCAGCCCGCCCGCCCGCGCCGAGGGGGGCGCCCCCGGCGCGACGGCGCTCGACGTGCGCGGCTTTCGCGTCGTCAAGCGCGACTCGGGGCCGGTCAACTACTACCGCGTCGTCGAAGACCCCACGCTGCCCTTCTTGCGGGCCGAGTACCGGCCGCCGCTCGCGACGACCGTGCTCGGCTTCCAACTGCCCGAGGCCGAGCGGGCGCGGGCGCGGCACCTGAAGTGGTCGTGGCGCGCGGTGACGCTGCCGAAGAACGGCAACGAGTGCGCCAAGGGCGCCGAAGACGCCGCCGCCACGGTCTACGCCACCTGGAAGCGCGGGCTGCGCTGGTACACCCTCAAATACCAGTGGAGCGCGAGCGGCACCAAGGGCGCGGTCTGCGGCCGCAAGCGCAACCCCTTCTTGGCCCAAGAGACGGTGATTCTCGAGAGCGGCGGCCCGCTGAACACCTGGCGCCACGAGTCGATCGACCTCGAGGCCGAGTTCCGTAAGCACTTCGAGGGCGGCGACCCGAACGCCGAGGTGCCGCCCTTCGTGGGCGTCGGCATCTTGACCGACGGCGATCAGACCGCCAGCGAGAGCGCCGCCGACTACGCCGGCTTCTCGATCTCGCCCTGAGCCGGGGTGGGCGGGCCCGGCTCAGGCCGCGGCGGTCGGGCCCGTGCCGGCGCGGTAGACGCTCGCCGGGGGCGGCGCGGGCGGCGCGGGCGGCGGGCGCAGGCGCCGGTGCATCGCGGCGCAGAAGGCGAGCAGGCCGAGGCCGATGAGCTGCGAGGTCGACAGCCCGACGAGGCCGCCGCGGTCGTCGCTGCGGAAGAACTCGATGGCGAAGCGGGCGACCGAGTAGAGCGCGACGAAGGTGAGGAAGACCTGCCCGTGGTAGCGCTTGCGGGGGTGGGCGACGAGCAGGCAGAAGAAGGCGATGGCGAGCGAGAGGGCCGACTCGTAGATTTGCGTCGGGTGCACCGCGAGCGACGCGAGGTCGGGCCCGCCCAGGAGGCCCGCCTTGTGCTGCCACTCGCTCGCGGCGCTATGCGGGGGGAAGCTGAGGCCCATCGCGCCCGCGGTCGGCTTGCCGAAGCAGCAGCCGACGAGCAGGCAGCCCATGCGCCCGAAGGCCAAGCCCAGCGGGATGATGAACCCGACGACGTCGGCGGTCTTCCAAAAGGGGATGCGGTCGCGCCGGCAGAGGTACCAGCCGACGGGCGCGGCGCCGAGGAAGCCCCCGTAGTAGGCGAGGCCGCCGGCCATGAAGTTCGCCCACGCCCAGCAGTTCTGGCCCGAGGGGTGGCAGACCTTCTTGGCCTCGTCCCAGACGCCGGCGTAGGCCGGGCTCGCGCACTCGGCGCGGGTGATGTGCCAGTCGACGAGCGACGGGTCGGTGCAGAGGTGGACGTAGTCCCAAAAAAAGCCGTCGGCGACGACGTGCAGGAGCCTCGCGCCGACCAGGCCCGAGAAGGCCATGGCGATGCCGAGGTCGATGAGCGAGTCGGGGTTCTGCCCGAGGCGCCGCGCCCAGAGCGCCGCGATGGCCGTGCCGAGGACGAAGCCGGTCAGCAGCAGGATGAAGTACGAGGGGGCGCCGACGTCGAGGAGGCGGAAGAGCTGCGGTCGCATGCGGCGCGGGCTCGCCCGGGAGGGCCTCAGCGGCGGTCGTCGCGGTCGACGTCGACGCCCGCGTCGGGCGCGAGCCCCACGCCGGCCCCGGCGACGTCGGGGGCCGGGTTGGCGACGCCGCCGGCGAGGCCGTCGGGCGCGTCGTCGCCCGGGCGGCGCCCGGCCTGGCCGAGGCCCCGGCGCGGCGAGAGCATGTCGACGGCCATGAGCGCGACGCCGACGCAGATGGCGATGTCGGCGACGTTGAAGGTCGGCCAGTGGTGCGACGAGCCGCCCCACGACACCTGGAAGTCGATGAAGTCGATGACGTACCCGTACCGAATGCGGTCGACCAGGTTGCCGAGCGCGCCGCCGAGCACGAGCGGCAGGCCCCAGCGCAGCGCCTGCTGCGAGGGGTGCAGGCGCCGGTAGAGCGACACGATGAACAGGATGGCGAAGACGCTGACGACGACGAAGAAGGGCTTGCGCACGTTCTCGGGCGCGTTCTGCAGCACGCCCCAGGCGCCGCCGCGGTTCTTCGCCAGCAGGAAGGTGAAGAGCCCCTTGACCACCGTCTTCGGCGTCGGCGTCTCGTTCGCCGTCTGCAGCGCGCGCTCGGCCCAGGTCTTCGACGCGAGGTCGGCGACCAGCGAGATGGCCGAGATGACGGCGAGGAAGACGTAGCTCGGCTTCGCGCCGCCCTCGCCGGGCCGGAGGCTCGGGGGCCCGTCGAGCCGCCGGCTCGAGGGCGCGGCGAGCGGGTCGGGCGCCGGGACGGGGGCCGGTCGGGAGGCGGGGGGCTCGGCGGACGGGAAGGGGGAGGGTTCGCTCATGAAACACCGCGGGGCGCGCGCGCCGCCCGGGGGGCCGAAGCGCCGCGCCCCCACCCCTGGCTCTTACGACAACCGGGGTCGCGGCGCCACCCCCGCCCCCCGCGGCGCCCGGGCCCTCGCCCCCCCGCCGGCCGGGCCGCGCCCGCCCTCGCGCGGGGCCCGCCGAGCATTCGCCCCCGACGCCGTGGCCTGCCCGCGCCCGCCCTCGCGCGGGGCCCGCCCCGGCCCCGGGCCCGGCCCGTGCTAAAGACTGGGCCTTTCCCATGGCGTGGCCTGGCCGGCGAGCCCCCTCCGGCCTCGAGCCGGTCGTCGACCGCTGGCTCGGGTCGCTGCCCCTGCGCGAGCGCTTCGTGCTCGACGTCACGCTCAAGGCCGAGCCCGAGCGGAGCGTGCCGCTGCCCGCCTCGCTCGCGCCGGGGCTGCGCGCGGCGCTCGCGGCCCGGGGCGTCACGGCGCTCTACGCGCACCAGGCCGAGGCCTTCGGCGCCGCGCGCGCGGGCCTGCACGTGGCTGTGGCGACGCCGACCGCGAGCGGCAAGAGCCTCTGCTTCCACCTGCCCGTCCTGCAGGCGCTCGCCGAGGACCCCGAGTCGCGCGCGCTCTACCTCTTCCCGACCAAGGCGCTCGCCCGCGACCAGGAGGCGTCGCTCGGCGCGCTCGCCGCGGCGGCCGGGCTCGGCGCCGTCGCCGCCGCCTACGACGGCGACACGCCGGCCGAGGCGCGGCGCGCGCTGCGCGAGCGCTCGCCCGTCATCGTCACCAACCCCGACATGCTGCACGCGGGCATCCTGCCGCGGCACACCGAGTGGGCCCGGCTCTTCCAGCGCCTGCGCTACGTCGTGCTCGACGAGGTGCACGCCTACCGCGGCGTGTTCGGCTCGCACGTCGCCAACGTGCTCGTGCGCCTCCTGCGCGTCGCCGCCTTCCACGGCTCGCGCCCGACCTTCGTCTGCGCGAGCGCCACCATCGGCAACGTCGCCGAGCACGTCGCGCGCCTGACCGGGGTGCCCGCGGCCTCGCTGCGCGTCGTCGCCAAGAGCGGCGCGCCCCGCGGCGACAGGCGCCTGCTCGTCTACGACCCGCCCGTGCTCGACGAGCGCACCGGCCTGCGCGCGAGCTACCTGAAAGAGGGCGTGCGCCTCGCCGGCGACCTCCTCTCGGCCCGCGTGCCCACCCTCGTCTTCGCCCAGAGCCGCACCTCGGTCGAGCTCGTCCTGCGCTACCTGCGCGAGCGCTGCCGCGACGCGCTCGGCGAGGGCGCGGTGATGGGCTACCGCGGCGGCTACCTCGCCTCGGCCCGGCGCGAGGTCGAGCGGGGCCTGCGCGAGGGGCGCCTGGTCGGCGTCGTCGCCACGAGCGCCCTCGAGCTCGGCGTCGACGTCGGCGCGCTCGACGCCGTCGTCTGCCTCGGCTTTCCCGGCTCGGTCGCCGGCCTCTGGCAGCGCTTCGGCCGCGCCGGCCGCCGCCTCGCCCCGAGCCTCGCCCTGCTCGTCGCCTCCGGCGCCCCCGTCGACCAGTACCTCGCCCGCTCGCCCTCGTACCTGCTCGGCCGCGCCCCGGAAGAGGCGCAGGTCGACCCCGCGAACCCCGAGATCCTGCTGCCGCACCTGCGCTGCGCCGCCTTCGAGCTGCCCTTCGCCCGGGCCGAGCGCTACGGCCCCCTCGACGCCGAGGCCTCGCGGGACGCGCTCGCCTACCTCGCCGAGCACGGCGTCTTGCACGAGGCGCGCGGCCGCTACCACTGGGTCGGCGACGGCCACCCCGCCTCGGGCACCAAGCTGCGCTCGACGGGCTGGGAGAACTTCGTCGTCGTCGACGCCCTCACCGGCCGCGCCATCGCCGAGCTCGACTGGCGCTCGGCCCACGCCATGCTGCACGAGCGCGCCATCTACCAGCACGACGCCGAGCAGTACGAGGTCGAGCGGCTCGACTACGAGGGCCACCGCGCCCACGTCCGCCGCGTGCAGTCCGACTACTTCACCCAGGCCGTCGCGCAGACGCGCGTCTCGGTGCTGCAAGAGTCCGAGTCGCGGCCCTTCGGCGGCGCCGGCGGGGCGGCCGCCGCCGCGGGCGCGGCCGCCGGCTGGGGCGACGTGCAGGCGGTCGAGCGCGTCACGGCGTTCAAGAAGGTCCGCTTCGTGACGCACGAGCCGCTCGGCTACGGCGAGGTGCACCTGCCGGACATGCACCTGCAGACCACCGCCTGCTGGCTGCGCCTGCCGCCCGCGCTCTTCCGCCGGGCGCGCCTCGGCCGCGCCAGCGCCGTCGACGCCCTCGACGGCGTCGCGCAGGCGCTCGCCGCCGTCTGCTCGGTGGCGCTGCTCTGCGACGCGCACGACCTGCGCGTCGGGCTCGGCGACGGCATCCACGGCGATTTGCCCCCGCGCGGCCCCGAAGAGCGCTGGGCCGACGAGTACCGCAACTTCGAGCCGACGCTCTTCCTCTACGACGCGCACCCGGGCGGCGTCGGCTTCGCCCAGCGCATCTACGCGCGGCTCGAGGCGCTCTGGGGCGAGGCGCGCCGCCTGGTCGAGGGCTGCCCCTGCCCGCGCGGCTGCCCCGCCTGCGTCGGCCCGCCCGACGACGCCTTCCCCGTCCCGCGCAAGTCGCGCGCCTGGCGCGTCTTCGAGGCGCTGGCGCCGGCCGCGCCGCCCGAGCCCTAGCTCGGCCGGGGCAGTTCCGCTGACGTGACGCCGCGCGGGGCCGCGCCCTTCCCTTACGTCATATACGGCATAGCGGCGGCTTAAAAATACGATGCCGACAGCGCCCCGCCGGGCCGGACCGCGACGACCGCGACGACCGCCACAGCGGAAATGCAGTGGCACACCAAGGGCGACAGCAGCGACGGATAAACCTTTTGCGAAAATCGATTGACGTCAATCCGTGGGGTCGACGATTATTTTTCTTAGCGGTGATGCTCGACGAAATGCCAATGGGCGTCATTACGGCCGACGCCCGCCAAGCGAGCACGTTCTTGAACGGCGCGGCCAAGGCCATCCTGGGCCTGCCGCCCGGCGCCGCGCCCGGCGCGCCCGTGCTCGCGCTCTTCGCCGGGCACCCCGAGCTGCGGCGCGCGCTCTCGGGCGGGCCGCCCGAGGCGCGCTTCGAGTGCGGCGTCCCGGCGCCCGACGGCCGCCCGCTCGAGCTCGACGTGGTCGTCATCCGGGCGGCCGGCGGGCCCGCGGCCGAGCCCGCGCACGTGCTGCTCTTCCAAGACGCGCGCGAGCGGCGCCAGCGCGCGCTCGAGCGGCTGCGCGACGACCGGCTCGCCGCGCTCGGGCAGATGGCGATGGGCTTCGCGCACGAGGTGCGGAACCCCCTCGCCGCGATGACCGCGCTCTGCGAGGCGATGACCTACGACTTCAGCGAGGGCTCGCCGCCGCGCCAGTACGCCGGCCGCATGCTCGCCCTCATCGACCGCATGAGCGACCTGGTCAAGGGCACGCTGCGCTTCGGCCGCCCCGAGGCCCCGACCTTCGGCGTGCACGAGCCCGCGCGCCTGCTCGACGAGGCGCTCGAGCTGCTCGCGCCGCGCTGCGCGGCCGCCGGGGGCCGCCCGGCCGCGGCCGCCGCCCCGGGCCTGCCGCCCGTGCGCGTCGACGGCGGGCAGGCGGTGCAGGCCCTCGTCGCCCTGCTCGACAACGCGCTCGACGCCGTCGGCCGCGCCGAGCGCGTCCGCGTCTCGCTCGCGCCCTGCGACGACCCGCGGTGCGGCCCCGGCGTCGCCGTCGACGTCACCGACGACGGGCCCGGCATCGCCCCCGACGCCCTCGGCCGCGTCTTCGACCCCTTCTACACCACCAAGCCCCGCGGCACCGGGCTCGGCCTCGCCATCGCCCAGCGCCTCGTCGCCGAGAACGGCGGGCGGCTCGTCGTCAGCTCCGAGCCGGGCGTCGCCACCACCTTCCGCCTCGTGCTGCCCGCGGCCGGGCTCGAGCCGCCGCCGGGGGGCGCGCCGTGAGCGCGCCGCGCCGCGCCCCGCCCGAGCCCGCCCCCCCCGGCCCCTCCGACCACTTCCCCGCCGCCGGGCGCCGGCGGGTGCTGCTCATCGACGACGACCCCGACGTCGCCTCCGGCGTCGCGCTGCTGCTCGAGCAGGGCTCGGCCTACGCCGTGCGGCACGCGCCGACCGCCGCCCTCGCCCGCGCGGCCCTGCGCGACGAGCCCTTCGACGCGGTCCTCGTCGACCTCGGCCTGCCCGACGGCGACGGGCTGCGCCTCGTCGAAGAGATCGCCGCCGCCCCCGCGGCCGGCGCCGTCCTCTGCCTGACGGCGCGCGACGACGCCTCGGCCGCCGTGCGCGCCCTGCGCGCCGGCGCCTGCGACTACCTGACCAAGCCCGCGCGCCGCGCCGAGCTGCTCGGCGCGCTCGAGGCGGCGACCGCCCTCGCCGGCGCCGGCAGGCCCGCCCCGGGCGGCGACGACGGGCTGCCCGTCGGCGACTCGCCCGCCTGGCGCCACGCGCTCGGCCTGCTGCGCGCCGCCGCCCGCTCGCCCCGCACCACCGTGCTGTTCACCGGCGAGCCCGGCGTCGGCAAAGAAGAGGCCGCCTCGCTCCTGCACCGGCTCGGCGCCGGCCCCGCGCGCCCCTTCGTCACCGTCAACGCCGCCTGCCTCACGCCCTCGCTCGTCGAGAGCGAGCTCTTCGGCCACGAGGCCGGCGCCTTCACCGGCGCCCTGCGCCAGCGCCGCGGCGTCTTCGAGCGGGCCGAAGGCGGCACGCTCTTCCTCGACGAGATCGGCGAGCTGCCCCTCGACCTGCAGCCGAAGCTCCTGCGCGTGCTCGAGGGCCACCCCTTCTGCCGCCTCGGCGGCGAGCGCCCCCTCGCGCCCGACCTGCGCGTCGTCTGCGCCACCAACCGCCCCCTCGCCGAGCGCGTGCGCGAGGGCCGCTTCCGCGCCGACCTCTACGAGCGCCTGCGCGTGTTCGAGGTCGCCTTGCCCCCCTTGCGCGACCGGCCCGGCGACGTGCGCCGCCTCGCCACGCACTTCCTCGCCAAGCTCGCCCCCCGCACCGGCCGACCCCCCGGCGGCATCTCGCCCGCCGCGCTCGAGGCCCTCGAGGCCCACGCCTGGCCCGGCAACGTGCGCGAGCTGCGCAACGCGATCGAGCGCGCCCTCGTGCTCGCCGACGGCCAGCGGGTCGAACCCCGCCACCTGCCGCCCGGCTTGCGACCCGCCCCGCCCGCCCCGCCCGCCTCGCCCGTGCCGCCCGCGCCCGCCGGCCCCCCGCGCGGCGCGCCCCGCGACGCCCTCGAAGACGTCGTGCGCGCGCACATCACCGCCGTCTACGAGAGCACCGGCGGCAACGTCACCCGCACGGCCGAGCGCCTCTTGATGTCGCGGCTCGCGCTCCGCAAGCGCCTGCGCGCCTACGGCCTGCGCGCGGGCACCTAGCGCGCTCGGCCTGCGCGCGGGCACCGAGCGCGCTCGTCGCGGCGGCGCGCGGCCGTCGCGCCGAGCGCTCGTCGCGGCGGCGCGCGGCCGTCGCGGCGGCGCGCCGCCGTCGCGGGGGCGCGCGGCCGTCGCGACGACGCGCCTCTCGTAACGTAACGGGCGGCGCGGCCGCCCCGGACTGCGCCCGCCGCGCGCCGTCGCCGTGCCGAGCGCGCCGGGCTCGCGCGCCCCCACCCGGCCTCGGCCGTCGCTGGTCCGAAACGGACCGGTCGCTCCGCGACCGGTCGCCCCCGGATCGGCCCCCGCGCCGCCCCGCCGCCCGCCGCCTCGCCCCGCCGCCCGCCGCCCCGCCGCGCGAATCTGCCCGCCCGGGCCGCCCCGCCCGCGCCCGCCGCCGCCCCGCGCCGCGCGGCACGCCGCTCGCAAATGCCTCCGGGCGAGGGGCCATGGAGAACAACCACGCGCAGCGCTGGCGCTCGCCGCCGCCGGCCTCCCCCGGCCGGATCATCATGGTCGACGACGAGGCCGAGCTCGTCCGCTCGCTCAGCGGCATGCTCCGCAGCGAGTTCGGCCCGGAGCGCGTGCGCGACACCGTCGACGCCCACGAAGCCCTCGGCTGGATCGAGCGCGAGCGGCCCGCCGTGCTCATCACCGACGTGCGCATGCCGGGGCTCTCGGGCCTCGAGCTCATCGAGCGCTCGCGCGAGGCCTGGGGCTCGGTGCCGACCGTCGTGATGACCGCCTTCTCGTCGCCCGAGGTGACCTCGGGCGCGAGCAGCGGCTCGTTCGTCTACCTGCCCAAGCCCTTCCCCTTCCGCGAGCTGCTCGACGCGGTGCGCGAGCTCGACGCCGGCCCGCCCTCGTCGTTCAGCGGCGCGGTCGCCGTCTCGACCCTGGCCGACCTGCTGCAGCTCTACGCCGCCTCGGGCGCCACCGGGCAGCTCGCCGTGCGGGCCGGCGGGCTGCGGGGCGAGGTGTGGTTCGACGCGGGGCGCATCGTGCACGCCCGCACCGAGGGCCGGGCCGGCTTCGAGGCCTTCTGCGAGCTGGTGCGCTGGGCCCACGGCTCGTTCGCCTGGCGGTCGCGCGCGCCCGGCGAGCGCACGATCGAAATGAACACGTCCGAGCTCCTGCTCGAGGCGTACCGCCTCTGGGACGAAGCGCGCCGCGACGACGAGCGGGCGCGGGGCGGCGAGGGCGGGGGGCGCGACGGACGGCGGGCCCCCGCCGAGACAACACGGAACGCAACCACGGAGAACGCGACCATGAACAACATTCACGAAAGTCTTACGCGGCTGCAGGGTGTCGATGGCTTCATCGGGGCGTGCCTGGTCGACAGCGACAGCGGCATGACGCTCGGCATCGTCGGCGGCGGCGGGCCCCTGAACCTCGAGGTCGCCGCCGCGAGCAACACCGAGGTCGTCCGGTCCAAGCGCAAGGCGATGAAGGCGCTCAACCTCAAGGACGACATCGAAGACATTCTCATCACGCTCGGCAAGCAGTACCACCTCATCCGCCCGCTGCGCGCGCGCCCGGGCGTCTTCTTCTACATGGCGCTCGAGCGCACCCGGGCCAACCTCGCGATGTCGCGCTTCAGCCTCGCCGACGCCGAAAAGGAGCTGACCTTCTGAGCGGCCGCCGCGCCCGCCCCCGCGCCGCGAAGGCGAGCGGCGGCGCGCCGCGAAGGCGGCGGGGCGGGCGCGGGGGCGGGCCCACGCATGGCCTTCTTCGACCCGGTCCGGGGCTGCCTGACCGTCCGCCTCGTGTACGACGGGCTCGGGACGGCGGGCAAGACTACCAACGCGCGCCAGGCCTACGCGCTCTTCGCGCTCGCGCGCCGGGGCGA
The DNA here is from genome assembly GCA_035762175.1 of Polyangiaceae bacterium. GTDB lineage: Bacteria > Myxococcota_A > Polyangia > Polyangiales > Polyangiaceae > DASTPP01. Next base: position 11,875 of record DASTPP010000409.1, on the reverse strand, counting down.
GCTCGTCGTGCCGGCCGAAGACCGGGGCCGCACCCTCTTCTTCGACTGGTTCGAGCTCGAGGCCGGCCAGGTCGACGAGCGCCCGCTGCGCTGCCAGGTGCTCACCGTGCCGGGGCAGTTCCTCTACGCCCAGCGCCGCTACGAGCTCCTGCGCACCGCCGACGCCGTCGTGCTCGTCTGCGACAGCACCCCGGCCGGCGTCGAGCGCTCGCGCTACGCCGCGAGCTTCCTGCGCCGCATGATGGACGGCGGCGGCTGCCCGCGCGTGCCCGTCGTCCTGCAGGCCAACAAGCAGGACGTGCCTGGCGCGCTCCCGCCCCCCGCGCTCGCCGAGGCGCTCGGCTTCGGCGGCGCCGCGCGCGTCGTCGGGGCGAGCGCCGCGACGGGCGAGGGCGTGCGCGCCACGCTCGTCCTCGCGCTGCAGGCCGCCCGCGACGAGCTGCGCGCCCTGCTGCGCCGCGGCGGGCTCGAGGCCCTGCCGGTCAAGCACGAGACGCCCGAGCAGGTCCGCGCCCACCTGCTCCGGCACGAGGGCGACCCCGAGGGCCCGATGCTCGCCGACTCGGTCATCGCCGGCATCCTCGAGGCCGACTCCCCCCCGCGCCCCGGCGGCGCGGGCGGCGCGCCCTGACCCCCCGCCGGCGTCGCGCCGCGCGCCCGCGATCGAGCGCGCCGCGCGCCCGCTGGCGTCGCAGCGCCCGTCGGTGCCGCCCGGGCCCGCCCACGCCGGTGCGAGCAAGGCCCGACGCTCAGCGCGCCGGCGCCGCCCGATCGGCCCGCATGGCCGCCGCGACCTCGGGCTCGGGGCGCGTGCCGACCAGCACCAGCCAGCGCTCGAGCGTCGCCGAGTCGTTCATCGCCCCCAGCGCCTCGCGCAGCGCGGCCGGCAGCGCCCCGAAGCGCGCCTCGTAGAGCAGCGTGAAGGCGCGCCGGTGCGCCTCCTGCTGCCCCTCCTGCCGACCCTGCTCGCGCGTGGCCGCCGCCCGCTGCTCGTACAGACGTTGGGCCGCCTCCCGCCCCTCTTGACGCCCCTGTTCGCGCACGGCCGCCGCCTGCTGCTCGTACAGACGTTGGGCCGCCTCCCGCCCCTCTTGACGCCCCTGTTCGCGTAGGGCCGCCGCCCGCTGTTCGTACAGGCGCTGGGCCGCCTCCCGCTCTTCTCGGCGCCCCTGCTCGCGCACGGCCGCCGCCCACTCGTCGTACAAGCTCTGGGTCGTCATCAGGTACTCTCGCTCGCTCTCGTCGATCGGATCGTGAGCCATCTCCATGCGCGCCGCAACCAACGCCGGCAGCGCCACCGCTCGCTCCCAGGCGTCTTTGGGCAGCCGCTTCAACTCGTCGAGCGCCGCGCGTAGCACCGGCCCCGCCCCCATCAAGCGCAGGAGCAGCGTCGCGCGCCCGCGCGGCAACTCGCGCAGCACCACCACGCCCATCGCCTCGGCCGGGCCCCCCTCGTAGAAGCCCCGGGGCCAGCCCGCCATCGGGGCCAAGGCGTACCCCGAGAGCACGCTCGCGGGGCGGCCGGTGGACAGCGCCCAGAGCCTCGGGAAGGGCGGACGGGCCTCGCCGCGCTTGCGCGCCGCGAGCACGCGGCCGTGGTCGAGCGCGAGCTGCTTGCGCAGGCAGGCGCGCATCTCGTCGAGGCCCGGCGGGTCGTGAAAGGGCTCGAACATGGTCGGCCCCTCGGCCATGCGCCCGAGCAGGCCGGCGCGCTCCCGCTCGGCGGCGTGCCCGGGGGCGGGCTCGAACCATAGATCGATCGCCTGCGCGTCGGCGGCGGGCACCTCAAGCTCGGTGGTCACGGTGCCGCCGGGCGCGAGGGCGTCGCGCAGCAGGGCCTTGCTAATGCGGTCAAAGCGGTGGCGCATGAGGGGCTCGTCGGTGGCGCAGGGGCGGCTCGTCGGTGGCGCAGGGGGGGGCTCGTCGGTGGCGCAGGGGGGGGCTCGGCGGTGGCGCAGGGGGGCTCGGAGGAGGGCAACTCGCGAAGTCGCCGGATAGCCGTCGTGTCGGGCACCGCGCCCGCTCACGGCGCGGGCGTGCCCGTCCGGGCGGCGCCCGGCGTCGGCGCCACGTTCGGCACCGGCGACGGCACGGGGGGTGGCACTGGCGGCGGCACGGCGGGTGGCACTGGCGGCGGCACGGGAGGCGGCACCGGCGGCGGCACGGGGGGCGGCACCGGCGGCGGGGGAGGCGGCTCTTGCGGCGCGGGCTCGTCGGGCCCGGCGCCCCGCGTCCGCCGCCGCGCCCCCTGGTAGATCGAGGGCAAGAGCGCATCGACGTCGCCCTCGTCCCAGCGGAGGTAGCTGACCGCCCGCCGCGCCTGGTCGTAGCCGCGCGCGAAGAGCCCGAAGAGGCGCGCGCAATCTCTCGCGTCGCGCTCGGCCGCGCCTTCGTCTTCGGTGCCCGCGCGCCGCTTGCCGAGGGCGTCGATGAGCTCGGGGCCCAGCGCCTCGGCGCGCTCGACCTCGGCCCAGGTCACCGGCGCCTTGTCCGAGACCTCCGCCCAGCTTTCTTTGAAGAGCAGCGAGAGCCCGATGAGATCGTTGGCCGTGTCGAGGTGGCCCTTGCCCGCGCGAATGGTGGCCACGCGCCCGGCGTCGAAGTGCCCGAAGTAGGCGAGCATCTCGGCGCCCACCAGCAGCCGATCGCGCAGCCGCGAGCCCTCGGCCAAGAGCGACGCGAGGCGCGTCTCGCCCGCCGCGCTCGGCAGCGTGCGCGCGTGCAGGTAGAGCAGGGCGAGGCCGTAATCGCGCAGGGCCCAGACGAGCCCGGCGTCGAGCTCGGGCAGCGCCTCGATTCGCTCGCGCATCGCCTCGAGGCGGGGCAAAACCCCGAGCACGATCAGCACCGCCGTCGGAATGTTCACGTTGACGCGCGGCACCGGCCCGTCCGGCAGCGCATCGAGATCGGCCCGCGCCCGGGCCAGGGCCGCCGCGATCTCGCTGGGCGAGAACTGCGGCGCTTGGTCCGGCGGGTGAGGGGCGGGGGGCCTGGGCTCGGCAGGCGACGGAAGGGGAGAGGTCGGCTCGCGATCGATGGGGTTCATGAGGGTCTCGCAGGCGAAGGCGCCCCCGCGGGCGCCGGTCGTCGGGGGTTTGCGGCCACCACGCGGGGCCGACCGACGCTTTTGAGATCCCTTTCGGTCAGGGGGCGGGCCAGTTGCTGGGCCGGCGCGACTTTTTTTCGGCCCCTCGCCTTTTTTCTCCGCACCCCGTCTTCCGCGGCGGTTTCGAGGCGCCTCCGGCCCGCTTCTCGAAGGCGCCGGGGGCTGCCCTTCGGGCGAGCGACGCCCCGAACCTGCCCCAGAAGGGTTCGACCCCTCGGCGGCCGACGCCCGCTCGCTCGCCAGAGGGGTTCGACCCCTCGGCGGCCAACGCCCCCGACCTCTGTCGGCGGGGTCAGACCCCTCGGCAAACAACGCCTCCGCCCCCGACGCGTGGGTCGGCCCCTTCGGCGAGCGATGAACTCACCCCTGCCGGGAGGGTTGGCCCCCTCGAACCAACGACACCTTCATGCCCGCTGCAGGGGGCTGACCCTTCCGCGCGCCACGCAGACAGGTTTGGTGGAGGGGCTGACCCCTCGGGGCGAGAGGGCTGCCGTGCGCGCCGGAGGGGTCGAGCCCCTCGGCGGGCGACGCGCCCACGCTCTCGACAGGGGGCCGACCCCTCTGGTGGGCGTGGGGGGCGGGGGGGTGCTGAATTTTTAGCACGAAGTGTTGCTAATTTTTTAGCACTTGGTAGGGTGCCGCCCATGACGAAGCGATGCGTACGCACCACGACGGCCTGGCTCGGTCTCTTTCTTCTCGGCGCGTGCGGCGGCGAGCGCCCCGCGGCGCGCGCGCCCGACCCGCCGGCGGCGGCCGCGGCGCCGCGCGCGACGGCGACGGCGACGGCGACGGCGGCGGCGGCGGGGGCGGGGTCGACGATCGACGCCCGCCTGCAGGCCATCGCCGACGAAGAGATCGCGCGGGCGGTCGACGCCTGGCGGGCCGAGGCGGGCGTCGCCCTGGTGCTCGAGGCGTCGAGCGGGGCGGTCTTGGCGAGCGCGGGGCGCGAGGGCGGCGCCCCGGCCGACGTCGCCACGAAGCGCGCCTTCATTACGGGCTCGACGCTCAAGGCGGTCACGCTCGCGGCGGCCCTCGACGAGGGCGTGATCTCGCCCGACGAGCGCTTCGACTGCGAGCGCGGCGCCTTCCGCTACCGGGGCAAGACGATGCGCGATCCGGGGTCGTACGGGGTGCTCACGGTGCCCGAGATGCTGGCGACGTCGACGAACGTGGGGTTCACCAAGGTCTTCGACCGGCTCGGCGGCGCGCGCCTGGCGCGCCGGCTGCGGGCCTTTCACTTCGGCGAGGCGCCGCCGATCGAGGGCGCGACGGCGGGCGACCTGCCGGCGATCGAGGCGGGGGCGACGTACGAGGGCGCGGTCGTCGCGATCGGCGAGGCGATGGCGGCGAGCCCGCTGCAGGTCGCGGCGGCGTACGCGGCGTTCGCCAACGACGGCGCCTACGTGGCGCCCACGCTGACGCGGGGCCGGGCGGCGGCGCGCGAGCCGATCATGAAGCCCGAGACGGCCCGCGCGGTGATGCGCATGCTCGACGAGGCGGTGAACGGCGAGCTCGCGACCGGCAAGCTCGCGCGCTTCGAGGGCGCGCGCGTCGCGGGCAAGACGGGCACCGCGTCGTGGGCGCTGCCCGGCGGGGGCGAGGGCACGTACGCGAGCTTCGTCGGCGTCGTCCCGGCGGCGCCGGGCGGCCCGCGCCTCGTCGTGCTCGTCGGCCTCTTGCAGCCCCGCGCCGAGAACGCGACGGGCAAGACGGCGGCCGCGCCCGCCTTCGCCCGCCTCGCGTCGCGCGCGCTCGCGCGGTGAGCGCGAGGGGCCCCCTCCGGCCCGGGGCTTTCGGCATGGGCGCGGGGCGAGGTCACGCGCGCGGCCCGCGAGCTCCGGCGCGCCGAGAGCGGCGCCGCGCGCGGCCCCGGGCGCGCGGCGGGGGGCGGGGCCGGCGGGCCCGCGGGGCGTTCAGTCGAAGTAGGGCGAGGTGGCGCGCTCGATGCGGGCGACGAGGTCGCGCGCGACGTCGGCCGGCGGGCCCTCGAGCGAGGGCAGGGCGACCTCGAGCGCGGCGCGCGCGTCGTTGAGGGCGGCGAGCGCCTCGGGCGCTTGCAGGGCGCGCAGCACGTCGACCGCCTCCGCGCGCGTGGCGGCGCCGCGCAGCGCGGGGGCGTCGACGACGAGATCGCGCAGGTCGGCGGTGAGCTGCGGGGTCAGCAGCGGGTCGCCCGGCGGCGGCGTCTGCACGTTCGAGGGGAAGAAGGTCACGGGCTCCTCGACGATGAGCCGGTCGAGCAGCAGGGCCGTGATGCGGTCGACCTTGGCCGGCAGGTAGTCGGGGGCGAGCGGGGCGCGCAGCGGGGCGAAGAGCGCCTGCCAGGCGGCGAGGCGCCGCTCGGGGGTCTCGGCGGCCCGCACGTAGTCGAGCACCTCGTCGGCGTAGAAGCGCAGGGTCTGGCTCAGAATGAGGTCTTCGAACTCGGGCGCCACCAGGCCGCGCGCGACGAAGCGCACGACGAGCTGGTAGAAGGGCCCGAGGTCTTCGGCGAGCGGGTCGGCGCCGACGTCGAAGCGGTTGCAGTCGGGGTCGAGCGCCGTCTCTTCGTCGGTGCAGAAGGGCTGGGCGGGAGGCTCGGGCGACAGGTCATAAAGGAAGCGGACGGCGTCGACGTCGTAGGGGCCGGGCTCGGGCAGTTCGGCTGGCTCGGCGACGTACTCCATCACCGACGACGAGGCGGGCAGCAGCGAGCCCTTGAAGTTGTGCCGCAGCCCCAGCGTGTGGCCGATCTCGTGCGCCGCGAAGTGCGCGAGGTGGCGCTCGACCTGCTCCTTCTTCGTCCGGGCCGCGGCGGCGGCGGCGGGGCGCGGCCGGGCGGCGGCGGCCGACAGGTCGCAGAGCGGCTCGGCGCGGAGCGGGCCCCAGGCGAGGCGCTTGGGCTTCGCCGCGGCGGGGGGCGGGGCGCCGAGGGCGCCGGCGAGGGGCGGGGCGCCGAGGGCCCCGGCGGGGGGCGGGGCGCCGAGGGCCCCGGCGGGGGCCGAGGCGGCGTCTTGGTAGATCTGGTCGGCGAAGTCGATGATGCCGTGGCCGAAGTACACGTTCGCCCCGCGGACCTCGCCCGTGTTCGGGTTCAGCCGGAAGTCGGCGAAGGCGAAGCCGACCGAGACGTCCTCGTCGAGCACGAAGTAGTTGACGTCGTCGTCGGCGAACGAGGTCGCGGGCGGGGCGAGCTCGGCGCGCAGGGCCTCGAAGCCGAAGGCGGCGTTCCAGCTTTCGATGCCGCGCTTGATGGCGCCGACCAGGTCGTACTCGGGGTAGCGCTCGGCCTGCAGCTTGGCGAACGAGGGCGAGATGAGCCAGGGGATGGGCGCGCGACCGGGGCGCAAATTCCAGCGGATGGCGGTCTGCTCGGCCTCGCCGGTGTTCGGCACGACGCGCGGGGCGCTGCGGAAGAAGAACTCGCGGTCGGGCAGGGGCTTGGGCGCGAAGCCCTCGCCCTCGCGGTAGCGGCGCAGGGCGAGGGCGAGCGTGCCCGAGGCGCGGAAGGGGTTCGGCTCGATCTCGCCCGGGTCGCCGACCTGGTCGGGCGCCTCGAAGTAGCCGGAGAAGACCTGCTCGAAGGCGACGCCGTCGTCGACGTGGTGGAAGTTCTGCGCGAAGCTCACCTCGACCTCGAGCCGGGTCTCGTACGCCGGCGCGCCCGGCTCGAACTCGACGTCGTTGAGGGCGCCGAAGCGGTTGAGGCCGGCGGCGGGGTCGAAGGCGACGTACTCGTCGCGCTCGGGGAAGTTGCCGAGCTTCTTCGGGTCGACGAGCGGGTAGGCCTCGAGCACGACCTCGGGGTCGAAGGTGTCGCTTTGCCGCTTGCGCGCGTCGGCGTCAAAGACGAAAAGCTTTTCGTTTTGCACTCGGAATGACACGACGCGCGTGCCGATCGAATAGCCGCCGCCCTCGGGGTGATACTGCTTCAAATAGGCCGAGAGAAACCACCGCTCGTCCAGCGCGTCCTTGCGCACGGCGAGGTAAAAGCTCTTGTTCGCCTGCTCGACGCCGCCGGCGTCGGGGCCCCCGGCGGGCCGGGCGTCGCCGCGCTCGTCGAGGTAGAGGGCGACGAAGGGCGGGGCCGCGGCCGCCTGCTCGTGCGACGGGGCCCGGGCGTCGGGCGGGGCGGGGCCGGGGCCGTCGAGGCAGGCGCCGAGCAGTGAGGCGAGCGCGAGGGCGGCGAGCGGGCGGAAGCGCAGGGGCATGGGACGAATCTTTCTTGAGCGAAGGTGAAGTGACGTGGCGCGCGGGCGGGCGCCCGGCGGGCGAGGAGCGCCCGGGTCGCACGGCCCGTGCCAGGCGCGGGGGCACCTCCGCGGGCGGGGCGCGGGCCCGGAAATCGTCCTACCGACGGGCGGCGCCGGGGGCGGTGGGCGCACGCCCGTGCGCTCGGACGCGCGCACCGGCCACCGTCTCGGTTCGGCGTGCCGCGCCCCTCCGTGCCGACGCGAGGGGCCCGCCAATCGGCGCGCGGCCTCGGGGCGCGAGGCTCGGCCGCGCGCGATTCTGATGGCGGAGGCGCCGGCGGCGACGAGACTAGGCGAACGATGACAAGCCTTCGCCCCTCTGCGCTCCGATCGCTCCCGCCGCTCGTCTCCTGGGCTGCCCTCGCCGGCTGCGCCCCCGCCGCCCGCGCGCCCGCCGCGCCCGCCGCGGCCGCGGCCGTCGCGGGGCCCTCGGCGCCCGCGCCGACGTCGGGCGTCGCGGCGTCCGCGCCCGCCTCGCCCGGGGGCGTCGCGGCAGCGTCCGCGCCCACCTCGCCCGGGGGCGTCGCGGTAGCGTCCGCGCCCGCCTCACCCGGGGGCGCCGTGGCATCTGCGCCCGCCTCGCCCGGGGGCGTGGCCGCGGCGCCCGCGCCCGGCCCGAGTCAGGGCGGCCCGCCGGCGCCGGCCGGCCGGGTTCGTGTCGTCACGGTCCCGCCCCGCCCGGAGGACGTCGCGAGCGTCGAGGGCCTCGTGAAGGCCTTTTACGAGGTCGTCAACGTGCCGCCCGAGGGCGCGCGCCAGTGGGACCGCGACCGCACCCTGTACAGCCCGCACATTCGCTTCATCGCCATCGACGGCAAGGGCAAAGTCAGCGTTTGGGACCACCAACAGCTCGTCGAGAGCACCGAGCCGCTCGTCGCGCAGGGCTTCCGCGAGCGCGAGATCTGGCGGGTCACCCGGCGCTACGGCAACATGGCGCACGTCGATTCGACGTACGAGACCCTGCGAGGGCCCGGCGGCCGCGACGTCTCGCGCGGGGTCAACAGCATCGACGCCTATTTCGACGGCGGGCGCTGGTGGATCGCGAGCGTCGTCTGGCAGAGCGAGAGCGCGCGCTACCCCATCCCGCCCGAGCTGCTGCCGCCGGCGTCGCGGCGCTGAGGCCGGGGGCTCGGCGTGCGGCGGGCCGGCGCGCGGCGTCAAGGCCGGCCCGGCGTGCGGCGGGCCGGCGCGCGGCGTCGAGGCCAGCCCGGCGTGCGGGGGGCCGGCGCGCGGCGTCGAGGGGCGGCGCGCTGGCGTGCCCCGCCCGGATGGGCGCGCCGCCGGCAGCGCGCTCGCCGCCCGCGGGCGGGGCCCCCCTTTCATGATCGCGGCCGTCGGTGCGCTGCGCGGGGTGAGGGGCGGCGGGCATTGCGTCGAATGCGTTGTGCCGTCAGGCGCGGTGGGCGCAAAATTCTGCCGGGCGCGCGACGATTTCGGGAAGGTGCGGCGGCGAACATGAGGGGAGACTTGGGTAAGGCGCGGGGGTCGTGCGACTTCGACCTCGAGTGTGTTTGGCCTAGGGTGAAACGTCGGGTCGGCGCCCGCCCTGATTCACGAGGCGGGTTGGGCGCGGGCGGCCCCCCGCTTCGAGCGCGGCGGGGGCGCGGTCTTCTGCTGGTTTTGGCGGGCCTTCGGCGCGGCCGAGGTCGGGGCATGACGCGCGCTTGACATATCCGCAGGGTCCTATCAAATGGGATACTTAGGAAGATGTGTCGGGCTCGCTTGGCGAGCTCGGTTGTGCGCATTCGCAGGCGGCGAGCCCTTGAACGACGTGCCCGGGCGGAGCTTCGGAAGAAGCGGATCAGGCGGCGCAGAGGCGGTCGTGGCCCAGCCCACGATCGAGGCGAGCGATTCCATTATCGCGGCGGCGCCGAAGGTGCCGGCCTCGTCGACGCGCACGAGCGCGGCGCCCTGGTGCCCGCCCACCGAGTTCGACGACTACGTGCTTGTGCGCCTGGTCGGGCGGGGGGCGATGGGGTCGGTGTACCTGGCCGAAGACCGGGTGCTGGCGCGGCAGGTGGCGATCAAGTTCGTGGCGACGCTCGAGCCGAACGAGCTGGCGCGGCGGCACTTCGAGAACGAGGCGCGGGCGGTGGCGCGGGTCGATCACCCGAACGTCATCAGCATTTACCGGGCGGGGGTGCTCGAGGACCGCCCCTACCTCGTCACCGAATACGTGCGCGGCGAGCCGCTCGATCAGGTGCCGGTGCCGATGCCGTGGGCGAAGGTGTTGAGCATCGGCATCGACCTTGCGCGGGGGCTGGCGGCGGCGCACCGCAAGGGCGTCTTGCACTGCGACATCAAGCCGCAGAACGCCATCTTGACCGAAGACGGCAACGCGAAGCTGGTCGACTTCGGGCTGGCGCGGCTGACGCAGGGGCGGGCGGGCGAGGGGCGGCCCGAGGTCGGGTCGCCGGGGCGGGCCGAGGGGGCGGGGGCGAAGCAGACGACGCCGACGGGCGACGGGCTCATCCGGGGCACGCCGCACTTCATGGCGCCCGAGCTGTGGCGGCGCGAGCCGCCCTCGAAGCGCTCGGACGTCTACGGGCTCGGGGCGCTGCTCTTCTTCTTGGCGGTGGGGGTGTGCCCCTTCGAGGGGGTGGCGGCGCACGAGCTCTGGCGGCACGTGCAGCGGGTCGACGCCCCGCCGCTGCGCTCGCTGGCGCCCGGGGCCGACGCGCGCTTCGCGGCCATCGTCGACCGGTGCCTGCGGCGCGCGCCGTCCGAGCGCTACGCCTCGGGCGACGACCTGCGCGAGGCGCTCGAGCAGCTCAAGCGGCGGTCGGTCGACGTGCCGCCGCCCTCGGGCAACCCCTACCGGGGCCTGCGGGCCTTCGACGCCGACCAGCGCGCGCTCTTCCGCGGGCGCGACGTCGAGATCGGGGTGGTGCTCGACCGGCTCCGGTCCGAGTCGCTCGTGGTGGTGACGGGCGACTCGGGCGTGGGCAAGTCGTCGCTCTGCCGCGCGGGCGTGCTGCCGGCGGCGTGCGAGGGGGCGCTCGGCGGCGGGCGGGCCTGGTCGGTGTTCGGGCTGACGCCGGGCGAGCGCCCGCTCGCGGCGGTGGCGGCGGCGGTGGCGGCGTTCGCGGGGGCCGAGGCGGCGGGGCTCGAGCGCGCGGCGCGGCACCACCGGGGCGTGCTCGCCGACGCGCTCGCGGCGCGGCTCGAGGCGGGCGCGGGGCTCTTGCTCTTCATCGACCAGGCCGAAGAGCTGATGACGGTGAGCGACCCGGCCGAGCGCGACGCGGCCGACGCGGCCATCGCGGCGCTCGGCGCGCTGCCGGGCGTGCGGGTGCTCGTCTCGCTGCGCACCGACTTCCTGGCCCGCTTCGCCTCGCTGCCGAACCTCGGCGAGGACGTCGCCCGCGCGCTCTACTTCCTGCGCCCGCTCTCGCCCGAGCGCGTGCGCGAGGTCATCGTGGGCCCGGCCGAGGCCGCGGGGCTGCGCTTCGAGTCGGAGGCGATGGTCGAAGAGCTGGCCGCGGCGGCGCACGCGAGCGGCGGGCTGCCGCTCTTGCAGTTCGCGCTCGCCGAGCTCTGGGAGGCGCGCGACGCGCAGGCGGGGGTCATCCCGCGGGCGGCGCTCGACGCGCTCGGCGGCGTCGGCGGCGCGCTCGCCAAGCACGCCGACTCGGTGGTGCTGACGCTGCCGCCGGCGCAGCGGGCCGAGGCGCGCCGCGTGCTCGTGCGGCTCGTGACCCTCGAAGACACGCGCGTGCGGCGCAGCGAGGCCGAGCTCGCCGGCAAGTGCGCCGAGGCGCGCGCGGTGCTCTCGGCGCTCGTGCGCGGGCGGCTGCTCGTCGCGCACGAAGACGAGGCGGGCAGCGCCTACGAGCTCGCGCACGAGGTGCTGATCCGCGAGTGGGCCACCCTGCGCCGCTGGCTCAACGAGGACGTGGCCAAGCGCGCCGTGCGCGAGCGGCTCGCGGCGGCGGCGGTCGAGTGGCAGCGCGCCGGCCGCCCGAAGGACGTCCTGTGGAGCGCCCGCCTCCTGCAGGAGGCCTCGGCGCTCGGCGCCGACGACCGCTCCGGGGTCGCGGGCGAGTTCTTGCGCGCCTCCGAGCTCGCGCGCCGGCGCGAGCGGTGGGCCCGGCTGGCGGCGCTGGTCGGCGCCCCGCTCGTCGTGGCCCTCGCCTACGGCGGCGCGCTCGGCAAGTCTCGCTTCGAGGCGGGGCGGCGCGTCGGCGCGCTGCTCTCCGAAGCCGGCTCGGCCCTCGCGGCGGCGCGCGTCGCGCGGGCCGAGGCGGGGGCGCTGCGGGCCGAGGCCTTCCGGCGCTTCGACGAGCGCGACCGGGCGGGCGGCGAGCAGGCCTGGGCGAGCGCGCGGGCGAGGGCGGCGCTGGCGGGGCGGGGCTTCGAGCGCGCCAGCAACTCGCTCGAGGCCGCCTTCGCCCAAGACCCCGGCCGCGCCGACGTGCGCGCGCTGCTCGGCCGCACCCTCTACGAGCGCGCCCTGCTCGCCGAGGCCGCCGGCGACGACGACCACGCCGCCGAGCTCGCCCAGCGCTTCGCCCTCTACGACCCCGAAGGCGACCTC
>DASTPP010000408.1:0-30772 GCA_035762175.1 Polyangiaceae bacterium | reverse complement strand
GACGTCGCCGCCGTCGACGACGTGCGCGCCCTCTTCGGCAAGCCGGTCGAGGCCTTCGTCGCCGGCGGCTCGGCCGTCGTCGACGCCATCAACCGCGTCTACGAGCGGGCCGACCAGGGCGGCGGCGAGCTGCAGGGCGAGAAGCGCGAAGAGTCCGAGGACGAGCTCGAAGACATTCTCGACTCGGACGACGAGGCGCCCATCATCCGGTGGGTCAACCGCATCTTCTCGCAGGCGGTGAAAGAGCGGGCGAGCGACATCCACATCGAGCCCGAAGAGCGCGAGGTGGTGGTGCGCTACCGCATCGACGGCGAGCTCTACGTCACGCGGCGCGAGAACAAGCAGTTCATGAGCTCGATCGTGGCGCGCATCAAGATCATGAGCGGGCTGAACATCGCCGAGAAGCGCCTGCCCCAGGACGGCCGCATCGCGCTCAAGATCGCGGGCAACAGCATCGACGTGCGCGTCTCGACCATCCCCACGAGCCGGGGCTTCGAGCGCATCGTGATGCGCCTCCTGATGAAGACGAGCGTGCTGCTCGACTTGACCGACCTCGGGTTCTCGCAGCGCGACTTCTTGCTGATGAGCGAGCTCATCCGGCGGCCCGACGGCATCATCTTGGTGACGGGGCCCACCGGCTCGGGCAAGACGACGACGCTCTACGCCTGCCTGAACAAGATCAACCAGCCGAACCTCAACATTCTGACCGCCGAGGACCCGGTCGAGTACGAGATCGGGGGCATCCATCAGGTGCACGTGCAGCCCAAGATCGGGCTCACCTTCGCGAGCGCGCTGCGGGCGTTCTTGCGCCAAGACCCGGACGTCGTCATGGTCGGCGAGATCCGCGACAAGGAGACCGTCGACATCGCCATCAACGCGTCCCTGACGGGCCACCTCGTGCTCTCGACCATCCACACGAACGACGCGGCCGGCGCCATCACGCGCATGGTCGACATGGGGGTCGAGCCCTTCCTCATCCGCTCGTCGGTCATCGGCATCTTGGCGCAGCGGCTGGTGCGCGTGCTCTGCCCGCTCTGCAAGGAGCTCGACGTCGCCAAGCCGAGCGAGCTCGAGCAGCTCGGCATCGACCCCGAACGAACGCGGCTGCGGCGCTCGCGCAAGATGTCGCGCAAGTACATGCCGCAGACGGGCGAGTACACGCTGGTCGGCACCGAGGAGGGCGACCAGGTGGCGGTCTACCGGGCCAAGGGCTGCGAGAAGTGCCTGGGCACCGGCTACCAGGGGCGCAAGGGCATCTACGAGCTGCTCATCATGGACGACGCGATCGGCCCGCTCATCTTGCGCAACGCCGACGCGCAGACCATCAAGCGCACGGCGAACGCGCAGGGCATGGATTCTCTGCGCGACGACGGGGCGCGCAAGGTGCTCGAGGGGGTCACGACGGTCGAAGAGGTGTTGGCGGCGACGCAGGAGGACGTCATCGTCGAATGAGGGCGGGCGGGCGTTGAGCGCCGGAGGCGGCCATGGCGGTCTTTGAGTACACGGGCGTCGTCGTCTCGACGGGCAAGAGCACGAAGGGCGTGCGCGACGCCGAGAACGCGCGCGCGCTGCGGGCGACGCTCCGGCGCGAGGGCGTGCTGCTCACGAGCGCGCACGAGGACTCGGCGAAGGCGAAGGCGACGGGCAAGAAGCGCGAGGTCGACGTCCTCGCCATCTTCAAGCGGGCGGGGGCGGGCGACGTGGCGGTGATGACGCGCCAGCTCGCCACGCTGGTGCGGGCGGGCATCCCGCTGGTCGAGGCGATCGCGGCGCTGACCGAGCAGCTCGACAACAAAGACCTGAAGCGCGTCATGTCGGCCGTGCGCGAGCGGCTGAACGAGGGCTCGAGCTTCGCCCGCGCGCTCGAGGCGCACCCGCGGGTCTTCCCGCCGCTCTACATCAACATGGTGGCGGCGGGCGAGGCGTCGGGCACGCTCGAGGCGGTGCTCGAGCGGCTCGCCGACTTCAGCGAGGCGCAGGCGCGCCTGAAGGGCAAGATCAGCGCGGCGCTCGCCTACCCGGTGCTGATGATGATCATCGGCGCGGGCCTGGTCGGCCTGATGATGGTGGCCGTCGTGCCGAAGGTGACGAGCATCTTCGAGAGCATGGACCAGGCCCTGCCCTGGTACACGAGCCTGCTCATCGCGACGTCGGGCTTCCTGTCGAGCTTCTGGTGGCTGCTCATCTTGCTCGGGGCCGGCGCCGGCTACGCGTTCAAGCGCTGGGTGGCGACGCCGAAGGGGCGGCTGCGCTGGGACACCATCAAGCTGGCCTCGCCGCTCTTCGGCAAGCTCTTCTTGATGGTGGCCGTCGCCCGCTTCGCCAAGACGCTCTCGACGCTGCTCGCGAGCGGCGTGCCGCTGCTCAAGGCGATGGACATCACGCGCAACGTGCTCGGCAACGCGGTGCTCGAGGAGGTCATCCGCGAGGCGACGGGGTCGATCCGCGAGGGCGAGAGCATTGCCGACCCCCTGCGGCGCAGCAAGCGCTTCCCGCCGCTGGTGATTCACATGATCGCGGTCGGCGAGAAGAGCGGCCAGCTCGAGCAGATGCTCGGCTCGGTCGCCGACTCGTACCAGTCGCAGGTCGAGGTGCGGGTGCAGGCGGTGATGAGCCTGCTCGAGCCGCTCATCCTGGTCGGCATGGGCGGGGCGGTGGGCTTCATCGCCTTCTCGATCCTGATGCCGCTCATCCAGCTCAACAGCTTCGTGCAGTAGGCGGGGGCGATGGCGCGCAGGAGGCTCGGCGAGCGGACGGTGTTCCTGCCCTGGGAGCGGCAGGGGGCGCTGCGGCGGCTGGGCCTCAGGCGCGCGCGGCCGCTCGTCGTCGCCGCGCTCTTCGCCGCGGCGCTCGGGGGGCTCTGGGCGCGCGAGCGGCAGCGCTCGGGGGTGCGGGCGACGCGGGCGGCCATCCTGGTGGCGCGGCGGGCGCTCGACACGTACCGGGCCGACCACGAGGGCCAGTGCCCCCCGGGCGGCCTCGACGAGCTGGCCCAGCGGGGCTACCTCGCGCAGGCGTCGGGCGACGCCTGGGGCCGGCCCCTGCGCCTTTCGTGCCCGGGCCGGCGCTCGGGCAAGGCGTACGACCTGCTTTCCGACGGCCCCGACGGCGAGCCGGGGGGGCTCGACCGCGTCGAATGATCCATGCTCGCCCTTGCGCCTCGGCGGGCCTTCGGGCCCGATAGACCGCGGCGGCCGGCCCCGGCGCCGGCGCCGCCCCTCGACCCCGTGACGGAGACCGAAGACCATGCACGTTAGCCCCGCCCACCTGGCCGCCCGCCGCCGCCTCCGCGCCCTCCGGCGCGCGGCCGCGCGCGGCGTCACGCTCATCGAAGTCCTCATCGTCGTGGCGATCCTGGGCATGATCGCCGCGGGCGTGACCGTCGGCGTCTTCCCGAAGTTCAAGGAGGCGCAGGTCAAGACGACCGAGACGAACGCGCGCGAGATCCGCAACGCGGCCCAGCGCTGGCGCGGCCTCAAGGGCGGCACCGAGTGCCCGACGGTCGCGCAGCTCGTGCAAGAGCGCGAGATCGACTCGGCGTCGAAGGTCGACGACTCGTGGGGCGTGCCCTACAAGATCCTGTGCAGCGAAGACGACGTGTTCGTGATGTCCCCGGGCCCCGACAAGAAAGAGGGCACGGCCGACGACATCAGCGTGCCGAAGACCGGCCAGCCGGGCCGCTGAGGGTGGCGATGCGCGGGCGGCGGGCGCGGGGCCGGAATGGCCGGGGGGGGGCGGGCGGTTTCCGACCCGCGCCCGCCGCCATGCCCCGACGAACCCGCCCCGCCCCGACGACCCCGCGCCGCGCCCCCGCGCGCGGCCTGACGACCCCGCGCCGCGCCCCGGCGCGCGGCATGACGCTGCTCGAGGTGCTCATCGTGGTCGCGCTCGCGGGGCTGCTCTCGGGCGCGGTCGTGGTGGGCCTCGGCTCGGCGACCAACGCCAAGCTCAAGGCGGCGACGACGCTGGTGGGCTCGGCCATCCGCGGCGCGTACGCGCGCTCGGCGGCGACGTCGCGGCCGGTGCGCGTCGTGTTCGACTTCGACCAGCGGCGCGTCTGGCTCGAAGAGGCGTCGGGCCGCATGCTCGCGCGCGCGGCCGACCCGCTCTTGACCGGCGGCGCCGACCCGGCGACCGCGGCCGAGCAGGCGGCCGCGGCGCAGGCCGACGCCATCTTGAAGGGGCCGAAGGCCCCGAAGCCGACCTTCCGGCCCGTGCGCCAGCTCGGCCTCGAAGACGACAAGGCCTCGGCCGCGGCGGCCGCCACCGCCGCCGCCGCCCGGGCCGCCGCGCAGAACCCGAACGCGCCGCCCGTGCCGACGGCGGCGCCGGTGCCGGCCTCGTTCGGGCGCGAGCTCGGCTCGGGCATCCGCTTCCGCGAGGTGCACGCGACGCACCAGGCGGCCCCCGCCCGCAGCGGCCGCGCCTACCTCTACGTCTGGCCGGGCGGGCAGACCGAGACGGCCTACGTGCAGATCGCGAAGGGCGAGAACCCGACCGACGCCGACACGATGACGCTCGTCGTGCACCCGCTGACGGGCCGCGTGCGCGTGCTGCCCGGGGCGAAGGCGGTGGCGATGCCGAAGCCGGGCGAAGAGTCCGAGCGCGGCGAGCCGGGGGGGTTCTGAGGTGCGGGCCCGCGCCATCGCCCGCGACGGCCTCTTCGGCTTCACGCTGCTCGAGGTCATGGTGGCCGTGGCCATCTTGGGCCTGGCGCTGACGGCCGTGCTCTCGTCGCAGGTGGGGCTCTTCGCGGGCGGCACCTACGGCCAGAACGTCACGGCGGCGCTCGGGCTCGCGCGCTGCCGCATGAGCGAGATCGAAGAGCAGATGGGCAAGTTCGGCTTCCCCGAGACCGACTCGGCCGAAGAGGGCCCCTGCTGCAACCAAGAAGAGCACCCCCTGCGCTGCTCCTGGAAGGTCGAGCGCGTCGAGCTGCCGCAGCCGAGCCTCTCGACGCCGGGGCTGGCGAGCGCGGCGAACTCGATCGGCTCGGGGCCGCTCGACTTCTCGTCGCAGCTCGGCTTCGACCCGACCAAGGGCCCGCCGCCGCCGGGCGCGATGGGCCCGCTCGGCGCGCTCGCCAACCCGTCGAACCTGACGCCGGGCGGGGGCACCGCGGCGCTGTCGGGCGTGCTCGCGGGCGGCACCTCGTCGCTCGCGCCCATGGTCATGGGCATGGTCTACCCGGGGCTCAAGCCCGCGCTCGAGGCGAGCATCCGCAAGGTCACGGTCGTCGTGTACTGGCGCGAGGGCGTGCAGCGGCGCGAGGTCGAGCTGGTGCAGTGGCTGACCAACCCGCTGCGCGGCGGGCTGCTCGCCGTGCCGCCGCCGGCCGACTCGTCCGTCCCCGAGCTCGGCGCGGGCGGGCGGGGCCCCGGCGGCACGCCGACGGCGCCGACGGCGCCGGGCGGCGGCGCGAAACCACCGGCGCCCGCGGGGACGAGGTGAGCATGAACGCGCGCGTAGCGCGATCGCGTCGGCGGGGCCTGACGCTGCTCGAGGTGCTCGTCTCGATCGCCATCATGGCGATGGTGTCGCTGCTCGCCTACGGGGCCTTCGACGGGCTCTCGAAGAGCAAGCAGGGGCTCTCGCGCGTCAACGAGCGCTTTCACGAGGGGCGCGGGGCCATGCGCCGCATCGCCCACGAGCTGAGCTCGGCCTACCTGTCGTTGCACCAGCCGCTGAGCCCCGCGCTCGTCACCAGCCGCACGGCCTTCGTCGCGCGCGACACGACCCCCGCCGACCGGCTCGACATGACGACCTTCAGCCACCGCCGCGTCATCGCCAACTCGCGCGAGAGCGACCAGAACGAGCTCTCGTACTTCGGCTCGCCCGACCCGAACGCCCCGGGCAAGATCGACCTCGCGCGGCGCGAGCAGGCCGTCGTCGACTACGATCCGCAGCGCGGCGGCACGGTGCAGGTGCTGGTCGAAGACATCGAGCGCTTCGACCTCAGGTTTCTCGACCCGGTCTCGGGCCTGTGGACCGACAGCTGGGACTCGAACAACGCGACGGCCCAGTTCAACCGCCTGCCCGCGCAGGTGCGCGTCACGCTCACGCTGCGGGGGCGGCCGGGCGCGCGCGCGGTCAAGCTCGACCAGAAGGTGACGGTGCCGGTGCAGACGCCGCTCATGTTCGCGCTGCCGCCCGGCCTGCTGCCGGGCACGCTGCCGGGGGGCGGCTCGGGGCGCGACGGGTCGACGGGCGGCACGGGGCGCGACGGCGCGACGGGCACGTCGACGGCGCCGCCCTCGGGCGGGGGGGCGCCCCGATGAGCCCGCGCGCGAAGCCGGCCGCGGGGCGCGCCCGCCGCCCGGGCCGCGCCGCCGCGCGCGAGCGCCGGGGCGTGGCGCTCATCTTGGTGCTCGCCACCATCACGGTGCTCACGGTGGTGCTCGCCGAGTTCCAAGACGAGGCGTCGACCGAGTCGGTGTCGGTGCTCTCCGAGCGCGACGCGCTGCGGGCCGAGTACGCCGCCCGCAGCGCCATCAACCTCGGGCGGCTGCTCGTCGCCGCCGAGCCCACCATCCGGCAGGCGATCGGGCCGCTGCTCGGCCTGATGCTCGGCGGCGGCGGCGCCCCGCAGATACCCGTCTGGGAGTTCGGCGACCGCATTCTCGGCGCCTTCAACGACGCCGAGGGCAACGCCGCCTTCGGCGCGCTCGCCGGCGTCGACCTGTCGACGGGCAAGAACCTCGGCATGAAGGGCGTGCGCTTCGAGGTCACGATCGTCGACGAGGAGAGCAAGCTCAACCTCAACATGGCCGCGCGCGGCGAGGCCAACACCCAGCAGCGCCTCTCGCTCGAGCTGCTCGGCCTGATGGCGGGCGACCAGTACAACCCGCTCTTCGAGAACCGCGACGCCGAGGGGCAGTTCTCCGACCGGCAGACCATCTGCGGGGCCCTCGTCGACTGGGCCGACCCCGACGAGGCCCTGTTCTCGTGCGACCCGCGCAACGCGCAGGCGACCTCGTCGGGCGGCGAAGACGCCTATTACCAGACGCTCCCGGTGCCCTACCGGCGCAAGAACGCCGCCTACGACAGCCTGGCCGAGCTGCACCTGGTGCGCGGGGTGAGCGACGACTTTTACGCCACCTTCCTCGACCCCGACCCCGACGACCCGCGGCGGCGCGTGGTCACGGTCTGGGGCACCGGCGCGGTCAACGTCAACACGGCCAACGCCCAGACGCTGCTCGCCATCGTGTGCGGCGCGGCGAAGCTGCCCGAGACGCAGATGTGCGTCGACCCGCTGCTCGGGCAGAAGTTCTTGACGGCCGTCGGCTTGATGCGCGGGTTCACGGCGGGCGCGCCGGTGTTCCCCTCGCCGCGGGCGTTCGTCAACGCGATGCAGGGCAAGGGCATGTTCGGCCAGGTGCTGACCGGCATGCTCGGCCTCGAGCCGGTGCAGTTTCTGTCGGCCTCCGAGGTGCAGCGCATGGTGGCGACCGAGAGCAAGATGTTCAGCATCTACGCCGAGGGGCAGGTGAAGGGCTACCGGCGCGAGGCGCGCGTGCGCGCGCACGCGGTGGTCGACTTCCGGCCCGGGGCGCAGACGGGGCAGCAGAACGTGAGCGGGTCGGTCGGCACCTCGGGCTCCGGGGGCGGTGCGGGCGGGCCGGGGGCCGCCGGCACCCCGGGCGCCGCCGGCACCTCGGGCGCCGCCGACCCCCGCGCCGCCCTGCCCACCGGCCCGACCGCCGGCCCCGAGGGGGCCGGCACCCTCGTCTACTTCCGCATCGAGTAACCCCCGACCCCCGACGGCCCGACCCCCCCCCCATGGCCCGCTACCTCGGCATCGACATCGGCTCCTCGGCGCTGCGCGCCGTCGTCGTGCGCACCGCCTACCGCCGCCAGGCGCTCGAGGCGCTCGCGACGATCGACCTCGCCACGACCCCCGACCTCGGCGAGGCGCTGCGCCAGGCCGCCTCGGCCTTCGCCCCGAACTGCGACGGCGTCGCGGTCGCCCTCGGCGGCGAGCAGATCTTCTGGCGCCGCTTCGACGTGCCGTCGACCGCGATGCGCCAGATCGCCAACGTCGTGCCCTTCGAGATCGAGGCCCAGCTGCCGGTCGACATCGACCAGGTCGTCTTCGACTACCGCACGCTCGGCCGCGGCGAGGGCGAGTCGATGCCGGTGCTGGCCGCGGTCGCGCGCGAAGACGACGTGCGGGCCCGCGTCGCGCTCGTGCAAGGGGCGCTCGGGGTCGAGCCCGAGATCGTCGCGCCTGGCCCCCTCGCGCTCGCCAGCCTGACCCCCGCCGTGCCCGAGCTCGCCGCCGCCTCGCCCGTCGCGCTCGTCGACCTCGGCGCCTCGCGCACCGACGTCGTGGTGCTCGACGCCGGCCAGCCCGCCTTCGCCCGCACGCTCTCGACCGGCTCGCAGACGCTGCCGGCCTCGGCCGCCGTGCTCGCGCGCGAGCTGCGCCAGACGCTCGGCGCCTGGCGCTCGCTCGGCGGCGCCCCCGTCGCCGAGATCTTCCTGGCCGGCGGGGGCGCCTCGATCGAGGGCGCCGAGACCTACCTCACGGGCGAGCTCGGCGTGCCCACCCGCGCCCTGCCCGCGCCCCGGCTCGAGGGCGTGCCGCCCGAGCAGCTCGCCGGCTTCGGCCGCTACGCCAAGGCCGTCGGCCTCGCGCTCTCGCTCGCGCAGCGCCCCCGCCCGCTCAACCTGCGCCAGGGCCCGCTCGCCTACGAGCGCGGCTACGGCTTTTTGCGCGAGCGCGTGCCGCTGCTCGCCGGCCTCGGCTCGGTCATCCTGGTCAGCTTCCTGTTCGCCACCTGGGCCGAGATGCGCTCGCTCGACCGCGAGCACGAGACGCTCGAGGGCGCGCTCGCCCAGGTCTCGAAGGACGTGCTGGGCGAAGAGACGAGCGACGCGGCGCGCGCCCTCGAGCTGCTCGACAAGGGGCCGGGCGGCGTCGACGAAGACCCGCTGCCGCGCGCCGACGCCTTCGACGTGCTCGCCAAGCTCGCCGACTCGGTGCCCGCCGACGTCAAGCACGACGTCGACGAGGTCGACGTGCAGCGCGGCGCCGCCCAGGGCTCGATGCGGGTCAACATTCACGGCATCGTGCCCAAGGTGCAGGACGCCGAGAACCTCGCGGCCAAGCTCAAAGAGCACCGCTGCTTTCACGACGTCAAGCTGGTCAAGACCTCGCAGCAGATCGGCGGCGACGGCCAGAAGTACCACATGGAGTTCGAGCTGCGCTGCGTCGAGGAGGCGGCCAAGAAGCCCGCCGCCGCCGCCAGCTCGGCCGCGCCCGCGGCCTCGGCCGCGCGGGGGGCAAAATGAACGGCATCGCCGCCTGGTTCGCCGAGCTCGCCCCGCGCGAGCGCCGCCTGCTCAAGGCCCTCGGCGTCGTCTTCGGGGTCCTGCTCGTCTTGCTCGCGTCCTTCGGCACGAGCGCCCTGCTCGGCGCGCGGCGCGACGAGAACGCCGCGCTGCGCGAGGCCGTCTCGCGCGTGCAGGCCGGGCGGTCGGCGGTCAAGGTCCGCCAGGCCCGGCGCGACGCCGTCGCGGCCCGCTACGCCCGCAAGGCGCCCAAGCTCGGCGGCTTCCTCGAGCAGCTCGGCAAGGAGCACGAGGTCGAGATCCCCGAGTCGCAAGACAAGCCCGAGGTGCCCATCGGCAAGCGCTACGTCGAGCGCGCCACCACGCTGCGCCTGCGCAAGGTGGCCGGCTACCCGCTCGTCAAGTTCCTCGAGGGGGTCGAGAAGTCCGGCCACCCCGTCGCCATCACCCGGCTGAACCTGCGCAAGCGCGCCGGCGAGCACGACTCGTTCGACGTCGAGCTCGGCGTCAGCGCCTACGACCGCAACGAGCCGGCCGCCCCCGCCGCGAGCGGGTCGGCCGCCCCGCCGCCCCCCGGTGTCCCGTGAAAGAGCGCCTGCGCGCCGCGCTGCCCTACCTCGGGTACGTGGCCTTTTACCTGTTCACCTTCGCCCTCTCGGCCTACTGGGCCTTCCCCTACGACCGGCTGCGCGACCGGCTCGTCGCCGAGCTGTCGACCCCCGCCAAGGGCGCGCGCACCAAGATCACCGTCGAGATCGACGAGCTCGGGCCGCACTGGTTCACCGGCCTGAGCGCCACCGGCGTCCGGGTGCTCTTCAACAGCGGCAAGCCCGTGTCCGCCAACGCCGAGCCCGAGAAGCCCGCCACGCTCGAGCTCGACGAGGTGCACGCGCACTTCGGCCCCCTCGCCAAGCTGCTCGGCAAGACCAAGGTCTCGTTCTGGGTGCGCGCCTTCGGCGGCGAGATCGAGGGCCTCTACGTCGACTCGGAGGCCGAGCGCCACGTCGAGGCGAGCGCCAAGGAGGTCGTCGCCAACCGCGTCGAGCCGCTGCGGGGGCTGCTCGGCATCCCGCTGCAGGGGGTGCTGCAGGGCACGCTCGACCTCACCATGCCCGAGCGCAAGGTGCACAAGGCCTCGGGCTCGCTCGCCCTCTCGGCGACCGACCTGGCCGTCGGCGACGGCGAGGCGAAAATTCTCGACACCATCGCCCTGCCCAAGCTCAACGTCGGCGCGCTCGACCTCGACAGCGAGATCAAAGAGGGCACCCTGCGCCTCACCAAGTTCGGCTCCGCCGGCCAGGACATCGACCTCGCCGGCGAGGGCAAGATCAGCCTGCGCGAGAACGTCACCGACTCGTTCGCCGACCTCTACTTTCGCTTCAAGTTCAGCGACACCTACCGCGGCAAGAACGACAAGACCAAGGCCCTGCTGGGCGAGCCCGGCAGCAGCACCCCGCCCGCCTTCGAGTTCGTGCCCAAGGTCAAGCAGAGCAAGCGCTCCGACGGCATGTACGGCTGGCACCTGACCGGCCCGCTCAGCTTGCCCCGCTTCGACCCCTACTCGGGCAGCCCGCCCTCGTCGGCGACCTCCGCGAGCCCCGCCGACACCGCCGCCTCGACCGGCGGCAAGCGGCCGGCCTCCCGCGGGGCCGCGTCGGCGGCCACCAAGCGCGAGGCCGAGTAGCGCCGCCGGGCTCAGCCCGGCACGCGGCCCCAGGCCACGTCGCGCCGCCGGGCTCAGCTCGGCACGCGGCCCCAGGCCACGTCGCGCCCCTCGGCGTCGACGCCGGCGCCGACCTCTTCGTAGCCCCGCGCGAGCAGCGCCGCGCAGCGCACCGCGCGGTGCACCGAGCGGCGCGGCCCGAGCAGGCGGCCCCAGCCCGACGCGGGCGGCGGCGGCTCGGCCAGGAGGCCGACCCAGGCGCCCGGCTCGTACTGCTCGGGCGGGGGCAGGGCGTCGAAGATCACGAGCACCGGCCCGAGGCCGTGCGAGGGCCAGGACCGGTCGAGCGGCGGCGGCCGCAGCAGGGCCGCCAGCGGCGGCGGGGCGGGCAGCGAGGGCGCGCGCGCGCGGGCGGTCGTCACGCCGGACCGGCAGGCCGCCCGGTCGTCACGCCGGGCGCGGGGGCAGCCCGCTCGCCACGCTGCGCAGGGCCTCGGGCCGGGTGGAGTGCGGGCCCGAAGCCGGCGCGATCGAGGTGTGCTGCGCCGGCGTGCGGGGGCTCGAGATGGGCGGCGGCAGCGTCACCTCGACCCGCATCACCCGCTTGGCGTCGGCCTCGCGCACCAGAAACTCGAGCCCCGCCGCCATGACGCGCTCGCCGACCGCGGGCACGCGCCCCGCCTCGTGCACCAGCAGGCCGCCGAGCGAGTCGTACTCGCCGTCGTCGCTGCCGAGGTGCCTGCCGAACTGGGCCGAGAGGTCGGAGAGCTTGGCCGACGCGTCGACGAGCCAGCGCCCGTCGCCGAGATCTTGCACCTGCGGCTCGACCTCGTCGTGCTCGTCGTGAATGTCGCCCACGATCTCTTCGAGAATGTCTTCGAGCGTCACCACGCCGGCGAAGCCGCCGAACTCGTCGATGACGAGCGCCATGTGCTGGCGGCGCTGGCGCATCTCGCGCAACACGCTCGAGACGAGCTGCGTCTCGGGCACGAAGTTGGCGGGCGCGCGCGCCAGCTGCAGCACCGTCGGCGGCATCGCGGCCGCGCCGCCCTGCGGCAAGAACTGGAAGAGGTCTTTCGCGTAGAGCACCCCGACGATGTTGTCGCTGCGGCCCCGGTAGACCGGGTAGCGCGAGTGCCCCTCGGCCGCCACGAGGCGCATGGCCTCGTCGACCGGCGTCGAGGCCTCGATCGCCACCACCTTGATGCGGGGCACCATCACCTCGCGCACCCGCAGGTCGGTGAGCTCGAGCACGTTCCGGATGAGCTCGGCGGGCTCGGCCCCGAACTCGCCCGTCTGGCTCATGTCGGCGACGAGGTGGCTCACCTCGGACTCGAGTCGACGCGTCGTCTGGCTGTTCGGCACCACGTCGGCTGCGTCGCCCGCCGGGCGCGACCCGACCCGCGCCGCCAGCCAGCTCAGCGGCACCGCGATCGGTATGAGCACGAGGTCGATGCCGCGGATCATTCGCAGCAAGAGCGGCGCCACGCGCTGGGCCTCGGCCCGGGCCCAGGCGGTCGCCAGGGTCATCAGGACCCCGTAAAAGGCGCACATGCCCCAGAGAGAGCCCACCCACCACTGGCCGCCGAGGCCGAGCTCCCAGGCGCGGGCGAAGGAGACCGTGGTCAGGGCGCAGAAAAGGGCCCGGCCGAGCACCCAGCGCGCGTGCGCCTGCTGCGGGCCCGCCCGGTAACGCTCGAGGGCGACGCGCTCGGCTTCGGTGGCCTGTTCGGCCATCGCCGCCAGGCGAAACGACGGGAGTGACGAGAGGGCGGTGTCGGTGGCCGCCACCACCGAACCAATGAGAGCACTTCCGACGGCCCCCCCCATCAGAAGCCATGGACTCAACGACAACCTCCAGGATGGGTCGGGTGATGCGAACGGAGCCAAAACCTCGGCCGACCTTCAACGTAGCGGACCCCAAGCGGGGCACGCAACTGTCGGGCGGCGTGGACGAAGGGAAGGTATGACAATCCGCTCGTCCTCTTCTGCTGCGCAACGCTCATCAACCGACGATGTACCGAAAACACCTACGTTTCGTAGGTCACCTACTCTACCACAAATTTCATTCAAGCGCTTGGTGAGCCCCCCCAAAGGCGTAACTTCGGGCACTCGAACGCCCCCTTCGCCCGAGCTTGAAGGGGGCACCCAACCTGCCGGCAGGCCCACGCCCGGTCGACCGAGCCCCGACGAGCGCCAGGGCCACGACGAGGGTCGCGAGGCCAAGGGCGACGCGGGCGAGCGCGCGCCTTCGGGCGACGAGGGCCTGCTCGACCCCATGCAAGGGCTGCTCTGGCGTGAGGGCGGCTGGGCGAGGTCCGAAGGCGCCCCGGGGCCGCGGGCGGCGGCGGTGGCCGCCCCGCCCTCGCCGGCGCTCGACGCGCTCGTCGATCGCTTTCTGCGGCGGGTGGCCTTTTCGGGCGGCCGGCAGCGGGGCGTCGCGCACCTCGAGATCGGGGCCGGCGAGCTTTCGGGGGCGAGCCTGACGATCTCGTCCGAGGGCGGTGAGGTCGAGCTCTTGCTCGACGCGCCCCCCGGCGTCGACCCCGAGCCCTACCGGGCCCTCTTGAGCAAGCGCCTCGCCGCGCGGGGCGTGCGGGCGACGGTGCGTGTGAAGTAGCGCCGCCGCGCCGCCGTCAGTCGCGGGCGAAGTGCCGGAGCACGTTCGTGACGATGGCGGCGCCGACGCCGCCGCCGGCGGTCATCAGCGACTCGGGGTGGAACTGGACGCCGGCGACGGGCAGGCTCGCGTGCTCGACGGCCATCACGACGCCGTCGTCGGTCTCGGCGCTGACGTGCAGCTCGTCGGGCAGCAGCGTGGGCTCGGCGAAGAGCGAGTGGTAGCGCCCGACGTCGAAGCGCCCGGGCAGGCCCTGGAAGAGGCGCCCGCCGGGGCGCACGTTCACCGAGGAGGGCTTGCCGTGGTAGGGCACGGCCAGCGTGCCGAGGCGCCCGCCGAAGGCCTCGACGATGCCCTGCAGGCCGAGGCAGACGCCGAAGACGGGCAGGCGCCGGGCGAGGGCGCGGCGCACGAGGTCGGGCACGCCGAACCGGGCGGGGCGGCCGGGGCCGGGCGAGAGCACGACGAGGGCCCAGTCGGCTTCGTCGAGGGCGGCGGCGGCGTGGCTGTGGCGCAAGGTCTCGAGCTCGGCGCCGGCCTGGCGGAAGTAGTCGGCGAGGGTCAAGACGAACGAGTCTTCGCAGTCGACCATCAGCACGCGCTGCCCGAAGCCGCGCCCGGAGGGGGCGCGGGCCGGGGCGGGCGGCGGCACCGAGGCGGCGTGCTCGGCGGCCGCGAGCGCCTGGCGCAGCGCCGCGGCCTTCAGGTGCGTCTCGTCTTCTTCGGCGTCGGGGTCGGAGTCGTAGAGCAGCGTGGCGCCGACGCGCAGCTCGGCGACGCCGTCGCAGAGGCGCAGGGTGCGCAGGGTCAGGCCCGTGTTGAGGTTGCCGTCGAACGTGACGCACCCGACGGCCCCGCCGTACCAGCGCCGCGGGCTCGCCTCGTTCGCCTCGAGGTACGCGACGGCGGCGCGCTTGGGCGCGCCGGTGACGGTGACGGCCCAGCAGTGCGTCAGGAAGGCGTCGAGCGCGTCGCAGCCCTCGCGCAGCGCCCCCTCGACGTGGTCGACGGTGTGAATCAGGTGGCTATAAAGCTCGATCTGACGCCGCCCGATGACGCGCACCGACCCGGGCCGGCAGACGCGCGCCTTGTCGTTGCGGTCGACGTCGGTGCACATCGTGAGCTCGGCCTCGTCCTTCGCCGAGTTGAGCAGGATACGGATGCGCTCGGCGTCCTCGATGGCGTCGCGGCCGCGGGCGATGGTGCCGCTGATGGGGCAGGTCTCGACGCGCCGGCCCTCGACCCGGACGAACATTTCGGGCGAGGCGCCGACCAGGTACTCGCCGCCGAGGTTCAAGAGGAAGCCGTAGGGGCTCGGGTTGATGCGCCGCAGGGCGTCGAAGACGGCGCTCGGCCGCGCCCCGCAGGGGGTGAAGAAGCTCTGGCTCGGGACGACCTCGAAGAGATCGCCGCGCCGGAAGTAGCCGAGCGCGTCGCGCACGAGGTCGGCGTAGCCGCCGCGCGAGAAGTCTTGCTCGCGCTCGGGCGCCCGGCGCGCGCCGAGCGGGTCGCGCGCGGCGGTCGCGCGCGCGAGCCCCTCGGTGCTCGCGCCCGCCGCCTCGAAGTCGTACTGAAAGCGGCTGGCGCGCTGGCTGTAGTAGTCGACGACGGTGAGCTCGTCGGGCAGGTAGAGCACCAGATCGCGCTGGTCGTCGGGGCGGGGCTTGAGCCCCTCGAGCGCGTCGAGCTGGTAGATGAGGTCGAAGCCGAAGGCGCCGTAGAGGCCGAGGTAGGGGTCGGCGGCGGCCCCGAAGAGGTCGACGATCGCGCGCACGATCGAGAAAATGCTGGGCTGGCGGCTGCGCTCTTCTTCGGCGAACCGCCCGGCGGGCGCGGCGGCCTCGCCCTCGAGCGCGTCGGCCTCGCGCGCGAGCGAGGCGACGTGCGGGTGCCCCGAGAGCGCGCCCTCGAGCGGCCCGAGCAGCAGGCGGCCCCGGGCGTTGAGCGCGCGCGCGCGGAAGCGCCGGCCGCGCGCCTCGAGCGAGAGCGGCGGGTCGACGAAGCCGACGCTCCAGCGTTTGTAGCGGCCGGGGTATTCGTAGCTGCTGGCGAGCAGCACGCCGGCGCGCTCGTCGATGGCCCCGAGCAGCGGCCCGAGCGCGCTCTCGAAGCCGACGGGCGTCTCGCGGCGGCAAACGGCGATGCCGCCGCGGGTCGTATACCGGAACGTCGTCATCGTTAACCACCCGTTATAGTGCGGCGCGTTGTGCGCCACAACGGTGGCCGCCCGCCCGCCCGAAAAAGCGCCGGCGCGGGCGCGGGGCCGCGGCGGGCGAGAGGGGACCGGCCGAGAGCGGCGACCCGAAGGCCGGGTCGGCGCGTTCGAAATGGCTCGACGCGAGAGCCGCTCGGCGGCACCACGCCCGCGATGGGGCGCGGTGCGGTCGGCGCGCTAAGCCCGGGGGGCGATCGGGCCCCGGGGCGGGAAAGCCCCGCACGACGCGCGCCTCGCCCCCGCGCGTCTCGCCGACGGCGACGATCTGGTCGCCCAGAAACCACGCCGAGAGGCCCTCGGGGGGCGGGGCCCGGAAGTGCCCGGGGCCGAGGGCCTTGCCCTGGCGCGCGCGCCGGGCGCCCTCGTCGGTGAGCTCGGCCGGCGCCATCGCCCGCCGCAGCGCGCGGGCCGTGGGCACGAGCGCCGCGGCGAGCGCCGAGGGCGGCTCGAGGGGCAGGGCCTCGTCGACCGAGAAGCCCCCGCTCGCGAGGCGGCGCAGCGCGGTCAGGTGGGCGGGGGCGCCGAGCGTGGCGCCGAGATCGCGGGCGAAGGCGCGGACGTAGTAGCCCTTCGAGACCTCGAGCTCGACCTCGATCTCGGGGAACTCGGCGTCGGCGGCGTCGACGCCCACGAGGCGCACCTCGCCGACGTCGACCGGCCGCGCCGCGAGCGCGAGCGACTCGCCGCGCCGCGCGCGCTCGTAGGCGCGCACGCCGTCGACGTGCAGGGCCGAGACCTCGGGCGGCACCTGCTCGCGCCGCGCCCGCTCGGCCTCGAGCGCGCGGACGAGCGCCTCGGGCGGCCCCGCGGCCGGGGCCCGGGCGAGCGCCTCGCGCAGGGGCGCGGCGAGCGGCCGGCGCGCGGCCTCGCGGCCGTCGGCGTCGTGCGAGTCGGTGCCGACGCCGAGGCGCACCCGCGCCCGGTAGCGCTTGCGCGCGCCGCTGAGGAAGGGGCTCAGCCGCGTCGCCTCGCCGACGAGCGCGACGAGCAGGCCCGTCGCCATGGGGTCGAGCGTGCCCGCGTGCCCCACGGCGCGCGTGCCCAGTGCGCGCCGCAGCGCGGCGACGACGTCGTGGCTCGACCGCCCCCGCGGCTTGTCGACGAGCAGCACGCCGCCCGGCTCGGCCCGCGCCACGGCTCAGCCCCGGAAGACGCCGCCGCGCTCGGCGAGCGCGCGGTCGAGCATCGCCTGGATCGTCGCGCGCACCTCGTCGGCGACGCGCCGGACGAAGAGCTCGTCGTTCGCGCGCTCGGGGCCGGCGCCGCCGAGGTCGAAGGGCGGGCCGAAGTAGATGCGCCACTTGGCCGGCGCCGGCAGAAGGCCGATCGGGCCGAGCGCGGGGAAGGTCGGCGTGACCGGCAGGAAGGGCAGGCCGAGCGCCTTCGCCGGCCCGTCGACGCGGTAGAGCAGCGGCGTCGCCTCTTCGACCCCGACGATGGCGCAGGGGATGAGCGGGCTCTTGGTGCGCAGGCAGAGCCGCACGAAGCCGCCGCGGCCGAAGCGCTGCAGGCGGTAGCGCTCGCGGTAGAGCTTGGCCGCGCCCTTGACCCCCTCGGGGAAGACCGCGATGGCCTCGCCGCGCTTGAGGAGGCGCTCGGCGTTCTCTTGGCAGGCGCGCACGGCGCCGAGCCGGGCGAGGCGGGCGCCGGCGAAGGGCAGGTGCGCGACGTAGTCTTCGACGAGCCAGCGCAGGGCGCGCTCGCTCGGGTGCGCGCGGCGCACGCAGGCGCGGAGCATCAGCCCGTCGAGGGGCAGGGCGCCCGCGCGGTTGGCCACCAGGACGGCGCCGCCCTCGTCGGGCACGTGCCCGACGCCCTCGGCCTCGACGCGGAAGTAGGTCGAGTAGAGGAAGTCGATGAGGGGCTGGTAGCGCGCCTCGTACTTCGGGTCGTAGCCGAACTCGTCGACCTGCTCGGAGCGGCTGCGCATGCCGAGCCGGCCCCACTGGCGCACGTAGTAGTCGCTCGAGAGCAGCTCGCGCGCGGCGTCGATGAGCGTGCCGTCTTCGCCGCCGGGCCGCTCGATGGGGAAGTCGTCGCCCCGGACCGAGGGCGGGGGCGAGCGGTGGCTCGGCGGGGGCGGCGGGGGGGGGCGGTGCGTGGTCATGGCGTCGGGGGCGGGGGCCTCAGAGCGCGAGGCGCACGTCGCGCAGGCGCTGCACGCCGGCGAAGTCGAGCAGCGCCTCGCGCGTCGTGAACGCGGGGCGGAAGCCCATGATCTCGGCGGCCTTGGCGCCGTCGGCGACGCAAACGTAGCGCAGGTAGTCGACGAAGCCCGGGGGCAGGTCGGCGAGCTGCGCGAGCCAGAGCGCGCCCGAGAGCGGGCGCGCCAGCGGGTGCGGCAGGGGCAGCGGGGCGCGGCCCGCGAGGCGCACCACGGTCGAGAGCGGCAGCACGCCCTCGCCGACGATGTTGAAGGTGCCCGGGCAGTCGCGCAAGAGCGCGAGCCGGAAGGCCGCGACGGCGTCGACCTCGTGCAAAAATTGCCAGAGCGGGTCGAAGCCGAGCAGCGTCGGCACGAAGCGGCGCGCCAGGAAGCGCGTCATGTAGTTTCGCACCGTCGGCCCGAGCAGGGGCGCCGTGCGCAGCACCGTCACCACGGCCCCCTCGGCCTCGGCGTAGCGGCCGGCGAGCGCCTCGGCCTCGACCTTGTCGGCGAAGTAGGGCGCCGCCTCGCCCGCGCGCAGCGGGTGCTCTTCGGTCAGGAAGTTCGGGTTCGAAGGCCGGGCGCCGTAGAGCAGCGTCTGGCTCCAGAGCACCACCTTGCGCACGTCGGCCCGGCGCGCGCCGTCGAGGGCGTACATCGTGCCGACCGCCTCGAGCTCGTGGGCGTAGGCCTCGGTGTGGCTCGGCTCGGCGAGGAAGGCGAGGTGGGCGAGCGCGTCGACGCCCTCGTCGCGCAGGACCTCGGCGACGCGCGCGCCCGCCGTCGGCCGCGTCAGATCGAGCTCGCAGAAGCGCGTCTTCTTGCCCGCCGTCGCCGGCGCCTTGACGTCGAAGGCGACGACGCGCTCGACGCGACCATCTTCTTCGAAGAGGCCGATGAGGTTCTGGCCGAGAAACGAGGCCGCGCCCGTCAGCGCGATCGTGCGCGGCCGGCCCGCCTGCCGGAGCGCCCCCGCCTGGCGCGCTCGCTGCTCCCGTTCGTCCCGCATCGCCAGGGCCGACTATCACGTCGCCCGCCGCCGAACCAGCGGCGCGACGCGCCCGGGCGTCGCGCGCCCCGTTCGGGGGCGGGCCGATCGGGGCGGCCGGGGCGCGCGGGCCGCCGTCGCGGCGCCGCCCGGCGCGGGCCGAGCTCGACGGCCCGGGCCGGGGCGCCCGGGGGACGGGCTCCTTAAGGATGGACATGGCGCCCGTCGTCGGCGCTCCTAATAGACATGACGCCCGTCGTCGGGTTCGTTGGGCGAGCGCCCCTCGGGGCCGTCGCGACGCCCACCCCCCTCGGGTCTGTTGAACGCGACGCCGGCCAGCGGGCACCTTGGGCCATGAGCGAACGGAAGTCGACGCGCAGGCGGCTCGCCGCCGCCGCGGCCTCGGCCTGGCTGGCCCTCGCGGGCGCGGCGCGGGCCGAGCCGGGCCCGCTCCCGCTCGTCGCCGAGGGCTACGACGAGGGCGCCGCCGAGCGCCTACGCGCGGCGCTCGAGCGCGAGCTGGGTCGGCCCGTCGTCCGGAGCGAGGGCGCGCCGGAGGGCGAGGCGGTCCTCGTCACGCGGCGCCCCGCGGGGCGCGACGTGCAGATCGTCTACCTCGCGCCCGGCGGCCAGCGCCTCGAGCGCGGGCTGCGGGTGCAGGGCGACGCCGAGCGCGCCGAGGGCGAGGTCGCGCTGCTGGCGGGCAACCTCGCGCGCGACGAGTCGTCGGCGCTCATCGCGCGGCTGCCGCCGGGCGAGGCGGGGGCGAAGGCCGCGGCCGGGGGGGCGGGGCCGCCCGCCGACGAGAGTCCGTGTGAAACGAGAAAGCACCCCGCGGTCGCCCTCGGCGGCGACGTTCTGCCCTACCTCGGGCTGAGCTCGTCGCCCCGGGGGCGCGCGGCGGCGCGCTCGTTCTCGGTGAACCTGCTGGGGGGGCTGAGCCGGGGCACGCTCGCCGCCGAGCTCTCGGGGGCGGTGAACATCGACACCGAGTTCGTCTGCGGCGCGCAGGCGGCGGGCGCGGTCAACGTGGTCGGCGGGCCGCTCGAGGGCGCGCAGATCGCGGGCGCGGCCAACGTCGTCACGGGCCCGGCGCGGGGCGCGCAGATCGCGGGCGCGGCGAACTACGCGGGGCGCGGGGCGCGCGGGGTGCAGGCGGCGGGGGGCGCGAACGTCGCGCTCGGGCCGCTTTCGGGCGCGCAAGCGGCGGGCGGGGCGAACGTCGCGCTCGGGCCCTCGCTGGGCGGGCAGGCGGCGGGCGGGGCGAACCTCGCGCTCGGGCCCTGGACGGGGGCGCAAGCGGCGGGCGGCTTCAACCTGGCGGGCTACGTCGGCGCGTCGCCCGATCGCGAGGGCGCTCGGGCCGCGTCGGCCGGCGCGGCCCGCCCCTGGGGCGTCTCGGGCCTGCAGGCGGCCGGCGGCGTCAACGTCGCGATCGGCCCGCCCGGCGACCGCGGGCAGGCCGACGCCGGGCCCGCCGCGGGCGCCGGGGCCGCCGGCCGAGGCGCGCGGGCGGCGGGCGCGACCGGCGCGCTCGAGGGCGCGCAGATCGCCGGCGCGTTGAACGTCGCGGTCGGCGACGTGCGCGGCGCCCAGATCGCGCCCATCAACGTCGCGTCCGGGAGGGTAAGGGGCGTCCAGATCGGCGTCATCAACGTCGCCGAAGACGTCGACTTCGCCCTCGGCCTCATCAACGTCGTCTCGAAGGGGCGCCTGCACCTCGACGCGTGGATCGTGCCCGAGGTGGGCCTCGGCGCCGCCGCGCTCAAGCACGGCGGGCGGCACTTTCACTACCTCTACGGCGTCGGCCTACGCGCGGCCGACCAGAAGCCCTGGTACGTCTTCGGCCTCGGCGCCCACCTGCCCCTGAGCGAGGGCTGGTACGTCGACGCCGACGCCATCACCTACGGGCGGCTCGCCCCGCGCGATCTCGAGCGCGACGAGGGGCGCGGCATCAACCAGCTGCGCGTGGTGGCCGGCTACTCGGTCGCGCCGGGCCTCGCCCTCTACGGCGGGCCCAGCGCCAACGTCGCGCTCCGCCTGCGCGAAGATGGGCCGCCGACCCGCGCCCCCTACGCCCGCGAGCTCGAGGGCACCCGGGCGCTCGGGGTCTACGCCTGGCCGGGGCTGGTGCTGGGGGTTCAGGGCCTATGATGGCGCCTTTGAACGATCGGCTCGCCGGCGGGCACGGAGGGCATGTACGGTGATGCCCGCCCTTAGCATGAGCTTCACGAGCCAGAGAGCCGTTGCGGCCGAGAGCACCGAGGCCGAAAGGCCGCGGACGGCGGCCCGGCCCGAGCCTTCGGCCGACGGGCGGGCGCTCGTCGAGGGGCTGCGCCGCGACGATCCGGCCGCGCTCGCCGCGCTCTATCGCCTCCACCATGAGGCGGTGCGCGCCTTCGTGCGCCGCCTGCTCGGCGACGAGACGGCGGCCGAAGACCTGGTACAAGAGGTCTTCGTGACGGCGCCGCGGGCCTTCCGCAATTACCGGGGCGAGGCGCCGCCGCGCTCGTTCCTGCTGTCCATCGCCGTCAACCACGCCCGCCACTACGTCCGCGCCGCCAAGCGCCGCCGGGCCATGGTCGAGCGCTTCGGGCAGGCCGAGCCCGAGGGGCACGTCGAGGGCCCCGAGGGGCAGGCGCGCCGCCGCGCGCTCGCCGCCCGGCTGATGAACGCGCTCGACGAGCTGCCGCTCGACCAGCGCGTGGTCGTCGTGCTCTGCGAGGTCGAAGAGCGCACCTCGGCCGAGGTCTCGCTCATCGTCGGGGCGCCCGAGGCCACGGTGCGCACGCGGCTCTTTCACGCCAAGCGCAAGCTGCGGGCCATCCTCGAGGGGGACCGCGATGTCTGACGGCGACCTCGAGAGCGCCTTCCGCGCCCTGCGCGACGAGGCCGACGGCCGCTCCGACGCCGCGTCCGACACGCTCTCGCGCGTGCTCTTCGAGGCGCGCCGCCGCGCCCAGCAGCGCCGGCGCATGCTGCGCCGCTGGGTGCCGCTCGCCGCCGTCCTGGTCGGCTCGTCGGCCTGGGCGGCCGGCGGCACCCGGCTCGTCGACGCCGTCCGCTCGGCCGTCGTCGCGCCCTTCTCCGCGCCCCGAGAGGCCGAGCCCCCGGCCCCGCGCGCGCCCGCCAAGGTCGCGGCGAAGCGCGCCCCGGCCTCGGGCGATCGGCCGGCCGACGCGCCATCCGACCCGCCGGCCCCGCCCGAGTCGGCCCCCGCCGCCCCGCCGCCCGAAGCCCCCACGCCTCCCGGCCCTTCGCCCGCCCCCCCTCGCGTCGACCCTTCGCCCGCCCCCCCGCGCCTTGCGTCCGGCGACGCGGGGCGCGAGCCCCCGCGCCCTCTAGCGCCGCCCCCCGAGGCCGAGCCCGCGCGCCCTTCGGCCCCCGCCGAACCGCCCCGCGTCGCCGCAACCCCCGCGCCTTCGGCCGCGACCCCGGCGCCCAGGCCCGCCGCGCTCGCGGCCGCGCCGCCCGAGGCGGCCCCGGCTGGCGTGCCGGCCGTGCCCGCGCTGGGCCTCGGCGCTCCGCCCACGGCGTCGAGCCTCGCGCCTTCTCCGGCGGCTTCGGTCGCTCTCGGGCCCGCGGCCGGCGCGGGGCCGGCGCGGGGGGCCGGCGCGGGCCCGGCTCGGGGGGCTCCCGCCGCCGCGGCGCCGGCCCTCCCGACTCACGCGGCGGGCACCGGGGCGCCCAGCGCGGCGATCGCCGGCGGCGCCCCCACGGCCGCCTCGGGCGACGAGCCGGCCCTGCGCGCCGAGACCGAGCTCTTCGAGCGCGCCCACCGCGCGCACTTCTCGGGCTCCGACCCCGCCGCCGCCCTGGCCGCCTGGGGCGAGTACCTTCGCCGCTACCCGAAGGGGCGCTTCGCCCCCGAGGCGGGCTACAACCGCGCCCTCGCGCTCGTGCGCGCGGGCCGGCGGGCCGAGGCGTGCGCGGCGCTCGGGCCCTACGCGTCCGGCGCCGGCTACCGGCGCCGCGAGGCGATCGAGCTCGTCAAGGCGCTCGGCTGCGAGAAGGCGCCTTGACGCGCGCTCAGGCCTCGGCCTTGCGGCGCACGAGCCGCGACTGCAAGAACTGGTAGAGCATCTTGCAGACGTCGAAGCTGCCCGCGTTGGTGCGCTGAATGATCTCGCGCACCGTGCTCGTGCCGTCGACGGCGTCGAGCACGGCCTGCTCGGCGTGGCTGAGCGAGAGGCCGTCGGAGGTCTGGGTCTCGAACGAGGTGGTGTCGCGGTAGAGCACGCAGTCGAAGTCGATGTGCTCTTCGATGAGGCGCCACTCGTCGACGCGGCGCACGCCCTCCATGACGAGCGAGGCGACGGGCAGGCCGAGGCGGGTGTTCGAGCGGAAGGTGAGCTGCGCGTCGCGGTGGAACGAGAAGAGCGCCTCCTTCCAGCGGACCACCTCGTAGACGAGCTCGCTCGACTGGCGCACGAGCGACAGGCGCAGGCCCTCGGGCGACAGGAGCCCGCGCTCGACGAGGAAGTCGCCGAGCAGCGGCCCCGGCATCTGCCGCCCCTCGAGCGCCGCCTCGAGCGCCTCGCGCGCGACGAGCCCCTCGTCGACGAGGTAGCGCCCGAAGCGGAACTCTTCGGACAGCCCCTTGCCCTGGGCGAGGTCGATGAGCCCGTCGCGGTAGAGCACGTCGACCGACTTCCAGCCGGCGCGGACGTGCAGCACGCCCGACTGCCGCTGCAGCTGCAGCACCTGCAGCATCTCGCCGACCGGCAGCACGCCGCCGTCGCCCCAGAGCGAGGCGTCGCCGTAGCGGCCGCGCGCCTCGGGCGGGCCGAGGGGCCCGGCGAGCCGCTCGGGCTGCAGCGCCTGCGAGAGCGCCGCGGCGACCGCCTCGCGCGCCTGGCCCTTGAGCAGCGGCTCGAGCGCGGCCCAGACGTGGTCGTGCAGCCGCTTGGCCACCGCGTCGCCCGACTCGGGCCCCGAGCGCGGGCCCGAGGTGCTCGGCGCCGGGCGGCTCGGGGGCAGGTCGGTCAGGGCGGGCGCGGCGCGGCCGAGGCGCCCCTCGCGCGCGCGCCGCAGCGTGCTCTCGACCACCGCGAGCAGCGCGCGCGCGTCGAAGGGCTTGCTGAGCGCGTCGACCGCGCCAGTCTGTTCGGCGAACCGGTCGCGGATCTTGTCGGTCTTCGCGCTCATCAGCACGACGGGCACGTCCCGGAACGCGTCGATCGAGCGCAGGCGGCGGCAGAACTCGAAGCCCGTCATGTGCGGCATGACGAAGTCGACGAGCGCCAGGTCGGGCGGCCCGCCCGCGCGCTCGAGCAGCGAGAGGGCCTGCACCCCGTCGCCCGCCACCCACGCGTCGTAGCCGTGCTGCTGCAGGATCGACCCGACCAGGCGGCGCAGCGTGGGGCTGTCGTCGACGACGAGGACGCGGGCCGGGGTCAGCGACACGGCCCCAATGTGCTCGTTTCGCCCGGGCTCGGCAAGCGCCCCCGCCCGCCGGGCCCCCGGCCGGCGCCCCGGGCTGGCCCGGCTCGCGCGCCCGCGGCGCCCGGCCGTCGTCACGGCGCGCAACTCGTCGCGAGCCGCGCGGCCGCTTCGACGCGCCCAGGCCGCACGGCGCGGGCGCGCGAGCCGCGCTCAGTAACTGTCGCTCGAGCCGCCGCCGCCCGACTCGCCGCCGCCCCCCGAAAAGCCGCCGCCCCCGCCGCCGTCGCCGCCCCCCCAGCCGCCGCCCCCGCCGCCGCCGGGCCAGAAGAAGAAGAACCCGCCGCGCCGGCGCAGGAGGAGGTTGACCACGAGAAAGAGGACCACGAAGGCGATGGGGCCGACGGCGCCGAGGCCGCGCGAGCGCTGGGCCTGCGCGGGCGGGCGCCGGGCCTTCGAGGGGCCGGGGTTGAACTGGCCCTTCGTCATCGTGCTGACGATGGCGTTCGTGCCCTCGTCGACCGCCTCGAAGAAGCGGTTTTCGCGCAGGTGCGGCGAGATGTTGGTGCGAATGATCTCGTTCGACTCGAGGTCGGTCAGGTCGCCGCCGACGCCCTTGCCGGTCTCGATGCGCACCCGCCGCTCGCTCGGCGCGATGACGAGCAAGACGCCGTTGTCTTTGCCCTTCTGGCCGAGCTTCCAGGCGTTGAAGGTCGCGTAGGCGACGTCTTCGATGGTCTCGCCTTCGAGCGAGGGCACGATGAGCGCGGCGACCTCGTAGCCGGTCTGCTGCCGCACGTGGTCGAGCTTGGCGTTGAGCGCCTGCCGCTGGGCCGCCGTCAGCTTGCCGGCCGCGTCGGTGACGTGGCCGTCGATCGGCGGGGGCGTGAAGGCGAGGGCGGGCCGGGCCGCGAAAAAGGCCGCCGCGAGCGCCACGAGGGCCAGCAAGGCGACGAGGGCCGCCGGCCTCGCGCTGGCCCCGCGGGGGGCGCCGCGCGCCCGCCCGGGGGCCGCGAGGCCGGCGGTCGCGCCCATCAGAAGGACACCTTCGGCGCTACCTTCGACTCTTCGGTCGCCTGGAAGTAAACCCGCGGCTTGAAGGGCCTGCCCGTCACCTTGTTGACCACGCTGCCGCCGATCTTGGCGAGCTCGGCGTTGTAGTCGCGCACGGCCGCGTTGTACTGCTCGCGCGAGCGCAGCAGGCGGTTCTCGGTGCCCTCGAGCTGCACCTGCAGGTTGCGGAAGTTCTGGTTCGACTTGAGGTCGGGGTACTGCTCTTGCACGACCATCAGGCGCGAGAGCGAGCCCTTCAGGTTGTCTTGCGCCTTCTGAAAGGCGGCCATCTTCGCCGGGTCGCTCAGATCTTCGCCCGTCAGCTTGATGCTGGCGGCCTGGCTGCGCGCCTCGGTCACCTGGGCCAAGATGCTGGCCTCGCTCTTGGCCGAGGCCTTGACGGTCTCGACCAGGTTGGGCACGAGGTCGTAGCGCCGCTGCAGCTGCGCCTCGACGTCGGCCCAGCGCTGCTCGGCGGTCTGGTCTTTCTCGACGAGCTCGTCGTACTTTTGGCAGCCGGGCAGCGCCGCGAGCGCCAGGGCGAAGGCCCAGGCGAAGGTGCGCAGCCACGACCAGAAGGCGGGGGGGGTTCGGGTGGCCATCATGTCTGGGTGCAACCTTAGAGCAGGGGCGGCTCCGCGCAAGGCCGTCGCCCCCGCCCGACACGCGCCCGTCACGCCGGCGCAGGGCCCCGCTCGTTCGGGGCCCGGGCGCGCCCAAGCTAGAACTGGGCCAGAAAGCGCGGGTCGTTCTCGAAGAGCAGGCGAATGTCGTTGATGCCGTAGCGCAGCATCGTCAGCCGCTCGATGCCGACGCCGAAGGCGAAGCCCGTGTACTCTTCGGGGTCGAGGCCGCAGTGCTCGAAGACCGCGGGGTGAATCATGCCGCAGCCGAGCACCTCCATCCAGCCGGTCTGCTTGCAGACGCGGCAGCCCGAGCCCGCGCAGAACACGCAGCGCACGTCGACCTCGGCGCCCGGCTCGACGAAGGGAAAATAGCTCGGCCGGTAGCGCGTCGTGGCCCCCCGGCCGTAGAGCCGCTCGCAGAAGGCGTCGATGACGCCGCGCAGGTTGGCGAAGCTGACGCGGCGGTCGACCAGGCAGCCCTCGATCTGGTGGAACATCGGCGAGTGCGTGACGTCGTCGTCGCGCCGGTAGACCGCGCCCGCGCTCACGACGGCGAGCGGCGGCTTCTTCGTCGACATCTCGCGCACCTGCACCGGGCTCGTGTGGGTGCGCAAGAGCGTCTTCGCCCCCTCGGGCGCGCCCTCGACCTTCACCCAGAAGGTGTCTTGCATGTCGGTGGCGGGGTGGTCCGGCGGGAAGGCGAGCTTGGTGAAGTTGTTCTCTTCGAGCTCGACCTCGGGCCCCTCGGCCACCACGAAGCCCAAATCGCGGAAGATGCCGAGCAGATCGTCGCGCACCCGGGTCAGCGGGTGCAGGTGCCCCCGGGGGGTCAAGACCCGGGCCGGCAGCGTCAGATCGTAGGGCAGCGCCGTCAGCTCGGCCTCGCGCGCCGCGCGGGCGAGGGCCGAGAGGCGGGCGTTGAAGGCCTCGTCGACCTGGTTTTTCAGCGCGTTGACCCGCTCGCCGACGGCCTTGCGCCGGTCGGGCGGCAGGGCCCCCATCTGCTTGAGCGCCTCTTGGAGGCCGCCTTTTTTCAGCACGGCGGCCCGCTCTTCGCGCAATTTCTGCTCGTCGCTGGCCGCCTCGAAGCGGCGTCGGAAGTCGGCGTCGAAGCGGGCGAGGGCCTGCTCGATGGCGGCGGAAGGGTCCATGGGGCCTGGCTCTTAGCACCGCCCGGCCCGCCCTTGCAGTCGCCCCCGCCGCGCCGCGCCGTGCTATAGACCGGGTCGCCGCGGCCCCGGCGAACGTTTGGGGGGTCCGGCGCGACGAAGCAAGAGGCTGCCAGTTCCACACCTAAACTTGGAGGTCTCGGGCATGAGGTGGTGCAAGCGCGCGGGGGGTGGTCGGTTCGGGGGGGGGGCCGGGGCGGCGGGGGTGGGGGCCCTGCTCGCGGCCGCCCTCTGGGTCGGCCCCGCCCGGGCCGAACCAACGTCCCCTTCGGGCAAGGGCATCGTCGGCGGCGCCCTGCTCGGCGGCGAGGCGGTGATGGCGGTCGAGGCCGCCATCGGCGTGCAGAACGGCTGGGCCTACCTGATCGGCGGCGTGCTCGGCGCGGGCGCGGGCGGCGTCGGCGGCTACATCATCGAGCAAGAGGCGAGCCCGCGCGTCTCGCTCTACATGCTCGCCGGCGGCATGGCCCTGGTCGTGCCGACCACCATCGCGGTGCTGAGCGCGACCCAATACCGGCCCCCCCCCGAGTACCAAGAAGACGCGGCGCCCCGAGGCACCCAGCCCTCGTCGGCCGTGCCGAGGCCGAACGAGCCGAGCACGGTGCCCGGCTCGGCGCCCTCGTCGTCCTCGTCGGGCGCCGCCCCGACCGGCTCGGCGCGGGCGCCCGAGCCCCGGCACCGGGCCCTCGCCCTCGCGCCGCGGCGGCCGCCCCTGCCGCCGACCTCGATGGTCGACGTGAGCCCGAGCGGGCTGCGCCTCGGGGTGCCCGCCATCGAGCTGCGGCCCGTCTTCAGCCCCCAAGAGCTACGCCAGTACGGCATG
Organism: Polyangiaceae bacterium; assembly: GCA_035762175.1. Classification (GTDB taxonomy): domain Bacteria; phylum Myxococcota_A; class Polyangia; order Polyangiales; family Polyangiaceae; genus DASTPP01. Next base: position 2,793 of record DASTPP010000408.1, on the reverse strand, counting down.
GCCCAGCGCGATGAGGTCCGGGTCCCCGTCTTCCGGGCCACGTTCTAGGCTCGGTCGGGCGAAGGCGGACCGAGCGCGGCGGCCGCGACGCCAGCGTTCGGCGCCGGCGGGGCGCGCCGCAATCCGCCCGGATGTCAAGCGCCCCGCCGGCGTCGAACGCGCCGCCGATCGGCCGCCGGGCGACGGGAGCCTTCGCCCGACCGAGCCTAGAGCCGCCCCGGGGCCGGCGCCCTCGCGCGGCGCGTCGGCGGGCGCGGGGGCGCTCGTGCGTGGGGCCGCGAGCTGCGCCGGCGGCGCGCGGCGGGGGCGGGGGCGGGCGCAAGGCGCCGCGGCCGGCGGCAGGCGCGTCGGCGCGCCCGCGCCATGAGGGCCCGGCGGCGGCCCCTGCTCAGCGCCGAGGGGCTCGCGCTCACCTGGGAGGCCCTCTCGGCCTCGCTCTTCGCCGCGGCGGTGGCCCCGGCGGTCGCGCGCTCGGCGGCGCCGGGGCTGCTCTTCGCCGCGGGGCTCGCGCTGACGGCGCTCCTGCGCCCGCGGCGCTGGGCGGCCGCGTCGCGCGGGGGGGCGATCGGGCTCTTGGCGCTGCGGGCGGGGGGCTGGGTCGCCTCGTGCTGGCCGCTCGTCGACGCGCACGGCCTGACGCTCGTCTCGCTCGCCGGGCTCTTCGGGGCGATGGCGGCGCCGGTGCGCCTCGCGCTCTACGACCTCGCGTCGATGCGGGCGTGGGAGCGCGCGCCCGCCCCGGCCCTGGCCCGCGGGCTCGCGCCGCGGATCGCGACGAGCGCGACGGCGGCGGGCGTCGTGGCCGGGCACGTGCTGATGCTCTTCACCGTCGCGTTCCTGCGCATGACGAGCGCGCAGCTGCGCCTCGCCTGGCTGACCTCGCTGCCCTGGCTGGCGCTCGTGCCGACGGGGCTCTACGCGGCGGCGGTGCGCGCGCTCTTGCCGCCGGTGCGCGCGGGGCTGCTCGGCGCGGGCGACGCGCGCGTCGCGCTCGCGCGCGCGCTCGCCGTGCCGACGACGCTCGCCTGGCTCAACGTCGCCTTCTGGACGGGGGCGGGCGTCGCCGGGGCGCTCGCGCTGCGGGCGCGCCTCGGCTTCGACGTGCCGACGCTGGTGACGGGCGCGACGGCGACGACCTTCTTCGCCTGGGGCCTGACCCTGCACCAGCGCGCCTGGCACCGGGCGCTGCTCGGGCCCGTGGTCGCGCGCCTGCGGGCCGTCGCGCCCGCGCCGGCGCCGGCGGCGCGGGTGTCGCTCAGGCGCCGGCTGCTCGTCGACTTCGGCCTGCCGCTCTCGTTCTTCGCGACGCTCTTTTTGTCGGCGGCGCTCGGGCTCTACGTCACGCTGCAGCGCGAGCGGGGGGGCGATCTCGCGCTCGCCGACGTGCTCGCGCTCGTCGCCTCGTGCGCGGCGGTGACGGGCGCGACCGGGGCGCTCGTCCTGCGCACCGCGCGCGAGCTCTCGGGCCCGATCGTGGGCCTCGCGGCCGCGGCCGAGCGCGTCGCCGGCGGCGAGCTCGGCGCCGGGGTGCCGCCGCCCCCCGACGCGCCGCGCGAGGTGAGCGAGCTCGGCGCGGCGGTCGAGGCGATGCGCGTGACGCTCGGGCGCGCCATCGACGAGCTCGAGGCAGAGCGGGCGGGGCTCGAGGCGCGCGTCATCGAGCGCACCGCCGAGCTGTCGCGGGCGCTCGACGAGCTGCGCAACGCCCAGGCCGCGCTCCTGCACGGCGAGAAGATGGCGAGCCTCGGCCAGCTCGTCGCCGGCGTCGCCCACGAGATGAACAACCCCCTGAACGCCATCGCCGGCTCGGTCGCGCCGGTGCCGGCGCTGGTCGACGCGATCGAGCGGCTGCTCGGGGCCTACGAGCGGCGGGCCGAGGCCCTGCCGGGGGGCGCGCGCGCGGAGCTCGCGGGGCTACGGCGCGAGCTCGACGTCGACGAGGCGCTCGCCGACCTGCGGGCCATCGGCGAGCTGGTCGCGCGGGCGTCGGCGCGGGGGGCGCGCATCGTCGACGGGCTGCGGCGCTTCTCGCGCCCCGCGAGCGAGGAGGGCCCGGCCCGGCTCGACGAGGGGCTCGACGAGACGCTCGCGCTGCTCGGCCCCGCCCTGCGCGAGGCGGGCGTCGAGGTCGAGCGCGACTACGGGCCCCTGCCGCCCGTGGTCTGCCGCGGGGGCGAGATCAACCAGGTCCTGATGAACCTGCTCGCCAACGCCCTCGCGGCCGTCTCGGGCCGGCCGACGCGCCGGGTGCGCGTGCAGACGCGCTGCGACGGCGAGTGGGTCGAGGTGTGCGTCGACGACTCGGGCCCGGGGGTCGAGCCGGCGCTGCGCTCCCGGGTGTTCGACCCCTTCTTCACCACCAAGCCGGCTGGCCAGGGCACCGGGCTCGGGCTATCCATTTCTCTACAGATCGTCAAACGCCACGGCGGCGACTTGCGGGTCGAAGACGGGCCGCTCGGCGGCGCTCGCTTTGCGATGACCTTGCCGCGCGTGCCCCCGGCGCGGCCGTCGGTGGCGCCTGGGGGTTTATGTAACGAAGCGGCGCACTCGCGGGGCGGGCCTTGGGCGCTTCGGTTTTCGCGACCATGTACCCGGGAGCCCTGATACGCTTAAGTCACCCCAACCCGGCCGCACTCCTGTTATCGCCTAGCCTCGGGCAACCGTAAGCCTGCTTTAGCGAGATAGAGCTGATGGAGTCATCGCAAAAAGTCGCCGTCGCCCGCCCGTCCTCCGCCGACCCGATGATCGGCAAGGTCATCGCCGGCCGCTACCGGCTCGAAACGCGCCTGGGCG
>DASTPP010000407.1:0-79619 GCA_035762175.1 Polyangiaceae bacterium | reverse complement strand
GGGCGGCTCCATCCTGTGGCTGCTCTTTCCGATCATCCCCGTGCTCTCGATGCCCAAGCTGATGGCCGAGGCGCGCGCGCGCGCGGGCACCCCGACCCAGGGCGAGGGCAACCTGCTGCTCTACTGGCTCGCGGCCCCTTATACGTTCCTCGCCGACGTCAATGAACTGTGGGGTGTCCGCTCCTGAGGGCGCCCCGCTCGCGGCGCCGGGCCGCTCGCCGGCGGCCATGGGCCTGCGCGCGGCGCGCCTGGGCGGCATCGGCGCCGTCATCGCCGCCCTGCTCGCCGCCGGCGCGCCGGGCTGCCCCGTCGCGTTCTTCGCGCGCGTCCCCTGCCCCGGCTGCGGGCTGACGCGGGCGGCGCTGCGGCTCTTGCACGGCGACCTCGCCGGCGCGCTCGCCTTCCACCCCCTGGTGCCGGTGGCGCTGCCGGCCGCGCTCGCCTTCGTCGGCACGAACGCCGTCTCGTACGTCGTCTCGGGCCGCTGGGGCTACGTCGAGCGGCAGCAGGGGCGCGCGCTGACGGGGGGCGCCCTCGTGCTCATCGCGCTGATGCTGGGCGTCTGGGTCGCGCGCTTCTTCGGCGCGTTCGGGGGGCCCGTCCCGGTATGAGCCCCTACGCCGGCGGCTGGGAGCCCGTCGCCGCCCTCATCATTAGCCTGCTCAGCAGCATTGTCGTCGGCGGTAGCTTCTTGCTCGCCGACCGGCACTACCTCCGGCGCCACCGCGACCCCTACGGCCGCCGCCGCATGTGGAACGACGCGACGCTCGGCTTCGCGCTGTGCGGGCTCTTCATTCCGACGCCGCTGGCCTACGGGGCGCACGTCTGGGTGACGCGGCGCGGGCCCTGGTGGCGCCGCGCGCTCTTCGGGGTCGCGGCCGCGGCCTTGGCGACCTTCTTGTGGAATTTCTTGGCCCTCGCGGGCTTCGCCCTGCTCGGCATCGAATTCGAGGGCTGAGCCCCGCCCCCGGGGGGCGTCGTGTGCCCTCGCTTGGCCCAGCCGCCGCCGAGTGTGGTAACAGGCGGGCTCACGCAACGCGCCCCTCCGCCTTGGCCTCCCCCCCTTCGCCCCGCATCGACACCCCACCGGCCGGCGCCGACCAGCCGGCCTGGGCCAAGGTCGGCATCATCGCCGTGGTCGGCTTCGCGCTCGGCATCGTGTGGCCCAAGGTGGCCGGCCTCGAGCTGGGCCCGGCGCCCCCGGGCGAGGGCAAGGCGGCGGCCTCGGCGCACGCGGCCCGCGCCGAGCCCGGGCCGAGCGCGCTCGCGGCCCGTCCGGCCGAGGCCGAGCCGGCCAGCGTGAGCGTGGGCGAGGCCTCGGTCACCAAGTGCAGAAACCACAAGGGCGACGCGCGCGCGTGCGACAAAGTCGCCTTCGACGAGGTGCTCTCGGCGCCCCTGCGCCAGCTCGCCTCGTGCCCCGCCGCGCGCGGCCACGAGGGCAAGCTCTCGGTCGGCTTCGAGGTCGACTTCGCGCGGGCGCGGCTGCACGTGCAGCGCGGCAAGTCGAGCACGCTGCCGGCCGAGGCGGCCGAGGGCGTGATGAAGTGCCTCGAGGCGAACCTGGCCAGCATCTCGCTCGCCAAGCTGCGCCACGAGCACGCCAAGTACACGGTCTTCTACGCGCTCACCTTCGCCCCCCCGCCGAAGCCCGCCGCCTCGGCGCCCGCCGCCGCCCCGCCGCCCGCCGCTCCGCTGCCCGCCGCCTCGGCCGCCGCCGCCGAGGCGCGCGCGCCCGAAGCGATGAGCGTGCGCCCGAACGAGACGAGCGCCGAGGTCCGGCGCGGCCCTTATGTCGTGCGCGACACGGCCTCGCGCTCGGGCGAGGCCGTGGGCCGCGTCGCGGTGGGCGACAAGCTGACCGTGGTCGAGCGCAAGGGCGACTGGTACCGCGTGCGCTTCGGCCCGGGCGACAAAGAGGGCTGGCTCTTCCGCGAAGCGCTCGGGCGCTTAAGCCCGGTGCGGGCCGGGCCGGGCCGGGCCGGGCCAGGCCGGGCCAGGCCGGGCCGGGCCGGCGGCCGCGGAGGCGGAGGCGGAGGCGGAAAAGCGTGAGGCAGATTGCCCCACGCCGCCCGGGCCCGGGGGCCAATCTTCGTCCGGGCGCGCGCCGGGCGGGCGCGTTAAGATTCCGCGAAGAGAAGTTTTGCGATGACCAAGCGTCCCCCGCCGCTCTTCCGCCATGAGCTCCTCCAGCCGTACCTCGAAGCGCAGCTCGCAGGCGACTACCGAAAGGCGCTCGAGGTGGCCATCGACCAAGGGGTGCACGCCGGCGTGGCGGTGCCCGACCTGCACCTGCGGGTGGTGCAGCCGGCGCAGCACGAGATCGGGCGGCTCTGGCAAGAGAACCGCATCAGCGTCGCGCAAGAGCACCTCGCGACGTCGATCTCGCAGCTCGTCGTCTCGCACCTCTACCAGCACATGCCCCGCGAGCGCCCGAACGGCAAGCGCGCCCTGGTCGCCTGCGTCGAGGGCGAGCAGCACGACGTCGGCGCGCGCATGGGCGCCGACTTTCTCGAGATGGCGGGCTTCGAGGTGCGCTTTCTCGGCGCCAACGTGCCCGTCGACGCGATCGTGCTCGAGGCGGCCTCGGCCGACCTGCTGGGGCTCTCGGCGTCGATGCTCTCGCACGCCCCCGCCCTCACGGCCACGGTGAAGGCGGTGCGGCAGGCGAAGGGCGGAGGGTTCCCCGTCGTGGTCGGGGGCAACCTGGTGAACTGGGCCCCCGAGCTCGGCGCGGCGCTCAAGGTCGCGGCGGTCGGCACCTGCGCCGCCGAGCTCGTCGCCCGGTGCCGTAGCCGCCTGCGCTGCTAGAGCGTGCGCCAGGCTCGGCCCGACGAACGCGGCCCGAGCTCGGCGCCCGCCCCCTCGCTCACTCGGCGCCGGCCGCGGCGAACCACGCCTCGGCGATGGCGTAGAGCGTGTCTTCGCTCGCCTCGTCGCCCTCGGGCACGCCGTTGGCGGCGCCGAAGCTGTACACGATGCGCCCGACGGGCACGCCCTTCACGAGCACCGTGAAGGTGTCGGGGCCGAGCTCTTGAATGTCGTACGTCTTGCCTTCGAAGGTGACCGTCTTGCTCTCGACGTCGGCCTGCGCCGCGGGGGTCGTCATGGCCGCGCTTCTACCCCGCGCCCGCCTCGAAATCCACCGGCGAATCGCCCGAGCCGCCCTTGGAGCCCGGCTTGCATGGGCGGCGCGCCGTGGCGCAGTTTCGCATCGGTCAAAAGCTTAGCGGCAAGTATCAAATCGAGGCGCTGCTCGGGGTCGGGGGCTCGGCGGCCGTGTACGCGGGGCGTCACCGCAACGGCCATCGGGTCGCCATCAAGGTCTTGCACAGCAAGGCCGCCTCGGGCCCCGCGGCCCAGGTGCGCTTTCTGCGCGAGAGCTACCTGGGCAACACGCTGGGGCACCCGGGGGCCGTGCGCGTCCTCGACGATGACATGACCCCCGACGGGGCGGCGTACCTCGTGATGGAGCTCCTTCAAGGTGCGAGCTTGCGCGCGATCGCCGCCGAGCTGCCGCTCGACATTGCCTACGTCGCCGCTGTAGGTGACGCCGTGCTCGACGTGCTCGAGGTGGCCCACAAAAAGGGCATCGTGCACCGCGACATCAAGCCCGAGAACCTCTTTCTGACCGACGAGGGCGTGCTCAAGCTGCTCGACTTCGGGCTGGCGCGCCAGATCGACGACTCGGGGCCGCTGGTGACCGTGACGGGGGCCATTCTCGGCACGCCGGCGTTCATGGCCCCCGAGCAGGTGAGGGGCCACAAGCACCATATAGGGCCGGCATCCGACCTTTGGTCGCTCGGTGCCACTTTGTTCACGCTCACCTCGGGGCGCTACGTCCACGAGGGGCAGACGACGGGCGAGGTGCTGGTGTCGGTGCTCACACGAGAGCCCCGCCCGCTGTCGGGCGTGGCGCCGCGCTGCCCGGACGCGCTCTGCGCCGTGATCGATCGGGCGCTGGCGCGCGAGGTCGGCGATCGGTGGCCCGACGCGAGCTCGATGCGGCGGGCGCTGCGGGGGGCGTTCGAGCGGTCGTTCGGCCGGCCGCTCGAGCCGAAGGTGCTCCTTTCGCGCATGGCCGCCGAGCTCCTGCCGCTGCTCGAGGGGGGCGGGCGTCGCCGCGACGCGGCGGCCGCGGACGTCGCGAGCTACGACCCGACGCAGTCGCTGAACGACGCGTCGGCGCCGGCGTCCGACCGGCCGCTGAACGACGCGTCGGCGCCGGCGTCCGACCGGCCGCTGGGCGTGGGGTACGGCCCCGCGCCGACCTGGCCGGGCGACGACGAGGCCGCGCTGCGGGAGAGGGCTCCGGTCGGGTATGGAGCCGCCATCGAGGGGTTGGTGCGAGCGGGTAAGCAAGGCGACGAGCCCGAGGCCGCACTGTTTCAAGTTGAAACGAAAGGGTCTCAGAGTGAAACGCTCCGCTCGCCGTCGCGGCGACGCTGGGGCGCCAAGCAGGCCCTCAGCCTCGTCCTCGCGAGCGCGGCGCTCGGGCTCAGCGCGATGACCCTGCAAGCCTCGCGGGCCGACGCCCCCAAGCTCTGCCCCGCCTTGCCGGCCGCGCGGGCGCACGACCGGGGCGGGGCCGAGGTGGCGTATTGCCAGGCGTTCCAGCTCTGGCAAGACGGGGCGTGGCAGCAGGCGCAAGCGCGCTTCGACGCCGTCACCCGCCACGACCCTTCGTTCGTCGAGGCGCACCTCTATGCCGTCGCCCTCGCGCCAGTGATAGCCGCGCCCGAGCGCGAGCACTTCGGCGCGGTGCGAGATTCGCGGCAGCAGCTCGGGCCCGACGAGGCGCGGCTTTACGAGGCGCTCGAGCCCTTGCTGCGCGACGAGACGCGCGCGCCCGAGACCGAGAAGGCGCTCGAGGCCCTGGCGGCGCGGCGGGAGGCGAGCCCCTGGGTCAAGCTCGCGCTGGGGCGACACCTCTTGCGCGTCCGGCATTTCGATCGGGCGATCGCCGTCGCCGAGGGCGTGCGCGAGCCCGCCGGCCGCTGGCTGAGCGGGGTGGCGCGCCTGAACGCCGGCCAGCTCGAGGGGGGCCTGTCCGAGCTCCGGCGCTGCGCCGGCGACTCGAGCGCGCCCACCGACTGCCTGAGCGCGCTCAGCGAGGCCGAGGCCCGCGCGGGCCGCTGCGAGGAGGCGAAGCGCGCCGCCGATCGCCTCGTGCAGCTCGACCCCAAGTCTCCGGCCGGGTATCGCCACCAGGCGCGCGCGGTCATGGGGCTCACGCACTCGACCGCGGCCACGCGCGAGGCGCTCGAGAAGCGCTGGGCGCGCGAGCCGGCCGAGCGGCGCGACGAGATGCGCGCCTCGGGCGAGTTCTTTCTGCGCGTCTACGACGGCGAGTTCGACGCCGGCGACGAGAGCCTGTCGCTCTGGCAGCGGGCCGTGGCCACGTCGGCCGACGACCACCGGCGCCTGTCCTCGCTGATCGCCCGGCTCGATCTCGAACTCGAGCTAGGGCGCGCGGGCCGCGCGCAGGAGGTGGCGCGGCTCATCGCGGCGGCGAGCGCGGCGTGGCCGCCGGGCGAGGCCCTCGAGGCCGGGCTCGAGAGCACGCGCGCGCTCTACGTCACCGGCCAGCTCGGGCGCGACGAGATGCGGCGGCGCCGCCACGCGTTCATCGACGCCGCGCCGAAGGGGTTTTTCGCCGACCCGGGCGCGCGCCGCTTCGACGCCTACGCCCGGCTCGTGCGGGACGAGGCCGACGCGCGCGAGGCGGTCGACAACGACACGGCCCAGCCGCCCGCCGCCGACCTGGCCGAGTGGACCCCGCGCATCGACGCGGCCTTCGGCCGGGCGTACGTGCTCGGGGGGCGCCCGGACAAGGCCGAGCCCTTGCTGCGGCGGGCCGTCTCGGCCTGCTGGTTCGGCTTCCCCTTGTACTCGATCCAGGCGCGGCTCTGGCTCGGCGACGCGCTCGCGGCGCGCCACGATCGCGAGGGGGCCTGCCGGGCCTACGGCGAGGTGCTCGAGCGCTGGGGGCGCGACGCGCGCAGCGTGACCGCGGGCGAGGCGCGCGCCCGGCGCGAGGCCCTCGGGTGCTCGCCGTGACGAGACCCCGGGCGCGCCCGGCAAGCAAATTGCTTACGGCGCAGCGAGCAACGCAGCAAACCACGAGCGTAGGTTGAGAGTGGTCCTCGCCCGGGCTCGGCCCGGCCTGGGCCCGCGGAGCGACGGCCCATCGCGAGCTCGAGTTCGTGGCCCGAGCGCGGCCGAGCCCGGGCGAGAACCGAAGTCTTGTCACGAAAGGGGAGAATACGACGATGCGATCGACCAGCGAAGCCCTGACGACGAATGGCGCGGAGGGCGAGCCGAAGAGCGAGCGGGCGTTGAAGGTCTTGGGGGTGCGGGTCAACCGGTCGCCCGACCTCGCCCGCGCCATTCTGGTGCAGGGCATCGGCGACAGCCCCGTCGCCCCCGTCCCCGAAGAGGGCGACGAGGGGGAGGCCGACGAGTCGCAAGGCGAGCCGCACCCGGCCGAGGGCGCCGGGGAGGTCGCGGTCTGAGCGCCGCCCGGCGCGCCGCGCGGCGCGCCGGGGCGCCCACTCGAAACTTCGCCGCCTCGGGAGACACCATGAGTACACGATCTTCGTCGTTGTATGACCTCTTGCGCGTCTGGCTCGCGCCGACCGACGTCGACACCTTCCGCCGCGAGCTCTGGGCCAAGCGCCCGCTCTTCCGCGCGGCCGCGCCCTGGCGGCTCGACCCCGTGCTGCCCCTCGGCGTCTGGGACGTGCACAAGCTGATGAAGCGCCACGCGGGCGACGTCGTCGCGTGGTTCCAGGCGCCCGACGGCCGCCACTCGACGGCGCCCGTGCGGCCCGAGGCGGCGCACCTGCTCTACCAGGGGGGCGTCACGATCTACGTGCGCGAGGCGGCCGACCTGCGCCCGCTCGAGGCCGCGATGGCCGCCGCGCTCGCGCTGCCCGAGAAGGGCGTTCGGTGCGGCATCTTCTTCAACCACCCGGGGGCCAAGACGCGGGCGCACTTCGACCCGGTCGACACCATTACGCTCCAGATCAAGGGGCGCAAGCGCTGGCGCATCGCCCCGAACGAGCACGCCCCGCTGCCGACCGCGGGCTGGGCGACGCTCGACCGCGCGCCCGCGCCCGACCTGCGCTTTTACGCCGAGGGCCCCCTGCCCGCCGCGATGCCCGCGGGCGCCGAAGAGTACACCCTCGAGCCCGGGGCCGTGCTCTACGTGCCGCAGGGGTACTGGCACGAGACCGACTCCGACGAAGAGTCGGTCTCGCTGCACGTCCACCTGCTGCCCGTCGCCTGGGTCGACGCCCTGCTCGCCGCCCTGCGCGCCAAGCTGCTCGCCGACCCGCGCTTCCGCGGGCCCGCCAACGATCTCTGGGCGCCGCAGGCGAGGGCCGAGGTGGCCGAGGTGACCGAGGGGCTCTTGCGCGACTTCGCCGCCGCCGCCGGGCGGCTGAGCGCCGACGACGTCCTGCCGACGCCCGCGCCGTCGGCCGGCGAGGTGCGGCCGAACGACCGCTTCGTCCGAAGGCCCCTCGCCGGGCTCTGGGTCGAGCCTTCGCCCGCGGGCGGCGGCGCGCGGCGAGTCACCCTCGCCGTCTCGGAGCACGGCCGCGAGCGCGAGACGAGCGTGCAGATGCCGCCCGAGCACCTCGAGGCGTGCCGCCTCTTTACTCAGGGCGCCGACGCCCCCGCCTGGTCGGCGGCCGAGCTCGCCGCGCGGACGCCGGGGCTCTCGTGCGGCCAAGCGCTCGAGCTCGTGCAGCTCTTGCTCGACGCGAGGTACGTGCGGCGCGTCTGACCCCGTTCCGGGCGGGGGCGAGATCGAGCGAGGCGCCCACACCGCGCCGGGAGGGCGAGGTCGAGCGAGGCGCCCGGGCCGCGAGGGGCGCGCGGCCGCCGGGCCCCGCGCGGCGTGGCGCGGGCGCCCGTCGTTCGGCGCGACCGAACGATGAGTTCGGCCGGCGGCCGATTGTGCGACGGGCCCGGCGACGCCACCTTCTGGCTCATGAAACACACTCTGCCCCTCTCGACCGCCCTCACGCTCTCCCTCGCCGCCGCCGCCTGCGGGGGCACCTCGGACGAAAATCGCCAGGCGAACGCGGCGACGGCCGCCCGCGTATCGCCCCGCGAGCAGCAAGTGCTCGACCTGCTCAAGGCCATCGAGACCGGCGAGGCCGGCCCCGTGGCCGTCATCAACCCGGACAAATACGTTCAGCACAACCTCGCCGTCGCCGACGGCCTCGCCGGCTTCGGCGCCGCGCTGCAGCAGCTTCCCCCCGGGTCGGCGCGCGTCAAGACCGTCCGCGTGTTCGAGGACGGCGAGTTCGTCTTCGCCCACACCGACTACAACTTCTTCGGGCCCAAGATCGGCTTCGATATCTTCCGCTTCGAAGGCGACAAGATCGTCGAGCACTGGGACAACCTGCAGACGACGCCCGCGGGCCCGAACCCGAGCGGCCGCACGATGATCGACGGCCCCACCGAGCCGACCGACCACGACAAGACCGAGGCCAACAAGGCGCTCGTGCGCGCCTTCGTCGACGACGTCTTGGTCAACGGCCGCCTCGACCGGCTCGCGGGCTACTTCGACGGCGACCGCTACGCCCAGCACAACCCCCAGGTCGCCGACGGGCTCTCGGGCCTCGGGGCCGCCCTCGAGGCGATGGCCGCGCAGGGCGTGACGATGAAGTACGACCGCATTCACCGGGTGCTCGGCGAGGGCAACTTCGTGCTCGCGGTGAGCGAGGGCTCGCTCGGCGGCGCGCCGACGGCCTTCTACGACCTCTTCCGCGTCGAGGGCGGCAAGATCGCCGAACACTGGGACACCATCGAGGCCATCCCCCCGAGGGAGCAGTGGAAGAACGACAACGGTAAATTCTAGCCCCCGCTCGCGGCCGCGCGGCGAGGGCGGGGCGAGCCCCCCGCTCGCCTCGTCGCCCCCTTACCCCTCGCGCCCCCGCCCCCCTTCGCCCGCCCCCCCTGTGCCACGCCCCCCGCCTCTGGCGCCGCACCCTACCGCCAGAGCCGCCCCCGCCAGCGCGCCCCGACGAGCCGCCGGGTCGCCCGACGACGCAACCTTCATCAAAGCCAACAATAACGGGACGCCAGTTTGGTTGGTTTTGGTCGGCTTGTTTAGGTGGCCCGACCGCGCCAGCGACGCGCATCGCTTTTCGGAAGTGCTGGAAGTCGCGGCGTTGTGTTAATCATTAAACCCGAGCATTGTTGGGCCGTGCTTACGCGTCGGCTTGTAGGGTGTTCCGAGCGGGCGCGAGTGCCCGCTCGGCGGGTGGCGTGCGAGGGCGCGGTGAAGGGCATCGTCAGGCGAAGCGGCGGCGGCGCGGGTGCGCCCCGACCCGCGCGGGGTACAATTTATGGAGGTAGCGAGGGTCCGGGTGCTTCTCATCGACGACGAGCCGGCGGTGCTCGAGACCATGAAGGCCTTGCTCGAGCCCGCCTTCGAGGTGACCATCTGTTACTCGGCGCGGGAGGCGCTCCAGCTCCTGACGCACGAGTCGTTCGCGGTGATCTGCTGCGACTGGCAAATGCCAGGCATCGACGGGCTCGAGTTCTTTCGCCAGCTCGCGCGGCAGCCGAAGCGGCACGCGAGCGGGCGCATTCTGATCACGGCGCACGCCGACAGCCTGTTCAAGAAGGTCGGGTGGGCCGAGCGCAAGATGCTCGGCTTTTTGCGCAAGCCTTGCCGGCCCGCCGATCTGATCGAGCGGGTGACCCATTTCGCGCACGTCGCGGCGATGAAGCAGTCGTCGCAAGAGCTGAGCGCCGCCGTCCTGCGGGCCACGAGGTGAGGCGGCCCGCCGCCTTCTCGAGCGTGCGCCCGGCCGCTCGGGCCGCCGCGTTGCGCCCCCCTCGTCCGCCTGGGCGGTCGCCGGCTTACGGGGGGCAGGCCGCAGCGCGAAGGCGCCCCAGGCCGCCGCACCCGGGCGGCCCGACGTAGGCCCTAGGCTCTGTCTGACGAATGCGGACCGAGCGCGGCGGCCGAGACGCACGCCGTCAGCCGGGGCCGGGGGCGAAGGAATCCGCCCGGATTTCGAGCTCCCGACCCCGGCCGACGGCGCCGCGGATCGGCCGCCGGGCGACGGGAGCATTCGTCCGACAGAGCCTAGAGGCGGGCCGAGATCAGGCCCGTGTAGGCGTCGTGGCCGGACTTGTTCGGGTGGTACGACTCGCCGACCGGGTCGGACAGGCCGTTGATCCACTCGACGTCGTCGCAGATGGCGTGGCCGCCGAAGGGCGCGCGCGTGTCGACGAAGGTGAAGCCGTGCGCGGCCGCGATGGTCGCGGTGGTGGTGGCGAGCAGGTCGGCCGTCTCGTTGAGCTCGGACTGCTCGCCCGAGCTGATGCGGGCCAGGAGGTTGCACGTCTCGCCGTTGAAGATGCGCGGGTAGCCGATGACGATGACCTTGGCGTTGGGCGCGCGGGCGCGGATGTCGCCGTAGAGCCCGTTCAAGAGGCCCGGCAGGGTGTTCTTGATGAACGCCTGGGCGTTGTCGATCTTGCCCCAACAGGTCCAAGGCCAGGGCTTGGCGCACTCGGTGATGACGTTCGAGAAGCCGGCGTCGTTGCCGCCGACCGAGACGGTCACCAGCGTCGTGGCGGCCGACAGGGCGGAGAGCTGGTTGTTCTTCACGTCGGGCACGCGCGCGCCCCCGCAGGCCATGAACTTCAGGTCGAAGCCGCGCTCGGCGGCGAGCTGCCAGGGGTAGGCGTGCACCGACTTCTTGCAGCCTTCGTCGAAGTACTCGCGCGTGCCGACGCCGGACGCGTACGAGTCGCCGAGGGCGACGTACACGCCGGGGGCGGCGAGCTCGCCCTCGTCTTGCGCCGTGTCGCCGTCGCCGTCGAGATCGGCGCACCCCACCGCCAGCACCGCCAAGGACCAAAACGCAACGTTCTGAAGGTTCACGGGCCGTACCTCCGCGTCGTGGGTGCCGCGCGCCGCGGCGAACGCCGCCGAGAGCGCCGCGGGCCGAACGCACCGAGAGCGACGCTCTCGAACGAGTGGCGAAACGAACGCGCCCAAACCCTGGCAAGAAGCCGCCCCCCTGTCCACCGGTAACGCGAAGCCCGCCGCAGAATCCGGCCACGCAGCCTTACCCTATCGCACAACGTGCCGATGGCCGTTCATTCGCTCTATGTTCAAAACACCCACGCGGCGGCGCGCCCGCCGTTCAACCCCTGAACTCGGCGTTCAACCCCTGAACTCGCTCGCCCGGCGGCGGCGCACCTTCCGGGCCTGCTCGTGCCGCTGCTCGTGCCGCACGGGCCCGGCGCCGGCAACACCGCCCGCCCCTGGCTCGCCCTGCCCCTCGCCCTCTTCGGCGCCACCGTGCTCGCCGCGCTCTACCGGCAGCGCGTCGCCCGCCTGACCGCCGCGCCCCCCCGCGGGTGCCCCCCTTCGCCCGCCGGGGGCGCCCGTCACTCGCCGTAGAGCACCACCTCGCCGATGCGCACGTAGGCGACGTTGTTGGTGAGCCGCACGTAGCGCGTGCGGGCGCTGACGGGGTGGCGCTTCCAGGTGAGGTAGGCGTCGCAGGTCTCGCTCGCGACCTCCGCCCAGTTGCCGGGGGTGCCGACCGAGACGACCCACTCGTCGTTGCGGGTGACCTCGTTGCCGTTCGTGTCGAAGATGTAGACGTCGGTCAGATCGACCTCTTCGCCCAGATCGATGTAGGCGCTGGCGGGCAGATCGCCGTGGCCGCCGGTCGCCCAGCCCTGGGTGGGCTGCCCCGCCGTGCCGTCGCGCGGGTCGCCCGCGGTCGCCTGCTCGTCGACCAGCATGCGGGCGTCGCCGAGCCCCGACTCTTGCACGACCATCGAGGGGGTCACGGTGAGCTTGCCGTTCGTCACCGGCGCCGGCACGTTGACCTTGGTCGAGAAGCACTCTTGGGTGTAGAGGCCGCCCGAGTCGGTGGCGCGCACGCCCACGGTGAAGCTGCCCGACACGGTCGACCCGGGCGCGAGCCTGACGCTGCCCGAGCCCCCGCCGTTGTCGGTGGGCGTCGCCCAGCTCGGGCCCACGGGCCGGCTGAGCGTGAGGGCGTTGCCGTCTTGGTCGGCCGCGCTCACCGCCACGGTCTTGACCGCGCCCGCGGTCATCGTCTGGTTGGCGATGCCGTTGACCGTGGGCGCGCGGTTCGCGCTGCCGCCCGCGCGGCGCTGCGCGAGCAGCCACTCGTAGAGGTTCGGGCTGTGGTAGGTGTGCCCGGTGTTGTAGGCGCGGTCCCATGAGTTGTGGCCGACGCCGGGGTAGACCGTGAAGATGGGGGCCGGCGAGGGGGCCGGCGAGCAATTCGTGATCGCGTTGATCATGGCCTGGCCCTTGGCGAGGCTCACGGTCGTGTCGGCGTCGCCGTGAAAGGCCCAGGTCGCCATGTCGTTGCCCGCGATGGTACAGGCCTCGCACAGCGTCAGCCCCGACTGGGCGCCGGCCGCGATGGGGGCGATGGCGGCGATCTTGGGCGCGAGCGTCGGGCAGGTCGCGGCGTTGTACGTGCCGTAGCCCCCCATCGACAGGCCGGTCACGTAGAGCCGGTCGGGGTCGACGCGGTAGTTGTTCAAGGTGTGGTTGACGACCGTGGTCAGCCACGAGCACGGGTACGAGCCGTACGACGTGGCGAGCTGCGGCGCGATGACGATGAACTTCTCGGTCACGCCGTTGACGGTAAACGTCATCGTGTGCCCGTTCTTGATGTGCTCCGGCGGCCCGTGCACCTTGAGCTTCTCGAGCGCGGCGGGCGAGCCGTCGCCCCGCTCGCCGATGCCGTGCAAGAAGATCATCGTCGGGTAGCGCTTGGTGCCGCTCGTCGCATAGTCCGACGGTAGGTGCTCGAGGTAGCCGATCGTGCCGCTGCCGTTCGGCATCGACTTGGCCACCAAGACCGCCGCGCTCGACGTCGCCACCGACTCGGGCTCGCCGTCGGGCGCCGCACAGCTCGCGACCCCGCAGGCGGCCGCGGCGCCGAAGACCGCGAGCGCGAGCAGCCGCCGGGCGCCGGCCGAGGCCCCCGGGCGGGCCGCGCCGGGGCGCGGGGGCGTGGGGCCGGCAGAGCTGTGGGCATTCAAGTTCGTTGCGTCCATCGTCGCGTCCTTTCCCTTCTCGTGACACCCTCGCCGCGCGGCGACACGGCCCCCTTCTGGCGGGGGCGCGGCCCGACCCGGCCGCGCCCCCGCCCGCAAGAGGGGGGCCCTGAACGCCCCATCGTGAGCGACGACAGGAAGGCTCAGAATCGTTAATCTACCTAGCCTCGTCGCTTACCCGCTGGCGAATTGCAACCGACGAGCCACGCGGGCAAAGCGGTTCGGGCGCGGCGCAACCGCGGGCCTCCGCGAGGCGCCGCCGCCGAGATCGGAGCGAACGCTCGAGCGTGTCACCCGCGCCGCAGGGTGTGGCGGGGCTGCCGGCACGCCCGGCCGGAGCTCTTCGGTAGGGCGCACCCCTCACCGGGTCGCCGAGCGCTCTCGCCCCGCGGTGCCCCGCCCCTTGGCTCGTTGCGCGCCGCCCCGGCCCCGCGTCGGCCCTTCGACCGGGGCCGGCGCGGGCAGCGACACCTCGCCGACGACCGTACCCGACGGAATCACCTCGGCCAGGGCCTCGGGCACCTCCGAAATCTCGACGGGCACGCGGGCGCCACCAGGGACGAGGGCGCCCGGGCCCAGCTCGATGCGCAGCGCCCCTTCGGCGTCGGTCGTGCCGGACACGGGCTCGGCGCCGGGCGGCGAGATCGAGAGCGTGATGCCGCCGAGCGCCCGCGGCTTGCCGCACGCCACGTCGGGCTCGACCGTACGCACCTTCTGCTCGACGCTCGGCGCGCCCACGGGCGCGACCCGCGGCTTGGCCGCGAGCCCGGCGACGCCATAGCTGCCGAAGCCGAGGCCCGAGATGATGAGCCCGATGCCCGCCTGGGTCATGAGCTCGCGCGGAGACTTGCACTCGTCGTTCGACCGGTCGTCGCAGCGACGGTAATCGGCGTGCTCGCCGTCGCCCGCGTTGGCGATGGCGTAGATCCCGCCGATGATCGCGGCGGCGCCGACGGCGACGAGCGCATAGCTCACGGGCTTGTCGAGCAGGGGCGTGACGGCCACCTTCTGCGTCTCCACCTCGCGCACCTCTTCGCGCCGGCAGGCGTTCTGCCAGGCGAGCGCGCCCACGACGGCGCCCGCCTCGTACCGGAACTCGCCGCCCAGCGACGCCTCGGGCTCGGGGTGCACCAGGCGCACCCGGGCGGGCGACTCGACGCGGCGTTGTTCGATGGTGGTCGAAGCGCAGCCCGTCAGCAGGGTCGAGACGAACAGCGCGCGGAGGCCATGGAGGCCGAGGGTCTTGGTCTTCATGTCGACCCGCTCGGCCAGCCCCGCGGGCCAGTTGCGTCTTTTTTTCGCGCGCCCCGGCCGGTGTAAGCCCCCCGGCCGAGCCGCGCGCTGGCTCTCGGGCCCCCGAACCAGAAATGCGAAAAAAAAGTACCGGTACTTTTTCTGGTGGTCCCCCTCCCTAAAAAAGTACCCGTACTTTTTCGGAAGCCCTCGACCCTCAGGCAGAGAAGTACGCCGGCTAATTTTTGTGGGGTTCGCGCACCCGGAAAAAGTACCGTTACTTCTTTGTGAGGCTCCCGGTCGCCCAGAAAAAGTACCGGTACTTTTTCCGGGGTGGTCGACCACCTCCCAAAAAGTACCGTTACTTTTTTGTGAGGCTCTCACCCGGCCCCAACCAAGTAGCGGCCGTTTCTCCCCCGGGCTCCGAAGCCCCCGAGAATGTACCGACCGTTGTCCCGGCGGCTCCGAGGCCACCGGGAACGTACCGGCCGTTCCCCTCGCGACCGCCAGCGTCGCGCAGAAACGCCCGCCTACCTTTCGCCGAGGGGTGCCCCCATGTCAGAGGGCTTGCGCCTACCCAACTGGGGAACAAGCCGTCCCCCAATGCACTCTTCGGTGTGGCCGGCCGGGGGCCAGACCCTTTTCGCCTTCGCCCGCGTCTTTCCTTGGCGCCCCGCGCCGGCCGCTGAGCAGCACCCTAGCCCCCCGTCACGCCCCGCCATGCCCGTCGCATCGACCTCCCTCCCGACTCTGCTCGACCACCGTCTTCGCATCGAGGCGGCTCGCTACGTGCTCGGCGCTCTCTCGAGCGACGAGCTGCGCGATCTGGCCACCGAGGCGCTCTTGCGCGGCACCGACAGCCGCAGCCTCGCCCTCCTCGCCGGCGCCCCCCGCTGCGACCACCCCGCCGACCTGCGCGCCCTCTTCGAAGCCGGGCTGCGCGAGGCCGGCATCAAGCTGCCCCGCCGCCTCGAAGCCGCCGAGCGCCTGAAACGCCACTACGCCGGCCAGGTGGCCGCCGGCCGCCTCGCCCCCCTCACCGGCGCCCATGCCATCATCGACGTCTACTGGCAGATTGGCGACGAGCTACCCGCCACCAAGGCCTTCGTCGGCGACGAGTTCGGCATCGCCACGCTCTACGGCCTCTTCTGGGCCCTCGACGAGCTGCCCGTGGGCGACTCGGCCTACGCCGCGCTCGAGGCGAAGCTGGTCGCGGCGTGCGGGGTAATCGCGGCGGGGCGGAGGGCGTAGTCGGGGCGGCTCACGGCTCACGCCGGGGCGGCAAGATCGTGATCGGCGGCACCGTCGACGACGGCAACCTGTGGGCGCCCTTCATGCTGCGGCGCAACCTGTGGGCACCCTTCATGCTGCGGCGCAACCTGTGGGCACCCTCCATGCTGCGGCGCAAGGCGCTGTGACGCCGAGCCCGCGCGCCGGGAGCGCGGGGCGCGAACGCCGCCGACGCGCACCTTCTTGAACGCGCGCCCCGGCGCGCTGGGCGCGATCGACCCCGCCCTTGGGCCTCGAGCGGCGCCCCGGTGCGCGGCGCCCTTGCGCCGGCGGTGCCGCTCGGGCCAAGGTCGCCCCATGAAGCGGCGCTTCAACACGGCCGGCCCCTGCATCGAGGCGATGCATTACATGATACCGGCCGAACGAAGGCTGCCCGAGGCGGCGGGCCTGGTCGAGCAGATGGGCTACTTCGTCGTGCACGCGCCCAGGCAGACGGGCAAGACGACCGCCCTTCGCGCGCTCGCCGAGCGGCTGACGGCCTCGGGCCGCTACGCCGCGCTGCACGCCTCGTGCGAGGCGGGCGAGGCGACCGGCGAAGACTACGCCGAGGCGCAGCGGGCGGTGCTCACCGAGCTGGGCCTGCGGGCCGACTCGGCCCTGCCGCCCGAGCTGCGCCCGCCGCCCTGGCCCGGCGCGACCGATGCGTCGCTGCTCCGCGCCGCGCTCTCGGCCTGGGCGCAGGCTTGCCCGCGGCCGCTCGCGCTCTTTCTCGACGAGATCGACGCGCTGCGGGGGCAGAGCCTCGTCAGCGTGCTGCGGCAGCTGCGGGCTGGGTTCGCCGAGCGGCCTCGGGCCTTCCCCTGGTCGGTCGTGCTCTGCGGCCTGCGCGACGTGCGCGACTACAAGGCCGCGAGCGGCGGCGACCCTGGGCGGCTCGGCACCTCGAGCCCGTTCAACATCAAGGTCGAGTCGCTGCGCCTCGGCGACTTCAGCGCTGACGAGGTGCGCGAGCTTTACGGCCAGCATACCGCCGACACCGGCCAGGCCTTCACCGAGGGGGCGCTCGCGCGCGCCTTCGAGCTGACCGCGGGGCAGCCCTGGCTCGTCAACGCGCTCGCCCGCGAGGTGGTCGAGAAGATGGCGGTACCGCCGGCCGAGCCCGTCACCGCCGAGCACCTCGAGCGGGCGAAAGAGCGGCTCATCTTGGCGCGCGCGACGCACCTCGACTCGCTGCTCGTGCGCCTGACCGAGCCGCGCGTGAAGCGCGTGCTCGCGCCGATCATCTCCGGGGGCCTGTCCCCCGCCGACGACCTCGACGACGACATCAAGTACCTGCGAGATCTGGGCCTCGTCGCGGCGAACAAACCCCTTCGCGTCGCCAACCCCATCTATCGCGAGGTCATCGTCCGGGTGCTGGCCGGCGGCGTCGAAGAGTACGTGACCGCCGAGCCCGCGCGCTTCGTGCTGCCCGACGGGCGCCTCGCCTTCCGCAAGCTCTTGCGCGCCTTCGCCGCCTTCTGGCGTGAGCACGGCGAGGTGCTCGCGGCCGGCGTCGCCTACCACGAGGCCGCGCCGCAGCTCGTGCTCATGGCCTTTTTGCAGCGCATCGTGAACGGCGGCGGGGCCATCGACCGCGAGTACGGCGTCGGCCGCGGCCGCATCGACCTGCTCGTGCGCTGGCCCTACCGCCTCGCCGACGGGCGCGCGGCGGTGCAGCGGCGGGCGCTCGAGCTCAAGGTGTGGCGCGAGGGCGAAAAAGACCCGCTGCCGAAGGGGCTCGAGCAGCTCGACGGGTACCTCGCGCGGCTCGGGCTCAAGAGGGGCGTGCTGGTCGTCTTCGACCGGCGCAAGCGCGGCCGGGCGGGGGCGCCGCGCTTCGTCGACACGAAGACGCGATCGGGGCGGGCGGTACGGTTGCTGCGGGCCTTAGTGGGCCAGGCCGGTTTGGTACGGCCGCATGCTGCGTTTTTTCGCGGCGGCCTACCTCGGTCGGCCTCGCTCCCAAAGCCTCGCCTGCGGCCGTACCAGAGCGGCCTGGCCCACGCTCTAGAATGCCGAGCACAGCGCCCTCTTGGCGCTCGGGCGAAGCCGATTTTGGCTGCGACTGCCGGGTTATGTTGGCGGCTCTGCGCCGGGGTGCCCCCGCGTCGGGCCCCGCCGGGGCGGCACGACAATGTCTGCGCCCGTCGTCGCGACGCCGGCGCCGTGGTACCCTTGGTTGGGCATGAGAAGTACGGCATCGCTCTCGTGAAGGGAGAGACACGAAGATGAATCGCCCGAGCCGAACCGAGCCCCCCGCGGGGGGCGGGCGCGCCCCCCGGCTGCCCACGTTCGTCGCCGCCGCCCTGCTCGCCCTGGCCGGGTGCAGCCGGCCCCCCGAGCCGACGAGCCCCGACACGGGCCTCGCCCGGCCGGTCGAGCCGCCCAAGCCGCCCGACCTCGGGCGCTTTCCGCCCCGGTTCGAGGTCTACCACCTGTACGTCGTCGACGCCGTGCGCGTGTCGTGCACGGGCTCGTACCCGTTTTTCGACTTCGACTCGAACCGCATGAAGTCCGAAGAGCAGCCCGACCTGATGCGCCTGGCCGAGTGCATGAAGACGGGCGCGCTGCGCGACAAGCGCATTCAGCTCATCGGGCGCGCCGACCCGCGGGGCAGCGAGGCGTACAACGAGAAGCTTGGGCTCGAGCGGGCCGAGAAGGTCAAGAGCTTCCTGGTCAGCCAAGGCATCGACCCGGGCCGCGTGTTGACCAAGTCGCTGGGCGAAAAGGACGCGAGCCCCTCGCCCGAAGATTGGCCGAAAGACCGCCACGTCGAGGTCACGCTCGCCCCTTGATCGGGACGACGCCCCGGGGGCGAGGGCGCGCCGGCGGACGGGCGCGCGCCGGCGCCGGGTGCTAGGTTCGCCGGCCGTGCCCGACTTCGTTCTCGACGTTGCCGCCGCCGTCTCGCCACGACCGGGCCGCGCCGCCGATGACGCGGCGTGGGTCCATCAGACGTTCGGCCTGGCGGGCGAGGCGGCGTGCGCGGTCGCCGACGGGGTGGGGGCGGGCGGCGCCGGGCACCTCGCCGCGGCGGTCGCGCTCGCGTCGCTGGCCGAGCGGTTCGCTTCGTTCTTGCCGACCTATGACGCGTACCGCCCCGAGGGCCCCGGTGACGAGCGGCTCGAGGCGGGCTTTGCGCTCGCCAACCGCCGGCTCTTCGACCGCGGCGAGCGCGACCCCCGCTGGCGCGGCCTCAGCGCTTCGGCGGTCGCCGCGCGCTTCGCGCCCGGCGCGTGGCGCGTCGTGCATGTGGGCACGTGCCGCGCCTACCTGCTGCGCGCCGGGGCGCTCGTGCGGCTGACCGACGACCACTCGCTCGGGCGCGAGCTCGGTGACGACGCGCCCGCGGGGCTCGACGACGTCGTCACGCGCGCGCTCGGCCCGAACGCGACCGTACGGCCTTCGGTGCGCGACGGGGCGCCGCTCGCGGGCGACCGGTACCTGCTCTGCTCGTTCGCCCTCGCCGCGCTCGTGGGCGAGGGCGATCTCGCCCGTCTCCTCGGCCGCCCGGGCGCGACGGCGCGCGCGCTCTGCGGTGAATTGACGGCGGCGGCCGCGTCGCGGCGCGAGGCCCGCGGCGGGGGGGCCGACGCGACGGCGGCGGTCGTCTGCGTCGAGTCGGCCTGACGACGGCGGTGGTCGTCTGTGTCGAGTCGGCCTGACGCGGGCGGCGCGCGGCGCGCGCGGCCGGCGCGAGTCAAGCAGGCCGCGACGGCGCGCGCGGCGGGGCTCAGCGCCCGGCGGCGGGGCTCAGCGCCCGGCGGCGGGGGCGAGCAAGGCCCGCAGCCGGGGGAACATCGCCTCGATGTCGGCCATCGAGACGGCGCCGACGCTCAGGCGGAACCAGCCGTTTTCGTCCTTCAGGCCGAAGGCCTGGAAGGGCACGATGGCCAGGCCCGCGGCCTCGAGCAAGAGCTTGCGAATTTCGTCGTTGGTGCTCGGCGTGCGGCCGCCGATGGGCTTTCCGAAGAGGTCGAAGCGGGCCGAGAGGTAAATGGCGCCCTGCGGCTCGATGGCCTCGACGGGGTAGCCGTCGCGCTTCATCGACGAGAAGCCGGCGTAGAGGGCGTCGAGGCGGGCCTTGACCTTGGCCTTCATGGCCGACTGGTAGGCGCGCGCGGCCTCGGGCGCGTCGAGCAGGGCGGCGGCGGCGACCTGCTCGGCCTTGGGGGCCCAGGCGCCGACGTGGCCGAGGATGTCGGCCATGCGGCGGCGCACCGCGGGGGGCATCACGCCCCAGCCGACGCGCAGGCCCGTCGCGCAGAACGACTTCGAGAGGGCGTCGAGCAAGAGCGTGTGGGGCGCGACCTCGGGCACGAGGCCGACGGGGGTGTAGTGGGCGGTGTCGCCGAAGGTTAGCGTCCAGTAGACTTGGTCGAAGACGAGGAAGAGGGGCCGCGCGCCCGCCGACGCGCGGCGGCGGTTCTCTTCGACGACGAGGGTCGCGATGCCCTCGAGCGCGGCGCGCGAGATGGCCGTGCCGGTGGGGTTCAGGGGCGAGTTGATGAGCAGCAGGCGCGCCCCGGCGACGTGCGGGCGGAGCTGGTCGACGGTGGGGAAGAAGTTGGCCTCGGCCGCGACGGGGAGGGCGACGCCGCGGGCGCCGGAGAGGTACGCGTAATGGTTGTTGTTCCACGAGGGGACGGGGTAGAGGGCGACGTCGCCGGGGTCGAGCAGCGTGCGGTAGGCGCCGTAGAGCAGGGGGCGGGCGCCGCCGGCGACGAGCACCGAGTCGACGGGGTAGCGCAGCCCGAGCTCACGCTCGTAAAAGCGCACCACGGCCTCGCGCAACGCCGGCACGCCGTCGGAGGGCGGGTAGTTGGTATGCCCCTCGGCGAGCGCCTTTCGTGTTCCCTCGAGGAGCTCGTCGGGGACGGGAAAGTGGGCCGGGTCGAAGTCGCCGACGGTCAGGTTGCAGATTGCCTTGCCCCCGGCCTTGAGGGCGCGAATCTCGGCGGCGATGCGGAGAATCTCGGAGCCGACGACGCCGCGCGCCAGCGCGGAGAGGCCGGCGTCGGCGGCGTCGAGGGGCGGAAACTGGGGTACGATGGCCACGATGCAGGGTACCCCCGGCCCGCGGCCGCGGTGAAACTTTTCGAGCGGCTTCGCCGGCGGGCGCTGCCGCAGAGCGTAATGGTTTGCGCCGCGTTACCCGCGCGTTCCAGCGGCGACGGAACGCGGCCGCGGCCTTCGACCTCAGGCCGGGGCGGGCGCCGCGATCGCTCCGACGTCCTCGACCGCCTCGGACGACCAGCCGGAGGTCGCCCGCCGGAAGCGCTGGTGGTCGACCGAGACGAAGCGCCGGCGCTCGGGCGACCAGGCCTTGCGCTCGACGCGCACGGCGCCGCCGTCGAGGCGCACCACGTTCCACGAGTTGGGCTCGCCGCGCACGCGGATCGAGGTGGCGGTGCCGGCCTGCACGAGGAGCAAGGCGCGGTGCGCGGTGCGGAAGCGCGTGGCCGAGTGGCCGGCGTGCGCCTGGTGCACGTGCCCCGAGAGGACGACGTCGACGCCGACCGCGGCGAGCGCCTCGATCGCGCGCCGGGCGCCGCGCACGACGTTGTCGTGGTGCGATCGGGGGGGCAGGTCGAAGGGGTGGTGGGTGACGAGCACCTTGGCGAGCCCGGGCGGCAGGCCCCGCAGGCGCCGCTCGATGGCGCGCAGCTGCGCCCGCCCGACGCGGCCGCCGCTGACGGCGAGCGAGCGGGCCGTGTTCAGGCCGAGCACGGCGCACTCGTCGTCGCGGTAGAAGGGGGCGATCTCGTCGGCGATGTGGCGCCGGAAGCCGCAGAGGCCGCAGAAGAGGCGGGCGACGGGGTTGTAGAGCGGCACGTCGTGGTTGCCGGGCACGACGAGGCGCGGCGCGGGCAGCTCGTCGAGGAAGGCCCGGGCCGCGCGGAACTCGCGGTCGCGGGCGCGCTGGGTCAGATCGCCCGAGACGACCACGAGGTCGGGCTCGGCCTCGCGGACGCACGCCACGAGGGGCCCGAGCAGCTCGCGGTCGACGCGTCCGAAGTGCAGGTCGGAGAGGTGGACGATGGTCTTCATGGCGTCGAGAGGGCGGGCGCGGGCGCGGGCGCGCCGCGGGGGGCGAGCACGCGCAAGACGCCCGGCCGCGGGCGGTAGACGAGCGGCGACTCGAGCGTCAGCACCTCGCCGTCGAGCGTCACGTGCAGCCGCGGGCGGGCGCCGCGGGCGGCGAGCGAGCGCGTGCGGAAGGCCCGCAGCGAGGGGCACGCGGCGAGCGTGCCGGTCGCGATGCGCGCGAGCAGGCCGAGCCTCGCCGCGGGGGTCTCGGCCGGGGCGGCGCAGACGCCGAGCTCGTCGGGCCCGACGCCGCCCGGCAAGAGGGGCAGCGCGCCGAGCAGGTAGTCGTGGTTGGTCACGAACACGAAGGGCGAGCGCAGCGTGAGCGCCCCCTCGTCGCCCACGAGCTCGAGCCAGGCCCTCTCGGGGCGCGCGAGCGCGCGCGCCCCCGCCCGCGCGAGCGCCGGCCACTTGGCGAGGCTGCACCGGTGCCGCAGGTGGTCGCGCGCCCGAACGACCCGCGGGTAGAGACCGAGGGTCGAGTTGTTCAGAAAGAGCCGCCCGTTGACCTCGCCCGCCCCGAGGATGCTCGGGCGCGCGGCCTCGAGCGCCGAGAGCGCGGCGCCGAGGCCCAGGGGCAGCCCGAGGCGGCGGGCGAAGTGGTTCACGGTGCCGAGGGGCAGGACGCCGAGCACCTTGCCGGTGCCCGCGATCGATTCCGCCACACCGCGTAGCGTTCCGTCTCCACCGCCGACGAAGATGTATTCGGCCGGCGAGGTCTTGGCGCGCTGAAGCGCCGGCGCGAGCTCTTCGGGGCGGCCCGCGATCACGATCTCGGCGCCCGGCGCCCAGCGCCGCAGGCGCTCGCGCGCCTCGAGCACCGCCCGCACCTGCCGGAGCGAGCCGGCGTACGCGTTCAAGAGCACCAGGGCATTGCGCATGGTCGGGGGGCCGTTCGGGCTAGGATACCCCCCGGATTGCACGCCCCAGGCCAGCGTCGAGGTTGTGGGAGGCCGGCGCGGATTCGAACGACGACGTACCCCGAGCCGCGGCGAGCGCGCGGTGCCCGGGCGGCCTCTGCCCCGGCCCGGCGCTACCGCGCGAGCCAGGCCGCCACGAACGCGATCGCCACGACCGCGATCGTCATGCCCCCCCACGCCGGCAAGCCCGCGCGCCCGGCGGGCCTCGACCCCGCCTCGCTTCGCGGGCCCGCGCCCCTCGCCTCGCCCCTCGCGCTGCCGCGGTAGGGGTGCCCGTGGGGCTCGGCCGGCGCCGCCGGCGCCCCCTTCTCCGCCGCGCCGGCGCCCCCGACCCCGAAGCCCGACCCGAGATCGATGCCGTGCTCGCGAAGATATTCTTCGACGGCCGCGCGCACCCTCGCCCGATCGTCGGCGCCGAGCTCGGCGACGACGAGGCCGATTCGTTCGTGCGTGGGGCGCACGCCCGAGCGCTCGAGATATCGCTCGATCGCCTGCCGGAACGCGAGCGCCGTCGGGTAGCGGTCGCGCGGGTCCGGCGCCCGCGCCTTGTCGCAGATCGCAACGAGCTCGGCCGGCGCGTGCGGCGCCGCCGCGCGCACCGAGGGGACCCGCCCGCCGGCGAGGTGCTCGGCGATCTCGCTCCAGCTTTGGCCCTCCCAGGGGCGCCGCCCCGACAGAATACGGTAGAGCAGCGCGCCCGCCGCGAACACATCGACGCCCCGCCGGGACGCCTCGGGCGCGGCCCGCAGCTGCTCGGGCGCCAGGTAGGCGATTCGCCGTTCGATCTCGCCCGCGTGCTCGTGACGTAGCGCGCCGGCCACGGCGGCAATGCCGAAATCGAGCACCTTCGTCTCCCCCCTGCAGGTGACGAAGACGCGCTCGGCCGCGAGGTCGCGGTGCACGACGTCGAGGGGCCGGCCCTCGTCGTCGGAGAGCTCGTGCGCGTAGTGCAAGCCCGTCAAGGCGTCCGCCAGGACGCGCAGGTAAACCTCGGTCGCGATCGCGCGCCCGCCCCGCTCGAAGAGCGCCTCGAGGCTCAGCCCCTCGCGGTACTCGCTCACGACGTAGTGCCCGCCTTCGTCGGCGCCGAGGTCGAAGACCTGCTCGACGTTGGGGTGGTTGAGCCGTGCCACCACCCGAAGCTCGTCGAAGGCCAGCGCGAAGAGCGCGGCGCTATCGGGTAGGGCCTCGTGCAGGCGCGTATAGGTCAGCAGAATGAAGTAGTCGCCCGGCCCGTGGCAGGCGCCCAAGAACTGGGTGCCGAGGGGGCTCTGACCGAGCTCGCAGATCGGGACGAACTTGCCTGCCATGGGGGCCTCCGGGCCGCTCGGGCCGGCCCCGTCGTACGAGGCCGGCGACGAGGGTACCCCCGAGCAGGCGCCCCGGCGAGGCGCGGCTGCCCACGCGCCGAGCGGGGCTGCAACCTCGGGGCCATGGGTGAGTCGTCAAGCGGCCTGCCCCTTACACGAAGCGCTTCTGACTACAATGTGGCCAACCTCTGGCAGCGACGAATAGGCCAAATGGCCTATCGGCTCGGAGCCTCCGCAGGCACCGGCGCAAGGCCATCCGCCGCCGCGAGCTGCCGCGTGCGCCATCGACCACCCCGCGGATCATGACGCGAGGCCGTCGCCCTGTGCGAGCCCTGGCAGGAGGCAATCGACCTCCGTGAGCCAACACTTCGCTCGGCGCTGGCATGATGAGACGCGATGCCGGACAACGCCCGGGCCCTGCGCCCCGACGAGCTGCTCGCGCAAGCCGCCTGGCTCCGGCGCCTCGCCTCGGCGCTGGTCGGCGGCGCGAGCGACGCGGACGACTTGGTCCAAGAGACCTGGCTCGCGGCCCTGCGCCGCCCGCCCCGCGTCGACGCCCCCGACGGGCCCGAGCCGCCCCTGCGCCGCTGGTTGGCCGAGGTGCTGCGCAACGCGGCCCGAATGCGCGTCCGAGGCGCGACGCGCCGCGTCGTTCGCGACGAGCGTTACGCCGCCGAGGGCGAAGGGGAAGCGCCCTCGCCCGAGGCGTTGCTCGAGCGGTTGGGCACGCAGCGCCTGCTGGCGGAGCTCGTCGCGGGGCTCTCCGAGCCGTATCGCTCGACCTTGCTTCTTCATTATTACGAGGGCCTCTCGTGCGCCGAGATCGCGCGCCTGCAGCGCGCGCCGGCGGGCACCGTGCGCTGGCGGCTCAAGACGGGGCTCGAGCGGCTGCGCGAGGGCCTCGATCGCGAGAGCGGCGGCGAGCGCAGGCTCTGGTGCGCGGCGCTCTGGCCCCTGGCGGCGCCCGAAGCGTCGCGCTGGATGGCGTGGTTGAAAGGCACACTGAAAGGGGCATGGATCATGGGCCGAGCGACGAAGACCGCGGCCGCCGCCGCGACCCTGGCTGCGGCCGCCGGCACGGCCGTCATGCTGTCACGACCGGGGCCCCCGGGCCCGCCGATCGAGGCGGCGGGGCAGGCGGCGGCGCGAGGGCCCGAGGCGGCGACGAAGGCGCGGCCGGGCGACCCCGAGGCGCGGCGGGCGCGCGACGCGATGCGCGAAGAGATCGTCGCCTCATTGCGAAGGCGCGAAGGCGGGGCGCCGGCGGGCGCGGCCGCGCCGCCGCCTCGCGCCGCCGCCGGGGCGGCCGCGGGGGCCCGGGCGCCGGGCGAGGCGGACGCGGCCGAGACGCCCTTGCCGCGGGGGCACTACGAGGCCTCGTACATTCAAGAGGTGTTTCGCGAGGCGATGTTCCCGCTCTTGAGCCAGTGCTACCAGAATGCGCTCGCGCAGCGCCCGAAGCTCGCCGGCAAGCTGGTGCTCTCGTTCGCGATCGTCGCCGACCCCGAGGTCGGCGGCGTGGTCGACGAGGCCGACTTCGCGCCCGGCGGCGAGCTCAACGACGCCGAGATGGAGCGCTGCGCGCGCGAGTCGCTCATGACGCTCACCTTCGACAAGCCGCCGAGCGGCGGCGGGTATGTGACGGTCAACTACCCCGTCACGTTCGCGCCCGACGGCGACGAGGGCGAGGGCGAGGGCCGGGGCCGCGGCGACGAGGGCGAGGGCCGGGGCCGTGGCGACGAGGGCGAGGGCCGGGGCCGCGGCGACAAGGGCGAGGGCGGGGGCCGAGGCCGCGAGGGCACGCCGGCGCGCTGAGAGCGGGCCGACCGTTGGGCCCCGGCGGCAATTTTCAGGCCGGTGGGTGCGCGGCGCCCGACGCACCACACCTCGCCCCTTCGCCACGGCGATCGGGGCCAATTGTGAGGCTACGGCAGAGCGTGACGATCGGTCAGGCCTTCGGTCGGTCAGGCCTTCGGTTCGTCGTCGGGTTCGTGATCCGGTGCGCCGCGTCGTCGATCGGCGTGACGTCGGCGGCGGCGCCCCGTGATACTCTCGGGTTGCCGTGAGCAACGCCCTCGCCCGTTCGACGGGGCCGGCCCTGGTGCGCGCCCTCGAGCCGGCCGACTGGGCGGTCCGCGAGCTGCCCGACAGTTGGCTCGACCGCGCCCGCCCGCGGGGCCTGCGCAACCTGTGGGAGCTCGCGCTCCGCCTCGTCACCCGGCGGCCGCGCCCGGTGCGCCTGCCCGAGGGCATGCCGGGGCGCGAGCGGCTGCCGGGCTACCTCTTGCAAGAGTTTCATCAGCTCCCGAACGGCAACTTCTCGAAGACGATGACGGGCGCCTACGCCGTCGGCTTCGACCGCGTGATGCTCGGCGTGCTGGTCGAGGCGCGGGCGCTGATGGCCGAGCGGCTCGCCGATTGCGCGCGCGTGCTCGACGTCGGCGCGGGCGCCGGGCACGTGGCGGCGGCGCTGCGGCGGCGCGGCGTGCCGGACGTCTGGGCGCTCGAGCCCTCGCCCTACCTCTTGCAGCAGGCGGCGCGCGAGACGCCCGGGCTCACCTGCGTGCAGGCCGTGATCGAAGAGAGCGGCCTGCCCGACGGGCACTTCGACGGCGCCGCCGCGTGCTTCGTCTTCCACGAGATGCCGCGCGAGGCGGCCGACCGGGCCCTCGCCGAGCTGCGCCGAATCGTGCGGCCGGGCGGGCGGCTCGTCATCGTCGAGCCCTCGGCGCAGCAGGCGCGCGAGACGCTGCTCGCGATGTGGCGCCGGCACGGCTGGCGCGGGGCCTACTTCCGCCTGCTCGCGCGCGGCGCGTTCGAGCCCTTCCTCGACGAGTGGCACGACCGCGACCACGCCGCGTGGCTCGGCCAGCACGGCTTTCGCGTCGAAGAAGACCGCGACTGCATGCCGTGGCGCATGCTCACCGCCGTCGCGGGCGGGCCCCGGCTCTTGCGCTGAGCGCCGGCCGGGGCCCCGCCTCGCCCGCCCCGCGCGGTTCGCCGGCGCGCCCTCAGCGCCCGAGCGCCTCGAGGACGAGCGCGGCGGTCTCGCCGCCCGAGAAGTTCTGCTGCCCGGTGATGAGGTTGCCGTCGCGCACGGCGAAGCCCCGCCAGAGGCCCCCCTGCACGTAGTTGGCGCCGAGCCGCCGGAGCTCGTCCTCGATGCGCCAGGGCATCAGGTGCTCGCCCCGGGGCAAGACCCCCATCGACCAGACGGCCTCGTCGGCGAAGTCTTCTTCGACGTTGGCGAAGCCCGTGACGGTCTTGCCGCGCGCGAGCGGCTCGCCGCTCGACAGCTTCGCGTAGCGCAAGACGGCGACGCCGTGGCAGAGCGCGCAGGCGATCTTGCCCGCCTCGTAGAACTCGGCGAACTTGCGGTGCAGATCGGTCGCCCCCTCGAAGCCGAAGACGGGCGCCTGCCCGCCGGCGACGACGACGGCGTCGAAGGCGCCGACGTCGATGGCGGACACCTTCTTGGTCCGCTCGACCAGGGCCGCGAGCTTCGGCGTCGAGAGAAAGCCCAGGCTGATGAGGTCGCCCGACGAGTAGCCGCTCGCGTCGCGCGGGTCGCTCATCGCGTCGGCCTCGCAGCGGCCGCCCTCGGGGCTGAAGACCTCGACCTCGTAGCCGGCCTCGGCAAAGGCGTAATAGGGGTGCGTGAGCTCGCTCCACCAGAAGCCCACCGGCCAGCCCGTGGTGCTCGATCGGGCGGGGTTGGCGATCACGAGGGCGACGCGCTTCTTCCGGCGGGGGTTGACGACGTTCGGGTCCTTGAGAGACATCGGGCTCGCTCCTTTCGCGCGAGAGGTCGCGCGACCGAGGCCTACGATCGCCACCGCGCTCAGTTTCAACAAGGGCAACGGTCGAAACGTAGAGTTTTACGCGATGCAACCCAGGCGCGCGAGCACGCCCCGCCCCTCGTCTTCGAAGCGCGCGAGCACCGCGCGCGCGGCCCAGGCGTCGTCGCGCCTCGCCGAGAGGCGGCGGGCGGCGTGGGCGAGCTCGCCGCCGAGGCCGAAGGCGGCCAGGAGCTCGCCGAAGGTCTCGTCGAACGCGGCCTCTTCGCGCGCGTCGAGGGGGCCGCCCTCGGGCGCGGGCCGGCCCTCGTCGCGGGCGAGGCGCCGGCGGGCCGCCATCTTCAGGCGCATCTTGAGCGCGGCGAAGAGAAAGACGCTCGAGCCGTTCATGTCGGCGACGACCGCGTCGCGCCCCGAGCGCCACGCGGCGTCGAGCCGGGCCTCGGCCCGGGCCCAGCCGGGCGAGCCGAGCGCCCCGCGGGCGAGGGCGAAGAAGCCGACCTGGCCCGCGTGGTGCTCGGGGTCGACGAACTTCTCGAGGTGGCAAAGATCGTGGACGGCGAAGGCGAGCGCGTCGGCGTGCGGGGCCGTCGGCGTGCCCTCGCCGAGCAGCGACACGCAGCGGCGCCCGCGCGCCTGCAGCGCGAGCACGTGGGCGGCCTCCGGCACGCCGTCGAGCAGGTCGGCCGGCCGCTCGCCCGACGCCCAGCCGACGAGCGCGCGGGCGGCGGGCTCGTCGACGCGGTAAAGGCGCACGCCCGCGACGAGCCTCGCCGCGGGGTCGTCGCTCGAGCAGGGCAAGGGCTCGGGCCTGCGGCCCTGGCTCCAGCGGGGGCCGGCGGCGCGGCGGGCGGCCTCGACGACGAAGGCGCAGGCGAGCTCGCCCGGCCGGGTCAAGGCGGCGCCCCGGGGGGCACGGCGCCTTCGGCCGCCGACGCCTCGTCGCGGGCCCGGGCGAGGGCCCCTTCGGTTGTGCGCGCGCCGTCGCGGCCCCGCGCGGCGGCTTCGTCGGCCGAGGCCGCCTCGCCGCCGGCCCGCGCGCCCGCTTCGGCGCCCTCGAGCGGGCCCAGGCGCCCGCCCTCGAGCCGGTAGACGCGGTCGGCGTGCCGCACCATGCCGGGCCGGTGCGAGACGATGAGCGCGGTCGCCTCGCCCCGCAGCGACGCGATCGAGGCGGCGATCTCGCGCTCGGTGCCCTCGTCGAGGTTGGCCGAGGCCTCGTCGAGCACGAGCAGCCGCGGGCGCCCGAGCAGCGCGCGCGCGAGGCAGAGCCGCTGCTTCTGCCCGGCCGAGAGCCCCGAGCCGTCTTCCGCGATGGGGTAGTCGAGCCCCCCGGGCAGGCCGGCGACGAGCCCGCCGAGCCCCGCCCGGGCGAGCGCCCCCTCGACGGCGTCGTCGCCGATCGGGCCCTTGACCCCGTAGACGAGGTTGTCGCGCAGGCTGCCCGCGACCAAGAAGGGCTCGGCGCCCACGTACCCGACGCGCGCCGCGCGGTCGCCGACGTACTCGGCCGCGGGCCGCCCGCCGACGCGCACCCGCCCCCGCGAAGGCTCGGCGAGGCCCAGCACGAGCGCGAGCAGCGTGCTCTTGCCCCCGCCGCTCGGCCCCACCACGGCCACGTGCGCGCCGGGCGGCACGCGCAGCGAGACGCCCCCGAGCACGTCGCGCTCGGCGCCCGGGTACCGGAAGTCGACCGACTCGACGACGATCTCGGGCGGCCCGCCGAAGGACGCCGGGCCCTCGACCGGCCAGGGCGCCTCGCCCTCGGCGGGCGCGGCCGCGCGCGCGGCGGCCAAGTCGTCGTCCGAAAAGCGCGCGGCGTAGCCGAGGGCGTCGGCCATCATCGGGGCGTGCTGGTAGGCCTGCGAGAGCGCGTTCACGAGCGAGGTGAGCACCTGCACGAGCCGCACGAAGAGGTAGAGAAAGGCGAGCAGCGTCGTGCCGGGCGTGCCGAGGCGGCGGGCGCTGAAGACCACGATGGCCATCAAGAGCGCGACGCCGAAGAAGGGCGTCGCGGCCGAGGCGATCGCGCCGAAGGCCGCGGCCCGCGCCTGGTGCCGGGCGTAGCGGTCGACCGCCCCGGCGAGCCGCGCGTGCTCGCGCCGCTCGGTGCGCAAGACCCGCACGAGCACGCCGTTGCGCGCGACGCGCTCGATGCCCCGGGCGAGCGCCTCCTGCTCGGGCCCGAGCCGCCGGGCGTAGGCGCGCGTCCGAACGTTCAGCCGGTCGACGAAGAGGCCCACCGCGGTCAGCGCCGCGAGCCCGAGCAGCGTCTGGCGCCAGGCGAACGAGGCCATCGCCCCGAGCAGCGCGAGCGCCTGCACCGCGAGCGCCAGCACGTTCGAGGCCGCGTAGGCGAAGGCCGCCGCCTTCGGGAACGTCTCGCCGAGCAGCACGTTGACGGCCGACGCCGGCACGAAGCGCCGCGACGGGTGCAAGAGCATCTCGTAGAGCGCGAGCCGGCGCAGGCGCGCGTTGACCGCGGCGAAGGTCGAGCTGACGCCGTAGCTCGAGAGAAACTGCCCCCCGCCCCGCACGAGCGCGACGGCCGAGATGGCGAGCGCGAGCTGGGCGAGCGAGAGCCCCCGCAGCCGCCCGAGCCCCGAGGGCGCCGCGTCGAGGCGCAAGACGCCGAGCGCCTCGATGAAGAGCTCGAGCACGGCCGCCACGGCCACCTCGACCGCCGCGAGCGCGAACGAGCCGAACGCGTGCAGCCCGAAGAACGCGAGCGCGCGCGGCCCGAGCAGCCGCAGCGCCCCCCGCAGCGCCGGCCCGAGCCCCCCCGGCGGCGCGGCCGGAGCCGTCACGCGGCCCCGGGCGCGCGCTCGCCGCGGGGCCCGCGGCCCCCCCCCCGCGACGCCCCCCCTCCGATCGCGCGAGGCGCCACGCCGTCCGCGCCGCCGCCCGTCACCATGGCCGGCGACGATAGGCCCTCCGCCGGGGCCCGACAAGCGCGCCCGCCGCCCGTCGGGCCCGCGCACCCCTCGGAGGCGCCCCGCCCGCGTCCGGCGTCGCCGCCCGCGCCGCGCCAGCCGTGCCGAGGCCGGGCGCGTCGCTCAGGCCCGCCCCGCCGCCTCGCGATCGAAGCGCAGGATGCGCTCGGCCAGCTCGATCGGCCACTCGAGCTGGGGGCTGTGCCCGAAGTGGTCGGGCTCTTCGAAGCGCGCGCCCGGCGGCAAATGCTCGCGAAAGAACGCCAGATCGCGCGGCGCGAGCAGCCGGTCGCCCTTGCCCCAGATCACCAGGGCGGGCGCGCGCACCGCGGCGAGCTCGCCCGGCTTGAGGAACGAGCCGGGCGTCACGGCGGCGAAGAACTGCCGCACCGCCGGCCGCGTCAGCAGGTAATGCACGTCGTCGGCGAGCAGCGGCGCGTACCAGGGCGGGCGGTGGTAAAGCCGGCCCAGGAACGCCAGCGCGTCGCCGCGGCCGCGCAGGTCGAAGCGCGCGAGCAGCCCCTCGAGCTCGCCCTCAGCCGCCGGCGCCCCGCCCGGCGAGCAGGTGACGAGCGCGCGCACGTTCTCGGGCCGCTCGGCCGCGTAGCGCAGCGCCATCGCGCCGCCGAGCGAGTTGCCGACGAGCAGCGCCGGCTCGTCGATGATCGCGTCGAGCGCCTCGGCCACGCTCTCGAAATAGAGCTCGGGCGAGAGCGGCGCCCGCGGCGCGTCGCTGAAGCCGTGCCCGGGCGCGTCGAGGGCGACGATCCGCGGCACCCGCCCGCGCAGCCGCCCCAGCACCGTGCCGAAGGACGAGGCCGACGAGGCGATGCCGTGCAAGAACACGACGGGCCCCCCGGGGGCCGGAGGCGCCCGGTGCTCGAGGTAGCGCAGCGTCGCCGCCGCCGTCTCGACCGAGCGCAGCCGAAACCCCGAAGCCCAGAGCACCACCTTGAGCGCCGGCTGGGCACGGGTCAGAAGGCGCATGCCCGCGCCCTATAACCCAGCCCGCGCCCGCCCGCGAGACGCCCCGGCCCCGCGCCCCCGGGCCGTAGAATCTCGCTGGACCTTTCGCGCGCCTTCTCGCATCGTTAAGCACTCCGTGAGCACCCTGAGAGAGCTCGCCGACGGGCAAAAAACCATCGGAGCCCTGCGCTACCGCCTGACGGCCGAAGCCGGGTACGCGCTCGTCGTCTACGAAGGCGCGCCGGCCACCCTCACCGAGGTTGACCTCTGGGAGCGCGACATCGACGCCTTCTTGCGCGCATCGCGCCTCTCTCGCGTCGTCTGGGACAGCCGCCCCGGCTCGCCGCTCTCGCGCGAGGTGCGCGCCCATGTGTGGGCCTGGCTCGAGCGAGCCGAGATCATCAAGGTCTCGGCCATCGTGGTCACTTCCGAGCTCTTGCGCGTCAGCGGCAACATGAGCTCCGTCAGCCGCGGCCTACGCCTGCGCTCGTTTCATGATCTCGAGAGCGCCGTCGCCTGGGTGCTCAAGCAGCCCGGCTGAACGCCCCCCGGCGCTATTCTCGCCCGCCCCTGAACGAGTCAATGAGGCGCCGAAGGTGTGCATCTAGCGCACACTTTGCGCCCTACCCTGCCCCGGGCCGTGTTGACTCGTACGCGCCTGGTGCGCATGGGGAGCCAAGGCGCCCGCTCCCCTGCTCCGAGACCGCCCCGAGGCTCAAATTGCCGACCAAAGGCGCCTCAGGCATGGCGGCAAGCCCAGGCCGAAACGGGGCTGTTCGCGAACAATTTCGCCTCGCCCCCTCTGCCGGCGAGACGTTTTTGCGCGTGCGGCGGGCACCTCGCCTTACCCTGCCCTGCTGCTCCCCCGGGGTAGGGGCCTCTCGGACGCCCGTTTTAAGCCCCTGGTTTCAGCGAAAACACAGCCGTTTCAGGCTGTTGAACGGCCATTTCGTGCCCTTTGGCCCGACCCGCCGACCTCGGAGCCAAGCCCATCGGCAGACTTCTTGCGAGCGCGGCTCACATGGCTCGCGCTCCCAAAAATCTCGCCCTTGCCTTGGCCGACGATGCGCTCGACCTGACCAGCGAGGTCGACGAGCTCGAGGCGCCTTCGAGCGGGTGCTTTACCTTGTTGCCTCCGGCCCTGCCTCGCGACGAGCTCGACCTCATCGGCCCTGACTCCGATGTCCTGTCGCTCGCCGCCCTCGAAGCCGCGTTCGACTCGCTGCCCTTCGGCGAAGATGACCCCTGTGACGTGATGATCTTCTTCGAGAGCGACGCCCCCGACGCGCCCGAGAACGACGGCGTGCCCGAGAGCAAGCGCCCGACGCGGCCGTATAGCATTGCCGGCGTGCCGCCCTGCATGCGCTCGACCTCGCGCCCCGCGGCGCAGGCCCAGGCCTGAGCCGCCCGCCCGGCTCGCCGCCCCGCGTCCGAGTTGCCGCCCGCGGTTCAGCCGCCGAGCGGGCCCGGCGACGAGTTGCGGCGCTGCAGCTCGCGCCGCGAGGCCTCGACGGTATCAATGAGGAACTCGGCCTCGGGCTCGGGCATGCCGAGCGCCCGGGCGATCTGAAAGTAGACCCGCCGCTCATCGACGCTCACCTCGCCGTCGGCCAACATGGTGGCCGCGGCCGCGCTCAAGAGCTGCGACCGCGCCTCTTCGTCGAGGCGCCGGCCGAGCCCAGCGACGTACCCTTCGATGCCCGTCGAGCGCACTTCGTCGCGCGCGGCCGTGAGCAACCCTTCGACCTCGCCGAGCCCCACCTCGCGCTCGGCGAAGGCGACGATCTGCTCGGCGATGACCGCGATCTCTGCGTCGGCCACGTGCCCGTCGGACGCCGCGACGCAATAGCAGGCCCCCACGAGCTCGCCGAGCCGATCTTTGATGCCCAGCCGCCACCAGATGGTATCGCCCTCGAGGTAGCCCCTACCGCCGCCCGCCATGCCCCGAGTGATACACTGTGGCCGGGGTCGCCGGTAGCCCCCGCGCCGCCCGGGCGCGCCGCGGCGAAGGCGCGACGCCCCCCTTCACCGTCGTGAGCTCGACGCGCCGCCCGGGCGCGCGGCGGCGAAGGCCCTCAGCCCTTCGGCCAATTCTCGGGCCAGAGAATGCCCTGCCGATCCATCATGCGCTGGAAGGCCGGCCGCCGGTACGTCGCCCCCGCCACGCGCTTGATGTTCGGGTACTGCCAGGCAGGCTTCGCGAGGAAGCGGCTCCAGCGGACGAACATGGTGAGGTAGATATCGCAGACCGTGAATTGCGACCCGGCCGCGAACGTGCCGCCGCCGATGCCGTCATTCAAGACCTGAAAGCTCGCGCCGAGCTTCTCTTCGGCCCGGGCCTTGAGCGCCGCCTGGCGCTCGAGATCGTCGAATGTCCACTCGGGGTGGAACCAGTCGATGAAGCCCACCTGCACCGTGTTCGTCAAGAACATCAGCCACTGGTAATAGCGCCCCCGCTCGGGCGTGCCGGCGGGCGGGCTGAGCTTCGCCTCGGGGTGCTTGTCGCTCAGGTACTGGCAGATGGCGGCCGTCTCGTAAATGACGAAGTCGCCGTCGATCAGCGTGGGGATGCGCCCGTTCGGGTTGAGCTTTTTGTACTCGGCCCGTTCGTGCTCTTTGGTCGCCACGTTCAGCTCGATGAGCTCGTAAGGGGCCCCGACCTCTTCGAGCACGGCCTGGGGCGCCATCGCCGCGCTGCCCGGTGAGAAATAAAGTTTGTACATGGTCGCCTCCGCCCGCGCGTGTCCCCGGCACGGTGCCCCGGCCGCCTCGCCGCTTCAAGCGCCGCGACGAGCGCCCCCGCCCCGCCGCCCGAACCCCGCCCCCGCGCCGCCCCGGCCGCAAGGTAAGGCGCCGCCGGACCCCTCGCCGGCGGGCAGCGGCGAGAGCTCGGTCTCGGCGAGGATGCGCACCTCGGGGCAGGCGGCGGCGATCGCGCGCCGGTGCTCGTCGAGGGTCTGGGGGGTCAGCTCGTCTTGCGCGCGGACGATGAGGGCCAAAAGCTCGTCGAGCTGCGACCGGTACACGAGCACCAGGTCGGAGCCCACGTCCGCCTCGTCGGTCACCCGAAAGTGCAGCGCTTGATCGTCGGGGTGGTGCTCGAGGCGCAAGAGCGCGCCGCGCGGGCCCTGGTACTGAAAGACCGCCGCCCCGAAGCCCTCGACCTCGATGCCCGCCTCGACCAGCGACGCCCGCGGGTCGACCCAGCCCGCCGCCCTGAGCGCGGCGCTCACCCGCTCGGTGTCGGCGCCGGACGCGCCGCCCTCGAGCGAGGCCGAGCGCTTGGTCACCGGCGGGGGCGCGGTCACCGCCGTCAGGATGGCGTCGGCCTTGTCGTGCGCGAAGCCGAGCGCCGCCGCGAGCTTGAAGTACACGTAGCGCTCTTCTTTCGCGAGCTTGCCGTCGGCCCCCGCGATCGCCGCCGCCGCCCCGAGCAGCTGCGAGCGGGCCTCGACGCTCATGCCCCGGCCGAGGCCCCGCAGGTAGGCGTCGAGCCCGCCCCGCTCGAGCGCCTCGTGCGCCGCCCGCACCATGCGCTCGATGTCGTCGAGCGAGTGCCCCTCGCCCGCCAGCTCGTGCACCTGCTCGGACAGCTGCCGCGCCTCGGCCTCGTGCAGCTCGCCGTCGGCCGCCGCGATGCAATAGCAGGCCCCCGCCAGATCGACCGGCCGATCGCGGATCGACAGCTCTTTCTTCCGGAACCACTTGAACATCGGTCACTCCTCTCGTCGTGCCCCGCGCCGCGACCCGAGCGGGGCCGCCACCAGCCCGAGCCCAGCCATGGGCCTTACTTATCCGCCCCCGGGCCCCCCGTAAAGGCGCCTGCCCCCGCCGCCGCGCGCCCGCCCCGCGCCGCCCGCCCTTCGCCCGGGCCCGCGCCCGCCGCGACGACCCTTCGGGGGCGCCCGCGCCCCGCGCGTCGCTCCTTCGCACGAGCCCGAGCCGCGCGACCCATTTGGCTCACCCCATAGCGCAAGCGCGGGCGTTTCATTCTCGTAAGTTTTCACCTTGCGAGCCCCGGGCGGCACGCTAAAGCAACCCTCCGCTTTCGCCGAACACGCCCGGGCGTCGCGCAGCACCGCCCGCCAAGCCCCGCGCGCCCGGCGCCCGCTTTCGCCCCCCGTCGCTTCGGCCCAGGCCTCGCGCCCGACCGCCCCGTATGGCCGACCCCGCGCTCGAGCGGCGCGGGCATGCGCATTGCAACGTGCGAATTCGACCCCGCAAGGGCACTACCGAAGAGGCACGACGACGTGAATCGCGATTCGAAACAAAGGGTGGTCGGGGCGCTGGGCCTCGCGGCGGGGCTCGCGCTCGCCGCCGCGGGCGCGGCGCGCCGATCGCGGCGCCTCGATCTGCGCGGCAAGGTGGTCGTCGTCACCGGCGGCGGGCGCGGCCTCGGCTACGCCATCGCGAGCGAGTTCGCCCGCCGGGGCAGCCGCCTCGCCCTCTGCGGCCGCGACCCGGCCGAAGTCGAGGGCGCCGCCGAGGCGCTGCGGCGCGCGGGCGCCGACGCCTTCGCCGCCCGCTGCGACGCGAGCGACCCCGACGAGGTCGCGCGCTTCTTCGCCCAGACGCTCGACCGCTTCGGCGCCCTCGACGTGCTCGTCAACAACGCCGGCGAGTGCTTCGTCGGGCCCGCGGTCGCGCTGCACCAGGCCGACGTCGAGCGCGCCCTGCGAAACATCTTCTGGGCCACCTACCACCCGACCATGGCTGCCCTGCCCCACCTGCGCGCGCGCCGCCGCGGCCGCATCGTCAACGTCACCTCGATCGGCGGCAAGGTCGGGCTGCCCCATATGTCCGCCTATGCCGCGGGCAAGTTCGCCGTCACGGGCTTCTCCGAAACGCTCGCGGCCGAGCTCGTCAAAGACGGCATCTACGTCAGCACCGTCACCCCCCCGCCCCTGCGCAACGGCGCCCAGCTCGCCTCCCGCTACGGCGGGCGCCGCGAGCAAGAGTTCGCCTGGTTCGCCTGGGGCCTGAGCTCGAGGCTGACCGCCATCGACGCCCGCCGCGCCGCCCGCGCCGTCGTCGACGCCGCCGAGTACGGCGACCCCGAGCGCGCCGTCTCGCTCTCCTCGTGGCTGCTCGCCCGCCTGCAGGGCCTCCTGCCCGGCACCACCACGCGCGTGCTCGCCCTCGTCGACCGCGCCATGCCCCAGCCCCCCGCCCTGCCCGCCGGCCCCTGGCTGCCCGGCGCCGAGGTGCAGGCCCAGAGCGACGAGCCCGCCCTCAAGGCGCTCGCCCAGACCGCCCAAGCCCATGCCGCGCAGTACCGCCCGCTCGGCGTCGAAACCCGAGGCCTTTCGCGTTGAACCGACCCTCCCCGAGCCTTTCTGATCTGCTGAACGCCGCCGAGCGCGGCGACCTCCGCAGCACCCCCCACCCCGCCCTGGGCCCCACCACGCCGCCGGGCGTAGCCGCCGAGCTGCCCCCGAACGCCCCCACCCACCCGGCGCCCGCCCAGAGTGAAACCGTCCGGAGGGCTCTCTCGTACTCGAGCCCACCGATGACTCGCTACCTTCTCTGCCAGGCCCTCGAGCTCGAG
Organism: Polyangiaceae bacterium; assembly: GCA_035762175.1. Taxonomy (GTDB): domain Bacteria; phylum Myxococcota_A; class Polyangia; order Polyangiales; family Polyangiaceae; genus DASTPP01. The sequence goes on along the minus strand of DASTPP010000407.1, from coordinate 42,461 downwards.
CTGGCAGACGATCTCGACGATCTCGCCCCGTCCCCCCGGCCGCGGAGCCACCTGACCCTCTTGCCCCCTCCCCCCGCCGCCGCTGACGAGGGGCACCCCTCGACCCTGAGCACCCTCTCGATCGCCCTGCTTCAGGCCCTCGACCGGCTCGAAGGCCCGAGCGACAACGACGACGATCTCGACGGCCCCACGCTGACGCCCGAGTTCGACGACACCGCCGAAGATCTGCCCGAGAGCGAGCGCCCGACCCGGCGCTACACCGTGCCGGGCGTGCCGCCCCACATGCGGGCGACCAAGCCCGCGATCGCCTGATCGTCGAGCGGCGGGCGCCCTGGCGCCCGCGGGGGCCGAGGGCCCTCAGCGCGCGCGCGCGGCGGGGCTCGGCCGCGTGAACGAGAAGGTCACGCTCGAGTCGGGCGCCGAGGGGTCGGCGAAGTAGAGCTCGACGCGGGCCCCCGACGCGAAGCGCAGCTCGATGACGGTCGAGCCGCCCCGCTCTTCGCTCACCCGGGCGGCGGCGGCGCTCACCTGCTCGCCGACGAGCTTGCACGCGGCGCCCAAGTCGCGAATGACGACGCCGTCGCGCTCTTCGTTCTCGAGGCCGCGGCCCCAGTCTTCCCAGAAGGCGATGCCCGCGTCCAAGAAGAGGCGGTGCCAGGGCGGGGCGTCGGCCTTCAGGTAGAGCAGCACGAGGTTCTCGGGCGCCTCGGCGCTGAAGATGCCGACCATCTGCTCGACGCGCCGGCCGACCAGCTCGGCCATCTCGAACGCCTCGTCTTGCCCGAGCCGCCCCCGCTCGACCCAGGCCTTCGCCTTCGCCGGCCTCGCCGTCGCCTCGAGCTCGCGGGCGACGCGCCACCCGAGCTCGTCGGACGGCACGTCGACGCACATCTCTTCGCCCCCGAACACCGCCCGATCGACGAGCCCCTTCGCCCGGGTCGCGCTGAGCCCCAGCCTGGCTTGCAGCAGCTCGGCCGCCCGACCCCGGCCGTTGCTGAACGGCTCGAGGAAGGCCGGCTTGATGCGAAAACAAAGCGTTGGCATGTCGAGCACGGGTCGGGCCCCCCTGGACTCAGCCATTGTTGGACGCCGGCCCGCCCGCGTCGACGACAAAGCACCGGCGCCGCCCGATCGCCGGGGTAAAGAGGGCCCGGCGGCCCGCCCCCGGGGGCGTCGCCCCGTGGGGCAGCCTGGCGCGTCGAGCGGAAAATCCGGTCGGCGCGCTAGCGACGCCGGGCCGCCACCCAGGCGCGGACCTCGTCGGCGCGCTTGCGGCCCGTGCCCTCGATCAGGGCGGCGGCGCGGCCGGCCTCGGCGAGGGCGCGCCGGCGGGCGCCGGTCGCCCAGAGGGCGCGCGCGAGCACGAAGTGCGCGTCGGCGGTGTCGGCGGGGTCGTAGCTGCCGCCGAGCTCGGCGACGGCCTTGGACGCGAGGGCGACGGCCGCGCGGGCGCGGCGCGTGGCGACCAGGCACTCGGCCTCGGCCACGAGGAGCTTGACGCTCCACCGGTCGCGGCGCGGCGCGAGGATGGGGCGCGCCTCGTCGAAGAGGGCGGCGGCGCGGGCGGGGTGCCTTGCTTTGCACTCGGCCTCCCCCCAGAGGGCGAGCGTCTCGCCGAGGAAGGGGTCGTCGACCCGGCCGCTGGCGCGGTACTGGGCGCGCACCTCGGCATAGTGGGGCCGCGCGGCCTCGAGCCCGCGGAGCTCTTTCACGGTGTCGCCGAGCCACGCGTAGACGTCGGCGAGGGTCATGGCGTCGGGGGTGGGCGCCCGCCGGACGAGGGCGGCGGCGCGCTCGAGCGCCTCTTCGGCCTCGGCGAAGCGGCCCTGCAGGTGCAGGTTGGCGCCGAGCCGGCGGTAGCCGTTGGCCAGGTTGGGGTGCTCGGGCAGGGCGGCGCCATAGAGCGCGAGGGCGCGCCGGACGGTCGCCTCGGCGACGCGCAGATCGCCGGCGCTGGTGTCGGCCGACGCGGCGTCGAGCAGCGCTTCGTAGAGGCCCGGGTGGTCGGGGCCGAGCTGCCGCTCGAGGCGCGCGACCGCGTCGGCCGCGTGGCGCCGCGCCTCGGCCTTCGCGCCGGCGAGCCGCTCGGTCGACGCGAGGCGCCGCAGCGCCGTCGCGGTGGCGAAGGCGTCGGGGCCGAACGACCGCTCGGCGATCTGCACCGCCTCGCGGGCGTGCGCCAGCGCGTCGTCGTACTTCCCCAGCTCGTCGTAGGTGCGCTCGAGCTGCAGGTGCAGCCGGTACCGCAGCCGCGGCGGCGCGCCGGCCCGCTCGACGGCGCCGGCCAGGACGGGCTGCAGCTCGAGGGCGTCGCGGGGGCGGCCGGCCGCGCCGGTGAGCACCTCGGCGCGCTGGAGCAGGCCCTGGGCGAAGAGCTCGTCGGCGGCGGCCCGCCCGGCCACGCCGACCCCCTCGTCGATCGCGTCGAGCGCGCCCGCCCCGTCGCCGTCGCGCGCCCGCGCCTCGCCGAGGCGCAGCAGCGACTCGGCCAGCAGCGGCGCGTAGCCGACGCGGCGCGCCTCGGCCGTCGACGCCTCGAACGCCCGCCGCGCGTCGGGCACGCGCCCCGCCTCGCGCAGCACCGCCGCCCGCCCGATCTGGCCGTAGAGCGCGTCGACCTCGGCGCGCACGGCCGGGTCGCTCGGGCGCACGCTGCCGCCGACGCTCGCCTCGCTGCCGTCGCAGGCGTCCACGTCGCCGAGCGAGCCCACCAGCTCGGCGGCGCGCGTGGCGAGCTCGCGGTCGGCGCCGGCGAGCAGGCCGGTCGCCGTCCGGACCTCGGCCAGGCGGCGGTCGAGGCAGGCCATGCGCCGCTCGAGCTGCTCTTCGGAGGCGACGCCCGTGACGCGCGTCGCCCGGCAGGCGTCGCGCTGCGCGGCGACCCAGCGCCCGGCGTACGCGTCGAGCGCCGCCCGCACCCGCCCGAAGCCGTCGCGCCAGCCCGGCCAGCCGCTGCGCTCGAAGGCCGCCCCGACGGCCGCGGCCGTGCGCTCGTCCCAGGCGCCCGAAAGGCGCGCCTCGCCGCCGGTGCAGGGCTCGGGGCCCCGGCCGCGCGCGGCGGCGCCCGCGGCGGCGGCCCCGGCGACGGCCAAGGCGGCGCCGAGGGCGGCGAGGGCCCGGCGGCGCGCCCCCGGGCGGTGGCGCAGCTCGGCGAGCAACGCCGCCATCGTCGGCCACCGCGCGCCCGGCTCGGCCCGCAGCCCCCGCTCGAGCGCCCGGCGCACGCCGCGCGGCAAGCGCGAAGCCCCCGGGCCCGGCCGCACGACGCCGGCCAGCGCCTGTTCGAGGCGCGCGTCGCCGGACGCCCCGAAGGGGTGCTCGCCCGTCAGCGCCTCCCAGAGCACGACGCAGAACGAAAACTGGTCGGTCGCGGGCGACAGGGGCTGGCCGAGGTGCTGCTCGGGGGCCATGTAACGCGGCGTGCCGACGAGCTGGTCGGCCCGCGTGAGCGCGACGTCGACGAGGCGGCCCGAGGGCCGCGCCGCCGGCGCGCCCGCCACGGCGGCCGCGGCGAGCCCGCCGGCGGGCGGCGTGGACGAGGTGCGCGCCTCGGGCGGCCCCGCCGAGCGGGCGAGCCCGAAGTCGAGCACGCGCACGCGCCCGTCGTCGCCGACGATGACGTTCGCCCCCTTGAAGTCGCGGTGCACCAGCCCCGCGCGGTGCGCCGCCGCCAGGCCCTCGCCGGCCTGCCGCAGCACGCGCAAGATCGCGTCGGGGCGCCGGGGCTCGGCGCGGAGCCATTCGGACAAGGTGAGGCCCGGCACGAACTCCATCGCGAGGTAGACCGCGCCGTCGAACGTGCCGACGTCGTGCACCGCGATGACGTTCGGGTGCGCGACCTGCGCGAGCGCCTGCGCCTCGCGCACCATGCGCTCGTCCTGCGCCTCGCCGCGACCGCCCCCGGCCAGGACCTTCACCGCGACCGCGCGGTCGAGGCTCGGGTCGTAGGCCTTGTAGACCGAGCCCATGCCCCCGGTGCCGAGCCGCCCGAGGACGACGTAGCGCGCGATCGCCGCGCCCGCGGCCAGGCCGGCGTCGCGACGGACCGCCGCGCGCGGGGCCCCCGACTCGCGGCGCTCGTCGACGTCGACCACCGTCGCGTCGCCGCCCGCCTCGATCGAGGTAGAGTCGAAGGCCATGCGCTGCTCGCCTACGCAGAAGACTTTAGCAGACCGCGTTCGGCAAGCCCGCGACTCCGAACCGCATAACGCCATCCCGACGCGCGCCGGGCGGTAGCGGCGCTCCTGTGAGCCTGCAACGTTCCGCCCCGCATACGCCCGCCGCCGACGCAGACGCGCCGCGGCAGAGCTCAGCGCCACGCCCGCGGCGCCGCCTTCAACGTCGCGGCCCCGACCTCGTCGCACCAGGCCTCGAACTCGGCCCGCGGCACGCCCGCGAAGCGAAGCTCGCCCAGCGACTCGCCCACCGGCGCGTCCTCGACCAGCGTCGCGAGCCGGCGGTAGAGCAGCGCGTCGGCCAGGCCCGCCGCGAGCGTCGCGGCGAGCTGCGGGGCGCCGCGCGGCTTGACCGCCCAGTCGGCGGCGTTACGCGGTATCTGCTCAAGCCGCCCGTACGCCCCCACGAGCAGCCCCGCGCTCTTCTCGCCGAACCCCGGCAGCCCGGGTATGCCGTCGGCGCTGTCGCCCGTCAGCGCGAGAAAGTCGGGCATGCTCGCGGGCCCGAACCCCCGCTGCGCGCGGAAGGTCGCCTCGGTGATGAGCTTCTTCTGCCGGCGGTCGATCTGCACGACCTTCTCGCCGACCAGGCACTGCCCCAGGTCTTTGTCGGGCGTCATGATGCGCACCTGCTCGACCTCGTCGCGAAAGCGCCGCGCCCCGCTCGCCAGCGCGTCGTCGGCCTCGTGCTCGCGCATCGACCAGACCGCGACGCCGAGCGCCCGCACCGCCCGCTCGACCGCGTCGAACTGCGCCCGCAGCTCGGGCGGCACCCCCTCGTCGCCCTTGTAGCCGGCGAAGAGCTCGTTGCGAAACGAGCGAATGGGGTTGTCGAACGCGACCGCCAGGTGCGTCGGCCTCTCTGCGGGGTCGTGCAGCAGCGCGAGCAGCGTCGAGACCACCCCCACCGTCGCCTTGCAATCGTCGCCCTTCGGCGTGCGCTGCCCCGGCCGCGGCGCGTAGTGCGCCCGGTAGAGCTCGTAGGTGCCGTCGACGAGGTGCAGGCGCATCGCCGGCGAGTCTACCCGGCGGGGCAAGGCCCGCCCACAACGCGACGCCCGGGCCCGGCCGGCCCCTACGCCCCGCCCGCGGCCTCGGCGTCGTCGGCGACCTCGCTCGACGTGATCGAGGGCGCCCAGCCGTGGGCGGTGCCCGACATCGCGGCCAAGCTCGAGGTCATTCTGGCGGGCATGGGCCGGGGCGACCTGCCCGAGCCCGTGGCCCGCGAGGCGATCGCGGGGGCGCGGCCGTCGCTCCGCTCAGCCCCCCCGCGCCGGCCGTCGCTCCGCTCAGCCCCCCCGCGCCGGCTGGAGCCAGAGGCTGACGTTCTCCGTCTCGACGTGGCACCCGTCGTGCGTCACGTAGACGGCCGGCACCATGGCGGGCTCGTAGCCCGGCTTCTGGACGGTCACCTGGTAGATGCCGGGGCGCTCGGGCAGGCCGGCCCAGGTGCACCCTCGCTTGCCCGGCGTCGGGCGTAGCGTGGCCTCGAACGCCCCGTCGCGCGCCGTCGCGGTCGCGTCGCAGACTTCGGCGCCCGACGCGTCACGGACGTCGAGGTCGAGCGCCTGGACGACGCCTTTGGTGCAGGTGCGGCCCGCCGGCACGAGCTGGACGCCGAGCTTCGTCGGCGTGACGTGGCAGGCGCCCGGCGCCTTCACGACGGCCACGTCGCGCAGGGTGACCTCTTCGTAGCCGCGCCGGACCACGCTCACCAGGTAGGCGCCGGGGCGTTCGGGCATGCCCTGCCAGCGGCAGGTGCCGTCGCCGGCCGGTACGGGCAGCAACGACTGCCCGATCGCCCCCTCGCGCACGATCACGCTCGCGCGCTCGTCGCAGACCAACCCGGCTTCGTCGCGCAGCTCGATCTCGAACGACGACAGCGCCGTGCCGTCGCACCCCACCGGCGTCGGGGTCAGCGCGATGAAGTCGCCGCCGGGCCCGGAGCAGCCCCCATCGTACGAGCGCACGCCGGCCGAGACCGCGGGGGCGTAGCCGTCTCGTTCGACGGTCACCTCGTAGAAGCCCCTGCGCTCTGGCATCGCGAAGTGGTTGCAGCGCTCGGGGTCGGCGCGCAGCTCGGCTTCGACGTCGCCATCGCGCGCGACGACCCGGGCGCCGCAGAGGTCGAGACCCCGGTCGTCGGACACGATGACGGCCGGGCCGGCGGGCCAGGGCCCGACGTCGCTCAGGCCGCAAAGGGCCCGGTCGGTGGGCTCGTCGGTGATGACCCCGCAGCCGGCCGCGAAGACGCCGAGACAAGGGAGGGCAAAGAGAGAAAAGAAAGGGAAGAGGCGCATGGGTCGTGGGCCTAGCAAACAGCGAGCCGGCGCCCCGCGCCTCTCGGAGGCCATCGTCCTCGTGCGCCTGGCCCCGTCGCGGCCTGACGCTGGTGTCAGGGGCCGGCACAACTCGCCCGCCGCCCGAGGCGCAGCACGAGCCGCGAGCAGGCGGGCGAACGAAGGGGCCCCACGCGCCGACACCTCAGCGCCCGACGATTCGCCGCATTCGTCGCCCGTCCGGCGCCGCCCGACGTACGGGGCCCACGCCCGCCGGCAGGCGCGCCGGGCGCGCGGCGGCGGTCGGGCGGCGGCGCCCCGGCGGTCGCGATCACGGTCGCGGCCGACGGCCCTCATCCGGGCGGCGGGTGACCTGGCGCGCCCGGCGGCCCGGGCTGAAGCCCGGGGCGACGCGGACGCACCCGCCGCGTGGATCAGCGCACGGCGAACACCCGGTGAATGACGCCGCCGTCGCCGGTGCGAGACTTGCTGACGCACACGACCCGGTTGAGCCAAGCGTAGCGCGCGTCGCCCGTCTCGAACCGGGGGCTGGTACGAAAGTAGTAGCGGTGCGCGCCGGCCGGGTCGTCCGGCTTGGCGAAGTCCATGGCGTAGGCGAGGTTCGCCCCGTCGGCGACCATCAGCCCGTGCCAGCGGACGTAGACGAGCGCGCCGTCGTCGGTCCTAAGGCACATGCGCACGTCGAGCGCGCCCACGCCGTCGGCCCGCACCCGCGCCCAGTCGGCGCCGGACATCGGCACGATCTCGCCCGACAGGCGCGGCCCGCGGAAGCGGCCGCCGGCGACGTTGACGATCATGCGGTCGCCTTCGGGCGTCTGCCCGAGATGCATGGGCGGCGCCAGCGGGACGCGCGCCTCGAACAGGAAGTCGGTCTCGACTTCGGACATGGGGCCTCCTTTCGGAACTCTGCGGGCCGCGACGAGCCGGGCCCGCACCCCGCCGGGGGAGCCTGGCGACGCGGCCCGTGCGTGCAACGTAGCGAGCGTCGGCGCGGGGGGCGAGGCCGGGCAGACGACCGCGTCCGAAAGCGGCCGGCCCGCCACCCCGCCGCCGTCGCGGCCGGCGCCCGGCCGCGGACGCAGGGCGCATCGGCCGGCGCCAGCAACCCCGCGGCCGGGCCTATTTCGTTGGCCCAACCGAGCCGCCCGGTCGGGCGACGCGGGGCCCGCGCCGGACCTCACTCCGTTCCGATTCGACCCCTCGTAGGACCCCGAAACCTTACGAGTACGACCTCGAGTGGTTCAGTTGGCCTCCGCGGTGTCGGCCTCTTTGCGTCTGGCCTCTTGCTCGAAGGCGGCCACGAAGAGCGGCTTCATGATCGCCAAAGCTTCGACCGACCGGAAGTACACGCGGCTGCGGGTGAAGGCGTCGCTGACCGGGTCGACCTCGGCCCCTGGCACGAGGGCCCGCACCTGCTCGACGGTCAGGCGGACGGTCATGAACTTTCTGGGGCCGTTGCAGAAGAAGCGCAAGAACCAGCGCGTGACCTTGCCCAGGGTGATCGCGAAGTGGGTGACAGTGTCTTTATGGGCGATGGTTGCCTTGACCGGGGATGCCTCGCAAGCTTCGCGTACGAGCTGAAAGATGGCGCGCTCTTCGGCCGTGGTCTCGACCTTCGGGGCGTCGTCGTCTTCGGCCCGCGCGACCGACACCGGGCCCGGCGAAGGCGTCGGGTCGCTCGGCGCCCTGGCGACCCCGGCGGCCGGCGTCACCGCCAGCGGCGACAGGGGCGGCCTGGGGGCCGGGGCCGGCGCGACGTTCGGCTTCGGGGCCGCGGGCGGGGGCGCGGGCGAGAGGGGGTCGTCGAACACCTCTTGCGAGGGCGACTTGGTCATCATATCGACCAGGGTGCTGTGAATCGACTTCCTCGTCTCCGGCCATCTCTGGGTCGGCTCCAGCGACGACGCGTGGGTGGCGGGCGATGACGGCTCCAAGCCGCACGCGTTCCACGGGGATGGCCAATCGTGGACCGAACGTGCCACGCCGCACGCCGGGCCCATCGCCTCGGACGGCACCGACGTGTTCATCGGCGCCGCCACCGGCGTGCTGCGGCTCAAGCCGGGGGGGTTAGCGTAGAGCAAAGCCGGGGGGCGCCCGCGCGGGCCCCTCGCTTCGACATCACCGCGAAGGCCCGGCGCACGGTTCGCATTGAGAATTAACCGCCGCCGAGCTGAAGACCCGCGGCGGTCGCGCGGTAAGCCTGGTAGCGGCGCAGCAGCTCTGGTTGCGGCAAGCCCTGCTCGGCGGCAGAGAGCACGCCGCTGCCGAGCAAGAAGGCGTGGCTGGTTTCGATGGTGCGAATCAGCCAGCCGGCGCGCAGGAGGGTCGCGGGCGTGCAGGTCTGGCCGTGCAGGTCATCCTGCAGATCGAGGCTGTGCGAGCGCCAGCCCTCCCGCAGGTACATGCGCTCGAGCGCGGCGTCGGCGTCCGCCAGCGCCGCGCGCCAGTCCGCCATCACGCCGTCGAGCCAGCGGCAGATGAGCGTGTCCGCGCGGCGGGCGCGCAGCTCTTCGCGCCAGGTGGCGTAGCAGCCGAGCGCGACCTCCTTGACCATGCGGTATGCGGCCAGCGCGGCGGGCCGGCCGTCGCGCCCTTCGATGCGCAAGAGCCAGGCGAACGCGGCGCGGGTCTCGATGCGCTCGGCCAGGTGGAAGGCCGGCACGTCGCGGCCGTTGCCGGCGCTGTTGAATTCGGTGAGCGGGTCGAAGCGGTACATGTAGCCGAAGTCGAAGAGCCAGGCCTGCCCGCCGTCGTCGAGCAGGTTGCCCGGGCTGAAGTCCCATTCGAAGAAGCCTTGCGAGAGCAGGGCGCGGCCGGCCGCGAAGACCTGCGTGAGGGTGCGGCGGTCGAAGTCGTCGATGGGCCTGCCTTCGACCCAGGGCCCGACGAGCAGGCCCTCGCGCAGCGAGCCGTAGAGCGGCGCGATCACGCCGGGGAACGGCACGCCCCGCCCGCGCATCGCGCGCAGCTCGGCGTGCCGGCGCAGCTCGTTGAGGAAGGAAGTCTGGCCGTCGGCGTTCTGCACCAGGCAGGCCGGCCGCGCGCGCTTGACTGCGTAGCAGCGGTCGCCGGCGCGCAGTTTGTACACGACCGCGGTCAGGCCCGAGCGGATGGTTGCTTCGACGCCCGGCGAGTCTTCGCGCAACGCGCACAGCCGCGCCGGCGGCAGGGGCAGGCCGGCGGCGTCGCCGAAGGTGAGCTCTTGCCCGGACGCGATGAAGTCTTGGTCTGCCCGTTGCCTCTGCTGGTCTTTCGATGCCATGCCCTGGTTCGGATTCGCGCCCCTATCCCCCGTAGTCAAGGGGCGCCCCCCTCCGCCGCTAAAGAGCAGCTGCTCGGCGGGTTCTGCAACATGGCCCGCACCGGGGGGCCGAGATCGGCGCCCTCGACGCTCGCGACGAAGGCTTGCCAGGCCGCCTCGTCGCCCTTCACCAGCCCCCGCGCCGCGCCAGCCATGAAGTCATGAGCCGGCCGTCCAACCGGGGCTCGGCCGGGCGCCGGCACGCGTCGGCCCGGCTCGCTGGCGTCGGCCCGGGCACGGCGCCCCGTGCGCCTTCCGTTGGCACTGAAAATGGCCGCCGAATGCCGAAAGGGCTCTCGCCTGCCTCTCACTCTGCCGCACCTGGGCCTGGCCTGCTTGTCGCAGGGTACGCAGATTCGAAAGCCCCAGCCCACCAAGTTTTGGGGTTACCGCGAGCACAGCGTCGGCATGCTGTTGTGTGTAAATGCACCGCACGTCGCAAAATGCTACGGGCGCTTTCGCCGCCGGTCGCGCTCGAGCCCTCGGTGGGCCGACCATTCTGCCCGAGCGAGCCGGGCAACGCCCCTTTCGTCGGGCCCAACGTACTTTCAGACGAGTTTCGAGCTTCGCGCCAAGCGCGGGGCGTGTCGCCCGAACGTTAGGCATGTTGTGAAAGCGCCGAGAGCATAAACATTCGTCGGGCCGGCTCGGCGCTGGCATGAGCGCTGCAGAGGTGGCTCTCTTGAATCCCGGGCGGAGGGGGGGGAGATGGCCAGGGCAATGCGTTTTGAAAACCGGGCGGAGGCAGGTCGGCTCCTCGCGAGCCTATTGCGCAGCGAGGGGTACGCCTCGAAGAGCCCGCTCGTCTTGGCCCCGCCGAGGGGCGGCGTGCCGGTTGGCTACGAGGTCGCCCACGCCTTGCGCGTGCCTCTCGACGTCTTCGTGGTCCGTAAGCTCGGCGTACCGGGGGGGCTAAAGCGCCGACCGCAAAATGCCCTGAGCCTGGGTTTCGCGCCCACCACCAGGAAGATGGTTTCTTGCAGCCGTTTCAGGCCCCCGAACCCTCGCCAACAGGCTAACCCCCCCCTTCACCCTCTCTAGCCACACCCGCCCTCTGCTCCGACAACGAGCAGATCGGCGCCCGTCGCGCCCTCTTCTTCTTATGTACATATCTCGGCGTCAACGAACGCCAACGCGGGGCAATGTCAGCCGCCCCGAGAAGGAGAATGTCATGGCAGGCGTAACCGACTATGTCGTCATCCAGGGGAACTCGAACTTGACCATCGGCGACGGCAACCAAGTCTTGGAAAGGAACTTTACCACGGCCGGGCGGCTGGCCGCCGAGCCGGCGATCTTGGCCTTCGACCTCAGAGGCCTGACCAATGCGACCCAGGACGTGCCGGTGCGGATCAACGGCGTGGTGGTCGGGTCGATCGCCCACTACCCCGGCGAGCTCGAGACCGCGCCCTTCACGTTCCACCAGACCATCACCATTGGGCCGAACATCCTTCGTGATGGCACCAACGAGCTAGAGATTCGGGCGGTGACCTTTCCCGGCTCTAGCTCTACGAATGTCTTTGACGATTTCGATCTCTCGAACATCGTGTGCTACTTCAAGGTAAGCCCTCCGTGATGGGCGCCTTTCGCGTGCCCCCGCTCGCACGCTACGCGCGAGCGAGCGAGCGAGCGAGCGAGCGAGCGAGCGAGGAGGTTGGCCTGCGACATTCGGAAAGACCACCCGTAAGTCCTCGCCCCAGCCCAACCTGACCCGGGGTCGTCCGTCGCCGAGCCTCGCTCTGCGCCCTTCGGGCGGTACCTGTTTAGCGGTCGCCTCCGCTTCCCCGCCGGCCGGCGGGGGCGGGGCGCGCGATCCAAGCAGATCCTCAACCCTCGGAAGGGGCGCTCCGAAGGGCGCACTGCGTGTCAACACTTCGGCATTCGGCGGCCATGCCCAGTGTCAACGGAAGGCGCGTGGGGCGCCGTACCCGGGCCGACGTTCGCGAGCCCGGCCGACGCGCACCGGCGCCCGACCAAGCCACAGCTGGATTACCTGTGCGCGAACGTCGGCCGCAACGCCTGATTCTGACTACCGCCCTTCGCCTGAGCTTCCGGCGATTGCCTGCCTGACTTCGATGCAGGCCGCCGTTCGCGAACCCAAGCCGCTACCGTAGGGCCGCCGCGCGGCCGCCGAACGCCAACGAAACCCGCGACGTCACGCCGGCCGGCGGTCGCTCGGCGATAGCAGCAATGGCTCGGGGGTATTTGTTGGCTTCGGGGGCTTCGCCGCGCGCTTCCGGGCCGGGGGTGTTTCGTGGTATTCGAGGGCGCATGAAACGCACCTTGGGGGGGGCGCTGCTCGCGGCGGCCCTGGGTCTGGGCGGGTGCACCCCGCCGACGTTCGTCTCGCCCGCGCAGGGCGGCCCGAAGTGGTCGGCGCTGACCACGCGCCACTTCACGCTCTACACCGACGTGCCCGACGACGAGGCGCGCGAGACGGCGCGCGAGTTCGAAGAGATTTACCGCTCCTTCGAGGACGTCGCCTTCCCCTACTCGAAGAAGCCCACGGGGCGCTTCGAGGTGACGCTCTTCCAGCGCGAAGACGCCTACCGCAAGGTCGCCCCGCCCGAGACGCGCGGCTACTTTCAGCACGCGGCGCACGACCCCGACAACCGCCCGATGATGGTGCTCTACCACGGCGTCGACCCGCGCCTGCGCACCGTCCTGCGCCACGAGCTCGCGCACCGCTTCGTCGCGTTCTACTTTCCCGCCGCGCCGCGCTGGCTGAACGAGGGCCTCGCCAAGACGTACGAAACGCTGACCTTCAAGAGCGGCGAGGCGCTGGTCGGCGCCGTGCCCGACGACCGGCACTTCGGCGTCAACTCGCGCGGCACGATCGCCACCGACCGGGGCGTCATCGAGGCCACGCGCGACGAGATGCCGAGCGCCGCCCAGCTCGTCGCGGCCGACCACCGGCAGTTCTACCCGCAGAGCGACTCGCCCGTCGAGGCCAAGCGCTCGTTCCTCTACTACGAAGCCGCGTGGAACCTGGTGCACGCCATGCGCTTCGGCCCCCCGCCGCTGCGCGACTCGCTCGAAGAGTACCTGCTCGCGCTCATCAAGGGCCGCGACCCGCGCGCCTCGTTCGGCGAGGCGCTGCGGCGGCACGGCGTCACGCCCGCGCAGCTCGAGTCGGCCTACCGGCAGCACATCGAGCTCTACGGCGTGCCGGCCGAGCGCGCCGCCTTCGCCCCGCGCGACATACCCACCCCCCACGGGCGGGCCATGTCCGAGGCCGAGGTGCGCCTGCTCTGGGCGCGCGTCCGGCCCTGGCGCGGCCCCGAGGGCATGGCGCAGGCGGGCGAAGAGATCGAGGCCGCGATCAAGGCCGACCCGAAGTTCGCGCCGGCCTACGTCTTGCGCGGCGAGTGGTTCGAGCGGCAGCGCCGCGACGCCGAGGCCCTCGCCGACTACCGCAAGGCGCGCGCGCTCGCGCCCGAAGACTTTCGCACCGCCCACGCGCTCGCCTCGTACCTGAGCTACAACTTCAAGAAATTCGCGAACGACGCCGCCGTCCAGGCCGAGCTGAACGCGCTGCTCGAGGGCCTGCGCCAGAACGCCGGCTCGGCCGCCGCCTGGGACACCCTCGCCCGCTACGACGCGCGCCAGGGCGCCCCCGAGCGCGGGCTGCCTTTCGCCAAGAAGGCCATCAGCGCCAACCCCTCGTGCTTCGAGTGCTACGACACCGCGGCCATGCTGCTCTTCCGCCTCGGCCGCCTCGACGAGGCCGTGGCCGCCCAGCGCACCGCCGTCAACCTGATGCCCGACGGCGTGCGCATGCCGGGCGTGCTCAAGCGCCTGCGCGAGCTCGAAGAAGAGGTCGCCTCGCGCCCGGCCGCCCCGCCCCCCGCCGACGCGGCGCCCGCCAACAGCCCGGCCAGCGCAGGGCCCTAGGCAGCCCGACCTGCGCCGAGAGCGGGTCCGCGGGCGAGCGAGAATCGTTTCCGCCGGCGCGGTCTGCCCCGCCCGCGCCCGCCCGGCCAGCCCTGCAAGGTGCTGCTGCCCGTCGGCGAGCCCCCTCGCCGTGCCCAACCCCGTCGTTGTCGAGGGGGCCGACAAAGACCAACACTTTGTCGCGGGGAACGTCTCGCCGACGCCACCCCCTGGCGCCCAAGTAGGTCGTCAGATCGACGACCTCGAGCGCCCCGAGCAGCTTCGTGGGCTCTCGTTCGCTCACTGCAGCCCTCGCCCTTTCACGCAGGTTACTATGCCCTTGAGAACCAGAGCGCCGAGCCCGACGCTCTCGAGGGGGCGTACGCCCGGCTGAGCCCCTCTTTGATGTGGTTCTCGGTCAGCATGAGACCCGCCTCGACAATACCGCCTCGGGCCCCGCAGGCAAGGCGAAGGGCGGCTACGCCTCGCCTGCCTGCTGCCCATCGAAGCAGCGCGCCGTCGCGCTCGAAGTGGCCCCTCGACCGTCATGGCGCGCCCGGCCTGCGTCAGGCGCGCCTCGCCCTTCGTCAGCCGTTGACGCCGTCGTCGCCCTCGGGCTCGTCGGCCGGCTCGCCCGCGGGCCCGCCGCCCGGGCCCTGGGGCGGCTCTTCGGGACGGCGGCGGCGCGTGGGGGCGCTACGCAGGGCGGTGACGAGCGAGGGGTAGGTGACGGACACGTCTTCGCGCGACCCGAAGAGCATGATGCCCCGGCTGCGGTGCTGGTCGTAGGCGCGTACCATGAGGGTCCAGGCGCGGTCGGCCAGCGCAGACCAGCGCTCGGCCTCGGTCTCGGAGGCCAGGCCGAGGCAGGCGATGATGTCTTCGGCGAGCTGCTGGGCCTTCAGGGCGTCGGCCGGGTCGTAGCCGGGCGAGCCGGGCATCACCTTGGCCCGGAAGTCGTCGCGCCGGTAGATGCGCGCGAGCTCTCGCAGATCGAGCGCGAGGTCTTTGTGGCCGCTGCCCGAGCGAACGAACTCGAGCAGCGTGGCCACCTCGTCGACGTCGCCCATCCAGAAGGTGATGACGCGCACCATGGCGGCCCGCAGGGCTTGCGCCCGCTGAACCACCGCTTCGGGCACGGTGGCGTTCGAGGCACGGTACTGACTGCGAAGCTGCATCTCTCGCACGAACCAGACGGCGAGCGCGAGCTTGATGAGCCTGACGAGAAGGCCGAGGTCGTAAAGTTTCGCCACCGCGAGCCGCTCGAACTCGGCCCGCCGCTCTGGCTCGGCGTCGCGCTTGGCCACGCTCTGAACGAGCGCCGAGGCCAGGTGCATGTCGACCCGCCGGGCGGCGATCTCGGTCGCGGGCACGGCCTGAATCTCGGCCGCCATCTCTTCGTAGGCTTCTCGCCTCGCTTCCTGGTCCTCGTCCATCGGCGCTTCGGCCGCCCCTCCGGCCGCGTGCGCTTCGGCCGCCTGCCCTCCGGCCACCCCTTCGGCCGGCGCTTCGGCCGGCGCTCCGACCGCCTGCGCTCCGGCCGGCACTCCGACCGCTCGTGCTTCGACCGCCCGCGCTTCGACCGCCTGACCCTCCGACGCCCTCGTCCCTGATCCGTTCGCTTCCATGGTTGCCTTTCTCCGAGTGAAATTTTTGCGGTTACAAAAGTCCTCTCGGCCAGGCGTCGCGGCAGTTGTGTGCCATGAGGTTTTTTTTTGAGCGCCCCCGGCAGTGTCCCTGCGGAAGGCAGGCGACCTTCGCCCTACATGAGGGTGCCCCGGGCTCGTGACGGTCGATCGAGTCGGCTTCGCTGCGGTCGGTACCCTCGCGCTCGACGCGATGGGGTCGACCCTTGGGTGGGGCCCTCGCTCGACGCGATGGGGTCGACCCTTGGTAGCGGTGGGGCCCACGCTCGACACGATGGGGTCGACCCTTGGTGACCGTGGGGCTCTCGGTCGACGCGAGGGCGTCGACGCCGGCGGTCGCGGTGGGGCCCGCGCTCGACGCGAGGGCGTCGACGCCGGCGGTCGCGGGGCCATGCCTCGACTCGGGCGGGTCGGCGCTTACCCTTGGTGCGTAGGTGTCGACTCGGGCCGGTCGATGGTCAGCACCAAGGCGGTGGCGCTCGACTCAATTGAGTCGACGTTCCGCGTCGGTGGACCAAAATCGACCCAACTCAGTCGATGGTCAGCACCAACGGGCGGAAAATCGACTCAAATGAGTCGACTTTCAGCAGCAGCGGATGGAAATCGACTCGTTTGAGTCGACTTTCAGTGGGGACGGACGAAAATCGACTCGTTTGAGTCGACTTTCAGCACCAACGGACGGAAATCGACTCGTTTGAGTCGACTTTCAGTGGGGACGGACGAAAATCGACTCAAATGAGTCGGTTTGCAGCCACAGCGGAGAGGTAGCGACTCGACGGAGTCGAGGTTCGGTGGCGGCCGAGAGAGGTCGATTCACCGAAGCTTCGTCTGCCACCCTGCCCGAGCGCCCCGAGACGCGCTCGGAAGCGTGCGGAGCCCGACGGCAAGCGCGTCGGGGCGGGCCACCGAGCGCCCGCCCCGACACGCCACTCAGCCCTCGTAGCTCGGGGCCGGCCGGGTGAGCAAAATGGGCTAGGCCGTCTCGAGCAGAATCGCCGTCGCCTCGTGCGGGGTCAGGCCGCCGTTGACCACGAGCGACCTGGCCTGGTCGGCGAGGCGTTTCGCCTTCTTGCTCAGCGCGGGGGCCTGGCGACGAAAGAACTCGGCGCGGCCGTCGGCCGAGCCGTGCTGCCACCCCATCGAATACGCGGCGCGCTCGCGCACGAAGCCGAGATCGCACTCGAGACTTCGTACCAGTGCCAGAGGGCGGGGTCGTCGTGCCCGAGTACGCGATCGTCGCGTTCGACGACCCGCTCGGCGCGGGCGCAAGCCCGACCCGCTTCGAAGCGTTTCGGCGCCCGCTCGCGACGGCGAACTTTCACATTGCGAAGAACGTCGGCTGGCACGACCAAAGTACCAACGGCAGCGGCGACATGCCCGCCGGCCTCGCCAACCAGGCGGCGGGCAAGGTCACCGGCGCGCAAGAGGGCGCGCCGGCCGCCCCCGAGACCATCGACGCGATCGTCACGTACGAGCTCGGCCTGAGCTTCGCCCAGACCTCGGTGTTCGGTGTTCGCCTCGACGTGTGTGGCGGCCGCGGCGGGCCCGAGCACCTCTCGGCCCAGGCCCCGGTGAACGGCCCCTTCGATCTGTACGACGCCTGGGTCGATCTCGCCCCCGGCTCGTGCACGAGCGCGGCGGCCGACAAGAAGCGCGAGCAGATCGCCCGCGGCCAGCAGCTCTTCAACGCCCCCAACCCCGGCGGCGGCAGCTGCCGGGGCTGCCACAACGCGGCCAACAACGGCAGCAACGTCAACGGCACGCTCTTCGATGTCGGCGCGTCGCGGGCGCAGTTTCGCAAGGCGGGTATGCCGCTCTACACCGTACGGAACAAGGCGACGCTCGAAGAGCGGCAGACGACCGACCCGGGCCGGGCGTTGCGCAGCGGGCGCTGGGTCGACCTGGACCGCTTCAAGACCCCCTCGCTGCGCGGGCTCGCGGCGCGAGCGCCGTACTTTCACAATGGCATCGCCCCCACCCTGAACGACGTCATTCTTGATTACGAGCAGACGCTCGGCTTCGTCTACACTCCGGCCGAACGGGCCGATCTGGTCGCCTTCCTCGAGGCGCTATAGCCTGGGCCGCACCGCACGAGCCCGATTGGGTCGTTCGTCTTCGACCGCATTCTCTTCGCCCACGACATTTTGGGGGTTACCCCCTACGGCCGACGAGAACCCCTGATTCAGGCGGCGGATGACTTTGCACGTCCCGTGGTTACCTTGGGCGTATGACCACCCCCCTCTCGTTGAGCTCGGGGCAGGTCGCGCAGCTCGAACAGGTGTTTCGGACGACCGAGGACCGGCGGCTGCGCGATCGCGCCCAAGCCGTGCTCATGGCCGGCCGCGGCCGGTCGACCTCGCAGATCGCCGACGACCTCGCCACCGACCCGAGCACGGTGCGCCGGTGGCTCGGGCGCTGGCGCCACGGCGGCCTCGACGGGCTGCGCATTCGGTGGGCCCCCGGTAAGGCGCGCGCGATCGATGACGCTTCGGCCGAGGCGCTCGTTGACTGGGTCCGCCGCGGCCCCGCCGCCAGCGGCGTCGACCGGGCGAACTGGACGAGCGAGGCGCTCGCGGCGCACCTCGGCCGCACGCGCGGCGTGCGCGTCGCCGCCCGCACGGTGCGCGACTTCTGCGCCCGCTGCGGCATCCGCCCCTACCGCCCGACCTACCATTTCGAGCGCGGCGACGCGCGCAAGCAGGAGAATGCGCGCCGCGAGCTCACGGTGTTGAAAAAGCGAGGCCGAGGCCGGCCGGTGCGTGCTGCTGAGCCAAGATGAGGCGCGCTTCCCGATGGTGCCGACGCTCGTGCGCACGCTCGGCGTCAAGGGCCGGCGGCCCGTGGTCGGCACGCGCGACGACAAGGACCTGTTCTATCTGTTCGCTTCGCTCGACCTGGTGACCGGGCGGCTGGTGCGCCACGGCGTGGTCAGCGAGCAGCGGCAACGGCGGCGCGAGGGCACGCACAAGACGCGGCGTCTGGCGCACGCCTTCGCCCGGCACTTGGACGCGGTCGCGCGCGCCTACCCGGCCGAGCGGCACGCGCGCGTGGTGCTCACGATCGACAATGCGCCGTGGCACGCGGGCGAGCCGGTGAAGGCCGCGCTCGCGCGCCACCCGCATCTGGAGCTGTATCGGCTGCCCAGTTACAGCCCCCAGCTCAACGTGATCGAGCGACTGTGGAAGGTGCTGCGGGCGGAGGCGACGCACAACCGGCTCTTCGCCCACGTGCATGCCTTGGCGGGCGCGTTGGACCGGACGATCCGTCGACTCGCCCGGCGCCGGCGCCCGCTCCTGACCCTCATCCTCTCGGCGAAGAAGCGCGCAAAGTCATCCGCCGGCTGAATGAGAAGACTCGCCGCCCGGCTGGCCGCAACGCCCCACGTACGGGTGAGGCGTTCGGCCGCGTCGCCGGGCGCGGGGGCTCACGCCCCGCGCTCGCCGCGCACTTCGTCGAGCAAGCGCCGCACGGCGAGCCGGCTCAAGGCGCCCCCGCCCCAGACACGCCGGCCGCCGGGGGCGCCTCGGCGGGCGGGGGCGTTGCGACGAAGGGCGACACCTTGGCCGGCAGGGGCGCTACGACCGAGGGGCGCGCCTCGGCGGGCGGCCGTGCAGTGGCAGGCGGGGCCGGCCCGCCCGGAGGCGTCGCCGCCGACGGAGACGCCGTCGCGGGCGGGGGCACCGCCGCGGGGGGCACCGCCGCGGGCGGGGGCGCCCCGGACGGCGGCGCCCCGGACGGCGGCGCGGTGGGCAAGCCCTCGGGGGCAGCCGGCTCGGGCTCGACGTCGCGCAGGGGCGGCGCCAGCATCACCCGCCTCACCGCAGCCGCGATCGAGTCTGCCGATGGCTGCGCTGCGCGCGGGGGGCCGCCACTCGCGGGGCTCGAGCCCTTGGCGGGGGCTGCGTCGGTGGCGGGCTTGTCCTTGAGAGTAACCGCGGGCGCCTCGCTCGCGTCGGCCCCCTGCGTGCGCGCCAGCCGACGGGCCGCCTGCTGATCGGGCGTCGACAATGCCTCGGACGCGACGGGCGGCGCCTCGGCCGACGGCGAGGCCGCGGCGTCGGGTGATGCGCCTAGCGCCGCGGCATCGTTCGAGGGGTCGGGTGATGGGCCTAGCGCCGCGGCATCGTTCGAGGTGCCAGGGGACGCGCCCGGCACCGCGGCGTTGTTCGAGGTGTCGCTGGCCGGGGGTGAGCCGGCCGGCTCGACTGCACCGAGGGCCCCCAGAGCGGTCACCTCGCCCGTGCCGTCGGCGCGGCGATCGAGGGTTTTGCGTGACGAGCTGACGAGGGCGGCCGCGCCGAGCGACGTCACCAGCGCCACGACGCCGAGGGCGGCCCGGCGGGCGATGTCGCGGCGCGAGCGGCGCGAGCGGCGCGGCGCCTCGGAGGGCGGCGGCGCCTCGGAGGGCGGCGGCGCTTCGGAGGGCGGCGGCGCTTCGGAGGGCGGCGGTGCCTCGGCAGACGGCAGGGCCTCGGGCGGAAAGGGGTCGGGCGCCAGCACGGCCGACGAGCCCGTCGGCTCGCGTGGCTGGGCCTGGTCGGGCGACGCGGGCGAGGGCCGCGAGAAGGCCTGGTCGGGCGAGACAGGCGAGGGCTGCGACGAGGGCGCGACGGCCTGGTCGGGCGGGACAGGCGAAGGCCGCGAGGGGCGCGAGAAGGCCTGGCCGGGCGAGGCCGGCGACGAGGGCGCGGAGGTCTGGCCGGGCGGGCCGGGCGAGCGCCGCGAGGAGCGCGCGGGCGTGAGGGCGAACCAGCTATCGCGCGTGCCGTCGAGCGACGAGAAGAGCCGGCCGCGCGAGCGCGGCTCGTCGAGCGCGTAGGCCGCAACGAGCGCCTCGGCCATCTCGCGCGCCGAGCCGAAGCGCCCGGACAGATCGCGGCTCAGCGCCTTCGCGAACCACGCGTCGACCTCGGGCGGCACGTCGCCGCGCACCCGGCTCGGCGGCTCGAAGGTGCCCCGCTCGATGGCGCTGTACACGCCCCCGAGCGTGTCGCCTTCGAAGGGCAAGCGCCCGATCAGGCAGCGGTAGGCGACGACCCCGAGCGACCAGAGGTCGGCCCGGTGGTCGAGCGGCCCCTGCTCGAGCATCTGCTCGGGGCTCATGTAGTGGGGCGTGCCGACCACCAAGCCCGGGTCGGTTATAGACATCGAGCGCGCCATGTCGGTGCGCTTGGCGACGCCGAAGTCGAGCACCTTGACGAAGAGCTCGCCGTCTTGATCGAGCAAGAAGATGTTGTCGGGCTTGAGGTCTCGGTGAACGATGCCCAAGCCATGCGCCTTGCCGAGCGCGCGGCAGGCCTGCACCACCACGCGGGCCATGTCGTCGAGCCCGAGCAGGCCCGCGCGGTCGAGGCGTTGGCCGAGATCTTCGCCCTCGAGCAGCTCCATCACGATGTAGGGCCGCTCGCCCGCGAACACCCCCTGGTCGAAGATTTGCACGACGTGCGGGCTCTTGACCTGCGCCGCCAGCATCGCCTCGTGCTGAAAGCGTACGAGCGGCGCCGCCTCGCTCGCCAGGCTCGGCGAGAGAAACTTCACCGCCACCTCGGTGCCCAGCCGCAGGTGCTCAGCCACCCAGATCGAGCCCATGCCACCCTGGCCGAGCAGGCGCACCAGGCGCACCACACCGTCGACGAGCAACCCCGGGCCCAAGTTTGTAAGCGTCATGCGTCGGTACCCCGCGGCGCCACCCGTCGGTGCGGTGCGCGAAGTTTGCGATGAGCGTAGCGCAGGGCCCCCGCCCCTTGTAGGGCGCTTCTGTATCTTTTCACCTGAGCCTTTTTGCCACAGGCGACCTGCGACCACCCCTCGCAGGCCGAGCCCCCCTTACCCTGGCGCTACGCCAACCATTTCTTTGTGCTGCCCTGGCCGATCGCCCGCAGCGCAGGGCTTCGTCGCAACCGTCGCGCAACGAGCACCGCCGTTCGGGCGTGGGGGCATTGCCCACGAGCTACCGCTCGCCCTCCGACCCCCAGACGCCGACAGACCACGAGCAGCTCGCCCCAACGCCCCCGGAGCGCCTCGAGCACCCCGATCGCCTCCCCGAGGCGGGCCTCGAAGAACGAGGCCTGTACGACCTCGGCGGGACATGAAAAAACGCCCGCGGCGGTTGTGTCGAAATCGGCCGTTTTGCGCACCTCGACGTGAACGCGCATCAACTTCACCGACAGCCGCTGCAATACCCCGCAGGTCTTCTCCGACGCCGACACGTTCTTGCTCTTCGGCTGCCCGTTCAGCTTCCCTGCCCTGCCGGGCCGCCAGTACGAGCTACAGCACCGGATCACCTGCGCCGACGGCAGCATCACCCTCGGCAACACCGACGACCGCTGCATGACGGAGACCTCGTCGGGGTGGGCGTCGGGGCCGACCAATACGCCGGCCTCGTGCGTCGTGGGCACGCCCGCCGTGCCCTTGGTGTGCGGCGACGAGGGTGTGCGCCAAGAAGGAGATTTTTACCTGTCCCCAAGACTGCGGCGGCGGGCGCGATTCAAGGCGAGCCCGCCGAGGGCGCGCGGGGCCGCACCGACGCCCGACGCGAAGGGGCCGACCGGCGCCGCGGCTCGCCCCCCGGCCGGGCGAGGTCGGCGGGGCGGCGGGCCCCGGGTGCCCGCCCCTCGCCAAGCAACGCCTCGATCTCGGCCCGGACGAGCTCGCGAAAGAAGCGATGCCCCTCGTCGGCCTGGTGGCGCTCGTGCCAGACCGCGGCGACGGGCACCTCGGGCACGGCGAGGGGTGGGTCGAGCGCCAGCAGATCGAAGCGCCGCAGGAGCGGGCCGACCAGCTCGCGGGGGGCGGTGAAGAAGAAGTCGGTTTCGGCGACGGCGACCAGGGCGGCAAGAAAGGTCGGGACGACGAGGCCGACGCGCCGCTCGCAGCCGAGCCTCGCGAGGGCGCCGGCGACGATGCTCTGACCCTGGTGCCCGGTGCGCACCATCACGTGCGGGTGCGCCACCCAGACCCTGGCGTCGAGCGCCCCGGAGCGGGCGAGGGCGGGGTGGCCGCGCCGGGCGAGCACGGCAAAGCGGACCGTGCCGAGGCCCCGGCGCACGAGGCCCGGGCCCTCGTCGGGGGCGGGCACGAGAGCGAGATCGGCGCGCCCCTCTTCGAGGGCGATCGCGCTGGCGTCTCGCCTCGCCGAGACCTCGAGGCGGGCGCCGGGAGCCTGGCGGCTCAGTCGCGCGACGATGCGCGGCAGGACGGGCGCCAGCAGATCGGGGCAGACGAGGCCGAAGGCGCGGGCGCTGCGCCGCGGGTCGAAGGGCTCGCCGCGGCGCACGAGGCGCGAGGCGTCGTCGAGCAGGCGGGCGAGCGGCTCGCGCAGGGCTTCGGCGCGCGGGGTGGGCACCATGCGCCGCCCGACGCGCACGAAGAGCGGGTCGCCGAAGAGCTCGCGCAGGCGCGAGAGGGCGTGGCTGGCCGCGGGCTGGCCGACGCCGAGCCGCGCCGCCGCGCCCGTGACGCTGCCCTCGGCGAGCAGCGCCCCGAGGGCGGTCAAGAGGTTCAGGTCGAGGCGGGCCGCATCGATCTGGTTCATGCATTTCATTGAATCAATCGATGAGAGAGATGGCAAGAGGGCGTGCATACTCGGGCCATGGCTCGCACCAAGCTCCGGCGCCTCGCCCCGCTCGGCCTCGCCCTCGCGGGGCTGGTCGCCGCCCTGCTCGTCTTCGTGAAGCTGCGCTACGGCGGGGGGCGCCCCTACCCCGACGTCAGCACCGAGCCGCTGGTGCCGGCCGGGCGGGTCGAGGTGCTGGTCGAGCACCCCCTGCCCCTCGGCAACGTCACCGTCTCGCGCCGGGGGCGGGTCTTTTACAACACGCACCCCTTCACCAACTCGCACCGCTTCACCGACGCCTTCGTCTTCGAGCTGGTCGAGGGCAAGCCGAGGCCTTACCCCGACCTCGCCGCGCAAGGCGACCTCAAGTTCATCTTCGGCATGACGGTCGACGCCCTCGACCGGCTCTGGCTCATCGCGCCCGCGACGCTCGATCGGGCCCGCACCCGGCTCATCGCCTACGATCTGGCCAGCGGCCGGCGCGTCGTCGACCACGAGTTCGAGCCGGGCGTCGCCCGCTTCTCGCAAGATCTGCGGGTCTCGCCCGACGGGCAAACGATCTACCTGGCCGACACCGGGGCGTTCCGGTTCACCGCGGCGTCGATTCTCGTCGTCGACGTCGCCGGCTGGGGGGTGCGCACGCGGCTCGCGGGGCACCCCTCGACCCAGCCGCAAGACTGGGTGATCCGCACGGCGCACGGGCCGCACCGCGTGGGCTACGGGCTGCTGACCTTCTCGGTCGGCGTCGACGGCATCGCGCTCAGCCCCGACGGGGCCTGGCTCTATTACGCCACGATGAGCCACGACACGCTCTACCGCGTGCGCACCGAGCACCTGCGCGACCCCGCGCTGGGCGACGAGGCGCTCGCGGCGAAGGTCGAGCGGGTGGGGCCGAAGCCGCTCAGCGACGGCATCGAGATCGCGGCCGACGGCTCGGTGCTCGTCACCGACGTCGAGAACGGCGGCGTCGCGCGGCTCGACCCGGCGGGCGGCCTGCGCACGCTCGCCCGGCGGCCCGAGGTGGTCTGGGCCGACGGGGTCGCGGTGGCGCCCGACGGGGCGGTGCTCTTCACCGATAGCGCCATCCCCGCGTACATCGACCAGCTCTTGCGGCCGCCGGCGCGCGAGCGCATGGCGGCGGGGGCACCCTACCGGCTCTACCGCGTTCGGACGCCTTGACCCGGGCGGCGGGGGCGCCCTACCGGCTCTACCGCGTTCGGACGCCTTGACCCGGGCGGCGGGGGCGCCTCACCGGCTCGCTCGCTTTCGGGCGCCCTGACGCGGCCGTAAGGGCCGTAGTATGAGGGCGAGAGCATGGCGACGCCCTTCCGGCCCGAGATCTACGCCGTCGACTTTGGCACCTCGAACTCGCTGCTGGCGGCGGCGAGCGCCGAGGCGACGAGCGCGCCGATACCGCTCGACGAGGGCGAGGGCGACCCGACGGTGTTGCGCAGCCTGCTCTTCTTCGAGCAGGGCCGGTTCTCGTGCGGGTCGGCGGCGGTGCGCGACTTCGTCGAGGGCGGCATGCAGGGGCGCTTCATTCGATCGCTCAAGAAGTATTTGCCCGACAAGGCCTTCTCGGGCACGCAGATCGGCGCCCGGGTCGTGACGATCGAAGATCTGGTGGGGCGGCTCCTGCGCGAGATGCGCGAGCGGGCCGACCGGCACTTCGGGGCGCGGGTCGAGCGGGTGGTGCTGGGGCGGCCGGCGAAGTTCTCGCTCGACGCCGAGGGCGACGCGCTGGCCGAGGCGCGGCTCGAGCGGGCGGCGGAGATCGCGGGCTTCGCCGAGGTGCACTTCTGCCCCGAGCCGGTGGCGGCGGCGCACGACTTTCGGCTCGCGCTCGAGCGGCCGATGACGGTGCTGGTGGCCGACTTCGGCGGCGGCACGTCCGACTATACGGTGGTGCGCATGGGGCGCGACGGCTTCGGCCCGGGCGACGTGCTCTCGCTCGGGGGCATCTCGGTCGCGGGCGACGCGCTCGACGGCAGCCTGATGCGCCACAAGATCGCGCGCCACTTCGGCGCCGAGGTGAGCTACCGCGTGCCGCTCGGGGGCAACGTCTTGACGATGCCCAAGCCCATCGTCGAGAAGCTCTGCTCGCCGGCCGACATGGTCGTGCTGCAGCACCGCGACGTGCTCGCCTTCTTGCGCGACGTGCGGGCCTGGTCGCTCGGCCCGGGCGACCAGCAGAAGATGAACCAGCTTCTCACCTTGGTCGAAGACTCGCTCGCCTTCCAGGTCTTCGACGAGATCGAGCAGACCAAGTGCGCCCTGTCGGACGCGACGGGCGCCGAGTTCGTCTTCGAGTACCCGTCGATGGACATCCGCGAGTGGGTCGAGCGCGCCGAGTTCGAGGCGGGCAGCGAGCGCGAGACGGGCGCCGTCTTGCGGGCGCTCGACCGCACGGTGAGCGAGGCGGGGCTCGCGTTCGGCGACGTCGACGCGGTCTGCTGCACGGGGGGCACGGCGCGGGTGCCGCGCATCGCGCGGGCGATCGAAGAGCGCTTCGGGCGCGAGAAGGTGCGGCAGCTCAAGAGCTTTCACTCGGTCGTGCAGGGCCTGGCCGAGCGGGCGCGCCAGATCGCGGCGGGCTCGGCGCACTGACCCCGGCGCTCGGCCGGGTCGAGCGCGGCCCTCGGCGAGCGGGGGCGGGCCCCGGGGGCGACGTCGGCCGGTCGGGGGCGGGGCCCCGGGGGCGACGTCGGCCGGGCGCGGGCGGGCCCCGGGGGCGACATCGGCGAGTCGCGCGCGCCGTGGGGGCGACATTGGCGAGTCGCGCGCGCCGTGGGGGCGACGTCGGGCGGTCGCGCGCGGGCTGCGTGGGGGTATACTGCGGGCGGCCGCGCCCGCCGAACCGAGACGAGCGGGCTGGGGGCGAGAGAACCATGTCTTCGACCTACCGCGTCGATCTCGACGCCATCGACCGCAAGAGCTTCCGGGTGACGCACCACGGCGACGAGGTGCTGATTCAGCCCTTCAAGACCAAGTATGCCTGGCGCGACGACGAGCTGCCCTTGCGGTCGCTGGTGACCGACCGGCAGGGCCACGTGCGGTCGGCGGGCTGGCCGAAGTTCTTCAACCACGGCGAGCGCGCCGACCACGACGCGGCGTTCCGGGGCGCGCTCGCGTCGGGCGAGGTCGAGTTCGTCGAGAAGCTCGACGGCACGCTCGTCGTGGCCGACGCGCGCGAGGGGGGGCCGGCGCTGCGCACGCGCGGGCAGGCGACGCTCGGGTCGTTCGAGAAGCCGGTGCGGGCGCTCATCGAGCGGCGGCACCCGGGGCTGCTCGAGCTGCTCGAGGGGGGGCGAGATCCGCTCGTCGCGGGCCACTCGCTGCTCTTCGAGTTCGTCGGTCCGGAGCACGCGCTGGTGATTCGCTACGACGAGCCGGGGCTCTACTTTCTGGGCGCGGTGTGCAAGCGCACGCTCGCGCCGCGCTGGGGCGGCGACCTCAGCGAGCACCTCGAGCGGCGGGCGGGGGTGCCGCCCGCGCCCGCGCACGCGCTGCCCCGGGGGCTCGACGAGGTGCTCGGGCACGTCGCGGCCATGAGCGGGCGCGAGGGCGTGGTGGCGAGGTTCCGCGACCGCGCGGGGCGGGCCTTCTTGATGAAGCTCAAGGCGGCCGAGTACCTGCGCCTGCACGGCCACATGGCCACGCTGGGCGAGCGGGGCGCGCGGCGCATCGCCTTCTTGCTCGGGCTCGGCGACGAGGCCGAGGTCGCGCCCGCCTTCGCCCGCCTCGGGCTCGATCACGAGGCGTCGGCGTACGCGCTCGGGTCGCTGCGGCCCTACTTCGCCGCGCGGCGGGCGGCCGACGCCGCCTTCGGGGCGCTGCAGCGGGGGCTCGAGGGGGCGCTCGGGCTCACGAAGCGCGACTACGTCGAGCGGGTCAACGCGCTGCGGGCGGCGACGCCCGAGCTCGCCGAGCCGCACTGGTTCGCGGCGGCGATCAAGCTCTACGACGGCCGCGACGACGACGCCCGCCTGGTCGTCGCCTCGGCGCTCGTCGGCGAGCCGGTGCCGACGCTGCGCGCGTGGCGGAACGACCCCGAGGCGGCGCTCGCGCTTTTTACGACGCGCGCGGCCGCCGACGACGAGGGCTGAGCGGCGGGCGCTCGGGCGACGCGGTCGGCGGGGGCGCCGCGGGGCGGCCCGGCGTGCGCGGGGCCCGGCGAGCGTGTACCTTGCCGGCGTGTCCAAGGCCCTGCAAGACCTCGTCGCGCAGCTCTCGCTCGAGCGCATCGAAGAGAACCTCTTTCGCGGCCCCAGCCAAGACCTCGGCTGGGGCACGGTCTTCGGCGGGCAGGTGCTCGGCCAGGCGCTCTCGGCGGCCGCGCAGACCGTGCCGCGCGAGCGGCCGGTGCACTCGCTGCACGCGTACTTCCTGCGGCCGGGCGACGTCTCGAGGCCCATCGTCTACGACGTCGATCGCATCCGCGACGGCACCTCGTTCACGACCCGGCGCGTGGTGGCGATCCAGGCGGGGCGGCCCATTTTCAACCTGTCGGCGTCGTTCCAGGTGGGCGAGGCGGGCTTCGAGCACCAAGACCCGATGCCCGAGGCGCCCCCGCCCGAGTCGCTGCCGACCGACCGCGAGCGCATGGCGAAGCACGTCGGGCGCCTGCCCAAGTTCGCGGTCGAGCGGGCGAGCGCCGAGCGGCCCTTCGAGATGCGCGCGGCCGACCCCGACGACGACCCCTTCTCGCCGACGCCGCGCGAGGCCCGGCGCCTGCTCTGGCTGCGCGCCGCGGCCCCCCTGCCCGACGACCCGGCGCTGCACCGCTACCTGCTCGCGTACGTGTCCGACTTCTCGTTCGTCACGACGTCGCTCGTGCCGCACGGGGTGAACTGGCTGACGCCGGGCCTGCAGATCGCGTCGATCGATCACGTGATGTGGTTCCACCAGCCGTTTCGCTGCGACGAGTGGCTCTTGCACGCGATGGAGAGCCCGGCGGCGCACGGGGCGCGGGGCTTCGTGCGGGGGCGCTTCTTCACGCGCGACGGGCGCCTGGTGGCGTCGACGGCGCAGGAGGGGCTCATCCGGCGGCGGGCGCTGCGGCCGAGCTCGATTTGACGCCCTTTCTGGCGGGCTGAGGGGGGTGGGGCCCGGGCGAAGGCCGGGTTCGGGGCCGGGCGTTTGGGCTCGCCTTTGACGCGGCGCGCTGGCACCCCGCACAAAATGCGTCTATAGCCTTCTTGTCAAGGTTTTTGGCCCCCCTGAGGCGGCCACCCGAAGCTGACGGAGGCATCATGACGCAAGCGGTGGGCATCGAGGCGATGGGCGTGGCGGTGCCGTCGACGTATCTCGAGCTCGAGGCGTTGGCGGCGGCGCGCGGGGTGCCGCCCGGCAAGTACGTCGAGGGGCTGGGCACGCGGCGCATGGCGGTGCCGCAGCCCGGCGACGACACGGTGACGTTGGCGGCGCGGGCGGGGCGCATGGCGCTCGGGGCGGCGGGGGTCGACCCGGGGGGCGTGGGCATGCTGGTGGTGGGCACCGAGACGGCGGTCGATCACGCGAAGCCGGCGTCGTCGTACGTGCAGGGGCTTTTGGGCATCGGGCGGCGCTGCCGGGTCTTCGAGACGAAGCACGCGTGCTACGGGGGCACGGCGGCGCTGCAGTTGGCGCTCGACTGGGTGCGCAGCGGCAGCGCGCGGGGGCAGAAGGCGCTCATCGTGTGCAGCGACGTGGCGCGCTACGGGCTCGGCTCGGCGGGCGAGCCGACGCAGGGGGCGGGGGCGGTGGCGCTGCTCGTGTCCGACTCGCCGCGGCTCGTGGCGCTCGACGCGGGGCTCTCGGGGGTCTGGTCGAACGACGTGCACGACTTCTGGCGCCCGCTCTACTCGAAAGACGCGCTGGTCGACGGGCACTACTCGGTGCGCTGCTACCTCGACGCGCTCGCGGGCGCGTACGGGCACTACAAAGAGCTGGCGGGCGCGCCCGGGGTGCCCTTCTTCAGCGAGCGCTTCGCGGCCCTCGCCTACCACGTGCCCTACGCCAAGATGGCGAAGAAGGCGCACCGGCACCTGCGCGCGGTCGACGGCGACCCCGAGCCCGACGCGAGCTTCGAGCGGCTGGTCGGCCCCTCGCTCGCGCTGCCCTCGCAGGTCGGCAACCTCTACACGGGCTCGCTCTACCTCGCCCTCGCCAGCCTGCTCGCCACGGCGCCGCGGCCGCTCGACGGCGCGCGCATCGGGCTCTTCAGCTACGGCAGCGGCTCGTGCGCCGAGTTCTTCTCGGGCACCGTGAACCCCGGCGCCCAGGCGCGGGTGCGGGCGCTCGGGCTCGAGGCCATGCTCGCGGCGAGGACGGCCCTCTCGATCGCCGAGTACGAAGAGGTGATGCGCGCCCGCGAGGCGCACGACGAGCGGCCCGCCGTCGAGGCCCCGCCCGACGACTACCGCTTCCTCGGCGTGCGCGAGCACCGCCGCTCCTACGTCGCGCCCGCGCCCTGAGCGCCGCCGGCGGCCGGGGGGCCGCGCCTTCGCCCCCGCCGCTTCGAGGGCGGCAGGCCGCGCCCCCGCCGCCGCGCCCCTTTCGAGGGCGGTGGGCCGCGCCCCCGCCGCCGCCCCTTTCGAGGGCGGCGGGCCGCGCCCCCGCCCCTCCGAGGGCGGCGGGGCGTCAGTGCACGTACTCGGTCATCAAGAGCGTGCCGCTCGAGAAGTGCGCCGCGTTGCCCGCGCTCGGCGAGAGCAGCGTCGACAGGCAGGGGGGCGTCGCCCCGCCCACCAGCGTGTAGCGCGCCCCCGACCCGCCCGTGATGAAGCGCGCGCCGTTGGCCGTCCACTCGGCCTCGAAGCCCCACGACTCGGTGTCGGCCTGCACGCCGGCCGCGTCGTAGAGGTTGATGGTCGTGCCGTCGACCGTCCACGACGTGCCGTCGCCGCAGTAGTCGGCGCGCAGCGCGCGCGTGCAGGCCGCGAGGTGGTTCTGCAGGGTGCCGCCGCCCGGCGCGGCCTGCCAGGGGCGGTAGCCGAGCTCGACACACTTGGCGATGGCCGCGCCGCGGCAGGCGAAGGTGAAGTGGGTCGCGCTCGGGGTGAAGGCGCCGCCGCCGGGCACGCCCTGCCCGTAGTTCCACGTGCCCATGACGGGGACGGCGAGCACCGGCTGGCCGCTCGCGTCGAGGCCGCAAAGGTGCTTGCGCCCCGACGACGTGTTGTACGTAACTTCGTAGGCGCTCAGCCCCGCGCCGGCCCCCGAGAGCTGCACCCGCGCGTCGACCCGCAGCTTCTTCGTGTTACCGTTCGTGAGCTCGCCCAGAAAGCTCGCCCCGACGATCTGGTCGCCGCTCAGCGCCCCGCCGTCGGGCAGCGTGGCCGAGAAGACCGTCGCCGTGAGCGTGACGCCCCCGAGGGCCTGCGCGCCGAGCGTCGCCCCGCCGAGCGCGACGCCCTCGAGCGTCTGGTTGTTGATCGGAATGCCGTTCGTCGAGATGCCGTTCGTCGAGATGCCGTTCGTCGAAATGCCGTTCGTCGAAATGCCCTCGGGCCCCAGCCTCGCGTCGCCCGGCACCTCGGCCGCCTCGCCCGCGTCGGGCCAGCCCTCTCCGTCGACTTCGCCCTCGGGAGCACAGGCGAGTAGGAGAATGGAGGCGACTGCGAGACCGAGCAAGCCGCGGTGGGACATATACGTAGTCTGCCTATATCCACGGCAAGAGCAAGCCTAAGGAAGAGGCTTCGTTCAAACTTTTTACTCATCAAAAATGTCAAAAATAACAATTCTGTCTTGCTAAAATTCAATCATGGCGTAAAAATATGTCTCGGAGGGAACGACTTGCCTCCCTTCCTGCCCCCTCCGAGAGCTCGGCCCCCTCCGGCGGGGTGTCCCGGTGCCGCCCCCGAGCGGCGGGCCGAACCCCCTTTGGAGGCCCTCTCGTACGCTCGCGAGGCTTGTTTCAAGCCTTGGCGCGGCTTTTCGCCCCCCCGCCTCGGGCGGAGACAAACCTCTCTTTACCAACTGCGAACCTCGGTTCGCTTTGTCTCGCCCCCCTGCCCTGCACTCGCCTGCCTGGCATGACACGCGCGTCACGGGAGAAAATTAGCTGCCGCGACGCGTGTTCTACCCTCGCAAAATTCGTTTCACCAGCGCACATCGACCCGCGGGGGCGAGCGCCCGCAATCCCGTTAAAAAAGATGCGCCCCACGGTCGGGGCCCCCCGTCATCATGGCGTGGCACCCCGCCCCCGCTCGCGCCGGCAGCAAGCGACGAGGCCCCCCATCACCACGGAAAAAGCCGCCTCTGATGCGCGTGCCGGCCGCCCCGCGGGCGGCCCGGCGCCCGGCCGCGCTCGCGCCATGCCTTTCCGAATAGTATTTCGATTAAGGCCACGATTCGCGCTGTGTCGTTTCGAACGAGGCGACTTCTTCGCCAGATAGCGCGGCGACTGCAGCCGGCGACGCCCCGCCCGGCATCGGGCCCGCTCCCGGGGGAGGTCGCTCCGGGCCCGCGGCGGGCGGGGTGTCGGCGCCGCGCGCGCCTCGCCGCTGAGGCCCGCGGCGACGAGGTCGCTCCGGGCTCGCGGCGGGCGGGGGCCCAGCGCGGCGCGCAGCACCGGCAGGCCGCTGGTCGCTCCGGGCTCGCGGCGGGCGGGGCGTCGGCCGGCCACGGCAGGGGGCGGCAACTTGCCCACAACCGGCGACAACCGGCGCCAAAGGGAGCCCCCCAAAGTTCAAAAAAGGGGGCAGCCGGGACGATCAAAACGGGGGCGTCGAGACATCTCTACACCATTCGCCTGCCGGCCTCGTACCCCCCCGGTCCGAGGCCCTCGGAGTCCGGGGCCGGAGGGCGCGCTTACTTTTCTTACCGCAGGAAGGTCATGTCGAATCAATCGAGCTCTGCTCTCGGGTGGGAGAATTCTTCAGACGCGCACGCGACCCCGGGCCCCTCGGGCCCCCTTCCCTTCGCCCCGGTGGTGCCCCGAGACGCGCTCGAGCGCTTCCTTGAGGGCGCCGGCGGGCTGCTCGGCCGCCCCGAGCGGCGGGCCTCGTTCTCGCTTTACGTGCTCGGCCTGCTCGGCGAGGGCGAGCGCAAGAGCGCCGAGCCCATCGCGGTGCGCGCGGCCGGGGGCGATCCGGTCCTGAGCCAGCGGTACCATGATCGGCTCTGCCACTTCCTCAACTCGTCGCGCTGGGACGACCGCGCCCTGCGTGCCTTCGCCGCCCACTTCGCGCTCGCCGAGCTGCCCGCGGGCGAGCCGGGGGCGTGGCTCGTCGACGACGTTTGCTTCCCCAAGCAGGGCGAGCACTCGCCCGGCGTCCAGCGGCAGTATAGCCGCGCGGCCGGCCGGCAGCTCAACTGCCAGATCGCCGTCGGCCTGACGCTCGTCACCCGCTCGCAGCGCCTGCCGGTCGAGCTGCCGGTCGGCCTCGACCTCTTTCTGCCCGAGGCGTGGGCCTTCGACGAGCGCCGGCGCAAGCGCGCCAAGATCCCCGAGGGGCTGCGCTTCCGGGGCACGTCCGAGATCGCGCTCGATCTGCTGGCCGACGCCGTGCGCGCGGGGCTGCCCGCGGCGCCCGTCGTCGCCGGCGTGGCGTACGGGTCCGATTGTACGTTCCGCGACGGCGTCGCGCGCGCGGGGCTGCCGTACCTGCTCGAGATCGACGCCGACACCGGCCTCGTCTGCCCCGAGCTCGGCGGCGCCCGGATGCCGGCGCGCGAGATCGCGCGGGCGCTGCCGGCGCACGCCTTCGGCCGCGTGCCGGGCGCCGACGCCGGCGACGCCTCGGCCCCTTCGCGCTTCGCGCGCGTGCGCGTCGCGCCGGCCCAGCCGGGCCAGAGCGAGCCGCGCGAGCAAGAGTTGCTCGTCGAGTGGCCCGAGGGCCGCGGCGCCCCCGCGCGCTACGCGCTGAGCACACTGCCGCCCGAGACGCCGATCGAAGAGCTGGTGCGTCTCGCGCGCGCGCGGGGGCGCTCGCGGCGGCCCCACGACGAGCTCAGGCGTGGCCTCGGGCTCGATCACTTCGAAGGCCGCACCTACGTGGGCTGGCAGCACCACGTCAGCGCCGTGCTCGCCTGCTACGCCCTCGTGGTGGCGTGCCGCGGCCGCGCGCAGGTGCCCGCCGCCTCGGAGCCCCCACCCGCGCCGTCCGACGAAGCGGTCGAGACCGCGGCCTGAGCCGGGTCCGGGCACGGGTCGCGGCGGGCGGCGGTCGCGCCAGCCAACCCGCCGCGCCCGGGCTCGCCGCGCCGAGCGCCTCGCGGCCGCTTCAGCCGGCGCTGACGGACGCCCGACGCAGCCGATCGTGCAGCGCCTCCCAGGCCGGGCCCTCGGGCGGGCGCTCGACCCAGAGCGCGCCCGCCCTGCCGTCGAGCTCATGCAGCGTCGCATAGAGCCGGGCGGCGTAGCCCGCGGGCTCGTTGGGCAGCTCGACCCAGAGCGCGCCCGCGGGGGCGGGCCCCGGCGCGCGGCCGCACCAGAGAAGGGCGGGCGGCGGAGTCGGCGGGCGCTGAAGCGCTTCGATGAGCTCGCGCCTCGTCTTGAGCGAGAGCGGCGTGCGGGGGGCGTAATGGCGCGCGAGCTGGCCGGGCGAGCGGGCGGGCGCCGCCGAGGGGCCTTCGCCAGCAAGCCCGCCGCCCGGCGGAGCGACGGCGCCGGGTGAGGGCGCCGCGCCGGGCGAGGGCGGCGGCGAGGGCGCGCGGGCGGCGAGCGGCGCAGGCGCGCGGGCGCGGGCGACGGCGGCGAGGGCGTCGCGCGTGATCGAGCCGGGCCGCAGCACGAGGGGCTCGTCGCCGGTCGCGTCGACGACCGTGGACTCGATGCCGAGCGGGCAGGGCCCGGCGTCGAGCACCAGATCGATGCGTCCGTCGAGGCCGGCGAGCACGTGGTCGGCCGAGGTCGGCGAGACGGCGCTCGAGGGGTTGGCGCTCGGGGCGGCGACGGGGGCCGAGAGCGCCTCGAGCAGGCCGAGCGCGACGGGGTGCGCGGGCGAGCGCAGGGCGACCGTCGGGCCGCCGGCGGTGACGACGTCGGGCACGCGCGGCGAGCGGGGCACGACGAGCGTGAGCGGGCCCGGCCAGAAGGCGTCGGCGAGCGCCTCGGCGAGGGGCGGAAAGGGCGCCGCGAGCGCGCGGGCGGGCGCGAGCCCCGGCACGTGCACGATGACGGGGTTCGAGGGCGGGCGGCCCTTGGCGGCGAAGATGCGCCGGACGGCGTCCGCGTCGAGCGCGAGCGCGCCGAGGCCGTACACCGTCTCGGTCGGGAAGGCGACGAGCCCCCCGCGCGCGAGCACCGCGGCGGCCCGGGCGAGCGCCGCGGGGTCGGGGCGCCCGGGGTCGACGGCGATGCGCTCGGTCGGGGGCACGGCCGCCGGGCGCTAACGACATCTCGAGGAAGAGATCGTCGGGGTGCTCGAGGAAGCGAATGACCTCGTAGGCGAAGGCCGCGCCCACGTGCCCGTCGATGATGCGGTGGTCGAAGCTGAGCGAGAGCAGCATCACCTCGCCGATGACGATCTGGCCGTCGCGCACCACGGGCTTCTGCTTCATCTGGTGCACGCCCAAGATGCCCACCTCGGGAAAGTTCAAGATCGGCGTCGCGAAGAGGCCGCCCTGCTGCCCGAGCGAGGTGATGGTGAAGGTCGAGCCCTGCAGATCTTCGAGCTTGATCTTGCCGTCGCGCGCGTCGCGGGCGAGCCGCTCGATCTCGGCGGCGATGCCGAGCAGCGAGCGCCGATCGGCGTCTTTCAGGACGGGCACGGTGAGCCCCGCCTCGGTCGCCGTGGCGATGCCGACGTTGTAGTAGCGCCGGCGCACGATCTCGTTCGTCGACTCGTCGAAGGCGCTGTTCAGGTCGGGGTGCCGCTTGAGCGCGGCGACGACGGCCTTGACGATGAAGGGCAAGAAGCTGAGCTTGACCCCCTGCGCCTGCGCCCGGGGCTTGAGCCGCTCGCGCAGATCGCGCAGCGCCGTCACGTCGCACTCTTCGACGAAGGTGAAGTGCGCGGCCGTCTGCTTCGACCGCGCCATCTGGTTGAAGATCTTCTTGCGCACGCCCTTGAGCGGGGTGCGCTCTTCGAGCGCCTGGGCGGCCGGCGAGGGCGCGCGCACGGCGACGGGCTCGCGGGCGGCGGGCGCCGGGGCCGGCGCGACGGGCGCGGGCGCGGGCGCGGCCGGGGTGGCCGGGGCGGGCGCGGGGGCGCGGGCGGCCTCGGGGGCGGCCTCGGGGGCGCTCATCGCGCGCACGTCGTCTTTGGTGACGCGGTTGTTCGGGCCGGTGGGCCGGACGCGGCGCAGGTCGACGCCGAGATCGCGCGCGAGCTTGCGCGTGGCCGGGGTGGCGAGCGGCTTCTCGGAGAAGTAGCCGCCGCCGTTGCCGTTCGCCGAGGGGCGCGGGCCCTGGTCGCGGCCGGC
Source organism: Polyangiaceae bacterium (assembly GCA_035762175.1). Taxonomy (GTDB): domain Bacteria; phylum Myxococcota_A; class Polyangia; order Polyangiales; family Polyangiaceae; genus DASTPP01. Next base: position 7,263 of record DASTPP010000407.1, on the reverse strand, counting down.
GGGCGCGAGGTTCATGCCGGGCAAATCTTCGCGGATGTCGCCGACGGCGGTCGCGGCGTTGCCCGAGGTCGGGGTCTGGCCGACCGAGGGCGTGGCGGAGGTGGCGGGCGCGGTGACGGCGGCGGTCGCGAGGTTCGCCCCGGCGACGGGGGCGCGCCCCGGGTCGACGGCGCCGGCGGCCGACGGCGGCCGGGCGGCGATGGTGTCGGGGCCGACCTGCGCCGAGGTCGGCAGCGGGCCCGAGCCGCGGGCGGCGGGGGCGGCGGGGGCGTGGGCCGCGCCGCCCGGCGCGTCGGTGTCGAGCACGACGAGGTTCGCGCCGACCGCGACGATCTGCCCCACCTTGCCCCCGAGCTCGAGAATCTTGCCGGCCCTCGGGCTCGTGATGGTCACCGTCGCCTTGTCGGTCATGACCTCGGCGAGCGCCTGGTCGGCCTTGACGACGGCGCCGACCTCGACGCCCTCGGCCCAGGCGACGATCTCGCCCTCGGTCACGCCCTCGCCGATGTCGGGCAGCTTGAATTCGAAGCGGGCCATGGTCTCAGTGTCTCCCCGCGCTCAGTAGCGCGCGGTCTCGAGGACGGCGGGCAGAATGCGGTGCGCGAGGGGCAGGTATTCCATCTCGAGCGTGTAGGGGAAGGGCGTGTCCCAGCCCGTCACCCGCCGCGGCGGCGCCTCGAGGTGCAAGAAGGCCTTCTCGTTGATGAGCGCCACGATCTCGGCGCCGAAGCCGACCGACTTGGGCGCCTCGTGCACGACGACCACGCGCCCGGTCTTCTTCACGCTCTCGATGACCGTGTCGATGTCGAGCGGCCAGAGCGTGCGCAGGTCGATGACCTCGCACTCGACGCCCTGCCCCGCCGCCTGGTGCGCCGCCTCGAGCGCCTCGTAGAGCATCGCCCCCCAGGTCACCACCGTGACGTGCTGGCCCGGCCGCACCACGCTCGCCCGGCCGAGCTCGACCGTGTAGTCGCCCTCGGGCACCTCGCCCTTGGCCGCGCGGTAGATGCGCTTCGGCTCGAAGAAGAGCACCGGGTCGGGGTCGCGGATGCTCGCGAGCAAGAGGCCCTTGGCGTCGTACGGGTTCGAGGGGCAGACCACCTTCAGGCCCGCGACGTGAATGAACTGCGCCTCGGGCGACTGCGAGTGGTAGTGCCCGCCGCGAATGCCGCCGCCGACCGGCGTGCGCACGACGAGCTTGGCCGGGTACTCGCCGCCCGACCGGTAGCGGAACTTGGCGAGCTCGGAGACGAGCTGGTCGTACGCGGGGAAGATGAAGTCGGCGAACTGAATCTCGGGCACCGGCACCAGGCCGTAGAGCGCCATGCCGATGGCCGCGCCGATGATGCCGCCCTCGCTGAGGGGCGTGTCGACCACCCGGTCGTCGCCGAACTCGTCGAAGAGCCCCGAGGTGACGCGGAAGACGCCGCCCACCTTGCCCACGTCTTCGCCGAGGACGACCACCCGGTCGTCGCGCCGCATCTCGAAGCGCAGCGCGTCGTTGATCGCCTGGACCATGTTCATCTGCGGCATCGCTCAAGGGCCTCCGGCCGGGCGCGCGCGGCCCCCGCGGGCCGCCACGCCGAATGGTTCCAACACTCGTCTCGCCCGGGCCCCGGCGGGGGCGCCGGGCCCTCGGGGCGCGCTCAGTGCCCCCCGTGCCCCTTGGCCCGCGGCCCGCGCAAGAGCTGCTCGCGCTGCTCGCGCAGGTGCCAGGGCGGCGAGGCGAACACGTCCTCGAACATCGACTCGAGCGGCGGCGGCGGCGTCGCCTCGGCCGCCGCGACCGCCTGCGCGATCTGCCCCTCGGCCTCGGCCTCGAGCGCCTTCTGCTCGCCCTCGCCCCAGAGCTTGCGCGCCTCGAGGTGCTGGCGCAGCCGCGCCAGCGGGTCGCGCTGCCGCCACTGCGCCACCTGCTGCTCTTGCCGGTAGGCGCGCGGGTCGTCGCTCGTCGAGTGCCCGCTCAGCCGGTAGGTCAGCGCCTCGACCAGCATCGGCCCGCTGCCCGAGGCCGCGTGCTGCACCGCCGCGCGCGTCGCCGCGATGACGGCGAACAGGTCGTTGCCGTCGCAGCGCAGCGCCGGCACCCCGTAGGCGATGCCCTTGGCCGCGAACGTCTCGCTCGCGCTCTGCCGCTCGGTCGGCACCGAGATGGCCCAGCCGTTGTTGCGGCACAAGAAGACCGTCGGCGTCTTGAAGACGCCGGCGAAGTTCATCCCGTTGTGGAACTCGCTCGAGCTCGTCGCCCCCTCGCCGAAGTAGACGAGCACGGCGAGGTCTTCTTTGCGCATCTTCGCCGCCCACGCGAAGCCCACCGCCTGGGTGATCTGCGTGCCGATCGGCGAGCTGACCGAGCCGAACTTCGCCGCCCGGTAGGTGTAGTGGTCGGGCATCTGCCGGCCCTTGGCCGGGTCGGCCGAGTTGCCGAACATGTTGTCGATGTAGCGCTCGAGCGGCATGCCCCGCCAGAGCGCCGCGCCGAACTCGCGGTAGCAGGGGAAGATCCAGTCGTTCGGGCGCATCGCGAAGGCCGACCCCAAGATGGTCGCCTCTTCGCCCAGGCTGCCGATGTGAAAGCCGATGCGGCCCTGCCGCTGCAGCGTCACCAGCCGGTCGTCGAGAATGCGCACCCGCACCATCGCCCGGTACAGCTCGAGCACCTGCTCGTCTTCGACGCGCGGATCGTGCCGCGGGTCGAGCGAGCCGTCGTCGCGCAAGACGCGGATGACGTCGTCGCCGTGCTCGGGCACGCCCCCGCGCGCGGGGCCGTTGTTGCGGTGGTGGTCGGCTTCGTGGGGCGAGGAGGTCGTCATGGTCGTGCCGCGCTCGGTGCTTCAGGAGAGGGGCGCCCCGGCCCGCCCGTCTCGGGGCCGGCCGGGCCGGGGCGCAGGGGGAGGGCCCGCGTGGCCGCGGGCCCCGGGGCGTCGCGGGCCCAACGCCCGCGCGCCCCGCGCGCAGGGCAAACCTGCCGCCCCGCGCGCGGGCGGAGCATAGTCAGGAAGGCCGGGCAGGGAAGAGAGAATCAGCTCGCCAGCGCGCTGCGGACATCACGCAGCGCGTCGTCGACCGCCGCGCCCCCCAGCCCAAACGTCGCCGCCAGCCGCTCGAGCACGTGCCGCTCGGCGTCGTCGACCCCGCCCGAGATCGACGCGAGCAGCGACGCGACGCGCAGCACCTCGCGCTGGTGCGACTCTTTGGTCACCAGCCGCCCCACCATCGAGAGCCGGTGCTCGAGGCCGTCTTCTTGGTAGAGCTCTTCGAGGTCGGCGAGCAGCGCCTGAATCTGCCGCTCGCTCACGCCCCGACCGCACGAGCGGTGCACCACCGACTCGAACGCCCGCCGCTCGTCGGCGTCGAAGTGCCCGTCCGCGCTCGCCACCAAAAAGGCCGCCTCGACCACCGACTCGAAGAGCGCCGCCGCCTGCGGATCGAAGCCCGTCGGCACCGTCGTATCGTGATCGGCCGGCCGCGCCCCGTACGACATCGCCGCGACGACCAGCACCGAGCCCGCCCCCTCGGGCGCCCCCTGCGGGGGCCGGGCGAGGTAGCGGACCAGCTTGTCGAGCACGGACGGGTCGGCAGCGGACATCGAGACGCGTACTCCCTAGGCTGAGGCGAGGGGCGGAGCCGCGGAAGGGTACGACATCGCCCGGCCCGAGGGGAAAGGGAAAACGCCCCGCAACCCCCCGCCGGCCCCCCGCCTCAGGGGCGTACGTCGACCTTCATCGCCGCACCAGCGAGTGCGCCGGCACGAGCCCCCCGCCCGACGCCTCGCGCAGCAGCGTCGAGGCCTCGCGCGCGGCCACGTCGGCCGTGCTCAGCGGGGCGCCGAAGGCCTGGCTGACGCGCTCGGCCTCGGCCCGCGCCCGCTCGAGCCGCTCTTCGAGCAGCGCCTCGGCCGAGCGCCCCTCGCCCGGCCGCAGGACCGAGCGCAAGAACACCTCGGCCGCCTTGTAGCTCGAGCGCACGAGCGGCCCCGACGCCGCGTACAGAAAGCCCAGGCGGCGGGCCTCGTCGGCGTAGCGGTCGAAGGTCTCGGGCGGCACGAAGCGCACGACCTCGTGGTGCTTCGGCGTCGGGCGCAGGTACTGCCCGAGCGTGACCACGTCGACCCCGGCCGCGCGCAGGTCGGCGAGCGCCTCGAGCACCTCGTCGTCGCTCTCGCCGAGCCCCACCATCACGCTCGACTTGGTCAGCCGCTCGGGCGCCTGGTCTTTCGCCCGCCGGAGCACCGCGAGCGACTGGTCGTAGCCGCAGCGCACGTCGCGCACCGTGCGCTGCAGCCGCCGCACCACCTCGAGGTTGTGCGCGAACACGTCGGGCGCGCCCTCGACCACCCGGTCGACGTAGCCGAGCCGCCCCTGGAAGTCGCCGACCAGCGCCTCGACCAGCAGGTCGGGCCGGAGCTCGTGCAGCCGCTCGACCGTGCGCGCGACGTGGTCGGCGCCCCCGTCGAGCAGGTCGTCGCGGTCGACCATCGTCAGCACCACGTACTGCAGCCCCATCGACGCGATCGCGCGCGCCACGTGCTCGGGCTCGCGCACGTCGACCGCGCCGCGCGGGTTGCCCGTCGTCACGGCGCAGAAGCGGCAGCCCCGCGTGCACGTGTCGCCGAGCAGCATCACCGTCGCCGTGCCCTCGCGCCAGCACTCGCCGACGTTCGGGCAGCGCGCCTCTTCACAAACGGTGTGCAGATCGAGCGCCCGGAAGGTCGACTTCAACCGCTGGTAGGCGTCGCCCCCGGGCGCCCGCACCCGCAGCCAGGGGGGCTTGGGGGCGAAGGCGGGCTTCTTGCTATCGTCGCTCACGGACCTCGTCTTAGCACCTCCGGGCCCCCGCGTCGCCCGCGCCCCGGGGCGCCGAACGGGCGCGGCGCCGCCCGCGAGCTCGGCCGCCCCGCGCCGCGCCCGGCGCCGCCGCAGCCGGGCGGCGGGTCCTCGAGTGCGGCGCGGGCCGCCCCGCGCCGCGCCCGGCGCCGCCCCCGGGCTCAGCCGCCCCGCGCCGACGAATCGACGGGCGCGAAGGGGCCCGCGGGCGCCGCCTTCGACGAATCGACGGGCACGAAGGGCGGGCCGCCCTCGCCGCCCGGCCGCGGGAGGCTATCGTCGCGGCAGAACGCGGCCCGCTGCGACTCGACGCACGCGATGCGCACGTGAAAGTGGTCGTGGTGCGGCTCGGCGTCGGGCGGCTGCATCATCACGGCGGCCGCGCGCGCGACCAGCTCGCGCGGGGCGCCCTGCCGCTCGGCCTCGCGCAGCAGCCGGTCGCGCAGCCAGTTGGCCACGAACACCGCGCGCACCTCGGCCCGCCCGTCGGTCAAGAGCGCCCGCACGAACGACCAGTTGCGCGCGTCGTCGAAGCGCACGCCCGGCGCGGTCGTCGCGCGGCCCTGCGCGTCGAAGGGCAAAAACGACGACGTCAGCATCGGCTTGCCGCCCGCGTCGGCGGTGTAAAACCCGACGTCGATGTCGCGCCCGTTCTGGTGCGAGTGGTGCCCGGCGATGGGCCCGCCGTGCTCGAGCGACAGGTCGCCGACCAGCAAGACCGAGCGCGGGTGGCGCCGGGCGACCGCGCGCGCCGCCCGCTGGGTCAGCTCGACCAGGCCCGGCATGCCGTACGCCGCCGAGGCCGCGTGGTCGGGCAGGCGCCGCGCGTGCGGCGTGTCCGCCCAGCGCTTCGCGCCGACCAGCCGGCCCGCGTTCGGGTGGCCGTGCGACTGGTGCGGCCCCGCCGAGGCCGCGCGCGCCGGCGGCGGGCCCGCCCGCGCGGCCGGCGACGCCGTCGCGAGCGCGGCGAGCAAGAGGAGGCGGAGGCGTCGCGTCATCGTCCGATCACCCGCAAGGGCCAGGGGTCAGTCTTCTTCCTCGACCTCGGCGAGGCTGTCCCAGCCCGTGGCGAGCGCCAGGGCCGACATCGCGTTGTTGTAGTCGAGCGTGGCCGACAGGTAATTGAAGCGCTGCAGCGCGTACTGGCGCGAGGGCTCGACGAGGTCTCGTTGCTCGTAGGTGCCGAGGTCGAGGCCCTGGTTTACCTGCAGCAGCCACCGGCGGGCCAACTTGCTCGACTCTTGGTAGGCCTCGAACTTCTTGCGCGCCTCGATGACCTGCGCGTAGGCCGTCTGCACCTCGACCCCCGAGCCCCCGAGCGCGTAGCGGTACAGCTGGCGGTTCTCCTCGAGCTGCGCCTCGCTCGCGCGCACGCGCGCCGCCGCCGGCACGAAGTCGAGCTTCCACCTTACGCCGAAGGCGAACCCGTACCGGAAGAAGTTCGCGTCGTCGCGCACGAAGGGGTTGAGCTGGTCGGTGATCTCGGGCGCGCGGGCGTACGCCCCGACGAGCGTCAACCCCAGGTCGGGGAACATCTTCGCCCGCGCCAGGTCCGCCTGCGCCTCGCGCGCCGCGATGCCCGCGCGCGCCTGGTTCACCTCGGGCCGGTACGCCCGCGCCGCCTCGAGGTAATTCGTCAGCGGGCCGAGCTTGTGCTTCGGCGGCTTGAGCGGCCTCTGGGGGATGTCGAAGCGCGCCCCGACGCCGGTCAGAAAGCGCAGCCCCGCCAGCGCGATGCGCTCGAACTTCTCGGCCTCGGCCGAGCGCGCCGCGATCTCGGCCCGCGCGACCTTCAGGCGAAAGACCTCGACCTCGTCGGCCTCGCCCGCCTCGACCCGGACCTCGAGCGACGCGATGGCCTTGTCGAAGCGCTCGGTCGCGTCGCGAATCAGCGCCTGGCTGTCGCGCGAGAGCTGCAGCCCGAAGTAGGCCTTGCGCACGTCCTGCCGCACCAGGTTGCGCTGCTTGCGCACCTCGTACTCGCCCACCCGCACCTGCGCCTCGGCCGCGCGCCAGAGGTTGGTGATCTTGCCGAAGGTCCAAATGGGGATGGTGCCCTCGACCCCCGCGCGCCAGAACATGCCGACGCTCGAGGTGAGCCCGACCTCGCGGTCTTGCGTGTAGATCTGCCCGCCCCGGAAGGTGGGCGCGGGGCCGGCGCCCGCGGTCAGCGTGAACTCGCTGTAGGGCGCGAAGTGCGCCTCGTCGAGCTGCGCCCGCATCTGGCGCAGGCGCGCCTGGGCCGCGAGGATGTTCGGGTGGTTCTTGTCGGCGAGCTCGAGGCACTGCCGCAGCGTGTAGCCGCCCGCCGCCGCCGCCGGCTCGGGCGCCACCGACGCGGTCGTCGTCGGCGCCTGCGCCGTCGGGGGCGCCGGCGCCGCCCCCGCGGTCGACGCCGCCCTCGCCGGCGCCGCCGACGCCTGCTGCGCGGCCGGCG
>DASTPP010000406.1:0-5811 GCA_035762175.1 Polyangiaceae bacterium | reverse complement strand
CACGCCCTGCGGGCACCCTGAACTCGCCTCCGGCTCAGACAGCAGGGCACCCGCCCTCCGGGCGTGCAAGGTCACCCGCCGCTCGTATCAGGGCAGGCCCCGACGCGATGGGGGGGCAAAGCTCGTGGCGAGCGTCGCGGTCGCCTGGGGGCGTGCAGGCGGGCTCCCGCCGGGAGAGAACCGGGGTAAAAGGCGGCCCATGGGCGTTTTGTCGTCGGAGACGGTTTTGATTACCGGCGCTTCGTCGGGCATCGGCGAGGCCGCGGCGCGTCAATTTGCCGCTGGGGGGGCGCGCCTCGTGCTCGTGGCCCGGCGGGCCGAGCGGCTCGAGGCGCTCGCGGCCTCGCTGCCTTCGCCTTGCCACGTGCTCGCGCTCGACGTGCGCGACGGGCCGGGCGTCGAGCGGGCGTTGGCGGCGTTGCCGGCCGAGTTTGCCGAGGTGAGCGTGCTGGTCAACAACGCCGGCGGGGCGCTCGGGCTCGAGCCGGCGCAGCGGGCCGACTGGGACGACTGGCAGACGATGGTCGACGTCAACATCACGGCCCTCTTGCGGGTGACGCGCGCCCTCTTGCCGGGCATGGTGGCCCGGCGGCGGGGGCACATCATCAACCTCGGGTCGGTCGCGGGCAGCTACCCGTACCCGGGGGGCAACGTGTACGGCGCCGCGAAGGCGTTCGTCGCGCAGTTCGCGCTCAACCTGCGCTCCGACCTCGCGGGCACCAACGTGCGGGTGACGAACGTCGAGCCCGGCATGGTCGAGACCGAGTTCTCGCTCGTGCGCTTCAAGGGCGACGGGGCGCGGGCGCAGGCGGTCTACGAGAACATGAAGCCGCTCGGGCCCGACGACATCGCCGAGGTGCTCGTCTGGTGCGCGACGCGTCCGCCGCACGTCAACATCAACCGCGTCGAGCTGATGCCGACGCAGCAGTCGTTCGGGCTCTTCGCGGTCGACCGCAGCGGGCGTCCGTCGGAGTAGCGGGGCCCGGTCAGGGCCGCACGTAGACGATCGTGCCGGCGCCGGCGGCCTGGACGCCGTGCCAGCCCTGGGGCAGCGAGGGCTCGGTCCACTCGAAGAGCCAGGCGGCGTCGCGGGGGGTGAGGTTGACGCAGCCGTGGCTGCGCGGGCGCCCGAACTCGTCGTGCCAGTAGGCCGCGTGCAGCGCGTAGCCGCCCTCGAAGTATTGCACGTAGGGCACGTCGGCGAGCTCGTACTCGTCTTCGGCCTGGGCGCCGCTCATCGTGGCGGTCAGGTGCTTCGCCTTGATGGTGAAGACGCCGCGCTTGGTGGCCGTCGTCGTCTCGGGGTCGCCGAGGCCGGCCGAGCCGGTCGACACGGGGGCGACGTAGACGGCGCGCTGGCCCTCGTAGGCGACGAGCTGCTGGTCTTTGATGCTGACGTCGACCCACTTCTTGCGCGACGGGGGCTTGGCGAACGAGGGCCACTCGTCGCGCTTCTTGACGAGCTTGTAGGCGCCGCCGGCGATGCCGAAGCCGTCGCTCGTCTCCCAGAGGCCGCCCTGCTGGCGCCCCGTCAGGCTGACCAGGTCGTAGCGCTCGTACTGGCCCTCGTGCTTGGGCGACGTGCCCGGCTCGCCGAGGCGGTAGCGGGGGGTCGGGCCCTGCACGATGCCGGCGGGCAGGTCGCTCACCTCGCCGCCGTGGATGGCGACGGGCTTGGCGAGCTGCAGCCGGTCGAGGGCGACGAGGTTCAGGTTGGTCGAGAGGCCGAAGAGGCGGCCCTCGACGTCGTGCACGCTGAGGAAGGCGAAGGCCGAGCGGGGCGGCGCCCGGCCCTCGTGCGCGCCGACGTGCAGGCGCTGTGTGCCGCCGAAGGGCTTGGGCAGGGGCTTGCCCGCGGCGAGAAAGGGCGGCAAGGGCTCGGGCTCGCCGGCCAGGGGCACGAGGCGCTCTTTGGGCGGCAGATCGTCGAGCGACGAGCCCTCGGCGCGCTCTTGCTCTTTGCGGCTCGGCACGCGCACGTAGAGCATCGGCGGCACGTCGCGCGAGCGGCCGTAGAGGTAGGGCAAGGGGGCGCCGCGCTTCGGCGCCTTCCAGGAAGCGACGACGACCGGGTCGCTCGGGTCGAGCGTGGCCCTCCGCCCGTCGCAGACGTAGCCCTCGGGGGCTACGCGGTACCAGCCCTTCTTGCAGCGCTTGGTCGTGCCGACCGGCAGCCGCCCCCGGTCGACGACGGCGCCCGCGCGCAGGTAGCCGAGCTTGAGCGTCTCGTCGTTCGGCCCCTCGTAGACCCAGGTCTGCGTCGCCTTGGCGGCGAGCTTGGGCCCCGCGCCCGGCACGACGTCGTAGTCGGGGCCGGAGGGCAGCTCGGGCGCGCCGCCCGCCGCCCCCCGCCCCGAGGGGCCCGCCTCGTCGTCGCCCTCGTCGTCGCCCTCGCCCGCCTCCTTCGCGCCCCCCGCCCCTTCGGCGACGGCGGCGACGGCGGCGCCGGGCGGCTCGCGGCGCGAGCAAGCGGGCGCGGCGAACGCGGCGAGCGCGGCGAGCGCCACGAGCGCGGCGGGCGGCGTCAGCGCGGCGGGTGCGGCGAGCGCGGCGGGCACGGCGGGCACGGCGGGCACGGCGGGCGGCGTCGGCGCGGCGGGCGGCGGGGGGCGGAGGGGCCTCGGCGGCATGGGCGGAGGGGGCCCCCGGGGCTACACGCGTCCGCCGAGGCGCGCAACCCCGCGCTATGCTCGCGCGCCATGACCCGCCCCCCCCTTCCCTTCCGCGCGGCCCCCGCCGCGCTCGCCGCGGCCGCGGCGCTCTTCGCGGCGGGGCCCGCCGCCTCGGCGCCGCTCGGGCCCGCGTTTCACAAGTCGAAGCTGCCGAACGGCCTGACGGTCATCGTGCACGAAGACCACACGCTGCCCGAGGTCGCGGTCAACCTGCTCTACCGCGTGGGCTCGCGCGACGAGGCGCCGGGGCGCACGGGGTTCGCGCACCTCTTCGAGCACCTCATGTTCATGGGCACGCGGCGGGTGCCGACCAAGATGTTCGACGCGTGGATGGAGTCGGCGGGCGGCTCGAACAACGCCTGGACGAGCCAGGACTACACCGACTACCACGAGACCTCGCCGCCGGGCGCGCTGCCGCTCTTGCTCTGGCTCGAGGCCGACCGGCTCGAGACGCTGGGCCGCGAGGTCGACAAGCCGAAGCTCGATCTGCAGCGCGACGTCGTGCGCAACGAGCGGCGGCAGATGGTCGAGAACACGCCCTACGGCAAGGTCGAGCTGCGCCTGCCCGAGCTGCTCTACCCGAAGGGGCACCCCTACCACCACCCGGTCATCGGCTCGCACGAAGACCTCGAGGCCGCCTCGGTCGAGGACGTGCGGGCCTTCTTCTCGACCTACTACGCGCCGGCGAACGCGTCGCTGGTCGTCGCGGGCGACGTGCGCACGGGCGACGTCGAGGCGCTCGCGGCGAAGTACTTCGGGCACCTCGCGCCGGGCCGGGCGGCCGAGCGCGCCAAGGCGGGCCCCCCGCCGCGGCCGGGGCGCCTCGTGCGCGAGACGGTCGAAGACCGGGTCGAGCTCACCAAGATCGTGATGGCCTTTGCGAGCCCCGCGGTCTTCGAGCCGGGCGACGCCGAGCTCGACCTTCTGGCCGGGGTCTTGGCGCACGGCAAGGCGAGCCGGCTCTACAAGGCGCTCGTCTACGACCGGGAGCTTGCGCAGTCGGTGCACGTCTCGCAAGACTCGCAAGACCTCTCGAGCTCGTTCGGCGTCGAAATTCTCGTGCGCCCGGGCGTCTCGGCCGACGAGGTCGAGAGGGCGGCCGACCGCGTGCTCGACGAGGCGACGCGCGTGCCGCCGACCGCGGCCGAGCTGCGCCGGGCGAAGAACGGCCACGAGTTCCGGTTTTTGCAGGGCCTGCAGTCGCTCGCCCAGCGCGCGACCCTGCTCAACCAGTACGAGGCGAAGCGCGGCGACCCGGGCTACTTCGAGCGCGACCTGGCCCGCTACCGCGAGGCGACGCCCGACGCGCTGCTCACGTGGGCCAAGGCGACGCTCACCTTGAACGACCGCATCGTCTTGCGCGTCGTGCCCGCCGGCGGCGCCGAAAAGAAGGGGGGGCAGAAGTGAAGCCGCGCGGCCCCTTCGCGCGGCTCGCCCCTGCCGCCCGCGGCCCCTTCGCCCGGGCCGCCCTCGCCGCGCTCGCCCTCGGCGCCTGCGCCCCCGAGGGGCCCGCGCGCCCCGCGCGGCCCGCGCCCGTGCCCCCGCCGCCGGTCGCGGCGCCCGCCGCCCCCGACCCGCTCGGGCCCAAGCCCGAGGCGACCGAGCCCGCGCCCTTCACGCCGCCCACCCCGCTCGCCTTCGGCGGGCCTTCGGGCTCGAAGGTGTGGCTGCTCGAGCGGCACGCGCTGCCCCTGGTCAGCGTCGCGCTCGCCCTACCCTACGGCGCCTCGTCCGACCCGCCCGACGCGGGCGGGCTCGCGCACCTGGTCGCCGACATGGTCGACGAGGGCGCGGGCGCGCGCGACGCGGTCGCCTTCTCGTCGGCGCTCGAAGAGCTCGGCGCCCGGCTCTCGGCCCGCGCCTCGCGCGACTACAGCGTCGTCGTGCTCGAGACGACGGCCGACAACCTCGACAAGGCCCTCGCGCTCTTCGGCGACGCGGTGCTAAGGCCGCGCCACGCCCCGAAAGACTTCGCCCGCGTCACCGCCCTGTGGAAGAACGCCCTGCGCGCCCGCGGCGACGACCCGTCCGAGGTCGCGCGCGTCGTCACCCCCGCCGCCTTCTTCGGGCCCTCGCACCCTTACGGCCGCCCCGTCGAGGGCAGCCTCGGCGGGCCCGCCATCGCCCGCGAGCGCGTCGCCGCCTGGCACCGCCGCCTCTTCCGGCCCGAGGCCGCCACCTTCGTCGTCGCCGGCGACGTGACGCGCGAGCGCGCGGCCTCGGCGCTCGCGGCCGCCTTCAAGGGCTGGGCGACCCCGCGCGACCCCGCCCCCGCCCCCGCCCCGCCCGCCCCGCCCGCGGCCCCGCCCCCGGCCGGGCGCCGCACCGTCGCCGTCGAGCGCGAAGGCGCGCCCCAGGTCGTCATCTCGCTCGTGCGCCGGGGCGTCGCCGCCGCCGACCCCGCGCGGCCCGCCCTCGAGCTCTTGAACGTGCCGCTCGGCGGCACCTTCACCTCGCGCCTCAACCAGAACCTGCGCGAAGACCACGGCTGGACGTACGGCGCCCGCACCGGCTTCGACGCCCAGCGCGCCGACGGCACCTTCCTCGTGCGCACCTCGGTCCGCACGGATGCGCTCGCCGAGGCCCTGCGCGAGACCCTCAAAGAGCTCGACCAGATGGCCCAAAAGGGGCCGAGCGACGCCGAGGTGGCGGGCGCGAAGGCGCTCGCGCGCGCCGACGCCATCCGGTCGTATGGCTCGCTCGGCTCGATCGCGCTCGGCCTCGCCGCCAACGCCGGCCTCGGCCTGCCGCCCGACGCCGACGCCGCCTTCCTCGCCGCGCAGATGGCCGAGGGCCGCGCGCGCCTCGCCGAGCTCGGCCGGCGCCACGTCGACACCGGCGACCTGACGCTCGTCTTCGTCGGCCCCCGCCGCCCGATCGAAGACGCGCTCGCGGCCAACCAGCTGCCGCCGCCCGAGCGCTGGACCAACGAGGGCAGGCCGCTCGACGGCGCGAAGGCGCCTGACAAGCCCGCGGCAAAGCCCGCCGACAAGCCCACCCCGCCGGCCGGCCGCTGACGCGAAACGTCCGCCCCGCCGGCCCGCCGCGGACGCCGCCGCGCGGGGGCGGCGCGCTCCGGTGCCCCCTTTCGCGAGCCGCCGTGGGCGCGCGCTCGGGGCCAACGCCGGCCTCGGCCTGC
>DASTPP010000405.1:0-12957 GCA_035762175.1 Polyangiaceae bacterium | reverse complement strand
GTTTACTACTACCGCGCCGGCGCCGCCCCCGTCGGACGGCGGCGCCGGCGCGGCGCGGGCGTCGCGGCGGGGTCGGACGGCGGCGCCGGCGCGGCGCGGGCGTCGCGGCGCGGGCGTCGCGGCGCGGGCGTCGCGGCGGGCCGGCGCCCGGCCTCTCGCCCGGGCTCGCCCGCGCCGCCGGGCGGGGAGGTCGACGGCGGGGCGGCGGGTGGCTAGGCTCGCCGCGCCGCCATGCCCACGACGACCCCCCAGGCCCCCCGCTCGCTGGGCTTCTACCAGCCCGCCGAGTGGGCCCCGCACGACGCCGTCTGGCTCGCCTGGCCGAGCTCGGCCGAGCTCTGGGCCGAGCAGCTCGCCCCCGCGCAAGAGGCCTTCACGAAGCTCGCGCTCGCGCTCTCGGCGCCCGACGAGCGGCTCGAGGTGCTCGTGCCCGACGCGGCGCGCGAGGCCGAGGCGCGCGCCGCGCTCGCCGGGGCCAACGCGCGCTTTCACCGCGCCGCCTTCGGCGACATCTGGCTGCGCGACACCGCCCCCATCTTCTTGGTCGACGACCGCGGGCGCCTCGCCTCGGTCAGCTTTCGCTTCAACGGCTGGGGCGGCAAGTACGTGCTCGAGGGCGACGACCGCGTCTCGAAGCACGTCGCCGCGCTCGCCTGGGGCTCGCCCTTTTCGGCCGACTGGGTGCTCGAGGGCGGCTCGGTCGACGTCGACGGCGAGGGCACCTGCCTGACGACCGAAGAGTGCCTGCTCAACCCCAACCGCAACCCCTCGCTCGGCCGCGCCGACGTCGAACGAGGCCTCGGCGAGGCGCTCGGCGCGGGGCACGTCTTGTGGCTCGGCCGCGGGCTCGTCAACGATCACACCGACGGCCACGTCGACAACCTCGCCCGCTTCGTCGCCCCGGGCGTCGTCGCCTGCATGGAGCCGCGCGCCCCCGACGACCCCAACCGCGAGGCGCTCGAGGCCGTGCGGCGCGACCTCGCGGCCATGCGCGACGCGCGCGGGCGGCGGCTCGAGGTCGTCACGCTGCCCTCGCCCGGGCGGGTGCTGGGCCCCGACGGCCGGGTGGCGGCGGCGAGCTCGGTGAACTTTTACATCGGCAACCGCGCCGTCGTCGTGCCCACCTACGGCTCGCCGTACGACGACGAGATCGTCGAGCGCCTGGGCGCGCTCTTCCCCGGCCGGCGGGCGCTCGGCGTGCGCGCCGACGCCATCCTGACGGGCGGCGGGGCCTTTCACTGCATCACCCAGCAGCAACCTCGGCCGTAGATCACCCCGCGCCGGCCTCGGCCGTCGATCACCCCGCGCCGGCCTCGGCCGTCGATCACCCGGCGGCGGCCTCGGCCGTAGCTCACGCGGCGGCGCGGCCGTAGCTCACGCGGCGGCGGCCTCGGCCGAAGCGGCGGGGCCCGCGCTGGGGCTACCGACGGAGTCCGATCGTGGTTAGGGTACCCGACGCCATGCCGAACCAACCGCTCGTCGTCGCCGCCGTGCAATGCCCCCTCGGGGGCGAGACGTCCGAGAACCTCGAGCGCCTGAGCGGCCACGTGCGCGAGGCGGCCGCGCGCGGCGCGAAGGTCGTGTTGATGCCCGAGCTCGTCGAGGGGCCCTACTTCTGCAAAGAAGAGAGCGACCGGCACTTTTCGCGCGCCGCGCCGCTCGAGGGCAACCCCACGATCGAGCACTTCGCGCAGCTCGCCAAGTCGCTCGGCGTGGTCTTGCCGGTCTCGTTCTTCGAGCGGGCCGGGCAGAGCTATTACAATAGCGTCGCGGTCGTGGGCGAAGGCGGGCGCGTGCTCGGCCTCTACCGGAAGAGCCACATCCCCGACGGCCCGGGCTACGAAGAGAAGTTCTACTTCCGCCCCGGCGACACCGGCTTCCGCGTCTGGCCGACGGGCCAGGCCCACATCGGCGTCGGCATCTGCTGGGATCAGTGGTTCCCCGAGGCGGCGCGGTCGATGGCCCTGCTCGGCGCCGACGTGCTCTTCTACCCGACGGCCATCGGCTCCGAGCCGAGCGACCCCGAGCTCGACACCCGAGACCCCTGGCAGCGTGTCATGATCGGCCACGCGGTCGCCAACGTCATGCCCGTCGTGGCCGCCAACCGCATCGGCACCGAGGGCGGCCAGAAGTTCTACGGCTCGTCGTTCATCGCCGACGAGCGGGGCGAGAAGGTGGCCGAGCTCGGGCGCGACGAAGAGGGCGTCATCGTCGCCTCGTTCGACCCGGCCGCGCTGCGCCGAAAGCGCGGCTCGTGGGGCTTCTTCCGCGATCGGCGCCCCGAGCTCTACGGCGTGCTGCGCACGGCCGACGGGCGGCGCCCGACGCCGGGCGAAGACGGCGGCTTCTGAGGGACCACGACCTTGCGACGCGCCCAGTACCGCCTCGCCGGCGCCCGACGCCGGGCGAAGACGGCGGCTTCTGAGGGGCCCCGGGGCGCGCCCGCCTGGGGGTGGCTTCGGGCCCCGGCCGCGCGCACGGGGGGCGGTAGCGCGGGCGACGCTACGCCTCAGCCCCCGAGCGCGCGCACGAGCCCGAGCGCGGCGAGCCCGAGCACGAGGCCCACAATCGCCCAGCGCAAAAAGAGCGGCAGCGCCGGCGGGCCGGCGGGCTTCGGGGGGAAGCCGAAGGCGGCGAGCGCGGCCTTGCGCGAGTCGTCGGAGGGGCCCTCGGCGCGCATCGAGCGCAGGGCGTCGCGGACCGCCTCCGGGCGGCTATCGTCTTCGGAATAGCGCAGGGGCTCGTCGTTCATGGCGCGGGGGGCTTCTGGGGGCGCGGGCTCGTCGTTCGTGGCGCGCGGGGGGGCGCGGGGGCTGCTCGTCGTTACTACGCGCGGGGGGGCGCGAGGGTTTCTCGTTCTCGTCTCGCGCGCGCGGCCGGAGGCTCAAGTCGCGGCCCCGGCGCTGCGCAGGGCGGCGGTGCGCAGGGCGAAGTCTTCGCGGGCGCGCCGCAGCCGCGACTTGGCCGTGCCGACGGGGATACCGAGCAGCTCGGCGATCTCGGCGGCGCTCATCTCTTCGAGCTCGAAGAGGACGAAGACGGCGCGCAGATCGTCGTCCATCGCGTCGAGCGCGGCGGCGATGAAGGCGCGCGCCTCGGCGCGGCCGGCGAGCTCGTCGGGGCGCAGGCCGCCGGTCGACTTGTCGGCGATGGCCTCCTCGCCCACCTCGCCCCGCCGCCGGTACGAGCGCCGGGCGTGGCCGGCCTCGCGCAGGGCCACGGCGAACAGGAACGAGCGCTCGGCGCCCGGCCGGATCTGCCGGAGCTTGGACGCGGCGGTAAAGAACACCTTCTGGGCCAGATCGTCGACGTCGCCCTCGCGCGCGCCGAGCCGGCGCAGCGAGCGCCAGACGAAGTCGAAGTGGTCGCCGACCATGCGCTGAAAGCGCGCCCGGTCGGCCGCGTCCGTGGGCAACGCGGGCGGCGGCCGGTCGGCGTCGGCGTCGGCGTCGGCGGTCGGGAGGGTGGGCATGGTCAGGTGCCGGGCGGTCATCCGGGGTCGATCTTCATGATGCCCGGCAGTGGCCGTCGGGATCAAACCCCGCCCTCGGGGGAAAACCCCAGGGCCGGGGCCGGGCTTGGCGCGTCTTTCGCACTGGGCTATCGTACGTCGACGTTGGAAAGGGCCGACCTCGACGTCCCGAGCTCGCCCGGCTCGCCGGCGGGCGAGCGGGCGGGCCGCTACGAGATCTTCGCCGAGATCGGCTCGGGCGGCATGGCGCGGGTGCACGTCGGGCGCCTGCTCGGCGCGGCCGGCTTCGCCCGCACGGTGGCGATCAAGCGGCCGCTGCCGGCGCTGACGCGCGACGAAGACTTCCGGCGCTCGGCGAGCAACGAGGCGCGGCTGGCGGCGCGGGTGCACCACCCGAACGTCGTGCCCACGCTCGACGTGGTCGAGCACGGGGACGAGCTGCTCATCGTGATGGAGTACGTGCACGGCGAGTCGCTCGCCGCGCTGGCGGCCGCCGCGAGCCAGCGCGGCGAGCGGGTGCCGCTCGACGTCGCGTCGGCGCTGGTCGTCGGGGCGCTGCGCGGGCTCGAGGCGGTGCACGCCGCGCGCGACGAGCGGGGGCGGCCGCTCGGGCTCATCCACCGGGACGTCAGCCCCCAGAACATTCTCGTGGGCGCCGACGGGCTGCCGCGGCTGAGCGACTTCGGGCTGGCGAAGGCCGCCGGCCACGCCAATGCCACGGGCCGCGACGAGTTCAAGGGCAAGCTCACCTACGCCTCGCCCGAGCAGGTCGCCCTGCAGCCCCTGACGCCCGCGACCGATCTCTATTCGATGGGCCTGGTGCTCTGGGAGCTCCTGGTCGGCACGCGCCTCTACGCCGGCCTCACCGCCGCCGAGGTCGTCGGGCGCCTGCTCGCCGGCGGGGCGGTGCTGACCCCCTCGCGCGCGGCGTCCGGCGTGCCCCCCGTGCTCGACGGCGTGGTCGAGCGGGCGACGAAGCAGCGCCCCGGCGATCGCTACGCCTCGGCGGCGGCCATGGCCGAGGCCCTCGCGCGCCGCGTCGAGCCCGCCTCGCCCGCCGAGGTGGCCGCGTGGGTTCGCGCGCTCGCCTCGCGCTCGCTCGCCGAGCGCGAGCGGCTGGTGATGGCGGCCGAACGGCAAACGACGCCGAGTCGGCGCGGCGAAGCGCTGGCCGCGCCGGGCCCGGACGCGCCCCCGAAGATTTCGACCCCGCTGCCGCGCGAGGCGCCCTCGTCGTTCGAGCTCGCCGTGACCATGCCCGTGGGGCCCGTGATGTCGCGCTCGAGCCCCGCCGGCGCCGCCCCGCCCGCCGGCGGCCCCGGCACGACCCTCGCGTCGGCCGGCCCGGCCTTGGCCCCCGCGCCCCCCGGCCTCGCCCGAGAGCAAACCCCGGCCTCGGCCCCCAAGCCCTTCGCCGTGTTCGAGGGCGCCCCGAGGGCGGCGCCGGCGCCCTCGCGCCCGTCCTTCGGGGGGGTCGCGCTCCGGGCTTCGGGCGTGCTCGTCGGGGCCTCGCTCGCGTTCGCCGGCGCGAACGCCGTCCTGCCGCGATCGGTGCCCTCGAAGCCGCCCGCCCCGACGGCCTCGCCCTCGCCTCTCTTCCGCTCGCCCGAGCCCTCCTCGCGCGCGCCCGCGGGCGCCGCCCCGGCCGCCGCGGCCAACCCCGAGGGCGTCGCCCCGGCCGCCGCGGCCAACCCCGAGGGGGCCGCCTCGCCCCCCGCCGGTACGACGACCGAGGGGACTGCCCCGCCCGCTCCCGGCACGACGACCGAGGGGGCTGCCCCGCCCGCCCCCGGCACGACGACCGAGGGCGCCGCCCCGGCCGTCGCCGGCATGGGTGCGCGCCCGGTCTCGCCGACCGCGCCGCCGCCCAAGAGGTCGCCCGAGCTCCATCGCGAGGGCGAGCGGCCCGCGCCGCGCCGCGAGGGCGAGCGGCCCGGGCCCAAGCGCGAGAATTGTTCTCCGCCTTATTCGATCGACGCCGACGGCATTCGGCACATGAAGCCAGGGTGTCAATGAGGCCCGCCGCCCGGGCCCTGCGCGCGGCGCTCGCCCCGCTCGCCGCCCTCGTGGCGACGGCGCCGGCGCCGCGGGCGAGGGGCGACGAGGGCGGGGCGGCCGCCTGCAACGCCGCGTACACCGAGGTGCAGCGGCTGCGCAAGGCGACGAAGCTGCGCGCCGCCCGGGGCCGGGCGCTCGCGTGCGCCCAAGACGTCTGCACCGAGACCGTGCGCACCGACTGCGGACGCTGGCTCGACGAGATCGAGCGGGCGACGCCGTCCATTCTCGTCGACGCCCGCGACGCGGCCGGCAACGAGCTCGCCGAGGTGCGGGTGCGGGCGGGCGAAGAGACCCTGGCCGAGCGCCTCGACGGCAGGCAAATCGTGCTCGATCCGGGCGAGTACCTGCTCCGCTTCGAGCACCGGGGCCGCGCCCTCGAGCGCCGGACGATCGCGCGCGAGGGCGAGAAGTACCGCGTGCTGCAGGTGCGCTTCCCGCCCGAGCGCGGCGTCTCGGCCGGGGGCCCGGCCCCGCCCGACGCAGCCCCCGCGGGCGGCTCGAAGCCGCTGCCCTTGGGCACCTACGTGCTCGGCGGCGTCGGCGCTGCGGGCCTCGTCACCTTCGGCGCGCTCTCCCTGAGCGGGTACCTCTCCGAAACGAAGCTGCGCGACACCTGCGGGCCCACCGACACCTGCTCGCGAAGCGACGTCGACTCCATCCGCACACGGTACCTCGTCGGCGACGTCGCGCTCGGCGTGGGCCTGCTCTCGACCGCCGGCGCGTTCGCCCTCTGGGCCCTCTCGCCGGCGCCCCCGCGGGCCGGCGCGTCGGCCGGGCTTCGCCTCGTGCCCCTCGGGGCGGGCGCGGCTTTGATCGGGGGGTTTTGAGCCGTGTCCGCCCCGCACGTCAGGTCGCGCCTTGGCGTGATGGCGCTCGCGGCGCTCGCCGCCTACGGCTGCACCTTCCTGCGGCCGCTCGACGATCTCGAGCCGGGCCCCCCGGGGGTAGCGGGCGCGGCCGGCGCCGCGGGGGCCGGAGCGGGCGGCGCCTCGGGCGCGTCGGGCGGCGGGGCCTCGGGCGTGTCGGGCGCGTCGGGCGGCGGCGCCTCGGGCGCGTCGGGCGGCGGCGCTTGCCCGCCCGACATGGCGCCCGCCCGCTTCGCCGACGGCGCGCCCTTCTGCATCGACAAGCTCGAGGCCTCGCAAGCCGACTACGCCGCCTTTCTGCAAGATCTCGCGGGCGGCGAGCCCCCGCCGCGGGTCGAGTTCCCCGACGGCTTCCCCTTCGACTGCGAGGGCAACGAGAGCTACGACCCGGCCGCCGGGCCCGGCGGCGAGGCGTGCCTCGCGCTCTTCCGCCCCGCCGAGGCGGGCGGCCGGCCCGTCACCTGCGTCGACTTCTGCGACGCGGCCGCCTACTGCGCCTGGAAGGGCAAGCGGCTCTGCGGCCGCAAGGGCGGCGGGCCGCTGAGCGAGAAGCCCGCCCCCATGGCGTCGCTGCCCGAATACGACGAGTGGTTCGTCGCCTGCGCGGGCCCGGCCGAGCCGTTGCGACCCTTCCCCTATGGGGAGTATGCCGAGTCGGTTTGCAACATCGACCGCCCGCTCGAGGGCGCCGAAGACGTCGGCTCGCGCCCGGGCTGCCGCACCGACGCGGGCGTCTTCGACCTGAGCGGCAACGTCGCCGAGTGGACGTACGCCTGCACCGCCGACGGCGCGTCTCCGACCCCGCGCTGCCTCGTCCGCGGCGGCTCGTACCGCTCCGCCGTGCCCCTCGGCGCGGCCTGCACGCTGCCCCCGCCGACCCCCGAGACGGGGCCCCAGTCGCGCACCGCCCTCTACGAAGAGCGGCGCGTCGACCTCGGCATCCGCTGCTGCGCCGATTGACCGCCCCGCGGCCCGTCAGCGCCCCGGCGCCGCCTCGCCCGGCGGCGACCAGGCGAGCCCCGAGGGCGCGTAGACGTTGTACGCGAGGCCCATCGGGCTGAGCTCGCGCAAGAGCTCGCGGCGAATGCGCAGCATCAGCTCGTCGAGCGGCACCCGCTCGAGCGCCCCCGCCACGATCGCCTCGCCGACCTTCGCCGCCGAGGTCGTGAACATTTCGATCTCGGGCCCGATGATGGCGGCGGCGCCCAACTTGCGCAGCACGCCGAGCAGCTGGTTCAACGAGGTCGGCTGCACCCGCAGCGTCTGGCACCCGTTCAAGACGACGATGGGGCCGTGCGCCCAGCGGGGGCGGAGCGTGGCCAGGTCGGAGGCGCCCAGATACTCTCTTGCCTCTTCGGTCTCGCCGAACTGCAGAAAGAAGCGGTGGCCGACCGTCGTGCCGTGGCAGTATAGGTAGATGATCGCGTCGTCGCGCTTCGTCAAATAGTCGCGCAGCGTCGCCACGCTGTGCGTCGACGCGTGGCGCCCTTCGCCCTCCGCCGGCGCGATGCGTCCGACGTGGGCGCTGGCATTCTCGAACGAGAAGTACCCGACGGTGAGCCCGCGCCGCCCGCTCGGCCGGCGGGTCGGCACCGTGCCCTCGCTCGAGCGGTTCGCCAGGGGCTGCGCGATCTTGTGGCGCGACCCCCAGAAGCCGAAGGGGCAGACGGTGAGCTCCGGCTTCAGCGCGCCGCTGCCTGGCGTGTCGCCGCCCGCTGCATCGCCGCCCGCTGCGTCGCCGCCCGGCGCGCCGGCCTGGTCGAGCGCCTCGCCGCCCGGCGCGCCGGCCCCACCGAGCGCCTCGCGGTGCGGGCAGCCGCGCCGGCTGGCGCATTGGCCCGGGCGGTCGGGCCGAGCGCCCGGGCGATCGAGTTCTTGCAGATAGAAGCGGCACAGGGCGGGCTGCTTGCTCGGCGGCGGGGCGAGCGAAAGCGGCAGATCGTAGACGAGTTGCCAGGGCAGCGCGGGCGCCTCGTCGCGGCAACGCGCGATCTCGACGTGCCCGTCGGGCGGCCCGAGCGCGCCCTCGAGCGCGATCACGCCTTCGCCGTCGGACGCGAACAGGCTAATGTACAGATCGCGCCCGAGCTGGGCGAGCTCGACTAGGCGTCGCTCGCGCGCCGCCCGGTGGTCGGCGTCGATTTGTGCCCAAGGGGTGGCGTAGCGGTCGCCCTTGCCGAGGGCGCTGGCCTCGCGCAACTTGGCGTGAAGGCGGGCGGCGTGACCCTTTGCCTCGTCGGCGAGCAGCGTGATCGGCGCCCCGTATGCCTTCGAGCTGCCCTCGACCCGCGCTCCGATCCAGTGCGTGCCATCGGCCCCGTCGTTGACGAAGAGGCTGAGCCGCCGCGCCGGGCCCTCGCCCGCGCTGAGAAGCTCGTCGCTCACGGCGTAGTCGTACCCCTGGGCGGGCCCCCGCCGGGGCGCCCGCGTGCGCCCGACCGCGACGTCGACGACCAGCGATTGCAAGAGCCGGTTGCGGTGGTACGCGCCGACGCGCAGGCGCCGCACGGCCTCGTCGACGCCGGGCGGCAGCTCTCGCGCCCTCAGCTCGAAGCGCGCCGTCGTGCTCGCGCCCATTCTGGGCAGCGAAAGCCTCGGCGCCTCGCACGTCACCTCGAAGTGTTCTTTCGGCGCCCAGAGGGTGAGCTCGATCTCGATGGCCTCGGCCTCGCCGAACGCGCGCTCGAGCGCCCCGAGCGAAATCGGTGCACTCAGGCCCGGCAGGCGTAGCTCGCGGATGCTTTCGACGAAGTCGATCGAGAGGTCGAGTTCGAAGGCTTCGCCGGCGAGAACGCCCCCGCGCAGCTCGACCCCCCCACGGCGGGGCAGGGCCCGGAGGGCGCGGGCGGGCATGGCGGCGGGCCCGCCGGGGTCGAAGCTCTCTAGGTGTCCGCGCGGCCGCTCCGCCGGCGGCGCGAACGCCCACTCGAGCGCGCGGGCGGCGTCGCCCACGATCGCGTCGGCCTGCCGGCCCTTTTCTTCGAGCAGGGCGATCGCGCGCTCGTCGTGCTCGACCTCGAGCGCGCTGATGTCGTGGGCGACTCGGGCCAACTCGGCCACCGCCCGCGCGGCCCGTCGGGCGAGCAGGTCTTCGAGCTCGCTCTGGGGCGGCTTCGGCTTCCAGTCGAGGGTTCCTTCGAGCCGTACGCCAGCCAGCCGCCGTTGCTGCAAGGCGGCGCGGCGCAGCGACACGCCGTCCTCGGCGTCGGGGTGGCTCAGGGCCAGCAACGCCTCATGGCCGCGCTTCGAAAGATCGCGCGCGACCCAGTCGAGCGGCCGGTCGTGCGCGATCTTGCGATAGAGCCAGGCCATCGCCTCGTCGAGGCCGCCCGGGCCTTCGCCCTTCACGGCCAGCACTGCGCCGCAGCCCGCCGCGCTGAGGCGCCGCACCCACCGTGGTAGCTCGCTGTCGTAGGGCGAGCCCCCCGCCCACTCGACCACGACGAGCGAAGGGGGCGCGGCAGCGGTTACGTCCGCCCACCGGAACAGGAGCCGCCGCTCGACCTCCGCGAGCAGATCGTCTCGCCCGTCGGACGGAAGATGGAGGACTCGGGGCCCGAGACGAAGGACGTCGTCTAGCTCGATCGTCTCGAGCGCGAGCAAGCCGCGCTCCGACGCCCACGTCGCAAAATCGTCGAAGCGCGGCCCGGGCAGGCCCACGAGGCCGGCGCACCTCAGCGGGAGAGAGAGCCCGGGCGGCGTCGGTTGAGGCTCGTCTGAGCCCTCGATCGTGAGGAGGGCGTCGGGCCGGCGCCTTCGTGCCTCGCCGGCCAAGGCCAGCGCCGAACGGGGTTCACCCTCGCCGTGCGCGAGCGACACCCGCACGAGCCCCGGGTGCCGCTCGAACGCGTCGAGCGCCGCCGGCAGGTCGGCCTCGTCGCGCGGCTGCCACCGTAGCCGTGCGATGGGGCGCTCGGGCGCCGGGACGGCGTCGAAGAGCCGCGCCTTCTGCCCGCCAGGCCGAAATTCGAGCTTGAGCTCGCCCTCTTGCATGGGTCACTCGATCGGCGTGATGCCGCGCTTGCGGCCCGCCGCGACGTCGAGCACCGTCACCTCGCCCGCGGCCGCCGCGCTGCGGGTCTTCGCCTCGGCCACCTCGCGGGCCCGGTCGAAGGTCTCGGTGCCGATCAGGGTGGTCTCGACGTACTCCCACGTGGTGCCGCCCTCCTCGGGCCGGTAGCCCAGGTACGCGTGGCCCGGAATGAGCACGATCGCCGGGTCGAGCCCCGTCGCCTCGAGCAGGCTCGCCATCAGCACGGTGCCGTCGATGCAGTTGGCCGAGCGCTGCGAAAGGCTCTCGCGCGGCAGCCGCACGCGCTGAATGAACTGGTTGGCGCTCGCCCCGAACGCGACCGGCGAGTGCACGTACACGATCGAGGCCGCCTTGAGCGCGTCGTAGATGGCGCGCACGTGCTCGCGAATGCCGTCGGCGTCGATCTGGTAGCCGAGCATCGCCTTCAGCTTCGAGCAGTCGGCGCAGGTGCGCAAGAAGGCCAGCACCTCGGGGGCGTTCGGCGTCACCCAGGCCGTGAGCAGCGGCGTGTGATCGACCTCGCGGCCCGTCGAAGGGTCGACCTGCGCCAGCACCGCGGTCGTGGGGGGCAAGAGCGCGATGGGGTAGCTCGCCACCGCCTCGAGCTTTTCGCTGTCGAGATCGCGCACCTCGACGTGCAGCGACGCCACCGCCATCTCGGTCAGCCCGCGAACTTGGCCCGGAAAGAGCGGCGGGAAGAGGTCGAAGGTCTCGCTCTTCCTCCAGGCGATCTCGCGGCTCGCCACCGCGTGCGCCGAGTAGCCCTCGACCCAGCAGCGTACGGCGACGCGCGCGCCGTCTTGTTTGTTGGCGTTGGTGACGCTCACCGAGACGAGCGGCGCCCCGTTGCGCGCGAGCACGTGCGCCATGCTCGTCGGCAGGTTCTCCATGCGAATCGACACCTTGGCCTCGAGGCCGGTCGTGTCGGCCCCCATGCGCTGGCCGCGGCCGGGCGGCGCCCCGTGCGCGTCGGCCGTCGGGGGCCGGGCGGAGCCTTCGGGGGCGGCCTTCGCCAGCCGCTCGTAAGCGGCGCGCGCCTCGGCGACCGCCTTGCGCGACTCGTCGTCGTTCAGCGCGGAAAGGCGTAGCGATGCCGTGCGCAGCCGCAACGCCGCACGCTCGATCTCGACCAGGTTCGCGGTGGCCATTCGTCCCTCCTCGGTGTGCTGGTCGAGCCCGACCCGGGCGAAAGCTGCCCTGGTAATCGGGGTCGGGCCGCACAGATTGGCACGAAGGCCTACAGCGTGGGTCGCCTGCCCGGCCTTCGATCGCTTGGACGCTCGGGCGCGGCGGCCGACGACAGCGAAATTGTGCGACCACCGGGCGACCGGCGGCAGGGGCGCCGGAACCTCGGGCCAATCATGGTGATTGGTCCGGGGGTGGTCTGTACCCTTCGGGCAATCACCATGATTCGTCCGAGGGTGGTCTGTACCCTTCGGGCAATCATGGTGATTGATTTGTTAGCTGCCTGCGACCCTCGAGCAATCATGGTGATTGGTCCGGGGGTGGTCTGTACCCTTCGGGCAATCACCATGATTGGTCCGCGGGTGGTCGGCCCCCTCCCGGCAGTCACTAGGGGTGGCCCGGAGGCGGTCGGTGCCCTTCGGGCAATCGCCAGGGTTGGCTCGGAGGCGGTCGGTGCCCTTCGGGCGGCCACCATGATTGCCCCGGGGTCGCTTGGCGATCTTGGGGGACGTAGGGCACTTGCACGAGGGGCGCCTCGGGCTTCAGGGCGAACGCCGCGATGACTCGGGGGCGCCTCGGGGCGCCTCGGGGCTTTCGTCGCCGCGCGGGGGCGCCCTATGCTGGTGCCGCCCATGGCCCAGCAACTGAGAGTGGCCACGATCTTGTGGTTCGCGCTGCTCTTCGCCTCGCTGCTCTACCCGGGCATTCTCGTGTCCTTGCGCTCGACGGGCCTCGAGCCCCCGCCGCCCGACTTCGCCCTCGCGCCGGCTTTCTACGCGGTGGCGCTGGTGGCGGCGGTGATGAGCTTCGTCCTGCCGCGCATCAAGTACGCCGCGACGCTCAAGCCCTTCGCCTCGCGCGTCGAGGCGGTCGCGGGCGGGGCGGCGCCCTGGCCGGGGTACCGGTCCAAGGTCGAGGGTGAGCGCGTCTTGCGCCTCCAGGCCGGCGATCTGCGGGCGCTCGTCGGCGGCTTCGTGACGGCGCTCATCTTGGCGCTGGCGATGTCCGAGGCGGTCTCGCTGCTGGGCTTCGTGCTGGGCTTCCTGGGCTTCCCTGCGCCCGTGTGGGCGCCGCTCTCGGCGGCCGGGCCGCTGCTCATCGCGCTACGCTTTCCGTCCGAGCGCGCGGTGCTCGGCCCGCTCGAGCGGGCGCACGGGGCGCGGGCGGTGCTCGACGAGGCGACGGGCTGATCCACGCGGCGGGTGACCTTGCGCGGCCCCGGACTGGAAGTCCGGGGCACGGGGTGACCCGCTCGAACGGACCGCCAAGCCCGGCCCTCGCTGGGGCCGGGCTCGCGCGCCGCGAGCCGCTCGCGCGCGCTCGCCCGGGGGCCGACGCCCGCG
>DASTPP010000404.1:0-32257 GCA_035762175.1 Polyangiaceae bacterium | reverse complement strand
GCCCCAGCTGGACGTGCTGGAGGCGCAGGTCGCCGATGCGGTGGCCAAGGGCGCGCGCCTGCTCACGGGCGGCGGACGCGGGGCCGGGCCGGGCCACTGGTTCGAAGCCACCGTGCTCAGCCACGTGGACCACCGCATGGCGCTCATGCGCGAGGAGAGCTTCGGCCCGGTGATCGGCATCCAGAAGGTGGCGGGCGACGAGGAGGCCGTGCGCCTGATGAACGACACGCGCTACGGCCTGACCGCGGGCGTGTACACCCGCGACGAGGCGCGCGCGAGGCGGCTGCTGGCGCAGGTGCGGGCGGGGAGCGTGTACTGGAACTGCTGCGACCGCGTCAGCCCGCGGCTGCCCTGGTCGGGGCGGGGGCACTCGGGGGTCGGGACGACGCTGTCGCGCTACGGCATTCTCGCCTTCACGCAGCCGAAGGCCTGGCACTTGCGGCGGGCCTGAGACGAACGGGCGCGCCCGCTCCCGCGGGCGCCGGCGCTCGCCTGAGGCGGGCGCGGGCGGCGGGGCTCGTGGCGGGGGCGTGAACGAGGGGGGCAGGGCGCCGACTCTGACCCACCCCGGCGTACCAATCGCTTGCGCTTGGTCGGTGGCACCGTTAGATGCGCGCGGCTTCGGCGTTCGGGGGGTGCAGAGGTCCGTGCGGCCCCTGCGCGTTCTCGACGAGCCCCATGAGCTTTCGACCGTACGCCCCCTCGCTTGCCTTTTTCGCCCTCGCGGCGCTCGCCCCCGGCGCGGCGCAGGCCCAGGGCCCCGTGACGAAGAAGGCGCCCATGGGGGTCGCCGAGGCCCAGCGAGAGTTCGACGACGCGCTTCGGGCGCTCGAGGCCGGCGGCGAGGCCGACTGTACGACCCTCTGCCGGGCGCTCTCGTCGCTCGCGCGCGCGACCGAGCGGCTCTGCAACCTGACCCGCGGCGAGGCCGAGGCGACCGAGCGACGCTGCACCGACGCGCGGGCGAGGCTGAAGGACGCGACGCAGCGGGTACGGTCGGCCTGCCCCGAGTGCGCGCTCGCCGGCCAGGCCCCGCCCACGGTGGGGGTCAAACCAGGCGAAGAGAAGCCCGTCGAGCCGGCGCCGCGCGAGCAAACCCCGCCCCCCATGGCCCCGCCGCCCGCCCCGGCCGACATGTCGTTCGAAAGCGCGCCCTCAAGCGCCGCGTCGGCCGAAGAAGTGGTCGAGAGGCACCGCGGGGGGGTGAGCGTGACGGCCGGCGTCGGGCTCTCGCGCCTCGCGCTGCCGCCCGGCTTGGTCAAGGCTTACGGCGAGATCGCGCCGATCGAGCGCGCGTCGGTGCTCTTCTCGTTCGGCCTCGGCCAGCTGCCGGTCAAGTCGGGGGGCCGGGCGGGGGTCTTCTCGGTCGAGGCGCAGCCGCGCGTCTACGCGCTCGGGGGCGCGGGCCGGGGCGGGGCCTTCGTCGGGGGGGCGCTCACGATCGCGTCGGCCCTCGGCTCGAAGGCGATCGGGCGCGAGAACCGGACGGCGATCGACGCGCCCCTGCTCGCCGCCGGCGTGAGCGTCGGCCCGGTCGCGGGCGCCAAGCTGGTCTTGCGCTCGGGGCTGACGATCGATCTGCACGGCGGGGTGGGCTTCGTCGTCGGCAGCCGCCCGCCGGGCGAGCGCCGGGTGGTGCCGCTCGGCGATCTGAGCCTGGGCTGGACGTTCTGAGCGCGGCCGGGCACCTTCCGATCTTTTTTCGATCGGCGGCGTAAGGCCCGGCGCCCGCGGGGCGTTGCAGGCGCGCCAACCACACTCGGGCGCGGCGGGGCCGCCGCGCGACGGCGGAGGTGTGTCGATGAAGCACCGAGAGCGGTGTTCCGTAGCGTCGAGCGGTTCGCAGGCCGACCCCGCTCAGGCTGTGCGTCGTCGGGCTGCCCATCGAGGGGGGCCGGTGCGAGCGAGGGCCCGGGGCGCTGAGGGCGGGGGCCCTGAGGGCGCCTTCGCGAGGTGGGCGGCGGCGATCGCGTGCGTCGTCGCGGCGCTCGTGGGGCTGCCGCGGGCGGCGCGGGCCGACGGCGCGCTCTACGTGGCGGGCGAGGGCGGGGGCAAGGCCCAGCGAGACTTTCCGCTCAAGCGGACCGAGGTGCGGGCCGAGGTGTCGGGCGGCGTCGTGTCGGCGTCGGTGACGCAGACCTTCGCGAACCCGTACGCGGAGCGGCTCGAGGCGGTCTACGTCTTTCCGCTGCCGAACCGGGCCGCGGTCGACGACCTGGAGATGAAGGCCGGCGGGCGGATCATCAAAGCCCAGATCGCGCGGCGGGCCGAGGCCAAGGCGGCGTACGAGCGGGCGCTCGCCGGCGGGCAGCGGGCGGCGCTGCTCGAGCAAGAGCGGCCGAACGTGTTCACCTTCTCGGTCGGCAACATCGACCCGGGGGGCGAGATCGAGGTGAAGGTGCATTACTTCGAGCTCGCCACGTACGACGAGGGCGCGTTCGAGCTGAGCGTGCCGCTGACGGTGGGGCCACGCTATGTACCGGGCTCGCCGCTCGGGGGGCCGCCCTCGGGTGCGGGCGTGCGGCCCGACACCGACCGGGTGCCCGACGCCTCGCGCATCTCGCCCGCCTACGCGCCGCCGACGCGCTCGGGCCACGGCGTCGGCGTCACCGTCGAGCTCGACGCCGGCGCCGAGATCGCCACGGTGGCCTCGGCGCTGCACCGCGTGCGCGTCGACCGGCCCGGCCCCACGCGCGCCCTCGTGACGCTGGCGAGCGAGGCCGAGGTGCCGAACCGCGACTTCGTGCTGCGCTGGCGCCTCGCGACGAGCACGCCCCGCTCGGCCGTGTTCGTCGATCGGGCCGAGGGCGGCGGCGGCCACGTCGCGCTCGTGCTCGCGCCGCGGGCCGACCCGCCCGACGCCGAGATCGCGCCGCGCGAGCTGGTCTTTCTGCTCGACACCTCGGGCTCGATGCGGGGCCCCCCGCTCGCCGCGGCGGTCGCGGCCGTGCGGCGGGCGATCGACGAGGCGCGCCCGCGCGACACCTTCCAGATCATCGACTTCGCCGAGCGGGCCTCGCACTTCGCGCCCGAGCCGCTGCCGAACACGGCCGAGAGCCGCCGCCGGGCCCACCGCCACCTCGACCGCCTGCGCGCCGCGGGCGGCACCAACCAGCTCGCCGGCATTCGTGCCGCGCTCTCGGCCGCGCGCGACCCCGATCGGGTGCGCTACGTGATGTTCTTCACCGACGGCTACATCGGCAACGAGTCGGCCGTCATCGCCCTCACCAAGCGCGAGCTGGGCGAGGCGCGCATCTTCGGCTTCGGCGTCGGCGCCTCGGTGAACCGCTACCTGCTCGACGAGGTGTCGTTCGCGGGGCGGGGCTTCGCCGAGTACCTCTTGCCGGGCGAAGACCCCTCGGCCCTGGTCGAGCGCTTCTACCGCCGCATCGCCAAGCCCTACCTGACCGACGTCGAGATCGACTGGGGCTCGCTGCCGGTGCGCGAGACCTACCCCCGGCGCCTGCCCGACCTCTCGGCCTTCGAGCCGCTCGTCGTCTTCGGGCGCTTCGACCAGGGCGCCCGGGGCCAGGTGACGGTGCGAGGCAAGCTGGGCGGGCGCCCCTTCGCGCAGTCCCTCACGATCAACCTCGCCCCCGACTCGCCCGGCAACCCCGCCATCGCCCCGCTCTGGGCGCGTGCGAAGGTGGCGGACCTACAGCGGCTCGAGCACGGCTCGGGCCCGCAGGAGCAGGCCATCACGCGCGTGGCGCTCGAGCACCGGCTCGTCACGCAGTACACGTCCTTCGTCGCCATCGACCCGCGGCGCACCGGCGCGGGGGCCCCGGCGCTCGCGATCGCCCAGCCGGCCGAGGCGCCGGCGGGCGTCGATCTGCGCTCGGCCGGGGGCGTCACCGTCGCGTCCGGTACGACGGCGGCCGAGGAGGCGCTGGCGCCCTCGCCCGAGGCGACGGTGACGTACGCCCCGGCGAGCTCCCCCCCTGCGATCGGGCGCCGCGGCGGCTGCGCGGGCTGCGCGACCGGAGGCGAGCCGAGCCCGGACGCGGCGGCGATGGGGGCGATCGTCATCGCGATCGCGCTGCTCGCCCGGCGCCTGCTCGACGCGAAGCGCCCGCCGGGGGGGCCCTGAGGCGGGGGGGCGGCCTACGGAAGGGCGTCTTCGAGCGCCCGGCGGGCGGCCTCGGCCGCGTCGCGCAACACGGCGCCGAGCAGCGCGCGATCGGCCTCGGAGAGGGCCCCGAGATCGGCGCCCTCGGACGCCTCGAGCGAGGCCCAGACGTCGGCGACGATCTCGTCGACGAGCCGCGCCCGCGCGCCCGCGTCGCCCGGGCGGCCGAGCTTGGAGATCGCGGCGTCGACGCGCGCGGGGGTCACGAGCGAGAGCATGGCCCACTCGAGCCGGTCGAGGCGCGGCACGCCGGTCTTCGGGGGCGCGGGCGGCTTCTCGGCGCCCTGGTAGCGCGCGTCCTCGGCGAACTCGGCGATCTTCTTCTTGACGACGGGCCGGACGCGCCCCTTCGGCGTCTCGACCCAGAGCGGCGCGACGGGCTTGATGACCACGCCCTCGGCGAGGTTGCCGGGCGGCAGCGGCGGCAGGCCGAGCCGCCGGGCGACGCGCGACTCGAAGCGCTCGGGGTAGGCCATCGCCTCGGCGTAGGGGCCGTGAAAGAGCGGCTCGGCGGCGAAGACGCCGGCGGCCCCGAAGAGCGCGAGGGCGCGGTCGTAATCGACGTAGTCGCGGGGCCCGCCGCCCTCGCGCGCGTAGCCGAGGTCGAAGGCGCAGAACTCGACGTCGGGCGCGTAATGAATGCCGGTCTGCACCGGCCGCGCGCCCGGCGCGGGCGGCACGAGCGGGTGCGGGTAGGCGCCGCCGAAGAGCTCGCCGTAGACGTAGAGCGTCGCGAGCCCCGCGATCTCGCCCCGCGCTGCCGCGAAGAGCGCCCCGAGGCGGCCCTCGAGCCGCCCGAGCACGGCGCCGTGGCCGAAGAAGTCTTCGCCCGGGCCGAGCAGCGCCTTGCGCTTGGCGCAGCGCACCGTGCGCCCGTCGAGCAAGAAGCAGAAGTTCGCCCCGTGCACCTTCTCGGTGACGACCCAGGTCGCGCGCCCGAGGCGCCGCAGCGCCGCGTCGTCGAGCCCCCACTGCGAGGGCGCCTCGGCAATTTTCTCGTAGCCCGCGAAGGGCGCTTCGGCCGGCTCGGTCATGGCCCCGAGAGCATAGCGCGGCCCCCGCGCCCGCCGGGGCGCGCACCCGCCCCTTCGCCCGCGAGCTCTGGGGCCGGCGCGGCCCCCGCGCCCGCATCCCCAACGTCGACGCCCGCTGGGAGTGGGCGGCCCCCGCGCCCGCCGGGGCGCGCCCGTACGAACTTCTCGAACGGCGCCCGGCCCGGCGCGCGCGCCCCCCGCGCGGCGATCGAGTTAAGAAAGCGAACTCGCGCTGTCTTGTTACCAACGCGATTTGTCCCCTTGTGGCGGGTTTCAAGATGGGCTTATCGATTAGCCCTTCGCGTCGGCCGCGCCCGCCGCGTCGCCGGGCCCGCCCGCGGGCCGCCCGGGGCGGGCGGCGGCCGCTTGACCCGAAGAGTGCCGGCCCCCGCCGCGGGGCCGCCGGAGCGAGGTGGTAGAGATGGCGTCATCGTTGGGTACTTCCGTCCGGGTCCGGCGCTTCGGCGCCGCCGCCGCGCTCGCCGCCGCCTCGGCCCTCGCGCTCGCCGCCTGCGCCGAGCCGGGCGACGGCGACACCGCGACCGTGCAGAGCGACCTCAGCTCGGCCGAGGACGCCGCGCTCGCCCTGCGCCACGCCCCCGTCCACTACCAGGACACCGACAACACCAACGCGCGGGCCGACTACCTGACGCGCGTCGACTTCGACGGCAACGTTCGGTCCGACGACAACTGGGACCACCTCGCGACCGGCTCGGTCGCGGCGCACGTCTACTATTCGGTGGTCGAGAGCTGCACGCACTGGTTCCTCGTGTACGGCTTTTTCCACCCCCGCGACTGGTCCGACACGCCCTTCGACGGCGAGCACGAGAACGACATGGAGGGGGTCCTCCTCGCGGTGCGCAAGGACGGCACGGCGGCGGGCAAGCTCGAGGGCGCCGTCACCGTCTTTCACAAAGACTTCTTTTCGTACAAGGCCCCCGGCAGCCCCTGGGTCGCGGGCGCCGAAGACGTCGACGGCACGCTCTCGCTCCAGACCTTCGAGGGCGCCGGCCACGTCAAGACCAGCCAGGAGGCCAAGGGCCACGGCCTGAAGGCCTGGCCCTTCACGGGCAACTTCGACGGCTCCTCCGACCAAGACGGTGTCATCTACTTTCCCTCGTCGACGGGCGTGGCCGAGGTGCCCGCGAGCGGCAACGACCGCGACGTGCGCTACCGGCTCGTCGACTTCTTCGCGAACCTGTGGCCGGCGCAGTTCCCCCAGGCGTCGACCAACCTCACGTACTCGTCGTGGGGCGCCTTCCGCGGCAACGACAGCGGCGGCTGCGGCGACGGCACCAAGAGCTGCTCGACCAACTCGGCCAACCCGCCCTGGGGCTGGAACGATCAGAACGACGGGCCCATCGTCAAGGGCGAGCTCGCCCTCGACCCGGCGCACGTCATCGAGCACTACTTCGACGGGCTCGGCGCCTTCAGCACGACGTACGTTCGCAACGCGTACCTCTCCGACCTGAAGGCCCGCGGCTTCAGCTCGGCGAACCGGCCGCCGGGCTTCCCGATCGAGCTCGATCTCGACGCGCTCTACGCGAAGCTACAACCCGTTTGCCCCTTACCCGGGCCGCGGGCCCACCCCGGCCGCGCGGCGCGCGGGGCCGAAGGGGCCCCTTGGCGCCGCGCGCGGCGAGAGGGGGCGGTCGGGGCGAGCGAAGGGCGCCTCGGGGGGGCTGGGGGCCTTCCATGGGCCCAGGCGCGCGCAAGCGAGGGCGGAGTTTTCCGCCCTCGTTGTCGCTTCGGCGTCCCTGAACCCTGGCGACCGGGCGTCCGTCGATCGCGGGCGTCGATGATCGTCCGGGCGCTCGACGGCAAGGCGGCATGCTTCTTCGGACGCGGCGCGGGCCCTGCGAGCGCGGCCGCGCTCGCGCTCACGCAGAGCGTCGTCGGGGCGAGGCGGCGCGAGGGGAGGGCGGCCGTGGCGCTCGATTCCCGACCCATGGCCGGGGGTGATGCTGCTACTCTGGCGAACGTGGCTCTGACCTCCGTCCGTTCGAAGGAGGCCCCGCGCGACGCCGCCGAGCGGCTCGCGCGGCTGGTGGGCGCGGCGCTCCGGCGCAAGTACGAGGCCGAGGGCGACGTGGCGTGGGTGGCGCGGGCGGTGGCGCCGTCGAGCGCGGCGGTGCGCGAGGCGCTCGGCGAGGCGGGCGAGGCGATCGCGCGGCGGTCGGGCTTCGATCGGCCGCTCTACGTCGCGTCGCTCTGGGCGCTGGCCGAGGCGGGCGACGGGCGGACGGCGGCGCTGCTCGAGCCGGCGGTGGCGTCGGACGGGGCGGGGGGCCTGCCGGTGCTGGCGGTGGCGACGGTGGCGCGGGGGGCGGCGCTGCGGGCGGCGCTCGGGCGGGCGGCGGCGCTGCGGCAGACGCACCTGGCGTTCGCGGCCGAGTTGGCGCGCGTCGCGCGGGGCGAGTCGACGGGCACGCCGCTCTTGGCGCTGGCGCCGAAGGTGAAAGAAGAATACCGCATCGCGCTCTGCCGCGACGTGTTCGTGCCGCTGCGGCAGGGGCCGCCGCTCGGGCCGGGGGCGACGCCGGCGGTGGCGGTGCTGCGGGGGGCCGAGCGGCACCTGGGCCGCTGGCTGGTGTTCGCCGAGGTCGAGCAGCGGGCGGGCGACGAGACGGCGCGGCGCGAGGCGCTCGAGCGGTCGCAGGGCGGGGCGCTCGGCTCGCGCGGGGCGTGGGCGCTGGTGGCCTGGGCGCTCGGGGGCTGCGAGGCGCCGCCGGGCCGGCCGGGGCTCGATCTGCTGACGCGGCTGTCCGACCGCCCGAGCTCGTCGCGCGACGTGACGTTCCTGTTCCGGCTCGCCGAGGCGCGGGTGCCCTCGGTGCGGCCGGCGCTCGAGGCGATCGCGCGCGAGGCGCCCGAGGCGCCGCCGAGCGCGCCGGGGCTGCGCGCGTCGTTCTTCCTGGCCCGCGACCACGGCCGCGAAGAGGCGCGCGCGCTCTTGCGCGAGGCGGCCGGCGCGGCGCCCTCGCCGGTGGGGGCCTTCGCCGCGGCGCTGCTCTTCGATTTGGGCGAGCGCGACCGGGCGCGCGAGGCGCTCGACCCCGCGCGCCTCGGCCCCGACGCGCCGCCCAGCACGCTCGGGTGGGCGGCGCTGGTCGCGGCCGCGCCGCCCGCCGGCCCGCCGCTCGTCCAAGAACGCACGTACCGAGACCTGACCCCCGGGAAGTAATACGCCGTTGCCGCACCGCCCCCGCCGCCTCCTTTCGCCCCTCGCCCCCCTCTTCGCCCTCCTGCTCGGCGCCGCCCCGACGGCCGCGGCGGCCCCCCCGCCGCCCGCGGCGCTCTACCCGGTCGCGCCGGTCGACGTCGACGACGACGACGGCGACGGCGTGCGCGACGCCGCCGCCATCCGGCTCGCGGCCGAGAACTTCGTCGACCTCGAAGAGGTCCGCGAGATCGGGCGCGGGGGGCGGCCGCAGGTCGACCTGTCCGACGCGCGCGGGGCGCTCCGGCTCGTGGCGGGCGGGGGGGTGGTCGAGCCCGCGCGCCTCGCCGGGCGGGGCGCGGGGCCGGTGCACGTGCAGGGGCTGAAGCCGGGGCGGGCGCGGGTGCGGGTCGGCGACAAGTCGCTCGTCTTCCGCTTCGTCGAGGCGCGCTTCGTCGACGCGGCGGGCCGCCCGGTCGACGCGGCGATCTCGGGCGTGCCGCTCGCGCGCACGCCGCCCTCGCGGGCGCCGGGGGTGGCCTCGCCGGCGCCGGCGGGCGAGGGGGTGCGGGTGCTGCTCGTCGGCGACGACGAAGACCTGCCGCCCTCGCTGGCGCTCGCGTCGATCGACGGCGCGGGCCGGGTGGTCGACGCGCTGCCGGCGCTCGAGCTCGGCCGCGCGGCCTGCCCCGAGGACGTGGGCCCGGGCCTCTCGTGCCGGGCGACGGCGCCGGTGCGGCCGGTCTTCGACGAGGTCGACCGGGCGCACCCGCTGGCGACCGAGCGCTCGCTGCAGGCCGAGCTCGGCGGGGCGCTGGTGGTGCGGGCGCAACGGCGCAAGCTGGCGGCGGTGCGGGTGGTGGGCCCGCGCGACGCCGACGTCGGGCCCATCGACCGCCTGCGGGCGCAGCTGCGCGTCTTGCTGGTGCGCGAGCGGCCGCAGGGGGCGCCGCCCTTCGGGGCCGACGACCGGACGGCGCTCGAGCTGGTGCGGCGGCAGGTGCGGCAGAGCAACGCGCTCTGGGGCCAGTGCGGCATCAGCTTCGGGCCGCCCGACGAGCTCGACATGCGCCTGGTCGACCCGCCGGGGCCGCACATGGTGGCGGTCGGGTGCGACGCGGGGCTGCCGGCCTCGGGCGGCGCGCTGCGGGCGAGGGTCGACGGCAAAGAAGTCCGGAGCGAGCTGCGCCCGGGCGACGAGCCCCGCGAGGCGGCGCGCCACTTCGCCCGCGCGCTCGAGGCGGCGGGCTTCGTCGCGCGCGTGAGCGACAACGCGCGCACGGGGCCGGCGGCGCTGCCGACGTCCGACGTGCTCGTCCGGCGGCGCGACGGCGCGCGCGCGGTGGTCGAGGCGCCGGAGGGCGGCGGGCCGCTCTCGAGCGACGCGACGCTCAAGGCGTGCGTCGGCTCGGTCGACCTGCGCGACGGGCTGCAGCACTTCACCGACGTCGACGCGGTGGCCGGCACCCTCGAAGAGCGGGCGCTGCTCAAGGCCTTCGACGACGCCGACCCGCGCACCATCGAGGTGCTCTTCGTGCCCTCGTTCGCGACGGGCGGGCGCATCGGCGAGTCGTTCATCCGGGGCGACCGCTCGAGCCTGCGCAACATGCTCATCGAAGACCGGGCGGGGGTGCGCGCCGACCGCTTCTCCTTCGCGCTCGCCCACGAGCTCGGGCACGTGCTGCTCGACGTGCCGGGGCACACCGACGACTACGGGGTCGACACGCCGACGCGCCTGATGGACAGCGACGCGGCCGACCCCTCGCCCTTCGGCCCGCGCCGCCTCGGGCTCGACGAGTGCGCGCGCGCGGTGCGTCAGTCGGGGCCGCTCGCGCCGGTGCCCGTGCTGCAGCGCTGGCCGCTGGCCAAGCTCGCCCTGCCCAAGGCGCTCCTGCGCTGAGGGGCGGGGGCGCCCGGGGGGGGCCCCGGGGCGGGCGCGGGCGGGCGGCCCGCGCTTTGGTTGACGCGCGGGGGCCGCCGGATGCAGCCTAGAGGCCAGATTCCGTGCCGCCCCACCGGTCGCGACCCGCCCGCGCCTTGCCGCGCCTCGCCCTCGCGCTCGCCCTCGCGTCCGCGACGGCGCTCGGGGCGCCGACGCCCCAGCAGATCCGCAACGCGGCCGACGAGTTCGACCTCGGCGTGCGCGCGGCGCGCACGCGCGACTACGAGGGGGCCGCGTCGCACTTCGAGAACGCCGACCGCGAGGCGCCCTCGGCCGAGGCGCTGCAGGGGGCGCTGAGGGCGCGCTACGACGCCAAGCAGTGGGCGCGCGCCGCCTCGCTGGCCGAGCTCGCCGCCGAGCGCCACCCGCAGCGGCGCAACCTCGTCGCCTTCGCCCGCTCGGTGCTGTCGAAGTACGGCAAGCAGCTGCACCGGGTCACCGTCCGCTGCGAGCCGGCGTGCGACGTGGTGGCCGACGGGCGCATCATTCACGGGTCGACCTCGCGCCAGCTCGCGTTCTTCCTCGACCCCGGCACGCACACCGTGGCCGTCGGCTGGGGCGCGATGACCGAGGCGAAGGAGGTCAAGGCGAGCGCCGGCGGGTCGACCGAGCTGCAGTTCGCGCGGCCCGAGCCGACGCCGCCCGAGCCCCCGCCGCCGGCGCCCGCGGCCCCGGCGCCCGCGCCGCCGCCGCCCGTCGCCCTGGCCCCGCCGCCCGACCCGGGGCCCCGGCCGGCGGCGCGCTCGGGGGGGCTGCCCCCGGCGGTGTTCTGGGGCGGCCTGGTCGCGACCGGCGCGCTCGGGGGCGTCACGATCTGGAGCGGCATCGACACCCAGAACAACCCCGGCCAGAAACGCGTGCGCGACGAGTGCGGCGAGCAGGGCAGAGCCTGCGAGCTCTACCAAGACGGCCTCGCGCGCGAGCGCCGCACCAACATCTTGCTCGCGGCGACGGGCGGGGTGGGCCTGGCGACGGCGGTCGTCGGCGTCTTCTTCACCCGCTGGGGCTCGCGCCCGGCGGCCGCGGCCGCGCCCGCGCGCTTCGTGCCCTCGGTCGGCCTCGGCCGGGGCGCGGCCTTCGTCTCGGCGGCGGGCCAGTTCTAGGGCGGCGCCGGGCAGTCGATGGCCGAGACTTTTGAAGGCCCGCTGCCCCGCATCGGGCGCTACGAGCTCGTCGGCGAGATCGCCTCGGGGGGCATGGCCGTGGTGTACCTGGCGCGCCTCGCCGGCGTCGGGGGCTTCCGGCGCCTGTTCGCCCTCAAGCGGCTGCACCGGCACCTCGCGCGCGAGACCGAGTTCGTCGCCATGTTCCTCGACGAGGCGCGCCTGGCGGCGAGCGTGCACAGCGCGCACGTCGTGCCCATCCTCGAGGTGGGCATCTCCGAGGCCGGCGACCACTTCGTCGTGATGGACTACGTCGAGGGCGCCTCGCTCGCCTCGCTCATCGTCACGGCGAGCCGGCGGCAGGGGCGGGTGCCCGAGAGCGTCGCGCTGCGGGTGGTGCTCGACGCGCTCGAGGGCCTGCACGCGGCGCACGAGGCGCGCGACGAGCGGGGCGAGCCGCTCGGCATCGTGCACCGCGACGTCAGCCCGCACAACCTGCTGGTCGGCGTCGACGGCGTCGCGCGCCTGACCGACTTCGGCATCGCGCGCGCCGCCACCCGCCTGAGCACCACGCGCGACGGCACCTTCAAGGGCAAGCTCTCGTACATGGCGCCCGAGCAGGCGAGCGGCGAGAACGTCGACCGGCGCGCCGACGTCTTCGCCGCCGCGGTCGTCGCGTGGGAGCTCCTGGCCAACCGCCGCCTCTTCAAGGGCACCAACGATCTGCACACGGTGCACCTGCTGCTCTACGCGCCCATCCCGCCCCTCGGCGAGGCCCGCCCGGGCGTGCCGCCGGCGCTCGACGAGGCGCTCGCGCGCGCGCTCGACCGCGACCCGGCCGCGCGCTACGCCACGGCGGCCGACTTCGCCCGGGCGATCGAGCGCGCGGCCGAGGGCTGGCTGCCGCTGGCGCCGCCGCGCGACCTCGCCGCCTTCGTCGAGTCGATCGCGGCCGACGAGCTTTCGCGCCAGCGCGAGCTCTTGCGCACGCACGCGGGGCTCCCGGCGATGCTGAGCACCGTCGAGCTCCCCCTCGTGCCCCCCGACCCCTTCGCCCCCGCGGCCCCCGCGACCCCCTCGCAGGCCGTTCCGCGGCCCTCGGCCCCGCCCGCCTCGCAGCCCGCGCCGCGGTTCTCGACGCCGCCCGCCTCGCGGCCCGCGCCGCGGTTCTCGACGCCGCCCACCTCGCGGCCCGCGCCGCGGCTCTCGGCCCCGCCCGCCTCGCAGCCCGCGCCGCGGCTCTCGGCCCCGCTCGCCTCGCAGCCCGCGCCGCAGCTCGCCGCGCCGCCCCCAGCCTCGGCCGAGGCCCTCTCGACCGCCGAGGCGCAGGCCGCGCTGCGGGGCCAGCCCCTCTGGCCGCGGCTCGTCGCGCTGGCCATCGGGGCGGGGCTCGCCGCGCTCGTCGCGGCCGCGTACGTGGCGCTGCGCGACCGCCCGCGGCACGGCGCCGAGGTGCTCCCGAGCGCGCGCCCCGCCGCCCGGGCCAGCGCGGCGCCCGAGCGAGAGGGCGCGGCGCCCCCGCCCACGCCCGCGCCGACGATCGCCGCCCCGGCGCTGCCCGAAGCGTCGGCCGCGCCGAGCGCGTCGGCCGGCGACGCGCGTCCGCCCAGGCCGCCGCGCACCGGCGTGGCGCCGCCCCCGCGGCCGCCCGCCGACACGTCGCGCGACGAGTACCCGGGCCTGAACCCCTACCGCTGAGCGCGTGGGCCTTGCGCCGGGTTGACGGAACGCCGGGCCCGGGCGAAAGGGTGGCCGTGCGCCGCACCCCGCTCGCCTGCTGGTGCGCGCTCGCCAGCCTCGCCGGCTGCGAGCGCCCCTCGCCGCCGCCCCCGCCGCAGCCCGTGGCCCAGGCGCTGCCCGCCGCGGCGTCGGGCGCGGCCGCAAGCGACGACGTCGGGCGCCGCGCGCTCGCGGCGTCGAAGGCGTACGACTTCGTCCGCGCGCTCACCGACGAGGTGGGCCCGAGGCCGGCCGGCTCGCCCGCCGACGGGCGCGCGATCGCCTGGGCGCAGGCGACGATGCGCGCCATCGGGCTCGAGAACGTGCGGGCCGAGGCGGTCACGGTGTCGCGCTGGGAGCGCGGCGTCGAGGCCGCCGAGCTGACGGGCCCGGCGCCGCAGCGGCTGGCCGTCACCGCCCTCGGCAACAGCGTGGGCACGCCGCCCGAAGGGGTCGAGGCCGAGGTGGTCGAGGTGCCCTCGCTCGACGCGCTCGACGCGCTCGGGCGGGGGCCGGTCGAGGGCAAGATCGTGTTCGTCAACGTCGCGACGCCGCGGGCGCGCGACGGCTCCGGCTACAACGAGACCTCGCCGGTGCGCCACCACGCCGCCGCGCGCGCCGGCGCGCTCGGGGCGAAGGCGGTGGTCATTCGGTCGGTCGGCACCGACGGCAACCGCCTGCCGCACACCGGCGCGATGCGCTACGCCGAGGGCGGCCCGCGCGTGCCGGCCGCCGCGCTCTCGGCGCCCGACGCCGACCTCTTGCACCGCGCCGCGGCGGGCCGCGCGCCGGCGCGCCTGCGCCTCACGCTCGGCAGCAAGCCCCTGCCCGACGGGGCCTCGGCCAACGTGGTGGGCGAGGTGGTCGGCGGCGAGAGGCCCGACGAGATCGTGCTGCTCGGCGCGCACCTCGACTCCTGGGACCTCGGCACCGGCGCGCTCGACGACGGCGCCGGCTGCGCCATCGTGCTCGACGCCGCCCGCCAGCTCGCGGCCCCCGGGGCGAGGCCCCGCCGCACGGTGCGCGTCGTCCTCTTCGCCAACGAAGAGAAGGGCCTCGACGGCGCGAGGGCCTACGCCGAGGCGCACCGCGCCGAGCTCGAGCGCCACGTCGCCGCGCTCGAGGCCGACGCCGGCGCGGGGCGCGCGTACGCGGTGCGGGTGCGGGCGGGCGAGGGGGCCGACGCCCTGCGCTCGGCCCTCGGCGACGCCCTCGCCCCGCTCGGCGTCGTGGCCGCGCCCGAGCCGGCCCACGGCGGCGCCGACCTGCGCCCCTTGCGGCAGGCGGGCGTGCCCATCGTCGACGTCGCCCAGGACATGAGCGAGTACTTCGACGTGCACCATACGGCCAACGACACCCTCGACAAGATCGACCGCGACGCGCTCGGCCACGCCGCGGGCGCCTGGGTCGCCGCCGCCCGCGTGCTCGCCGACTCGCCCCTGCGCGCCGCGCACCTGCGCCCCGAGGGCGCCCCCTGAATGGACGCCGAAGAGCGCGCCCGGCTCCGCGGCGAGATCCTCGGCGAGCTCGCGCCGCTGCTCCACGAGCGCTTCGCCGCCGACGCGTGGGGGAGGCTGCTCGTGGCCTTGGCCCGCGAGCCGGGCGAGGCGGGCGGCTACCGCGTCGCGTCCATCGACGTCGACGAGATCGTCGGCGACGAGGCCGCCCTCGAGCAGGCCTTCGGGGGGCCGGGGCGCGACGAGCTGCTCGACGTCCTGCGGGCCTCGACCGAGGCGCTCGCGGCGCTCGCCGGCGTCGACCTCGAGCAGGCGCAGGGCGGCACGCTGGTGCGCCGCCCCGAAGGCGGCTTCGCCTGGCTGCCGGGCCTCGTCCGGGCGCCCAGCGCCGCCTTCGACGCGCGGCGCGACGGCGACGTGCGCGAGCTCGAACGGCGCTTCCGCGAGCTGCCCGGGCCGCTGCGCTCGGCGCGCGTCGATCTCGACGCCGAGTCCGGGAGGGTGACGTTCTTCGACGCCGAGGGTAAGCCCGTCGGCGAGGCGAGGGGCGCGCTCGTCGGCACCTTCTCGCGGCGATCGTACGCCTGGCTCTGGGGCTGGGCCCACCGCGATCTGCCCGAGCCCATGCGCCGCGCGGTCAAAGACGTGCTCGACGGCATCCTCGATCGCACCCTGTGGGAGGTCTCCGAGCGTCAGTTCGGCACCGACGAGCCCACGGCGTGGGCTTTGTGTGCGTTGTACTGCGCCGAGAGCAAGGCCGACGCCGCGCTGCGCCTGACCCACGCCGAGGGTAGCGTCTTCGTGGCCCTCTACGACGTCCGCGCTTCGGGCGACGAGGGCCCGGGGGGCGAGCCGGGGTCATGAGCCAGGGGCGTCCGAAGCAGGGGGGGCGCGTCGAGCTCTTGCTCGAGGCCCGCGACGAGCGCATCGTCTCGTACCGCATGAGCTTGTCGACCCCGGCGGGCGAGTGGTCAGGCCGGGCCGGCGTCGAGCTCGCCGAGGGCACTGTGCAGGTCGAGCCCGAGGCGGGGGAGGGGGGGGCCTCGCCGCCGCGCTGGCTCGTCGACTTCGTCCGCCAGCTCTTGCGCACCACCTGGAGCGCCCGCCGCGCCGAAGGGGCGTCGCCCTGGCCCGAGCGCATCGCGCGCTGGCGCGACGAGCGGGCGCCGCCCGGCCCCTGAGGGCGTCACCCGGCCTCGGGGGGCATCGTCGCGAGGGCGCCCCCGACCCTCGGGGGTGCGGCGCGCGTCAGCCGCGGCGCAGCGAGACGGGGCGGCCGAGCCTTCGGCCGACGGCGGCGGAGACCACGTCCCAGAGCTCTTCGTGCGGGGGGCGGGTGCCCGTCCAGCGCGAGCCTTCGGGGTCGGGGTCGAAGTGCCAGGCGGTGCGGTCGGCCGCGAACCAGATCTGGCGGGCGGCCCGGTGGCTGTTGACGACGAAGGCCGGGCCGCTCTCGAACGCGATGGTGAGGACGCCTTGCGAGAGCTCGGCCTCGAGGTCGTCGAGCCCGTCGAGCTCGTGCAAAAGGGCGTTGAGCGTCGCATCGGCGAGCGCGTCGAAACGATTTTCGTCCATGGCCCCTATTCGTACCTCACGAGCGGTGCGAGACTGCAGCCCTCCGGATGGCGGAAGCGAAGAGCCCCAAAGGCGGGCGACGCCCGAACGCGAGCGTACCAGGCGGCCGGTCTTCTCACGGGGGCGGGCGCAAGGTCAATCGGGGCCGCACGCCCCCTCCGCCGCC
The DNA here is from genome assembly GCA_035762175.1 of Polyangiaceae bacterium. GTDB lineage: Bacteria > Myxococcota_A > Polyangia > Polyangiales > Polyangiaceae > DASTPP01. The sequence continues at coordinate 15,972 of DASTPP010000404.1, read as the reverse complement.
GCCGGCGCCCGAGATCGAGGTGGCCGAGCGTCCCGTCGGTCGCGACACCTTGATGGAAATGCAGGACGAGCTGCGCGCGGTGCCCTGGCCCCGCGCCCCGATGCCCACGATCGGCTACCACGAGGCGCCCCTCGACCGCGGCGACGCGCGGGTCGGCACCCTGCCGCCCGAGCCCCCGATGACGGCCGCGGCGCGGGCCTTCGACCCCCGCAACGCCTCGGCGCCCGACATCGAGGTGAGCCTGACCGACGTGTCGCTGCGGGCGCTGACCGCGCTCGACGGCAGCGAGCCCCTCGACGACGCCGCCGACGCCGCCGACGGCGGGCACGGCGCGGGCGGGCGCCTCGGGCCCGCCGTCGGCGGGCACGGCGCGGGCGACGCCGCGGGCAGGCGCCTCGGGCCCGACGACGGCGGGCACGGCGTGGGCAGGCGCCTCGGGCCCGACGACGGCGGGCACGGTGCGGGCGGGCGCCTCGGGCCCGACGACGGCGGGGGCACGCGCCTCGGGTCCGACGACGAGGGCGCGCACCTCGGGTCCGACGACGACGAGGGCGACGAGCTTTTCACGCCGCGCGCCATCGTGGTCGAAGGGGGCGTGCGGGCGACGGCGCCCGCGGGCGTGCAGATCGCCGGCAAGGCGCTGCCCTTCGAGGCCTTCGAGCTGCGCTCGTTCGTCGTGCCCTCGTCGGCGCTCGGCCCGCGGGTCGGAGGCGAGCAGAAGGTCGCGTTCGTCCGCGCGCACTTTGCTTCCCTGCTGCCTTGCCCGGCCGACCGCGTGCGCCGCGTCGACACCCGCGTGCTCGAGGCCGGCGCGCTGATGCTGCTCGTCTGGTGCCCGATCGGGTGAAGCCGGCGGCGCCGCGCTAGCCTGCAGGCGGTCGTTTCGGCCCCGAACGGGGTCTCGGAGGCACCCGAAGGGCTCGCGAAGGCGACCGAACGACCTTCGCGAGCTACCAAAGGGCCCGAGCGAACCGCCGAAAGGGTCTCGCAGGCCGCGCCAAGGGTCTCGCAGGCCGCGCCAAGGGTCTCGGGAGCGAAAAAACCGCTCCGCGGATTTCGTGCGAGGGTCCGAGAGCTCGTGCGAGGGTCTCGGCGACTTCGTTCGAGGGTCTGGCAAGGCTCGTGCGAGGGTCCGAAAGCTCGTGCGAGGGTCTCGGTGACTTCGTTCGAGGGTCTGGCAAGGCCCGTGCGAGGGTCTGGCAAGGCTCGTGCGAGGGTCAGAGACCTTGGTGTGAGCTCGAACGAGCGCTCGGACCCCCAAACATTACTTTCCTACCGCCTGCTCTTGACCAGCCCAGTCCGCCCAGGCTGAAGCCCGGGCGGGGCTTGGCGTGCCCCCCGCCGCATTTTCTCGGCCCCGGGCGAGGTGCCGGGCTCTTTACGGCTCGCCGCGGCGAATGCGGTGGGCGCGGATCTTCTTGTGCAGGCTCGTGCGCTCGACGCCGAGGGCGACGGCGGCCTGGGTGATGTTCCAGTCGAAGGCGCGCAGCGTCTCGACGATGTAGGCGCGCTCGGCCTGCTCGCGGAACTGGCGCAGCGTCGCGCGCGGGCCGGCCGGCGGCTGCGAGGGGCTGCGGGCGGGGGCGTCGGGCTCGGGCGGCAGGACCGAGGGGGGCGCCGGGCGGTCGGCCTCGGCCCCGGGCGAGGTCGCCTCGTCGTCGAAGGCGCCGTCGAAGGGGTTGGCGTGGGGGTCTTCGGGCAGGTCGGCGATGGTGATGACGTCGCCCGACAGGATGAACGCGCGCTCGACGACGTTCTTGAGCTCGCGCACGTTGCCCGGCCACGAGCGCGACTCGAGCGCCTTGTAGACGAGCGGCTCGATCGGCTTGGGGCGCAGGCCGTTTTCTTTGGCGAACGAGCGCACGAAGGCGTCGGCCAGCGGCCGGATGTCTTCGACCCGCTCGCGCAGCGGCGGCGAGCGCAGGGGGAAGACGTTGAGCCGGAAGTAGAGGTCTTCGCGGAAGCGCCCGGCCGCCGCCTCGCGCTCGAGGTCCTTGTTGGTGGCGGCGAGCACGCGCACGTCGACGTGCAGGACGCTCTCGGAGCCGAGGCGCACGAGCTCGCCGTTCTGCAGGACGCGCAGCACCTTCGCCTGGGCGGCGCCGTCCATGTCGCCGATCTCGTCGAGGAAGATGGTGCCGCCGTGGGCCTGCTCGAAGAGGCCGCGCTTGCGCTGGACGGCGCCGGTGAAGGCGCCCTTCTCGTGGCCGAAGAGCTCGCTCTCGATCAGCTCGCGGGGGATGGCGGCGCAGTTGACCTTGACGAAGGCCCGGTCGGCGCGCGGGCTCAGCCGGTGCACCGCGCGGCTGATCAGCTCTTTGCCCGTGCCGCTCTCGCCCGTGATGAGCACGCTGACGCGCGTCGGCGCGACCTTGTCGATGGCGGCGAAGAGCCGCTGCATGACGGGGCTCGTGCCGATCATCTCGAAGCGCGACTCGAGCTCCTCGCGCAGGCCCTCGACGGTGCGGGCGAGCTGGGCGGTGCGCAGGGCGTTGCGGACGCTGACGAGCACGCGCTCGCGCGCGAGCGGCTTCTCGAAGAAGTCGGTCGCCCCGAGCTTGATGGCCGCGACCGCGTCGTGCACCGTCGCGTGGCCGCTGATGACGACGACGGGCAGGTCGCGCCAGGCGTCCTCGCGGCGCAGCCGCTCGAGCACCTCGAGCCCGCCCAGGCCCGGCAGCTTCATGTCGAGGATGCAGAGGTCGACCGGCGCGACGACGCGCGAGAGCAGCCCGAGGGCCTCCTCGCCCGTCGAGGCCTCGAGCACCCGGTAGCCCTCGCCCGAGAGCACCATGTGCAGCGTGCGCCGGATGTTCCGCTCGTCGTCGACCACGAGCACGGTGGGGGCGGGCGCGGTCGGGTCCAGCGGCGCGGGGGCGCTCATGGGTCTACCTTAGCCGGGGCGGGGCGCCTTGGGGCGGGGGCGCTCCGAGAGCGGGGCGCCTTGGGGCGGGGCGCTCCGGAGAGCGGGCTGGTGGAGGGCGCCTAGGAGAGCGGGCTGGTGGGGGGCGCCCAGGAGAGCGGGCCTTGGCGCGGGGCGCTCCGGAGAGCGGGCTGCCTTGGCGCGGGGCGCTCAGTAAATCGGGCCGCCGCCGGGGGGCGGGGGCGCCGGCGGGGGGGAGCCGGGCAGGGGGGGTGGGCGAGGGGCGGCCGAGGGGGGGGCCTTGCCGTCGAGCCGGACGAGGAAGTTCTTGGCCGGCTCGGAGAAGGGGCTCGACGGGTAGGTGGCGAGCAGCTCATAGAGCACCTCGCGCGCCTGGTCGACCTGCTTCATCTTGAGGTAGGTCTCGCCGAGCAGCAGCATGGCCTCGGGCTCGAGCCCCGAGCCCTCGAAGTGCTTGAGCGCGTAGCGAATGCGCAGGGCCGACGACTCGAAGTTGCCCTGCCCGAGGTAGTAGCGCGCGACGTAGAGCTCGTGGCGCACGAGGCGCCCGGTGGCGTTGACGAGCATGAATTGCGCCTCGCGCGACCACTTCGACGCCGGGTAATCGTCGAGGAACGAGCGCAGCTCGCGGTAGGCGTCGACGGCGGTCGCCTGGTCGCGCTCTTCTTGGGCGGGCAGGAGCAGGGTGTCGGAGATCTGGCCGTAGAGCGCCCGGCACACCTGGAAGCGCGCGTAGGGCACGCCCTCGTCGGTGCGGTGGTCGTGGGTGAAGGCGCGGTAGGCCGTCACGGCCGAGGGCAGCTTCTCTTCTTCGAAGTCGATGTCCGCGAGCCGGAGCTCGGCCAAGCGGGCGTAGCGGCTGTTCGGGTACTTGCGCTTGACCTCTTGGAAGAGGGCGCGGGCGTCGAGCCAGTCGCGGTCGAAGAAGGCCTCGAGCGCCTTGCGGTAGGCCTTTCGCGCGTCCTCGGCGTAGCGCAGGGGGTTGGTCGGGGCGGGCTCGGCGCCGGCGCACCCGCCCGCCGCGGCCGGCAGGGCCAGCAGGGCGGCGAGGAGGGGCAGGCGGCACGCCGCGTGCCAGGGCGAGGGCATGGGCGGGCCCTAGCGCGGCCCGGGGCCGGGCGCCAGGGGCTAGCGCGCCGGCGGGAAAATGCCCACGCAGGGCATTTTCCGGCCGCGCGGCGCTAGCTTTCGAGCCATCGCCCGGGGCCGGGGGGTCGGCGGGCCGCTTTTGCCGCCCCGAAGGGTGCGCTAAAACCCGCCCCCATGAGCGACCGAGTCCCGATGACCCCCGCCGGCCAGGAGCGCCTGCGCGAAGAGCTCCGTCAACTCAAGGACGTCGAGCGGCCCAAAGTGTCGGCCGAGATCGGCACCGCGCGCGAGCACGGCGACCTGCGCGAGAACGCCGAGTACCACGCGGCCAAAGAGCGCCAGGGCTTCATCGAGGGTCGCATCAAGGAGCTCGAGGGGGCCCTCTCGCGCGCCGAGGTCATCGATCCGGCGACGCTCGAGGGGCCCGTGATCCGCTTCGGCGCGACCGTGACGCTCGCCAACGTCGACACCGAGGAGACCGTGACCTACCGCATCGTCGGCCCCTACGAGGCCGACCTCCAGAAGGGCTCGATCTCGATCACCGCCCCGCTCGCGCGCGCCCTCATCGGCCGCGAGCTCGGCGACCAGATCACGGTCAAGACGCCCGGCGGCGACAAGCGCGAGTACGAGGTGCTCGAGGTCGCGTACAAGTGACCCTGCCGACGCCGCCGAAGGGCAAGCGCCCGGCGGCCCTCTCGACCCCGGCCGCCGGCGCGCATCGGCCGGCCCTCTCGACCCCCGCCGCCGGCACGCGCCGGCCGGCGCCGTCGTCGCCGGGGCTCGGTGCGCGCGCCCCGGCGCCGTCGTCGCCGGGGGTCGGCACGCGCCTGTCCGCCTCGCCGCTGACGCCGCCGGCGGGCTCGCGCGCGCGGCCGCGGCCCCCGCTCGGTCCGGCGCTGCGGGCGGCGGCCGACAGCCTGCTCGCGGCGCTCGCCCTCGTCATGGCCGAGGCGTTCGCGGTCAGCGTGGCCTTCGGCCGCGAGCTGGCGGGCGGCTGGCAGGTGCGCTCGGCCTTCGTGCAGCTCGTGCCGCTCGCGTGGGCCGCCGCCGCGCCGCTCGCGCTCGCGGGCGCGCTCGGCGCCTGGGGGCTGCGGCGGGCCGAGCGCGGGCGGCGGGCGCGGGCGGCCCTCGCCGCGGTCGCCGCGCTCGGCGGCGCGGTCGTCGGGGCGGGCGTGACGACGGGGCGGCACTTCCAGGCCCTGCCCCTGCGCCTCGGCGCCGTCGCCGCGATCGCCGCCCTCGGGGGCGCCCTCGCCTGGGCGCTCGCCCGGCCGCTCGGGCGCGCGCTGCGCGAGCGGCCGCTCTCGGTCGCGTTCGCGGCCCTCGCGCTCGTGCCCGCGCTCGCCCTCGCCAACGCCCTCGTGCTGCCGCGGCTCTACCCGGCCTTTCACGCCGCGCTCGCGGCGCTCACCGTGGCGGCCGCGGCGCTCCTCGCCCCGCTCTGGGCCGCGCCCGAGGCCGCCCCCAAGAGCGCCGGCCCGGCCTCGCGCGCGCCGCGGGCCGCCCGCGCCGGCGGGCTCTACGAGGCGGCCGTCCTGACCGCCGCGCTCGCCGCCGCCGCCCTCGCGCCCTTCGCCGCCGCGCGCCTCTCGACCGCCGACAACCTGCGCTTCGTCTTCGGCGAGCGGGCCCCCACCTTGCGCTACGCCGTGCTCGCCGGCGCCGCGCTCTCGCCGCCGCCCGAGGCCCCGGGCGGCGCGCCCGACCCCGCGGCGCCGGCGCCCGACCCCTCGGCCCCGGCGCTCGATCTGCGCGGGCGTGACGTCGTGCTCATCAGCGTCGACGCGCTGCGCGCCGACCACGTCGGCGCCTACGGCTACCCGCGCCCGATCACGCCGAACCTCGACGCGCTCGCCGCCGAGGGCGTGCGCTTCTCGCACGCCTACTGCGCGACGCCGCACACCTCGTACTCGGTCGCGTCGATGATGACGGGCAAGTACATGCGGCCGCTGTTGCTGCAGGGCGCCGGGCGCGACCCCGACACCTGGGCGGCGCTCTTGCGCACCTACCGCTACCGCACCGCCGCCTTCTACCCGCCGGCCGTCTTCTTCATCGACCAAGAGCGCTTCGAGCCGCTGCGCGAGCGGGGGCTCGACTTCGAGTACCGGCGGGTCGAGTTCTTGTCGGCCGACGAGCGCGCGCGCCAGGTCGAGGCCTACCTCGACCGCGTGCGGGCCGACCGGCACGTCTTTCTCTGGGTGCACCTCTTCGAGCCGCACGAGCCCTACGAGCGGCACCCCGAGTTCGCCCTCGGCGACCGCGACGTCGACCGCTACGACGCCGAGATCGCCGCCGCCGACGCGGGCCTCGGCAAGATCGTGGCGGCGGTGCGCGCGCGCCGCCCGAACGCCGTCATCGTCGTCACGAGCGACCACGGCGAAGAGTTCGACGACCACGGCGGCCGCTACCACGGCACCTCGGTCTACGAAGAGCAGGTGCGCGTGCCGCTCGTCGTCGCGGCCCCGGGCCTGCTCGCCCCGCGCGTGGTGGCCGAGCCCGCGCAGACCATCGACCTTCTGCCGACGCTGCTCGCGGCGCTCGACATCCCGCGGCCGGCGCGGGTACGCGGCCGGGACCTCGGCCCCTGGCTCGTCGGGCGCCCGCCGCCGGGCGACGCGGGCTTCGCCTTCGCCGAGACCGACGAGGCGACCCTGCTCGCCGAGGGCACCTTGCGCCTGGTCTGCGCGCGCCGCCTCGGCGCCTGCAAGCTCTTCGACGTCGAGGCCGACCCGCAAGAGCGCGTCGACCGCTCGGCCGCGCTCGGCGACCGCTTCGAGGCGATGCGGCGCCGCCTGCGCGAGCTCACCGGCTCGCACGGCCGCTACGAGCTCGCCGGCCTGCGCGCCGAGGGCAAGGCCTGGCCCGAGGCGCTGCGCCGGGGCCTCGCCGGCGACGGCGACGCCGCGCTCGACGTCGCCGCCCTGCTCGACGACGCCGACCCGACCTTCCGGCGCAAGGCCGCCGAGGTGCTCTTCGACCTCGGCCGCCGCGAGGCCGCGCCGGCGCTGCGCCTCGCCCTGACGCGGGACGAAGACGAGTCGGTGCGCCGCTGGTGCGCGCTCGCCCTGACGCGCCTCGGCGAGGGCGTCAGCCGCACGCTCGAGCTGGTCGAAGACCCCGACCCGGCCTGGCGGCGCCTCGCCGCCCTCGCGCTCGCCGAGGCCGGCGACGGCCGCGGCGCCGAGGTGCTCGTGCGCTGGTTCGCCGAGGGCGGCCTGCCGCACCAGCGCGCGCTCGAGGTCGTGAACGCGCTCGGCCGCGTCAAGGCGAAGGACGCGGTGCCGGCGCTGACCCGCGCCCTCCCCGACGTGCGCCTGCGCCCGCACCTCGCCGAGGCCCTCGCCCGCATCGGCGAGTCGTCGGCGCGCCCCTGGCTGCTCGAGGCCTTTGCGAAAGAGCGCTACCTGCCGCACCGGCCCGCGCTCGCCCGCGCCCTCGTCGCGCTCGGCGCCGGCGCCGAGATGGCCCCCGCGCTCGCGCGCTTCATGGGCGCGCCCGACCCGCCCCCCGACGCGCTCGCCTTCGCCGAGAAGGGCGGCTTCGTGAAGTACGTCGGCGGCCCCGACGACGACGACCTGCCGGCGCTGCGCCGCCGCGGCCCGGCCGACCGCGTGGTGCACCTCGTCGTGCCGCCCCGCCCGGGCCGCGGCGACCACGCGCTGCGCCTCTTCGTCCGCGCCCGCACCCCGGGCAAGGTCGAGGGGACCCTGCGCGTCGGCAAGCCCAAGACCGTGCTGCTCTCGCCCAAGCGCGACCAGCCCGAGCCGACCGAGATGGACCCTTCGACCGTGCTCAGTGTCCCGCTGCCGCCGGCCGAGGGCTTCCGCGACGTGCACGTCGACTTGCCCCCGGCCTTCTCGCTGCCCCCGGGGCACATGCTCAACCTCGTCGTGCACTGGGGCGAGGGCGTCGAGCTCTCGTCGCTCGCCGCCGTCTCGCTCGCCGACGAGCTGCCGCCCCCGCCCCCCGAGCCCTGGACGCCAAGCGCCGCCGACCGGAGCGACGAGGTGGTGGACGACGGGACGTGACCGAGTAGATTGGCCCCCGTGACGAGCGAGCCCAAGCCCCCGACCCGCGACGAAGACGAGCCCGAGTCGGCGCCCGAACCGGCCAAAAAGGCCAAGTCGGGGGCCCCGGCCGGCCGCAAAAAGCGCCCCGGCGCCGCCGCCAAGGCCGCCGCCCCGCGCGACGAGGCCGAGGGCGAGGCCGACGAGGCCGCGGCCGCCGACGACGAAGGCGGCGACGAGGGGGGCGAGGGGGAGGGGGAGGGGGCCGAGGCCGAAGAGGCCGCCCCCCCGCCGAACCGCCACGAGCGGCGGCGGCGCAAGGCCAAGGGCGACGACGACGAGGTCCGCGACCGCAACGCCCGGCTGCGCCAGCAGCTGCGGCAGAAGCGCGCCGAGGCCGAGCGCGTGAACCTCACGCCGCTGACGACCGGCGAGATGGTCGACGACGCGCTCGCGCGCGGCATGGCGTCGCTCGGCAAGTGGGCGCGCAGGAACGCCAACAACATTCAGACCGCCCTCGGCCTGCTCATCTTGGCCGGCGGCGCGTACGGCATCTACCACTGGCGCACGACGAGCTCGGCCGAAGAGGCCTCGTCGCTGCTCTTTCAGGGGGTGCTCGCCGACCGCGGCCGCGTGCTCGAGAAAGACGCCCCCGCGCCCAAGGCCGACGAAGAGGTCTACCCGGTCTACCGCGACCCGAACGAGCGCATTACCAACGCGCTCGCCTCCTACCGTGCCACGGCGCAGAAGTTCGACGGCTCGGGCGCCGCCATCCTCGCGCGGCTCGGCGAGGCCGGCATGCTGCTCGACAAGCGCGCCTACGACGAGGCCCTCAAGGCCTACACCGACGTGCGCTCGAGCGCCCTCGGCCAGGCCGACGTCGACGTCAAGGGCCGGGCGATCGAGGGCGCGGGCTTCGCGCTCGAGGGCAAGGGCGACCACGAGGGCGCGCTCAAGGCCTTCCGCGATCTCGAGTCGGTCGCGGGCTTCAAAGAGCTCGCGCTCTACCACCAGGCGCGCCTGTCGGCCGCCAAGGGCGACAAGACGAAGGCGCTCGAGTTCGTGCGCGCCGGCCGCGAGGCGCTCGCCGCCGCGGCGCCCGAGGGCAAGGCCCAGCGCGTCTTCGTCTCCGAGGCGCTCGACGAGCTGCACCGCTCGATCGACCCGGCCTCGGCGCCGCCGAAGCTGCCGATGGGCGGCCTCGGCGGCCCGGGCGGGCCTCAGATCTCGCCCCAAGACCTCTTGCGCCTCCAAGAGCAGCTCAAGGGCATGGGCGACAAGGGCACGCCCTGAGGCGCGCCGCCCGCCGCGACCGACCCGACCCCCACGATGCGACACGCCCTCGCCGTCGGCGCCGCCCTCGGGCTCGCCGCCTCGCTCTTCGGCTGCGAATCGGTCCGCTCGAGCGTCGTCTCCGAGCAGCCCACGTGGTACCGCCGCCCGGGGTGGTTCCTCTCGGTCGAGCGGCGCCGGCCCGTCACCGACCCCAACCAGCTCAGCGGCGAAGAGTACGAGCGCGGCCAGCCCGAGCTCGACCCGCAGCACCAGCGCATCTTCGTCGGCTCGGCCGACCGCGGCCTCTACGCGCTGCGCGCCGACGATCTGTCGACCCTCTGGCGCTTTAGCACCGCCGGCGTCGTCCAGGGCGAGCCGCTCTACGACCCGGGCGAAGACGTCGTCTACTTCGGCTCGCACGACGGCGCCCTCTACAAGGTGCGGGCCGTCGACGGCGGGCTCGTCTGGCGCTTCAACACCAACTCGGAGGTCGCCCGGAGGCCGCTGCGCGCCGGCAACCTGCTCTACGTCGTCAACGCCAACGACACGCTGATGGCCATCGAGCCCGACACGGGCAAGCTGCGCTGGCACTACCACCGCGCCCCCGCGCTCGGCATCGAGATGGCCGGCTACGCGGGCCCCGCCGTCGCCAACGGCATGGCCTACGCGGCCTTCTCCGACGGGCGCGTCTCGGCCTTCGACGCCGTCGCCGGCACCGAGCGCTGGTCGGTCGACCTCGCCGCCGAGGCCGAGCAGTCGAGCGGCGAGCTGCCCCGCCAGCTCGACGTCGACGCCACCCCCATCGCCGCCCGCATCAACGCCGGGCCCGCCGTCTTCGTCGCCAGCTACCCCGCCGGCGTCTTCGCCCTCGACGCCCAGTCCGGCGGCCGGCTCTGGTCGAACTCCCTCGCCACCGGCGCCAACGAAATTGCCCTCTGGGAAGAGCCCGCCCACGCCCCCCGCGGCGGCGGCCCCGCCGTCGCCCCCAAGCGCCTCTTGCTCGTCTCCTCGGCTAGCACCGGCCTCTGGGCCCTCGACGTCGAGACCGGGCAAGAGGTCTGGCGCCGTCCGCTGCCCGAGGGCGGCCTCTCGGCCGTCGTCCCCGCCGCCGGCGCGCTGCTCGTCGCGACCAGTCGCTACGGCCTCTTCCTCGTCTCGCCGCTCGATGGCGCCGTCATCGACGGCGTCGAGACCGGCAGCGGCTTCGCCTCGACCCCCGCCGCCTTCGGCCGCCGCGCCTTCGCCCTGACCAACCAGGGCGTGCTGCTCTCCATCGTCATCGACGCCCCCTGGCGCTCGGCCCGCCCTGCGCGCGAGCCCTACGTGCGCCTCGGCGAGAAGAGATAACGCGGCGCGACATGGGCGCCGCCCCCGAGTGAACTCGGGGGCAGCGAACGCCCGCGGAAACGGCCGTCCAAGCCCTGCCGGAGGCAGGGCTCCCACGACGCGAGCCGCTCGCGCGCTCGCCCAGAAGGAAGACGGAGCCCTTGGGAGCCCGGCCCCCGGCGAGGGGGGCGGGCTTGACGCGCCGAATGGGCCCGAGGCCGCGCGGCACGAACGGGCGTCCGCTGCCCCCGAGTTCACTCGGGGGCAGCCGCATTTCGTAACGTGGGCGCGCTGGACGGGCCCGCCACCGCACTGCAGAAAGCCTCGAGCGCTGATCGTGCTGGCTTTCGGCCGCCATAACCCCCCAGACCCCTCGCGTTCGCGCTGAGTTTACATAATGCATCTTATGCGCGTTTTAGACCGGTGCGACGCCCTACGTTTCTCAGCCCTCAAAGAAACCGCCCCAGCCCAACCTGAGCCCCCCCCGGGCCCCCCAGCCTGCGAGCCGCTCGGCCACGACCTCGTGGCCAAACGCTGCCCAGGCCGGACGTAGCAGCTGCCCCAAGGGCCAACGCTCTTCGCCGCCCAAGGGGCCAACGCGCTCCGCACCTCACCCCCACGCGGCCGATGGCCATCAACCGTGACGTCGGGCTCCCAGACGACTCGACCCAAATCCGGGGTCCCGCGAGGTCCGCGGCTAGCCAAGTTCGCGGCCCCGCCAAGTCCCAGGCCGGCTCTGCCCAGGTCCGTGGCTGGACGCCGTGGTAAAGGTTGGACAAACCTTGATTGAACAAACCTTAGACAAGCCGCGCCGAGCCGAACCCGCGGCGCGGCGGCTGCCAGCGCTGGCGGGCCCCGCCCCCAACGGTTCGACGGGCGCGACCGGGCGCCCCGGCTCGGGCGGCGCCTCAGCCGAGGACGAACTGGTCGTCGATCGCGAGCACGTCGAGGTTCAGCCCGCGCAGCGCGGCGCACTCGCGCTCAATCTGGCCCTGGAAGCGCGGCTTCATGTGGAAGAGCAGCGTCGGCACCCGCTCGGGCCGGGCGAGCTTGCGCAGGTCTTCGGCCATCGTCCGCGGCGTGTGGTGCCCGCTGACGGTGGCGAGCCCTTGCTCGTCGTTCGGGAAGCTCACTTCGACGAGCAGGCCCCGCAGGTTCGGCTCCCGCTCGAGCCAGCGCCAGAACGCGTCGGTGGGCCCCGTGTCGCCCGAGTACGCCACGGTGCCCGAGGGCCCGCGCACGAGCAAGCCGGCCGCGTCGACCGTGTGGTTGACCGGCAAGGCCACGACGTCGTAGCCGCCGACGCGGGTGGCTTGCTCCCAGCCGAGCTCGACGCAGGTCAAGGTCGGCACCCCCTTCAACGTGGGAATGCGGAAGAAGTCGGGCCAGAGCACGTTGTTGAAAAAGTGCCGCCGCAGGGCCTCCATCGTGGGGGCCGTGGCGGCGACGACGAGGCTCGGGCTCTCGGCCTGGCAGCGGTTGTCGGCGACCGTGGCGAGGTCGCGGACGTGATCGAGGTGGGCGTGGCTGACCGCGACGGCCTCGAGCGCGAGCTGCTCGTCGAGCCCGAGGCCCCGGCTGAGCGAGCCGGCGTCGATCGAAAAGGTGTCGCCGAGCAGGAAGGCGCTGACGCGGTGCCGGGGGGTTTCGCCGCCGTGGCAGCCGAGGACGCGGAGCTCCATGCGCGTCAGCCGCCCCTTCCCGAGGCCAGGGGGCCGGGCGTGCGGCCCCAAAGACGGCCAAACTCGCCCGGAACGTCGCGGTTCGTCACGGAGGCAAGGCTATCGCGCACGGGACGAAGAACGCAAACCCGTGGGGCTCCCGCCGAGGCCGGCCCTCCGAAAAGCACGACCCCCCTCGCCGGCCCCTTGGTGGGCCCGCGAGGGGGTCTCGCTCCGCACGCGGTGGGGAGCGGTGGCGGGCGCGGGTAAGTCCATATCGAAGTCGCCCATGCCGCCCATGCCGCCCATGCCGCCCATGCCGCCCATGCCGCCCATGCCGCCCATGCCGCCCATGCCGCCGCCACCGCCGCCGGCGGGCGCGGGGGCGGGCTTCTTGGGCCGCTCGGCGATGAGCGCCTCGGTCGTCAGCATCAGGCCGGCGACGCTGGCGGCGTTCTCGAGGGCCATGCGCGCGACCTTGACCGGGTCGATGACGCCGGCCGCCATCAGATCTTCGAAGGCGTCGGTGGCGGCGTTGTAGCCGAAGTTGCCCGAGCCCGAGCGCACCTTGTCGAGGACGACCGAGCCGTCGACGCCGGCGTTGCGGGCGATCTGGCGGGCGGGCTCGTCGAGGACGCGCCGGATGAGCCGCACGCCCGCGCGCTGGTCTTCGGGCACCTCGAGCGACTCGAGCGACTTGGCCGCGCGCACGTACGCGACGCCGCCGCCGGCGACGACGCCCTCTTCGACGGCCGCGCGCGTCGCGTGCAGCGCGTCGTCGACGCGGGCCTTCTTCTCTTTCATCTCGGTCTCGGTCGGGGCGCCGACCTTGATGACGGCGACGCCGCCGGCGAGCTTGGCGAGGCGCTCTTGGAGCTTCTCGCGGTCGTAGTCGCTGGTCGCCCGCTCGATCGCCGCCTGAATTTCGGCGACGCGGCCCTTGATCTGGGTCGCGCTGCCCGCGCCGTCGACGATGACCGTGTCGTCCTTCGTGACCTTGACCCGCTTGGCGCGGCCGAGATCTTTGAGGGTCGCCTTCTCGACCTTCTGGCCGAGGTCTTCCATGAAGGCGGTGCCGCCGGTCAAGACGGCGATGTCGCGCAGCATGTCCTTGCGCCGGTCGCCGAAGCCGGGCGCCTTGACGGCGCAGACCTTGAGCAGGCCCCGCAGCTTGTTGACGACGAGCGCCGCGAGCGCCTCGCCCTCGACGTCCTCGCTGATGATGAGCAGGGGCGCGCCCTCGCGCGCGATCTGCTCGAGCACGGGCACGAGGTCGACCATCGACGAGAACTTGCGCTCGTGCACGAGGATGTAAGGCGACTCGAGGTTCACCTCCATCTTCTCGGGGTCGGTCACGAAGTAGGGCGAGACGTAGCCGCGGTCGAACTGCATGCCCTCGACCACGTCGAGCACGGTGCTCGTGCCCTTGTTCTCCTCGATCGTGATGACGCCCTCCTTGCCGACCTTCTCCATCGCCTCGGCGAGCAGGTCGCCGATGACGCGGTCGCCGTTGGCCGACACCGTGCCGACGTGCGAGATGTCGCCGCGCTCGGTGCAGGGCTTGGCCGCCCGCTTGAGCTCGGCGGCGACCTGCTGCACCGCCCGGTCGATGCCGCGCTTGATCGACATCGGGTTGTGCCCGGCCTCGACCAGCTTCAGGCCCTCGCCGTAGATCGCCTGCGTCAGCAGGGTGGCGGTCGTGGTGCCGTCGCCGGCCTTGTCGCCCATGCGCGAGGCGACCTCCTTGACCATCTGGGCGCCCATGTTCTCGAGCTTCGACTTGAGCTCGATCTCCTTCGCGACCGTCACGCCGTCTTTGGTGACGGTGGGCGAGCCCCAGCTCTTCTCGAGCACGACGTTGCGGCCCTTGGGGCCGAGCGTGACCTTGACGGCGTTGGCGAGGGCGTTCACGCCCCGAAGAATCGAGGCGCGGGCGCCCGTCTCGAACACAATCTGTTTGGCGGCCATGGTGACTTTACCCCGTAATTTTGGCTCTATCGCCTCAGGACACGACCGCGAGCACGTCGTCTTCGCGCAAGATGACGTGCTCTTCGCCGTCGATCTTGACCTCGGTGCCGCTGTACTTGCCGAACACGATGCGGTCGCCCGCCTTGACGTCGAGCGGGCGCACCTTGCCGTCGCGCAGCGCCTTGCCGTTGCCCACGGCGACGACCTGCCCCTCGACCGGCTTCTCTTTCGCCGTATCGGGGATGATGATGCCCCCCTTGGTCTTCTCCTCTTCCTTCAAGCGCTTGACGACGAGTCGGTCTTGCAGGGGCCTGATTTTCATGGCGTTCTGACCCTCCGAGTGGGCGGACGGGGCCCCCGCGCGCCCCGGGCGGGGCCGGGGGGGCCGGCAGCGATTGGCACTCACCATGCCCGGTGGCTAACACTCGGGCGGGCGGAAAATAGCCGCTCTCTTTGGGCGGTCAAGCCCTGCCGGGGCATTCGGGGGGTCGGGGCGGGGGGTCGGGCGACGCGACGCGTCGTCTCCCCTGCCCTTTTTTCTCGGGCTTGTGGGCCCGGGGGCCTGCGGTCCGGGGAGAAAGCGTAGAAAATGCACGCCGCGAAGCGTCAGAGGCGGGCACCCTGGGCTTGACACGCGTAAAATAGTACCAGCATACAATAGCTCGCCCGCCGAGCTTGGGTGAGCGGGCGAGGCGCGCCCTCGCGGGGCGTGCGTTCGACCAATGACGCCGACCGGTGGTCTCGAGGGGGGCAGCGCGTCCGGCGACCCAACGCCGGCCGGGGCGGCGCCCGCCGGCGCGCTCGAGGGCGACGGCGCCGACGACGGGTTCGAGGGCCCGGACGGGGGGTGGGCCCCGCCGGCGGCGTTCGACGACTACGCGCTCGTGCGGCTGCTCGGCCGGGGGTCGACCGGGGCGGTGTACCTGGCCGAGGACACGCTGCTCGCGCGGCACGTGGCGATCAAGTTCGTCGACGCGGTGGGCCCCGGCAGCGAGCGGCGCGAGCGCTTCTTGAACGAGGCGCGGGCGGTGGCGCGGGTGCACCACCCGAACGTCATCGGGCTCTACCGCGTCGGCGAGGTGTCCGGCCGGCCCTACCTCGTGACCGAGTTCGCGCGGGGCGAGCCGCTCGACCGGCTGCCGGTGCCCTTGCCCTGGTCGAAGGTGCTCGCCATCGGCATCGACCTCGCGCGGGGGCTCTCGGCGGCGCACCGGCGGGGGCTCTTGCACTGCGACATCAAGCCGCAGAACGCGATCTTGACCGACGAGGGCACGAAGCTCGTCGACTTCGGGCTGGCGAGGCTCGTGCGGGGGGGCCCTTCGCCGGCGCGGGCCGAGGCGAGCTCGGGCGGCGAGGGGCGGGCGCCGCAGGGCACGCCGCACTTCATGGCGCCCGAGCTCTGGCGGGGCGAGCCGCCGACCAAGCGCTCGGACGTCTACGCGCTCGGGGCGCTGCTCTACTACCTCTCGGCGGGCCGGGGCCCCTTCGCGTCGGTGCCCCCGCGCGAGCTCGCGCAGCGGGTGCAAGAGGCCGACGCGCCGCCGCTCGCCAAGCACGCGTCCGGGGTCGATTCGCGGCTCGGCTCGATCGTCGACCGCTGCCTGCGGCGCGAGCCGGCCGGGCGCTTCGCCTCGGGCGACGAGCTGCGCGAGGCGCTCGAGCAGCTCGGGCGGCGCACCGCGGGCGCGCCCCCGCCGGCGGGCAACCCCTACCGGGGCCTGCGCCCCTTCGACGCCGACCACCGCGCGCTCTTCTTCGGCCG
>DASTPP010000403.1:0-3666 GCA_035762175.1 Polyangiaceae bacterium | reverse complement strand
GGGCACCCCGAACTCGCCCCCTTGGCAGGGGGCTCAAACAGCGGGGCCCCCGCCCTCTGGACGTCGCGGGCGCGCCGCCGCGCCGCGCGCGGTGGGCGGAGGGGTACGGGGCGGGTGGGGCACCGGACGGTATGGAAAGTGGTAAGGTCGCGCCCCCATGCCGAGCCCGGTGTCGCAGCGCGAGGCGGCCGTCCTGCCGCGCGAGGGGGCGTTTCGGGCGGGCGAGGTGGGCGAGGCGGGCGGGGGGCGGCGGTCGTGGGGGCGCCGGCTCAGGGGCGAGGCGCGGCCCTTTCTGGTCTTCGTGCTGGCGTGGCTTTTTCTCAGCGTGAGCATGAACGCGCGCTACCCGGCGTGGCGCTTTCACGATCCGCACCGCTTCTGGTTCTTGCCCTCGCCGGACGTGACGCTGCTCTTCGGGGGGCTGTGCGTGCTCGGCCGCCTTCGGCGGCGGCTGCCCTCGTGGGCGGTGGGGGCGCTGGTGGGGCTCTTTCTGCTCTGCCGCGTGCTGCGGGTGGGCGACGGCATCACGGGGCGCTTTTACAAGCGCACGTTCTCGATCGTGGTCGACGGGCCGCTGGTCGGCGAGCTCGTGCGGCTGCTCTGGTCGACGACGCCCCACGGGACGTTCGCGCTGGGGGCGGCGGCGCTCGCGGGGGCCTTCGTGGGGCTGGCGCTCGGGGCGCGGGCGGCCTTGCGCTACGCCGAGGGGTACCTGGCGCGGCCCGGGGGGCGGGCGGCGTTCGGGGGGGCGGTGGCGATCTTCGGGGCGCTCTCGGTCGTCGCGCCGAGGCCCGACCTGCCGCAGCACCGCAACGGGGCGTTCGGCACGAGCGCGGTGGCGCGGCTGACGCACGAGACCGACTTTCTCTTGCACCTGGCGGGGCTGCGGCAGGAGCGCTGGCGGCCCCTCCGCGAGGCGAGCGCGCGGGTCGAGGCGCTGCCGGCGGCGCTGCCGGGGCTCGGCGGGGCGGACGTGTTCCTGTTCCTGGTCGAGTCGTACGGGCACGCGGTGGTGTCGGTGCCGGCGGTGCGCGAGGGGGTCGAGCCGGCGTGGCGCCGGGCCGAGCGCGAGCTCGGGGCGGCGGGCTACGCGGCGCGCTCGTCGTGGCTCGAGGCGCCGACGTACGGGGGCGGCTCGTGGCTGGCGCAGGCGTCGCTGGCGAGCGGGGCGAAGATCGCCGACCAGTTCGCGCACCACCTTCTGGCCGACTCGGGGTCGAAGAGCCTGGTGTGGGCGCTGCGGCGGGCGGGCTACCGGGCGGTGTTCGCGTCGCCGGCGATCACGCGGCGCTGGGAGCACGAGCGCTTCTTCGCCTTCGACAAGGTCTACAGCGCGCCCGACTTCGGCTACCGGGGGCCCGCGTTCAGCTGGGCGACGATGCCCGACCAGTTCGCGATCGACGTCGTGCACCGGCGCGAGGTCGAGGGGCGGTCGGGGGCGGGGCCGCTCTTTCTGCAGTACGCGCTCGTCTCGAGCCACGGCCCCTTCGACGTGCAGCCGCCGCTCGTCGACGACTGGGCGCGGCTCGGCGACGGGTCGGTCTACCACGAGCTCGAGCCGGTGGCGTTCCGGGGGCTCACGTGGGCGAACCAGCACGAGGCGGGGGGGGCCTACGCGCGCGCCATCGCCTACGACGTCGAGGTGCTGACGGCGTACCTGACGCAGAAGGCCCCGGCCCGGGCGCTCTTCGTGGTGCTGGGCGACCACCAGCCGACGCCCGAGCTGACGGGGGGCGACCCCGCGTGGACGGTGCCGGTGCACGTCATCAGCCGCGACCCCGCGCTGCTCGCGCCCTTCGAGCGGCGGGGCTACGGCCCGGGGCTGACGCCCTCGGGGGCGCCGCGGCCGATGGAGTCGCTGCTCTTCACGCTCTTCGAGAGCTACGCCTCCGGCTGAGCCCCGCGCCGGCGCCCGCGGGCCCCGTTCGGCGCAGGCCGCGGCCGCCCGGCGGTCGAACCGCGTCGCGCGCGGCCCGGCCCCGCCGGACGGGGCCCGGCGCGGGTGCCGTTCGGGGGGGGCCCGTGGTAAGGGCGTGCCATGCCCGGCGGGCGCCCGCTCGTGTCGATCTTGATCGTCAGCTACAACCGCGAGGGCGATCTGCGGGCGTCGCTCGACGCGGTCTTCGCCTCGACCTACGAGCCGATCGAGGTCATCGTCGTCGACAACGCGTCGCGCGACGGGGCGGCCGAGGTGGCCGCCGGCTACGGGGGCGTGCGGCTCGTGCGCAACGCCGAGAACGTGGGCTTCGGCGCGGCGAACAACCAGGCGCTCGCGCTCGCGTCGGGCGAGTACGTCGCGCTCGTCAACAACGACGCGGTGCTCTCGCCGACCTGGGTCGCCGAGCTCGTCGCCTTCCTCGAGGCGCGGCCGCGGGCGGCGGCGGTGGGGGGCAAGCAGTACTACTGGGACGAGGGGCACGGGCCCTTCGACCGGGCGGGGCCCTACTACGGCTACAGCGAGCTCGACGCGCACGGCGGCACGCCGGCGCCGGTCGACCCGCCGGACGTCGTGCGCGAGGTGGCGACGCTCTCGGGGTGCGCGGTGATGGTGCGGCGGGCGGCGATCGACGACGTGGGGCCGCCCTTCTTGGAGCCCGGCTTCTTCATGTACTACGAGGAGACCGACTTCTTCGCGCGCGCGGTCGCGCGCGGCTGGCGGCTCTACTACCGGGGGCCGACGGCCTGCTGGCACCGGGTGGGCGCGTCGACGGCCCAGGCGCCCTACCGCTACCACTACTTCATGGCGCGCAACCGCGTGCTGTACGCCTTCCGCAACTTCGACGGGCGGGCGCTCGCGGCCGCGCTCGGCGCGAGCCTGGTGCGGCTGGCCGACCGCGCGCTCGCGCTGCCGCGGGGGGGCGAGGCGCCGGTGCGGCTGCGGGCCGAGCTCGACGCGACGCTCTGGTGCCTGCGCCACGGCCCCGCGCTGCTCGGGGCGCGGCGCGAGCACTTCGGGCGCGACGGCGCGTTCAGCCGGCGGGCGCGCGACATCGCCGAGCGCGCGCGGCGTTACGGCGACGTGCGGGCCGACCTCGAGCCGCTCGTGCCCCCGGGGGCGCGCCGGGTCTTGCACGTCGGCTGCGGGCAGGGGGCCTTCGGGGCGTACGTGCGGCAGCGGCGGCCGGCGGTCGAGGTCTACGGCGTCGAGTGGCGCGCCGAGGAGGCCGACCTCGCGCGCGAGGTGCTCTCGGGGGTGTTCGGCGCGGCCGACGAGGCCGGGCGGGCGGGCCCCTTCGACTGCGTGGTGCTCGACGAGCGCGCCGTCGCCGAGGCCTCGGGCGGGCTCGCGGCGGCGCTCGCCGCGTGGCGGCCGCTGCTCGCGCCGGGCGGGGCGCTCGTCGTGAGCGAGGCGCGTCCGTGGGCGGGGGCGGCGCTCGAGCGGGCGCTGCGCGAGGCGGGCTTCGGCGCGGCGTCGGTGCGCTGCGTGGGCGGGGCGTGGCGGCCGCGCCGGGCGGCGCGGTCGGTGCGGGGCTCGCGCTTCTTTCAGCCGCCGGCGTCGGGGCCGCGGCTGGTGGCGGTCGTGCGGCGTGCCCCCGACTGAAGTCCTGGGCATTGGTCACTTCTTGGGGACAAGCTCGAGCCCGAGCTGTTCGCGCTGCGCCCGCAGCACCTCCGCGGCGATCGCCACCCGCTCCAGGCCTCGCCCCAATACCGTCGCGCCCGCCG
>DASTPP010000402.1:0-47586 GCA_035762175.1 Polyangiaceae bacterium | reverse complement strand
GGGCGAAGTCGCTACGCGCCCAAGCGGCTGCGGCGAACGGCGCCCGAGCGCTGGATGTGGGAGCAGTCGGTGGGGCGCGAACGCCCGAAAGAAGCCGCTTGAACGCCGCTACGTGAACGGCATTGGGCTTCAGCCGGGGGCCGCCCGCGCCCCGCCCGATTCCTGGCCGCATCAACCACGGTTGGTATTAGCCGGCTCTCGCTGCGCCGGCCGCGCCGCTCGCCCCTGCTGCGCCGGCACTGCCGGCCGCGCCACCGGACCCTGCCGCGCCGCCGGAGCCGCCCTCGCCGCCCGCCCCCGCGGCGCCAGCGTTGCCGGCACCACCGCCCCCGCCGCCCCCGCCGCTCTCGCCACCTGCGCCCGCGCCGGCCCCGCCGGCCTCGCCGCCCGCGCCCGCGCTGCCGCCTTGGCCGGCCGAGCCCGCCGAGCCGGCGGAGCCGCCTTGCCCGGCGCCCGCGCCGCCCGGGTAGCCCTCGGGATCGCTCGGCCCCGGAGGGGGCGGCTCTTCGGGGGACCCGCACGCGGCGTAGGCAAGCGAGAGCGCGAGCGTGAGCACGAGGCCCAGGCGGGAGGCAGCCTTCTGCATGGCGTTCGCAGGGTTGTGCCAGGCCCGAGCGATCGTCAAGGCCGAGCTCGGGCGGGGGCGCCGGGCGGGCCGCGCGGGCTCGCCCCGTGCGCGCGAAGCAGCTAGTTCTCGTCGCGGCAAGCCGGCGCGGCGCGGGGGCTCTACGGGCGCGGTTTCGCTCTCTAATTAGAGACTCCTCGGGCGGACAAAGAATGACCGCTTCCGGACAAAGAACGACCGCCCAGGGGTGGACTCCGGGGGCCCCGTTTCGCATCTTCGTGGGCGACGATGGAGGCGCCCCCGATGAGCACGAAGCGTCCGGCCGACGCGCTGGCGGCCTGGCGGTCCTTTCTGCGGCTGCGCGAAGGGTTCGAGTCGCGCACGCGCCCGCGCCTCGACGCGCTCGAGCGCGAGATCGCCGAGCGGCTGCGCGGGCTCGAGGAGGGCGAGCGTGATTGCGTGGCCGAGCAGGCGGCCGAGCTCGCGCGGGTGCGGGGGGCGCTCGGGCGCGACGCGCGGTTCGTGGCGGGGGCGCCGGCGTTCCGGGCGTGGGCCGAGGGGCTCGCGGCGGGGCCCGAGTCGCCCTACGGCCCGCGGCCGCTCGGGCCCGACCCCGCGCGCTGGTCGCTCTTTCAGGGCAAGGGGGTGCTGGCGCTGCGGGGGGCGCGCTCGTACGAGGCCGACGACTACGACGACGAGCGCGACTTCGTCGCCGAGCGCGTGGCGGTCTCGGCGTCGCTCGGGCGCGCGCGGGGCGAGATCGCGTTCACGGCGTGCCGGCGCTACGGGCCGCTCGAGCGCTTCCCGTGCGAGCCGTCGGACGTGCTCGACGAGGCGGCCGAGGCGGTGGCGGCGTGGCTGCCGCCGGCGCCGGTGCCGGGGCGCGAGGGGCTCGCGTACGAGGTGGCGGCGGTGGCGATCTTCTGCGCGCCGATGCTGCTGGCCGAGCCGGCGAGCGTGCGCGCGCCGGCGGCGCTCGGCGAGGCGCTGCGGGCGGCGCAGGGGGGCTCGCGGTGAGCCCGCTCTTCGTCTCGCTCTCGGCGCTCGGGGGCATGAGCACGGGCGAGGCGCTCGCGCGGGCGTGGGCCTCGGGCGCGCGCCACGTCGAGCTGGCGATCGGGCCGCGGCCCGACCCCTACGCGGGCGACCGGGTGCGAGCCTTCGCGCGCGAGGGCGTGACCTTCCGGGCGCACCACGCCTTCGTCTACGGCGAGACGGCCGCGCCGCTCGGCCTCGCCACGGCCCGCGACGAGGCGGCGCTCTTGCACCGGCTCGACTGGCTCGCGTCGGTCGGCGCCGAGGCGTACTCGGTGCACCCCGGCAGCTTCGCCCTCGGCTGGGAGCGCGAGCGCGCCTACGCCACCTTCGCCGACAACGCGCGGTGGCTGCTGGCGAGCTGCCGCGAGCGGGGCATCGCCTTCGGGGTCGAGATGATGTTCCCCATGCCCGAGGGCTCGCGCATGCGAAACTTGCTCGACTCGTCCGACGAGGTCGACCGCTTCTGCCGCGATCTGCCCGAGGCGGGGCTCGTCGTCGACGTCGCGCACATGCGCCTCTGGTCGGGCGAAGGCCGCGAGGCGCTCTTCGAGCGCTACGTCGCGCGCGCCCTCGAGGTGCACGTGTCCGACAACGACGGCCGGCGCGACACGCACACGCCGGTGCACGAGCGAACCTGGTGGTGGCGCAAGCTCGCGAGCGTGCCCGCGGGGGTGCCGATCGTGCTCGAGAGCCGGCTGACGCGGCCGGGCGCGCCCTCGGTGCGCGAGCAGATGGCGCTGCTCGCGGGGGCGATCGCGGGCGGGGCTCGCGCCAGCGCCTGACCGAGGGGCCGGGCCGGGCGGGGCTCGCGCCAGCGCCTGACCGAGGGGGCGCCCCGGGCCGGGGGGGTGGCCGGCGACGGCTCGAGCGACGCCCCGGGCGGCCACCACCGGCGACGGCCCGAGCTACGCCCTGGGCGGTCGCGGCCGGCGGGCGGGCGTCGCCGCCTTGGCCGCCGGCCCCCGGGCTCCGGCCGGGGCGCCAGGCCCCCGGGCCGCGGTCGGGACGGTGCGGCGCAGGTGCGCGACGAGCGCCTCGACGCGCGCGTCGCCCCGCGACTCGGTGCGGTAGAGCGCGCGCACCGTCACCGTGGGCAGCGCGGCGCCGACGTCGAGCGCCCGCAGCGCGCGCGCGGCGAGGGCGCGCTGGACGACGAACTCGGGCAGCGCCGCGAGCCCGAGGCCCGCGACGGCCGCCTCGGCGAGGCCGAGCAGGGTGCCGACCCGCAGCCGCGTCGGCACGCTCACCGCGCGGGCCTCGCCGCCGACCTCGAAGTGCCAGGGGGCGGGCGCCGAGGGCCCGCGCACGGCGACGTGGCGCGCGAGATCGTCGAGGCTGCGGGGGGTGCCGCGGGCGCGCAGGTACGCGGGCGACGCGACCAGGAGCTGCCGGAAGGTCGCGACCGGCTGCGCGATGACCGACGCGCTGTCGGGCGGCGCGAACCCGCCCCGCAGGGCGACGTCGACGCCCTCGCCGACGAGGTCGGCGGCGCGGTCTTCGAGCCGCAGCTCGAGATCGAGGCGCGGGTGCGCGTCGAGGAAGGCGGGCAGCGAGGGCACGACGCGCAGGGCGCCGAGCGAGACCGACGCCGAGAGCGTCAGCCGGCCGGCGAGCGCCCGGGGCCCGCGCACGCTGGCGCGCGCCTCGCTCGCCTCGCGCAGGAGCACGGCCGCCCGCTCGCGGAAGCGCCGGCCCGCGTCGGTGAGCTCGAGGCGGCGCGTCGTGCGCGCGAGCAGGGGGGCGCCGAGCTCGCGCTCGAGCCACGCGAGGTGGCGGCTCACCACCGAGAGCGAGACGCGCAACGATCGGGCGGCCGACGAGAGGCTGCCGGCCTCGGCGACGCGCAGGAAAGTCGCCGTACACGCGAGGAAGTCCACCCCCGGGAGGGGGCTCGATTCTTGCGCGATTTGCAAGGGCGTCTTGCCGGCGCCGGGGCTGCCGCGCGGGCCGGGCGCGGTGCACCTTCACCCCCGGACGCGGCGAGGGGCCGCGGCGGAGGTGGTGGCGCATGGCGCAAGGGTTCAACGGCAAGGTCTTCTTCGTGACGGGCGGCAACTCGGGCATCGGGGCGGCGGCCACGCGCGCGCTGGCGGCGCGGGGGGCGAACGTGGTCTTCACCGGGCGCCGGCCCGATGAGAACGCCCGGGCCATCGACGCGGCGCGCGGGCTCGAGGGGCGCGTGCTCGCCGTCGACGCCGACATGACCGTCGAGCGGGACGTCGAGCGCGCCCTCGGGCTGGTCGACGCCGAGTTCGGCCGCCTCGACGGCGCCTTCAACAACGCCGGCGGCGGCCGCCACCTGGGGCCCACGGCGTCGCTCTCGCAGGCCGCCTGGGAGGCCGAGCTCGCCGCCAACCTGGGCAGCAAGTTCCTCTGCTTGAAGCACGAGCTGCCGCGCCTGCGCGAGGGCGGCGTCGTGCTCAACATGGCCTCGGTCGCCGGCGCCGTCGGGTTCGCGGGCGTCGCGGCCTACAGCGCCGCCATGCAGGGCGTGGTCGGCCTGACCCGCTCGGTCGCGGTCGAGTACGCCAAGGCGGGCGTGCGCGTGAACGCGCTGGTGCTCGGCGGCGTCGACACGCCGCTGTTTCGCACCACCATGGGCGCGACCGAGGCGTCGGCCGCCCACATCGCGGGCCTGCACGCGGTGGGCCGCGTCGCGACGCCCGCCGAGATCGCCGAGACCGTCGTGTTCCTGCTTTCGGACGCCTCGTCGTTCGTGACCGGCGCCGCGCTCGCCGTCGACGGCGGCCTGACCGCCCAATGAGCCCCGCAGAAAGGCCCCGACCGATGACCGCCGCGCCCACGCCCCGACGGACCCGAACGACCCTGCCCCGCGCCGCCCTTGGCGCCCTCGGCCTGCTGCTCGCGGCGGCCGCGCCCTCGTGCTCGGACGACGACCCCGCCTCGACCCCGGCGGGCGGCGCGGGCGGCGGCGCGCCCTCCGCGGGCGCGGGCCCGGCCGGCACGGGCGGCGCGGCGGGCGCGGTCGCGACCCCGGCCGGCGCGGGCGGGGGCGGGGCCGGCGCGGCCGGCGGGCCGCTCGCGTGCACGAACGACCCTCTGCTCGCCGACCCGCTGCCCGAGACCGCGCTGGGCGAGCCGGTCGGAGAGGCCGGGTACGCCGTGCGCGCGATCCGCGGGGGGCTTTATGAGATCACCGACGGCCTCTACCAATCGCTCTTTCTGGTGACCGCCGCGGGCGTCGTGGCGATCGACGCGCCCCCGTCGCTCGGGCCGAACCTGCTCAAGGCCATCGCCGAGACGACGAGCCAGCCGGTCACGCACCTCGTCTATACCCACGCGCACCGCGACCACATCGGGGCGGCCGGCCTCTTCGACCCCGGCGTCGCGCGCGTGGCCCACGAGGAGACCGCGCGGCTGCTCGAGCGCGCGCAAGACCCCGCGCGGCCGCCGCCGACGCAGACCTTCGCGACCTCGCTCGCGCTCGACGTGGGCGGCCAGACGCTGCAGCTCGACTACCGCGGCAACAACCACGAGCCGGGCAACATCTTCGTGTACGCGCCCGCCCAGAAGACGCTGATGCTCGTCGACGTCGTCTTCCCCGGGTGGGTGCCCTTTCAGTACCTCGCGGTCACCACCGACGTGCCCGGCTTTATCGCGGCGCACGATCAGGCGCTCGCCTACGACTTCGAGACCTTCGTCGGCGGCCACCTGACGCGCCTCGGCACCCGGGCCGACGTCGAGACGCAGCGCCAGTACGTCGCCGACCTGCGCGCGAACGCGGCCGAGGCGCTCGGCTCGGTGTCGTTCGCCGCGATCGCCGCCGCGAGCCCGCCCGGCAACGCCTGGAAGCTCTTCGACAACTACCTCGGCGCGGTCGTCGACCGCTGCGCCGAGCGCACGCTCGCCGCCTGGCGGGGCAAGCTCGGGGGCGCCGACGTCTTCACCCGGCACCACTGCCACACCATGCAGACGAGCTTGCGGCTCGACTGACGAGCCCGGCCCCCCGGCCCGCGCCGCCGCGCCGCCGCGCCCGGGGGCCCGCGCCGCGGCGGGCGCGCGGATCAGAAGCCGATGAGCAGCGAGGGGCCGACGGTCAGCGTCTTGAAGTCGGTGCCGGTGATGGTCTGGTACGTCGCCTCGGCGCCGATGCCGAAGAAGCGGCCGAGGTGAAGCATCAGGCCGCCGCCGCCCATCAGGGCGACGCCCCCCTTCTTCTCGTCGGACACGTACCCGGGCCCGACGCCGCCGACCACGAAGGGGGCGAGCGGGCCGACGGGCAAGGTCACGCGCAGGGTCGGCATGGCGAAGCCGATGAAGTGGCCCGACAGGACGTAGCCCGCGGCGCGGGCGCCCGGGGCGACGACGACCGGATCGAGGCCGATGCCGTAGCGCAAGTCGGCGTCGAGGCCGCCGCCCATGGGCCCGCCGTCGGACGGGAACAGGAAGACGGGGCCGATGCCGAAGTGCAACCCGGTGTTGGCCTGAAAGGCGGCGCTGTCTTCGTCGGCCCGGGCGTTCGGGGCGAAGGCGACGCCGGCGAGCAAGGGGGCAAGGAAGGCGAGGGTGCGTAGGGTCGATCGCATCGGGGCGAACCTCGTCGGGTAGGTAGGCATGGGGTCGGGGCGGGGCCCATGCAAGGCGTCGGCCATTGCCGCGCCGGCCGCCGCCCGCTTCGGGAGGCGTAGCGGACGGCGCGGCCGGGCCCCGCGCCCGCGTTAGAGCGGTTCCCGGGCTCGTTGCGACTGCCTGAAGGCGGGGGCCCCACTGTCTGAGCCCGATCGGGCGAGTTTGGGGTGCCGGAAGGCAGTCGCAACGAGCCCGGGAACCGCTCTAGCCGCGGCCGTGCGGGGCGCCGAAGTCGACGGGGGGCCCGGCGGGCACGATGCGGGTCGGGTTGATGGTGGGGTGGCTGCGGTAATAGTGCTCTTTGATGTGGCGCTCGTTGACCGTCGCCGCGATGCCGGGCTGCTGGTAGAGCTCGCACGTGTAGGCAAAGAGGTTGGGGTAGTCGACGAGCCTGCGCAGGTTGCACTTGAAGTGCCCGTAGTAGACCCAGTCGAAGCGCACGAGGGTGGTGAAGAGGCGCCAGTCGGCCTCGGTCGGGCGATCGCCGACGAGGTAGCGGTGCGCGCCGAGGTGCGCCTCGAGCTCGTCGAGCGCGGCGAAGAGCTCGCGCACGGCCTCGTCGTAGGCGGCCTGCGTCGTCGCGAAGCCGGCGCGGTAGACGCCGTTGTTGACCGAGGGGTAGATGCGGTCGTTCCAGCGGTCGATGTCGGCGCGCAGGGGCTCGGGGTAGAGGTCGAGCTCGGGGCGCGCGGCGAAGGCGTTGAAGGCGCCGTTGAAGAGGCGAATGATCTCGGACGATTCGTTGTTGACGATCGTCTGCTCGCGCGTGTCCCAGAGCACGGGCACGGTGACGCGCCCGGTGAAGTCGGGCACGGCCTTCGTGTAGAGCTCGTGCAGGTAACGCAGGCCGTAGAGCGGGTCGGGCTCGCCCGGCGAGAAGGCCCAGCCCCGCTCGCCCATGAAGGGGTCGACGGCGGTGACGCCGATGGCGCGCTCGAGCCCCTTGAGCGCGCGCACGGCGAGGGCGCGGCTGGCCCAGGGGCAGGCGTACGAGACGTAAAGGTGGTAGCGGCCCGCCTCGGGCCGGAAGCGCGCGCCGGGCGCGTCGCTCACCTGCTCGCGGAACTTCGCCGCCTCGCGCTTGAAGGCGCCCCCGGTCGAGTCGGTGTCATACCAGACGTCCTTCCATTCGCCGCGTACCAGTAGGCCCATCGTCGAGGTCGTCCTTTCGTGTCATGGGCCCGCCGGCTCGGGCGCCTCGAGGCGCAGGCCGACGGGCAACGACTCGCCGAACGAGAGGGCGCGCTCGGCCGCGTCGAGCGCCACGATCTCGCGCACCGCGCGCAGGTCGGCCTCGGGCGCGCCGGCCGCCTGCATCCGGCGCAGGAGCGACTGGCGCGTTCGTTCGGACAGGTCGCGGGCCCGGTCGCCGGTGCGGCGCGCGAGGCGCGCGGCGTGCGCCGAGACGCCCGGCAGCTCGGCCCAGGGCTCGCGCAGGAGCTGCTCGACCCACTCTTCGACCGCGGCGGGCGGCACGACGTAGTGCGCGCTCGCGTAGGCCGGCGCGCGCGCGCCGAGGCGGCCGAGGGCGTCCCAGAGGCGCGGGTCGCGCCTGGTCCACGTGCGCTCGAGCACCGCGCGCCCGAGCGAGACTTTGCGCTCGGGCGGCACGCGCTCGAGAAAGCTCGCGAGCGAGAGCAGATCGTCGAGCGCTTCGGGCGCGGGGCCCTTGGGCCGCTTGCCCGGGGCGGCGCCAAGGAAGGCGAGCAGGTGTGGGTCGGCGTAGTCGCGGATCGCGACCTGCGCCGCCTCGTCGAGGCCGCCGGCGATGCGGCGGAAGGCCACCCAGAGCTGCTGCCAGACGCGCGCCTCGCGGGCGTGGGTGACGCCCTCGGCGAAGAGGGGGGCGAGCTGGGCGACGCGCGCCGGGTCGCCCTCGGCGCCGAAGCCGGGGCGCAGGCCGTAGCCGGCGAGCGACCAGAAGGCGCGCTCGTGGTCGGGCGAGCGCTTGCGCGAGCGCGCGTTCGGCAAGAGCGAGTCGACGAGCGAGCGGGCGAGGGCGGTCGGCCAGGTCGAGCGCTCGCCGAGCAGCCGCTCGAGCTCGCGCGTCAGATCTTTGACCTCGCGGGGCGTTGCCGCCGGGCCCTTCTTGCCGAAGACGCGGCCGAGCAGGGCGGAGGCCTCGTCGACGTTGCGGAAGGCCGCGGGCCGCGCGGCGCGCGAGGGCGGCGGGGGCGTGGGGCGAGCGCCCTCGCGCAGCCCGAAGCTCAGCCCGAAGCGGCGGGGCTCGGCGCCGGGGGGCGGCTCGGCCTCGACGCAGGCGAGCTCGAGGGTGCCGACCTCGCTGAGCTCGCCGCGGACCACGACGGGCAGCTCGGCGCCGCCCGCGCCCGGCAGCACGGTGCTGAGCGAGGGCAGCCGGTCGAAGCGATCGTCGTCGGGCGGGGCGAGCTCGCCCGGGCGGTGCGACTCGGCGCCGCGCGAGGCAAACAGCGGGAAGCGCGAGGGCATGCCGACCGTGAGCGTGAAGCGCTGCGGCGCCTCGAAGACCTCGCCCGGCTCGGCGCCGCGGGGCACGACGCAGAGCGCCCGCTCGCCCGAGCCCGCGCCGACGCCGACGTAGTAGGCGCGCGCCGAGCCGCCCGTGATGCGCCGGCCGAAGCCCGCCCGCGCGAGGGCGAAGGCGACGGCGCCGCGGGCGACGGCGACGTCGGGCGCGTCGTTGGGCAGGCGCCGCACGGGCGCGCCGAGCCAGGCGCCGAGCACCGCCTCGAGCCGCTCGACCAGGCGGCTCGCGCGGAAGACGCCGCCGTTCGGCAGGAGGGCGAGGGGCCCCGAGCGCACGCCGTGCCGCGCGAGGAAGCCGGCGAGGTGCCGGGTGATGGCGGTGTCGCGCGCGTAGGGCAGCCCGAAGGCTACGAGCGCGCCGCGCGACGCGCCCGGCCGCTCGTCGTGGCCCACGTGGGGGAAGAACCCGTCGAGCACCAGGCCCTCGACCTCGTCGCGCGTCAGCTTGGTGCTCTTCGCCCCGCCGACCAGGCCCCCGCCCGAGCCGAGCACCGTGACCGTGGCCTCGGCCGGCGCGCCCCCTTCGAGCAGGCGCTCTTTCACCCCGCGGCAGGCCGCCACCAGGCGCCCGAAGCGCAAGGGGTCGAGCCCGCCCGGGGCGCCCGCGATCGCCGGCTCGCAGCGGTGGGCGAGCGCCAGATCCATGTTGTCGCCGCCGAGCAAGAGGTGATCGCCCACGGCGACGCGCTCGACGTCGACGTCGCCCGCGCCCGGGCGCAGGCGCAAGAGCGAGAGGTCGGTGGTGCCGCCGCCCACGTCGCAGACGAGCACGTGCCCCTCGCCGCCGTGGCCGCCGGCGAGCTCGCGCAGGGCCTCGGGGCCCGCGCGCGCCATGAAGTCGTAGAACGCGGCCTGCGGCTCTTCGAGCAGGCGCGGCTCGAGGCCCGCCTCGCGCGCCGCCTCGACCGTCAGCTCGCGCGCGGTCTCGTCGAACGACGCGGGGATGGTGAGCACCACCTCTTGCTCGCCGAGCGGGCGGCCGGGGTGCGCGCCGTCCCACGCGCGGCGCAGGTGCCAGAGCAGGCGCGCCGAGGCCTCGACCGGCGAGAGCGAGGGCAGGGCCGCGTCGCGCTCGCCGCGCCCGACCCAGGGCAAGATGGGCGCGTGGCGGTCGACGCCGCGGTGGCAGAGCCAGCTCTTGGCGCTCGCGACGGCGCGCTCGGGCGCCTCGCCGCCGCGCCGGCGGGCGTGCTCGCCGGCGAGCCAGGGGGCGTCGTAGAGGCCGGGGTCGGCCGGCAGGCGGGCCGACTCTTCGGCCGTCGGCGCGTACAGGAACGAGGGCAAGAGCGGGCGCGCCTCGACCTCGGCGCCGCTGACGAGCTGCGGCAAGGGCAAGAGCTCGGGCCGCGCGCCCTCGCGCCGCTCGGCGAAGGCCACGACCGAGTGCGTCGTGCCGAGGTCGATGCCGACGAGCAGGGGGGACGACGAGGCCGGCACGCTCACCCTCTCTCGCGGCTCGCTCAGGGCGGGGGGGGCGAGTCGGCCCGGACGCTGAGCTCGACCTTCCAGCGCTCGTCGCCGCCCCCGCGCCCGTCGCGGGGCAGCGCCTCGAGCGAGAGGGTGCCGAGCTCGGTGACCGACGAGCGCAGCGCGACGGGCACCACCTCGCCCGCGCGCCGCCCCTCGGCCGGCAGGGTGATCTCGATGGGCGGCAGCTCTTCGAGCGCGCCGCCCGGCTCGTACTCGAGCGCCGCGCCGGCGCGGTCGTCGCGCCGGGTCGTCGAGCCGAAGAAGCGGAAGCGCACGGGCTCGCCCACCACGAGGCCGAACTCTTCGTCGGGCAGGGCCGCCTCGGTGCCCTCTTCCATGCCGAAGGGCGCGACGCAGAGCGCGGTCAGCGGCGGCTCGACGCCGGGCACCGCCGGCATCGCGCTCTCGATGCCCACGTAGTACGCCCGCGCCGTGCCGCCGCGCACCCGCACGCCGCCGCGGCGCCGCGAAAGGCCGTAGACCGCCGCGCCCCGGGCGACCGAGAGGTCGTAGTCGGCCCCCTCGAGCACCCGCAGCGCGCCGCCGAACCACGAGCCCATCACCTCGAGCAGCCGCCCGCGCAGGGGCGCGCCCTTCATCACGCCGCCGTTGAAGAGCAGCGCCGTCGGCCGCAGCATCTCGCCGCCCCCGCCGGCCGCCCCCGCCTGCCGCCCGAGGAAGGCGGCGAGGTGCCGCGTGATGCCCGCGTCGGCCGCGTAGGGCAGGCCCACCTGCGTCAGCGCCGTGCGCGGGCGCGGAGTCGGGCGCGCCGCCGCCTCGACCCGCGGGAAGAACCCGTCGACCAGCACCCGCTCGAGCTCGTCGCGCCCGAGGTCGGCGCGCAGCGACCCGCCGAGCAGCTTCGAGCCCCGCCCGGGAATCACCACCGGCGCCGCGGGCGCGTCGCCGCCGAGCAGCGCCTCTTTCGCCGCGCGGCAGCCGTGCACGAGCGCGTTCATCTGCCAGGCGTCGAGCTCTTTGCCCTCTGCCTTCAGGCGCTGGCGCAGGGCGTAGGCGAGCGCCAGATCCATATTATCGCCGCCGAGCAAGATGTGGTCGCCGACCGCGACCCGATAGAGCTCGAGGTTGCCGCCCTCGTCGCGCGCGGCGATGGCCGAGAAGTCGGTGGTGCCGCCGCCGACGTCGACGACGAGCACCACGTCGCCCGGCTTGAGCTGCTTGCGCCAGCCGCCCGCGGTGCCGTCGAGCCAGGCGTAGAACGCGGCCTGCGGCTCTTCGAGCAGCGTGAAGCGCTCGAGCCCCGCGCACACGGCCGCCTCGGCCGTCAGCTCGCGCGCGCCCGCGTCGAAGGACGCCGGCACCGTCAGCACCACCTCTTGGTTGCGCAACGCAAGCGATTCGTTGCCCTGTGCAACCGTTGCGTCCCAGGCCTCGGCGAGGTGCTCGAGGTAGCGGAAGGACGCCTCGACGGGCGAGATCTTCTCGACGTCTTCGGCCGCCTGCCCCGCGGGCAAGAGGCCCGCCCGCCGGTCGAGCGTCGGGTGGCAGAGCCAGCTCTTGGCGCTCGCGACGACGCGCCCGGGCGCCTCGGCGGCGCGCGAGCGGGCGTACTCGCCGACGGCGTAGGCCCGGTTCGCGTCCCACGGCAGGGCCTGCGGGCCCTCGCTCGCGTGCCCGACGTACAGGAACGAGGGCAAGAGCGGCCGCGGCTCGACGACGCCGCGGGCGACGAGCTGCGGCACCTCGAGCACGCGCACCGGGGCGCGGTCGCCGGCCGGGGCGTCGGCCTCGGCGTAGGCGAGGGCCGAGTGCGTGGTGCCGAGGTCGATGCCGACGACGAAGGCGGGGCCGCTCACAGCTCGACCTCGGCGGGGGCGAGCAGGTGGGCGTCGGCGCCGCGCACCAGCGTGGGCAGGCGGACGTCGCGGGCGAGCCAGCCGCGGTGCCGCAGCACGCCCTCGAAGGGGCCGCTGCCCTGCACGTTGCCGACGAGCTTGACGCGCCCCGCGTCGAAGCCCGACTCAAGCCGGACGCGCGCGCCCTCGTCTTCGGCCCGCACCGCCTCGAGCGCGACGTGCTCGTGCAGCGCGCGCCGGCACCCCTCGTGCACGACGCGCGCGACGCTGCCGACGCGGTCGTCGGGGAAGCCGTTCAGATCTTCTTCGAGGAAGTCGATGAAGCGGCCCTCGCGCTGCAGGAGCGCGAGCAACTGCAGCGCCCCCTCGGAGGGCGAGGGGCCCGGGGGCGGCACCACGAGCTCGGGCGCCTTGGGCTCGGGGCGGGCCGGCAGGGCGGGGGCGGGCCGCTCGGCCTCGGGCAGCGGGGGGCCCCCGGCCTCGTCGGGGCGGGCGAGCTGCCAGACCTGGCGGGCGAAGGCGCCGTCGACGAGCAGGCGGAACCAGCACACGAGCGCGAACCAGAGGCGCGTCAAAAAAGGCAAGGGCTCGGCGGTCACGGCAAAACCTTACCACCCTGCCGGCCGGGGGCGAGGGCCCTCGCCCGCCTTTTTGGCCTCGCCGGCCCGCCCCGGGGGGCGGGGGGGTAGCCTCAGGGCCGCGGCCGCGAGCCGCCGGGGCGCCCCGACGAGCCCCGGAGCACGAGGTCGGCGACGATCTCGACGCCCTGGGCGGCCGCGGCGTCGACGTCGGCGCGGACGACGGCGCCGGTCTTGGCGGGCACGCGCAGCCGCTCGGCGATGACGCCGCGGACGAGGGCGGACTCGGCCTCGCCGGCCGAGACCGGGGTGCGGGCCGGCGCGGGCAGCAGCCAGAGCTCGGCGTCGAGCGGGGGGCTGTCTTCGTCGGCCGTGTTCATGATGCAGGCGCTGACGTGCAGGGGCCCGCCCTCGGTCGCCTCGGCCTCGAGGTGGCAGCCGTAGACGGGGGCGGCGGCCCGCGAGAGCGCGTCGAGGAAGGGCGCCTCGTCGGGCACGCCCGCCTCGCGCAGCTTCTCGACCGCGGCGCTCGCCCGCTCGTCGCGCATGCGCGCGAGCATGGCGGCGCCGTGCAGGCGCACGCTGCGGGTGCGGGCGCCGAGCAGCTTGGCGAACGCGTCGCCCGAGGCGAGCTCGCCCTCGCCGAGGTACCCCTCTTCGGACGTGGTAATGCGGAAGGTGGTGCCGCGCCCCTTGAGGCGCCACTTGAGCGCGGCGCCCGACTCGAGCGCCCCCTCGAAGTAAAAGCTCTGGTCGCCCGCGTCGTGCGGGGGCTCGCCCGGGCGCCGCCCCGGCCGCTGGAACGACACGACGCCCTGCGGCTCGCGCATCTCGGCGGCGCTGTTGTTGACGATGGCGAGCTCGAGCTCGATGCTCGGCTTCTGCGGGTCGAGGTTGCGCCGCTTGACGCCCGGCAAGAGCGTGAGCCGCGGCACCCGCTGCGGCACCGCCGGCGAGAGCGGCGTCTGGCAGAGGCAGGTCTCGGCGGGCATCTCGGCCCGCTCGGGCGGGGGCGGGGCCAGCGTGGGCAGATCGGCCATGGCCGACGAGGCCATCGCCTCGAGCGTCGGCGAAGGCGCGCCCTCGTCGCCGCCGACGGGCGAGGCGACGAGCACCAAGAGGCCCAAGAGCGCCGTCGCCGCCGCCGCCACCAGCGTGGGCGCGAGCTCGCCCGACCAGCGCGGGCCCCCCCCTTCGGCCGGCCCCGCGGCGCCCTCGGCCCCGCGCGCCTCGCCCCCCGCCGCCGCCCCCGCCGCCGCGCCGGCCGCGGCCGTTGCGTCGCCCGCGCCGGGCGACGCGCCGCGGGCGAAGGGCGAGGCGGCCTTCTCGTGCCAGGCGGCCGGGGCGGTGTCGCGCACGAGCGCGGGCGGCAGGCGCGACGACAGCTCGTGGAAGAACGCGCGCCGCTCGGCCGCCGACGCCTCGCCGCCGAGCACCGCGCGCCGGTCGAGCTCGCGCAGGGCCGCGCGCGCGCCGGCGGCAACGGCGAGCGCGCCCGCCGCGCCCCAGAACGCGGCCGACGCGGGGGCGAGCCGCTGCACGATCGGCACCCAGGCGCCGAGCGCGCAGGCCGCCGCCGCGAGGACGAGCGCCCGGCCCCAGAGCCTCTGCCGGTGGCCGCTACGGTGATCGTAGCGGCCGTCGCGCGTGACGTGGGTGAGCGCCAGGCGCCGGAAGGGCAGGTGCGGGTGCTGCAGCGTCAGCCGCAGCGCCTCGCCGTCGTCCCAGAGCTCGCCCACCGCCTCGTAGGGCAGCACCGCCGCCCGGCCCCGCACCGGCGGCCGCGGCGCGTACGAGGGCGCGTAGGGGCTGACGCGCACGAAGTGCACGAGCAACCCCTCGTCGTAGCAGCAGAGCTCGACCGTGCCGACGACGTCGCTCGTGTCGGTCGCGAGCGCCAGGGCGCGCAGGGCGTAGAGGCCGGGGCGGGCCATGGCGCTCGCGCTCAGAAGACCCCGCCCCAGCCGACGCCGACGCCGTCGCGCCCCACCACCGTCGGCAGCGGCAAGAAGAAGAGCGGCTTCGACGGGTCGGGCGGCGGCGACGAGTCGGCCGGGGGCACGAGCGACGGGCGCGGCGTCAGCGGGCCCGAGGGCGGCGCGGCCTCGGCCGAGCCCGTGCGCATCAGGACCGACTCGAGCATCAGCCCGATGCCCCCCACCTGCCCGACGCCGTTGAGCCCGAACCAGACGTAGCGCGCGATGGCGCCGAGCGAGCAGCTGCCGCCGCAGCGGTTGTTCGCGATCGCCAGCCAGGGCCCCACGACGGGCGTGTTCAGATCGTTCATGCCCGGGTCGTCGGGGAAGGCCATGGCCGAGACCGCGCCGAGGCCCCACCACCCGGCCCCGACCGCGAAGCCGCCGAGCAGCGTCTGGAAGCGCACGCTCGAGGGCGGGCGGTTCTCGGACTCGACCCGCTCGAGCCGCGTCGGCGGCTCGCCCGTGCGCAGCGTCGCCTCGTCGCCCTGCAGGGGCGGCTGGCTCGCCGGCGGCGGCTGGCCCGCCGGGGCGCCCGCCGGCGGGTCGGCCGCGCGCGCCGGCAGGGCGAAGCCGAGCGAGGCGGCGGCGAGGGCGGGGGCGAGGAGGGCGCGGGCCACGGGGCGCTTCTTTCCCCGTATGGGCGGCCGCGGCAAGCCCCTTCGTCCGGGCCCGCCCCGGCCGCCGGGCGCCCGCCGCCGCTCAGGGCAGCGACGCGAGGCCCAGCCAGCGCCCCTCGGCGCTCGGCACGAAGGACGCGGCGCGCGGCGAGAGGGCGACGACCTGGTCTTCGTGAAAGAGCGGCACCACCGGCAGGTCGTCGCCCATCAGCCCGAGCGCCTCGCGCAAGAGCCCCCGCCGCGCCTCGCGGTCGGTCGAGCGCGAGGCGCGCTCGAGCCGGTCGTCGACCGCGGCGTTGCGGTAGCGCGCGCGGTTGGCCCCCACCCCCTCGCCCGGGATGGAGCCCGAGTGGAAGAACCACTGCATCAGCTGCGGCTCGGTGATCTCGGGCATCTGCAAGAGCGCGAGCTCGAAGTCGCCCGCGGTCAGCCGCTGCAAGAGCGCCCCGAGCTCGAGCGTGACGACCTCGACCGCGAGGCCCGCGTCGCGCAGCATCTGCGCGATCGCGCGCGCCTGCACGCCCCTCGCCCGATCGCTCGAGACGAGCAGCGAGGCCGAGGGCCGCCCGAGCTCGGCGAAGAGGCGCGCGGCCTCGGCCGGGTCGTAGGGCAGGGGGGGCAGCCCCGGCGGGTGCGCCCAGCTGCCCGGCGGCACGAACGAGCGTGCCGGCTCGGCGCGCCCCTCGAAGAGCGTGCGCGCGAGCCGCCCGCGCTCGACCCCGAGCGAGACGGCGCGCCGGGCCCGCACGTCGCGGAAGGGGACGCGCCCGTGGTGCGGCAAGAGGTAGGTCAGGTTCGCCCCCGGCCGCGCGCGCACGATCGCCCCCCGCGCCTCGAGCGCCCCGAGCAGCGGCGCCGACAGGCCGTTCGGCACGACGTCGGCCCGGCCCGCCAAGAGGCGCAGCGCCCGCGCGTTCTCGTCGCGCACGACGCGCACGTTCAGATCGTGCGCCGGGCGCGAGAGCGCGCCGCCCGCCCGCGCCCGCAGCTCGACCGTGCCCTCGCCGACCCGCCCGAACGCGTAGGGCCCGAGCCCGTCGAGCCCGCCCTCGGGGCGCCGCGGCCCCGCCGCCTCGTCGCGGCGCAAGACGGGCAGCTCCAGATCCGTCAGGAGGGTCGCCCGTTCGTGCACGAGCCCGAGCCTCACCTCTTTCGGCGACACGATCTCGCAGCGGCCCACTGCTTCGACGAGCCCCGCGTGGGGGCTGGCGAGGGCCGGGTCGCCGAGCGCGCGCAAGGTGGCGCAGACGTCCTCGGCCTCGAAGGGCGCGCCGGAGGCGAACGAGACGTCGCCGCGCAAGGCGACGCGCAAGGAGAGCGGGCCCTCCCAGGCGTAGGACGCGGCCGCGAGCGGCACGGGCTCGAGCGTCTCGGGGTCGAGGCCGAAGAGGCCCGCGTGCGCGAGGCGGCTCAGCCGCACGCCGACCGCGTCGGTCAGGTAGCGCGGGTCGAGCGACATCGGCGGCGAGGCGACGAGCACCTCGAGCGGCTCGGGGCCGCGACCGGCCCGGGCCCCGCTCGCCTCGCCGCCCGCCCCCCCGCACGCGGGCAGCAGCGCGAGCGCGAGTAGCGCGGCCTTGGTTCGCGGCGAAGGTCGCGTTAGCGTCCCGGCCGAAACGATGGCCCCCTCGCCCCCCCGAGCCCGCCCCCGAAGGCGCGCGCTTGCGCCCGCCCTGGCCCTCGCCGCCATGGCCCTAACCTTGCCCCCCCAGGGCCCCGGCGCCGCCCCGATCGCGAGCGCCCAGCAGCCCGAGCCGCGCCCCGCCGCGAGGGCCGCCTCGGGGGCCTTGCGCGCCGCCGTCGACGCCCTCGCCGAGAAGGTGCGCAAGCTCGGCGGCACCGTGGGCGTCGCCGTCATCGACGTGGCGAGCGGCGAGCAGCTCGCGGCCTTTCAAGAGCACAAGCCCCTCAACCCCGCCTCGGTCTCGAAGATCATGACGGCCGCGGCCGCGCTCGCGCTGCTCCACCCGAACTACCGTTACCAGACCGTGCTCTACGGCGACCAGAAAGGCTCGAACGTCGGCTCGCTGGTGCTGCGCGGCACGGGCGACCCTTCGCTCGAGACGAGCGACCTCTGGGGCCTGGTGCGCGACCTCAAAGAGGCCGGCGTGCGCCGGGTCGACGGCGACATCGGCGTCGACCAGCGCTTCTTCGACGATCTCTACGTGCCGCCCGCCTACGAGCAGCAGCCGAACGAGTGGGCCCCCTTCCGCGCGCCGGTGAGCGCCCTCGCCCTCAACGAGAACACGGTCACGATGACGGTGCGGCCCGGCGCCCGGGGCTCGCAGGCCCTCGTCTCGTTCGACCCGCCGGGCTACGTCGACGTCGAGGGCGCGGTCAAGACCGTCGAAGAGGGCGGCGCGCCCAAAGCGGGCGCCTCGCCAAAGGGGGGCGACGCCCCGAAAGAGGCCGTCGCGCAGAACGTCGGCCTCCAGCTTCAGCCCGCCGGCGCGCGCCTCGCGGCCAAGGTCTCGGGCGGCGTGCCCGAGGGCTCGCGGCCGCTGCGCTTCACCAAGCGCGCCGACAACCCCGCGCTGCTCGGCGGCTACGCGCTCAAGGCGCTGCTCGCCCAGAGCGGCATCCCCGTCGCGGGCGACGTCAAGCCCGCGGGCGACGCGCGCGGCCGCGCCCTCGCCGAGCACGCCTCGCGCCCGCTCTCGGCGCTGCTCTACGAGCTCGGCAAGCAGAGCAACAACTTCTACGCCGAGATGGTCTTCAAGAGCCTCGCGCTCGAGAAGAAGGGCCGCGGCGCCAAGGCCGAGCAGTCGGCCGAGATCGTCAGCCGCTTCCTCGCCGACGTGGGCGCCTGGGAAGACGGCATGGTCGTCAAGAACGGCTCGGGCCTCTTCGACGCCAACCGCGCCACCGCCTCGGCGCTCGCCAAGCTCTTGCGCCAGGCCTACCGCAGCCCGGCCTACGGCAACGAGTTCGTCGCCCAGCTCGCCATCGGCGGCGTCGACGGCACCCTTCGCCACCGCCTGCGCGGCGACAAGGTCAAGGGCGCGGTGCGCGCGAAGACCGGCACGCTCGACGCGACCGCGGCGCTTGCGGGCTACGCCTTCGGCGCCCCGGGCCAGCCCCCGCTCGCCTTCGCCATCGTCGTCAATGACATCGCCGGCAAGGTCGCCGAGGCCCGGCCTGCCATCGACGCCTGCGTCGAGGCCATCGCCGAGCAAGTTGGCCCCAAGCTCTAGTCGTCGACCCAGCGTTCCGCTGGGTCGGACGACTAGTTTGGTCACCAATTCCTAGGGGCTTGCCAGGCTTGCACCGTCGGGTGCAAGCCTGGCGAACCCCTAGCCCGGCCTACCTTCGCCCCGAGCCCGGCCCCGGCGGGCGACCCTCCGGCGAGGGGCCCTGGGGGTGTGCGTCGGGTCATGTAGGCTTAAGCCCCGGCGAGGGCGGCGCGGGGTAAAAAAACGAACGCCCCCCGGCCTTGAGGGCCGAGGGGCGTTTTGTGGCGTGCGGCCACGGGTGAGGCAGGACGCCTCAGTAATCTCGCATCTGCTTGCGCATCTTGCCGAGGGCCTGCTCTTGGAGCTGCCGGATGCGCTCGCGCGACAGGTTGTACTTGTCGCCGATCTCTTTGAGGGTGAGCTCGTCTTCGTCGTCGAGGCCGAAGCGCCACCGAATGATGCGAGATTCGATGGGGGTGAGCGTCGTCAAAAGCCGACGGATCTCGTCGCCCCACTTCTGCGCGGCGAGCGAGTCGAAGGGCGAGAGGGCGTTCTCTTCTTGCAGAAAGTCGATGAATTTGCGCCCGTCTTCGTCGCCGACCGGGCGGTCGAGCGAGAAGGGGGTCTCGGCGTAGAAGTCTTTGACGCGCTCGAGCTTCTCGCGCGGAATGCCCGTCTCTTTCTCGAGTTCTTCGACCGTGGGCTCGCGGCCGGTGCGGGCGATGACCGCCTGCGTGGCGCGGGTGACGCGGTTGTAGGTGTCGAGCATGTGCACGGGGATGCGCACCGCCCGGCCCTTGTCGGCCAGGGCGCGGCTGATGGCGTGGCGAATCCACCAGGACGCGTAGGTCGAGAAGCGGTAGCCGCGGGTGTGATCGAAGCGCTCGACGGCCTTCATCAGGCCGATATTGCCCTCTTGGATGAGGTCGATGAGCGGCAGGCGCCCGCGGTTGTAGCGCCGGGCGATGCTGACGACGAGGCGCAGGTTGGCCTCGACGAACTTGTTTTTGGCCTCGAGCTGCTTGTGGTAGGTGTTCTCGACGCGCGAGAGCCACTTCTTGAGGCCCGGGTGCTGGGCGATGGCCGGGTGCTTGGTCGCGAGGTCGTCGTCGTCGTGCAGGGCCGGGGCGCCGCCGAGCCGCCGGGCGGTGTCGAGGGCGCGCGCCATCCAAATGCGGTCGGAGTCGGGCAGGCGCACGGCCTGCGCGAGCGTGGCCGAGAGCTCGTTCCAGCGGCGCTGTTCGGCGGCCGTCAGCTTGAACTTGGCCTTGCGCGCGTTCTTGACGAGCTTGCGCAGCTCGACGACCTGCGGCGTCTGCGGGCGGTCGACCTCGTTCATCGACTCGATGTCCTTCTCGAGGCCGTCGAGCAGGAGCTCGGTGGCCGGCAAGAAGGAGAGCAGGACGCCCCAGTGCTCGATCTCGCTCTGCTCGACGTCGACCGCCGTGCGGAGCTCTTCTTCGGGGCCCATCACGTCGTGAAGGGCCATGTCGCGGAAATAGCGGGCGAGCGTCGAGTCGCCCCCGCCCTCTTCAATCGCCTTGAGGTCGGGCGGGGTGGGCTCGGGCTCGCGCTCGGAGGTCAAAATGTCGATGGATTGAGGCTCCGTGTCGAGGTCGGGGATCTCGTCCACCATGTCCGCGGGC
The DNA here is from genome assembly GCA_035762175.1 of Polyangiaceae bacterium. Classification (GTDB taxonomy): domain Bacteria; phylum Myxococcota_A; class Polyangia; order Polyangiales; family Polyangiaceae; genus DASTPP01. Next base: position 27,605 of record DASTPP010000402.1, on the reverse strand, counting down.
GGGACGAGGTGCACCGTCCCCGTCGTCTCCGCGGCCGGGGCGGCGGTTTCGACGAGCTTCGACGCGGTGCTGACACGGCGGTTAGCGCGCATGAGGGTCACCTTGGGCGGGGGAGGAAGGCCGAAAAGAGAAGGCCGGAGAAGATGCGTACGAAAACCTTCGCGCGCTAGGGGTGGGGGGCTTCGGGCGACGGGTGGCGCGGGATGGCGCGTCGCGGCGGCAGATCGTTTGGTTCACAACCCCCCAGAGAACGGGTTTAATCCACCACCCCCCCTGGGGGGGCTGGCCGGGAGCCGGGGGGAGGGCCCCCCCGGCCGGGCTTGCAAAAAATGGCCGAGGACGAGCGGCCCACAGGGGGATACGGCGGGTCGAGACTGACGGTTTCGTCGCGGCCACCTCAGCCACGTTTGCAAAAGCCGCGCCTCGTGCTAGCGGGGCCGGGGGCGGGGTCAAGCGGACGCCGAAACGCATGAGTCCTTTGACGAAGGGATGGCCCCAAAAATTGCGGCCGCTCACACTTCTTGTGTCACCTTGTGTCTTGGGGGCAGTACCGGGGCAGGGGTTCATGACCGGGCCGTCAGACCCCCAGGGGGCATGGACGGAAACCCGACAGGGCGCGGAAGTTCACGGAGGGGGGCGCCCGAGCAAAGCCCGAGCGGCGGCGGGCGCGTCGATCTAGACGCTCCTGAGTGCCCGCCGGTCTGGTCGACGTTTCGTGGTCCGTGGCGCTCCGGAAACGGCGCCTCGTCTTGTCCCTCGCCGCGTCGGCGCTCGGGCTGACGCTCGGTCACGCCGGGCTCGCGTGGGCGGCCGCGCGCCTGCTGTGGGCGCTGGTGACGCCCGCGGGGGCGGCGGCCGGGGCGCTCTCGGCCCTGGGCCTCGCGGCGCTCGGCTCGGCCGCGCTCAAGGCCCTCGGCGCCGCCTCGCTCGCCCACGCCGAGGCGCTCTTCGTCGCCGCGGTCGGGCTCGACTACCGCCAGCGGCTCGTCGGGGTGCTGCTCGGGCAGGGGACGCGGCGGGCCGACGAGGCGACGATCGCGCGGCTCGTCGCGGCGCTCGCGGCGCTCGAGCGGGGGTGCGCGGCGGGGCTCTTCGGCGGGCTGCGGGCGCTGCTGCACCTCTTGCCGGTCGTCGCCGTCGCCCTGCGCTTCACGCCCTGGTTCGCCCTCGGGCTCGCCGCGCTCTGGGCGCCGCTGCTCGTGCTGCTCGGCCGCGCGCGAAGGCGCCTGCGCCGGGGCGAGGCCGAGGCGCTCGGGCGCTCGGCGCGCGTCGCGCACCGGGTCGACGAGATCTTCCGCCACGTCGATCTCTTCCGCACGCACGGCGCGGGCGGGGCGCTCGGGCGCGCGCTCGGGCGGGACGCGGGCGAGCTCGCCCGGGCGACGGCGTCGGCGGCGGCGCTGCGCGCGTCGCTCTCGGGGCTGAACGAGGTGCTCGCGGCGGCGGCCGTCCTGCTCGTCGTCGCGCTCGGCCCCCGGGCGCCCGCGGCGCCGAGCCTCGGCGACACCGTCGTGTTTCTCGCGCTCGTGTTCTGGGCCTACCGGCCCTTCCGCGACTGGCTCGAGGCGCGGGCGGCGTGGCAGGGCGGCCGCGCGGCGCTCGAGGCGCTGGGGCCCTGGCTCGAGGCGCCGCCGGGCGGAGGGGCGGGCGCCGGGGTCGGTCCGCCCGCCAAGGTCGAGGCCGATCCGCCCGCCAAGGGCGAGGCCGGGGGCGGGCCCTTCGTCGGGCGGGCGCCGCTCGCGCTGCGGCTCGAGGGCTTCGGGGCGCGGCGGCACGGGGCCCGCTGGACGATGACGGTGCGCCCGGGCGCGCTCGTGGTGGTCGTCGGGCCGACGGGTTCGGGAAAGACGACGCTCGTGCGGGCCCTGCTGGGCCTCGAGGCGTCGTGCGGGGGGCTGCGCTACGGCGAGCGTCCGCTCGAGGGCGCCGGCGTCGGGCCGCTCGAGCGCCCCTTCGCCTGGGCGCCGCAGGGCGCGCCGCTCGTCGCCGGCTCGCTCGCCGACAACCTCCTGCCGGCCGAGGGCGTGAGCCCGGGCGAGGCGTGGGCGTCGCTCGAGGCGCTGCGGGGGCCGGGGGCGCCGGCCTGGTCGCCCGACGAGCCGCTCGGCGCGGTCGATCGGCAGCTCTCGGGGGGCGAGCGCGCGTGGGTGGCGCTGGCGCGCGCGGCGGCGACGCGGCTGCCGGTGCTCTTGCTGGACGAGCCGACGGCCAACCTGGACGCGGCGGCGGCCGGGCGCGTGCACGGCCTGCTCGCGGCCCTGCGGGGCGGTCGCACCGTGATCGTGGTGACGCACCGGCCCGAGCTGCGGGCGCTCGCCGACGAGGTGATCGAGGTGCCCGGGCCGGACGCGGCGGGGGGGCCGGAGCCGGACGCGGGCGGGGCGGAGGGGGGCGCGGGCGAGGCGTCCGGGCGGGAGGGCGGCCGGCACAAAGCGCGCGAGGCGCCCGCGGGTGCGGGCGCCTCGGGGGGAGCCTGGGGGCCGGGCGCGGCCTAACTTCTTCTTCGGCTGCGCGCCGCCCTTGGCGGGGGGCTCGTCGAGGATGTGGAACTCGACGCGGCGGTTGGCCTGGCGGCCCTCGGGCGTGTCATTCGTCTGGATGGGCTTCGTGTCGCCGTAGCCGACGGAGAACAGGCGCTTTGGGTCGACCTTGCCGCGCTTGACGAGCCACGTCTTGACCGCGTCGGCGCGCGACTTCGAGAGCTGCTTGTTGTAGGCGGGCTTGCCGACGTTGTCGGTGTGGCCCTCGACCGAGACGAACTTGATCTCGGGGTGCTCTTTGATGGTGTCGGCCACCTGCTGCAGCAAGTTGTCGGAGTCGGGCAAGATGGTGGCCTTGTTGGTGGCGAAGTGCACCTGCTCGGTGATCTTGATCTCCTTGCCGACGATGCTGACGACGGGCGGGCAGCCGTTCTTCTTCGGGTCGGCGTCGCGCACGCCGGGCGTGTCGGGGCAGGCGTCCTCGGCGTCGGCGATCTTGTCGTTGTCGCGGTCGGGCGGGCAGCCGTTCTTGGCGGGGTCTTGGTCGCGCACGCCGGGCGTGTCGGGGCAGGCGTCCTCGGCGTCGGCGATCTTGTCGTTGTCGCGGTCGGGCGGGCAGCCGTTCTTCGTCGGGTCGTCGCTGCGGGGGCCGGCGACGTCGGGGCAGGCGTCCTGGGCGTCGGCGATGGTGTCGCCGTCGCGGTCGGGCGGGCAGCCGTTCTTCAGGCGGTCGGGGTTGGGCACGCCGGCGACGTCGGGGCAGGCGTCTTGGGCGTCGGCGATGCTGTCGTTGTCGCGGTCGGCCGGGCAGCCGTTCTTGTACCGGTCGGCGCTGCGCACGCCGGGCTTGTCGGGGCAGGCGTCTTCTCGGTCGGCGATGCCGTCGCCGTCGCGGTCGGGTGGCGCCTCTTGCGGCGGCTCGGGCCGGAGCGCGTAGCCGAGCGTGGCGATGGCGCGCAGCTCGGCCGTGCCGAGCGCCTTGGTGGGCCCGCCGCCGGCGGCGGCGCCGAGCAGAAAGCCGCCGAGGTCGGCCTTGACGCCGAAGAGCAGCTCGAGCGGGGTCGAGTGGTTGCCGAGGAAGGGGGTGTCGGAGCCGTTCTTCGGCAGCACGGTGTTGCCGTAGAGCTCGGGGCCGATCTGCACCCGCTCGCGCGCGAGCAGCAGGCCGGCGCCGGCGCCGAAGGTGATGGCGTCGCCGATCTCGGGCGTGCCAAGATCGAGGAAGCGGCGGAAGAGGAAGCCGCCGTTGGCCGCGTAGACGAACGAGCCGACCTTGCCGCCGACGGCGAGGCGCGGGTGCGCGCGCACGCGCTGGTCGCCGGTCAGCTCGCCCGTGTCGCCGGTCGGCACGTAGGTGTCGAACTGCAGCCCGAGCGCGAAGGGGTCTTGCCAGCCGCCGACCGGCGTCAGGCGCACGCCGAGGCGCAGGTCGCCGACGCGCCCGCCCTGCGGCACCTGGGCCTGCAGCCCCGGCACCGCGTCGCCCGACTGCGCGAGGGCGAAGGGCAGGTCGGCGTTGAACAGGAAGAACGTCGAGCCGGCGGTCACGTTCAGGTGGCCGTAGAGCTGGTGCTCGACGAAGTTGATGTTGCGGTCGGTGCCGGCAAACCTCGAGGTGACCTCGAGCGGCTTGCGGGCGTAGTTGGCGATGAGCTGGGCGCCGAAGTAGGTCTGGTCGCTCGAGGGGCTCTGCACGCCGAAGAAGCGGTCGCCGGCGTACGAGGGGTCGAACTGCTGCAGAGAAAAGCCGCCCCGGAAGGGGTCGGCGGCGGTCGCGTCCTGGGCGAGCGCGTCGCGCGCGGCGAGCGCGAGCGCCAAGCCCGCCGCGGCCACCATGAAGCTGCGAAGTCGCATGGTCGGTCTCTCCGTCTGCGGTTTACAGCGGGGCGGCGGCGACGCGCCGATGAGGCCCGGGGCGCGCTGCCGGGCGGGCCCGCGGCGGGCGCCGGCGGGCGGCGCCCGGGCGCGGGACGCGCCGTGCGGCAGACCTAGCCCGCTCGGTCGATTTGAGCAACTTTCGTCACGCCCGCGGCGGCGGCTCGGTGCGCGCCTGGGGCGGGGTCTGCGCGCGTTAGCGCGGGGCGCTCACATTGGGCGAGGCGGCGTCGGCTCGTCCGACGAATGAAACCCGGGGCTCGAGCGTCGCCCCCCCGGGCCCGGGCGAAGGCGGCGGGCCGAGGCAGGGCAGGGGCGCGGCGCTGCGCGCCCCCGAGAGGGCGAGCGCGCGCCGGAAGCGCAGGCCCGCCGCGTCGCCCGTCGCGTCGGGGGGCAAGGGGGCGAGGGCCTGGGCGGCGAGCCAGGCGGCCTCGTGGCCGAGCAGGGCCCACCAGCTGGGGGGCCGGCCGGTGCGCGCGGCGAGCGCGAGCAGGGGCGGGCTCGGGCGCCCTTGCTCGTCGGCCGGGTAGCAGCCGGCCCGCACGAAGGCGAGCGAGGCGGGCGGCGCGAGGCGCCTTACGGCCTCGCCGTCGCGCGCCGAGGCGAGCAGCGCCGAGGCCTCGAGGCCGAGGCCGAGCGGGACCTTGCGGCCCGCGCGGGCGAGGGGCCCGAGGGCGAGGCGGGCGCAGCGTTCGTCGCCGGCGAGCAACATCGCGCGCGCCGCGCCCCCCGGCCGCGCCCCCTCGAGCAGGCGCTCGCCGAAGGTGTGGCGCGAGGGCGCGTCCTCGGGGCAGCCCGGGCCCGCGAGGGGCCGGGCGCCGGGGGCCGCCTCGGCCGCCCCGGCCGGACCGAGGGCGAGGACCGGGGCCTCGGCGCGCTCGGCGAGCGCCCGGGCGACCAGCCCCGTCGCGGCCGCCTCGTCGACGCCGAGGGCGAACGACCAGCGGGGCGAGGGCGGCCACGAGGCGGGGGGCACCGCCAAAAAGGCGACGACGCCCTCGCGCTCGGCGAACTCGGCGAGCTCGCTCGCCCCTTGCGGATCGAAGCCCCCGACGAGGACGGCCGCCCCCTCGGTCAGCAGCGCGTGCAGCGCCGCCCGCGGCTCGGCGCCCGGCTCGTCGAGGCTGCGGGTCGCGACGCGCGGGGCCTCGCCCGGCGCCGAGCGCAGGGCGCCGAAGAGGCCCTGCGAGAAGGCGAGCGCCCGCTGGCCGGGGGCCTCGCGGGCGCGGGGCATCAGCAGGCCGAGCGCCCGTCCGGCCACCCGCGGCGCGGGCGCGTCGTAGCCGGCGAGCTCGGCGACCCCGGCGGACGCGTCGCCGAGCTCGCCGAAGCCGTCGCGCTGGGCCAACAGGCGGCGCGCCAGCGCGACGTCGCGCCGCTCGACCGCCAGCGTCGCGAGGCGCTTGGCCACCAGGCGGCGCGTCAGCTCGGCGTGCCGGGGCACCCCCTGGGCCGCGCTCTGGCGCATCTCGGCGAGCGCGCGCTCGAGCTCGGGGGCCGGCACCGCCGCGAGCGCCGTCTCGACGCGCGCGGCGAGCTCGGGGCGCGTCTCGTCAGACCCGTCGCGCAGCCAGGCGTCGAACAGATCGATGGCCTGGCCCCAGCCACGCGTCTCGACCAGCGCGCGGCCCGAGGCCTCGTAGTAGAGCTCGCGCGCGTCGAGATCGAGCAGCTTGCCCCGCAGCGGCGAGAGCCAGGCGAGCCCCTCGGCCGGCCGGCCCGCGTGCACGAGGGCCGCGCCCCGCACCGTGCGCGCCAGATCGAGCGTCGCGCCCGGGCCCGCGCGCTCGAGCGCCGCGGCGATCGAGAGGGCGCGCGCCGGGTCGCCCTTCTCGAGCGCGAGCCACGCGAGGTAGAGCTCGGCGACGGCCGCCACCGGCTCGTGGCCGTAGAGCGCCCGCAGCGAACGAATGTACGACTCGAGCGCGAGGCGCTCGTCGTGCGAGGCCGTCGCCCAGCGCCGCCGCAGCCACGCGAACGACTGCGCCGCCGTGCCGCTCTCGGCGAGCGAGGCGGTCGGGCGCGGCTCGGCGCTGCGGCCCGAAGCGCAGCCCGGCGCCGCGAGCGCCGCCGCGAGGGCGAGCGCCGCGAGCGCCGCGAGCGCGCCCGGTCGGCTCGCGAGCGAAGGCGCCCGCCGTTCGGCCGAAGCGGGGCCGCCCGGCGGGGGCGATTGGCGGGCGCCCCAAGCGCGCTCGCCCGGCGGGGGCGATCGGCCGGCGCCCGCAGCGCCCCCGCCCGCCAGGCCCCCCGCGCGCGGGCCGGGCGCGAGCCCGCCCGGCGGCCCTGGCCTCATGAAAGCAAGGTGCGAAGGTTCACCCCCGCCTGCGTCGCCAGCACGACCACTTCGATCGCCCCCGGCGGGCGCACGGGCGACCAAATGACCAGCCTAGGCCCCTCGGGCGAGGGGACGAGCCAGGCCCGTAGCGCCTCGACCGAGATGCCCAGCGCGTCGACCCGGGGCGTCGGCGGGCTCTGCGGCACCTCTCGCCCCTCGCCACCCGCGGCCCGCGTGGGCGTTGCCGGCCCCTGCCCGCCGGCCTGGGGCCCGGACGAAGGCTCGGCCGCCGCGGCCGCTCGCCCCTTCGAAGAAGGAGCCGCCGCCATCGCCTCTTCGGGGGCCGGCGTCTCGACCGTGCTCGTCAACGACGTGAGCTCGCGCTCGATGCTCGCCGCGTTCGGCGCATCGAGCGGGCCCGGCGGTGCGGCCCCGGGCCCGCCCGCCTCGGCCCCCGGCGTTCGCTCGCCCGTCGCCGTCGGCCCAGAAAAGTAGCCGATGCCGGGGACGGTTCTGCCCGCGCTGCCGGAATACTGCACGGCCAAGGGGCGGGCCCCCGGTCGGTCGGGGTTGGCGGCCCCCGAGTTCGTGCGTCCGGGGGCGGGGGTGTGGTTGGCCGGGGTGGGGCTTCGTTGCAGGGGGGCGGGGGGCAGCCGGACGCCGGGGCCCGCGCCGCGGGCGGGCAAGGGCGGCGGACGGCCCGTGGGAGGGCGGCCGGGGGGGGCGTTCGAGGGGGGGCGCCGAATGGGCGCGGGCGGTGGGCGCGAGCCCGTGGTGGGAAGAGGTGCGTTAAAGCGCGCCTGGGCCCCACCCGGGCCCTGCGTCGTTGGAACCAAGGTCGCCGTGGCGCTCGGGATGCGGGACGCCGAGGGCGCCTGCTCGAGAGAAGGCGAGGAGGGCAGGCGAGGGGGCCCGGGAAGCTCGGGGCGGTTGATGCCGCCGCTGGGCGTGCCGCCCCCGGACGTGGGGGGGGGCGAGCGCATGGGCGGGGGGGGAGGTGGGGGCGGCAGCGATGGGCTGAGGAGGTCTTTCAGGTCGGCGGCCGCGCGCGCCAGCGCGAAGGCGCGGTCGTCGTCGCCGGCGTCGGCGGCTTGGTCGGAGGCGCGGCGGATCCATTTGATGGCGTCGAGTCGTTCACCCCTTGTCCACATGACGTGGGCGGTCGAGAGCGCCCACGCGACGTCTTCGGAGTCAGATTCTAGGGCTTGGGGGACGCGCCCGGCCTCGCTCATGCCGCCGAGTATCGCACAGTCTTTCGCTCCACTCCCAAAGTGGTGCGACAACGGAGTGGTCGGCGGGGAGCGACTCGTCGTAGAACAAGCCCATGCGAAGGGTCGACGATCCCGCCCGGGGGGGCGGTAGCTTAGCCGTGGCGCGCGCGGACTTGGCGGCGGCACTGCTCGGCGTGGCGTGCGTCGCGGGCGGCGGCGTGCTCTGGTCGATGGCGCTCAGGTCGCAGCGCGAGTCGATCGCGGCCGAGCCCGGGGCCCGGCCGGCGGTGGCGGCGGCGGCGCCCGTGGTGGCGGCGTCGGCGGCCCCGAGCGCGGCGCCCTGCCCGACCGTGGCGGCCGCCGCCTCGGCGGGGGTGGGGCCGGCGCCGGCGGTGTCGGTGCAGATGACGGGCGGCAGCCTCGGCCTCCGATTTGTACGCGGGGACGCGTTGCTTCTAAAAGAAGATCGCGCGCGCGCGGCCGAGGTGGCCGCGCGCCTGGTGCAGAACGACCACGTCAAGGTGTCGCTCGAGGGCTTCGCCGACGACCCGGGCCCGGACAAGCGGGCGCTGGCCAAGAAGCGCGCGGCGGTGATGCGCGCGCTGCTCGTCGAGCGGGGCGTCGACCTCGAGCGCATCTCGGTCGCGATCGGCGACCTGAACCGGGCCCCCGAGGGGGCCGGGCAGGTGCGCCTGCACACCAACCCCCCTCTGCCCGAGGGGGAGACCAAGGCCCCATGACCGTGGAAACCGTGACCTGGCTGTACGCCTCGCTGGGGGCGTCGCTGTTCGTGCTCGGGGGCGTGGCGCTGCGCTCGATGGCGGTCGTGCGCGCCCGCCAAGACTCGTCGCGGCTGCGGGCCGAGGCCGAGCAGACGCGCGAGCGGCTGCAGGGGCTCGAGCGGTCGCGCGACGAGTACGAGCGGGCGGTCGCCGAGGCGAAGCGGCGCGAGCACGAGGCGGTCGCGGCGCTACAGTCGCGCGAGGCCGAGTGGACGCAGCGCCTCGCGACGGCCGAGCGCGTGGCCCAGGAGGCCAAGGAAGAGTCCGAGCGGCTCGTGTCCGAGGTCATGGCCGAAGACAACCTCGTGCGGCAGATGGAGGCCTCGATCGAAGAGCTTCGGGCCGAGCTCGCGTCGACCCAAGAAGAGCTCAACCAGGCGCGCCAGGCGACGCTCGCGGCCGAAGAGCGGGCGCGCACGGCGCAGCGCGGGGTGCCGCGGCCCCCGGCCGCGCCCGGCGCCGACGGCACGGCGCTCGCGTCGGCGCGCGCCGAGCTCGCCGAGCTCCGGCGTTCGCTCGAGGCGGCCGTCAAAGAGCGCGACGCGGCCAAGGCGAAGGTCGAGGCGCTCGAGCGGCTGGTCGAGGGCGTGCGGGCGCGCTCGCGCGAGCTGGCGAGCGAGCTGAACCGGCTCAAGGGCGCGTCGAGCTAGGGCGCCGCGCCATTCCGAGCGCACCGGCCGGCGGCGCCGGTCGTGCCCGAGGGCGCGTCGGCGCGGCCCGGGCTCACTCGGCGGCGCAGGGCGGCGCGAGGTGGTCGACGCCGGGCGCGAGGCGCAGCGAGGCGGCCGGGTCGAGCAGGTAGCCGTCGTCGCGGCTGACGAGGGCGCCGCGCAGGCCGAGCTTGCGGAGCACGGTGAGCGCGTTGTAGACGCGCGCGTTGCCGGCCTCGTAGGTCGTCCGCTCGCCGGGCCACCCGGCCTCGAGCAGCTCGTGCAGCGAGAGCGCGGCGCCCGGCGCCCGCAGCCGCTGCTCGGCCAGGCGCTGCAAGAGGCGCCGCAGCGCGCGGCGCTTCATCAGCGACACGGGCTCGGTCGCGCCGCAGCGGAACCAGCGCCCGTCGGCGGCGACGACCAGCTCGCCGGCGCCCGGGCCGGCGTCGACGCGCGGCGCGCCGCCCTCGGGCCGGGCGGGCGCGGGGCGCGGCAGGCGCGCGAGGCCCCGCCGGCGCGGCGCCCGGTGCGAGAGCGGCGCGTCGCGGCGCGAGCGGTCGCGCGGGCGCGGCGAGGGGGGGCCGGCGCCCTCGGCCCGGGCGCGCCGCCGCTCGCCCGCGTACTCGCGCACGCACGCGAGCATGGTGAAGCGCGCCGGGGCGCCCGGCCCGTCCGCCTCGGCGCGCAAGAGCGACTTGTCGACCAGCGCGTGCAAGAGGTCGAAGGCGGGCGGCGCCGCGGCGAAGGCCGAGAGGTCGGCCGCCGCCTCGGCCGCCTCGAGCGTGAAGCCCCCGTCGAGCGCCGACCACTCGGCCATCGCCGCGCGCTCGCAGGGCGAGAGGCAGGCCCAGGAGGCCTCGACCGCCGCGCGCAGCGAGCGCTGGCGCCCCCCGCCGTCGCGGCGCCCGCGCCCGAGCGCGTCGAGCTGCCGGCCGAGGCGCCCCAGCAGCTGCGCGGGCGAGAGCAGGCGCAGGCGCTCGGCGGCCAGCTCGAGGGCGAGGGGCAGGCCCTCGACGGCCGCCGCGATCGCGCGCAAGGCCGCGCGATCGCCCGCGTCCGGCTCGAAGCCCGGCCTCGCCCGCCGCGCCCCTTCGAGCAGCATGAGCACCGCGTCGCCCTCGCCGCCCCCCGCGGAGGCGAGGCGCAGCGGCTCGAGCCCGAGCACGGCCTCGTCGCTGAGGCGCAGCCGCTCGCGCGAGGTGACCAGGACGCGCGCCCGGGGCGCGCGGGCGAGCCAGCGCGGCGGCAGCTCGGCCGCGCGCTCGACGGCCGCCTCGAGGTCGTCGAGGACGATGAGCAGGGGCCCGGCGCGGCCGAGGGCCCGGTCGAGGGCGTCGTCGGCGCCGATCTCGTGGCCGCGCCACGCGGGCAGGTCGAGCGCGCGGGCGAGCCGGCGCGAGAGCTCTTCGGGCGAGCGGGCGCCGCTCGCGTCGAGCACGCGCGTCGGGCCGCCGGCGGCGGCCAGCTCGGCGGCGTAGGCGCGCGCGAGCGCCGACTTGCCGACGCCGGGGGGGCCGACGAGCGTGACGAGGCGCGCGCCGCCCGCGAACATGGCGCGGATCCAGGCGAGCTCGGCGGCGCGTCCGAAAAGAACATCGGGCGAGGTGGGCGTAGTCGTAACCATGGGTCACTCGCGGAGCGGGCGTCGCGCAAGGCACGCCCTCGGCGCCCGGCGCCGCGAAGGCGCCGGGGGTGAGGGGGCGTGGCGGCCGCCGCAGGGGGCGTCTGGAAAGAGAGGACGGGGGCCCCGGCCGACTTTCGCAACTTTTTTTCATGCCCCCCCTCCGGGCGGGCACCCCGGCTCGCGGCGCGCCGCGCTAACCCCGCCTCGAGCAGCCGCCGCACGCTGACGTCGAGCTGGCTCTCGAGCAGGCCGAGCAGGCGGTCGATCTCGACCGCGTCGATGCGCAGCGTGGCGGCCAGGCGCTTTCTGGTCTCGCGCACCAGCTCGCCGCGCGCCTCGTCGAGCCACCGGTAGACCGTGGCGCCGTGCACGCCGTACATGGTCGCGAGCCGGGCGACGCCCACGCCGTCGAGCAGGTGCTGGCGCATGAGCAGCCGCGCCCTCGGCGCGAGCGAGGCAAGCGCCTCGGTCGCCGCCCGCTTGAACGCGTCGCGGCAGGCGAGCTTGAGGTTCGCGAGCTCGGGGTCGTCGGAGAGCGAGGGCCAAGCCAGCCAGTCGTCTTCGTCGAGCAGCTCTTCGCGCCGGCCCCGCTGGCGGGCGTCGAGCAGCGCCCGGAGCACGCCGGCGCGCAGCCAGCGCGGCAGCGGCCCCCGGCCCCCGTAGAGCGCGAGCTTGGGCTCGGCCCCCACCTCGGCGACGAGCATCTTTACGCGCACCTGCTGCGTGAGGTCTTCGCGGTCGGTCGGGGCGACGCCGGCGCGCGCGAGCAGCGCCTCGGCGGTGCGCAGAAAGAGCGGCTCGAAGGCCCGGATCGCGGCCGGATCGCCCTCGAGCGCGGCGCGACAGAGGTAGAGGTCTTCGGCGTGCAGCCCGGGCAGGGCCGACGTCAGCTCGTCGGCGGGCACGTGGCGGGCGAGGTGCGCGACGAAGGCGTCGGGCCCGAGCGCGATCGAGGGGTGCGCCGCCCTCGCGCGGGCGACGGCGTCGGCGAGCAGGCGCCCGGCCTCGGGCGAGGCCCTGACCGCGGAGCGAAAGGCTTCGGGCGCGAGGCGGAGGAGCTCGTCGGGGGCGTCGGGCAAGGTCGCCCCCGCAGGTTACCAGATGGCGGCGGGGGCCGAGACGGGTACGATCGGGCGCGTGCCCGGGCCCCCGCAGCGCCACGCGACCCGCTGCCTCGACGAAGACGAGGCGCTCGACTTCGTCGACGGCGCGCTCGGGCCGGCCCGGCGCGACGAGGCGGCGTCGCACCTCGAGCGGTGCGCGGCCTGCCGCCAGCTCGTCTCCGAGCTCGCGCGCGAGGGGGGCCCGCCCGAAGAGGGCCCCGCGCCCGGCGAGGCGATCGGCGGCCGCTACGTGCTCGGCCCCGTCATCGGCGCCGGCGCGATGGGCGTCGTCTACGAGGCGTACGACCCCGAGCTCGAGCGCAAGGTGGCCCTCAAGCTGCTCAAGGCGTCCGACGGCCCCGGCGAGCCCGGGCGCCAGGAGCGCCTCCGCCGCGAGGCGCAGGCGATGGCGCGCGTCAGCCACCCGAACGTGGTGCCGGTCTACGACGTCGGGTCGTGGCGGGGGCGGGTCTTCGTGGCCATGGAGCGGGTCGAGGGCCTGCCCCTCTCGGCGCTGCTGCGGGCGGGGGTCGACTGGCGGCGGGCGCTCGGGCTCTTCGCGCAGGCGGGCCGGGGGCTCGGGGCCGCGCACCGCGCGGGCGTCGTGCACCGCGACTTCAAGCCCGACAACGTGCTCGTCGACGGCGAGGGGCGGGCGCGCGTCACCGACTTCGGCCTCGCGCGCGTCGAGCGACGTTCGCCCGCCGACCCCGGGGCCGCCGGGGGCGCGCTGATGAGCAGCTCGTTCGCCGGCACGCCCGCGTACATGGCGCCCGAGCAGCTGCGCGGCGAGGCGGTCGACGCGCGCACCGACCAGTTCGGCTTCTGCGTCGCGCTCTACGAGGCGCTCTACGGGCGCCGGCCCTTCGACGGCGGCGACGCCGCGGCGCTGCTCGGGGCGATGGCCTCGGGCGAGTTCGACCGCCCGGCGCGCCGCCGGGCGCCCGCGCGGCTCGGGCGGGCGCTCGAGCGGGGGCTGCGCTTCGCCCCGGCCGAGCGCTACCCCTCGATGGACGCGCTGCTCGACGCGCTCGAGCGCGCGGCGCGGGCGAAGGCGAGGCCCGCGGCCCTCGCCGGCGCGCTCTTGGCCGCGGGGGGCCTGGCGGCGGCCGCGGGCTGGGCCCTCCGGGCCCGCGCGCCCTCGTGCGAGGGGGCCGGGGCGCAGCTCGCCGGCGTCTGGGGGCCGGCGCGCAAAGACGCCGTGCGCCGCGCGCTGCTCGCGAGCGGGGCGCCCTACGCCGAGGGCGTCTTCCGGAGCGTCGAGCGCTCGCTCGACCGCTACGCCGCCGACTGGGCCACGATGCGCGAGGACGCGTGCCTCGCGACCCACGCCCGGCGCGAGCAATCCGAAGAGCTCCTGCGCGCGCGCAACGCCTGCCTCGACCAGCGCCGCTGGGAGCTCGAGGCCCTCGCCGAGCACCTCTCGGCGCCCTCGGCCGACGCGGCCGAGAAGGCGGCCGAGGCGGGCCAGTCGCTCCCGAGCCTGCGCGAGTGCGCGAACGCCAAGGCGGTGCTCTCGCCCCACGCGCGCGAGGGCTCCGAGGCGCGGCGCCGAACGCTCGCCGCGGTGCGCGTCGCGACCGTCCTCGGCCGGTTCGAGGGCGCCCGCGGCACCGCGCTCGAGCTCGTCGAGCAGGCGCGCCGGGCCGGCGAGCGCCTGCTCGAGGCGCAGGCGCTCGAGGTGCTCGGCAACGTCCACCTCGAGTTCGGCGCGGTCGACGAGTCCGAGCAGAGCCACCTCGACGCTTACCGCCTCGCCGACGCCCTCGACGCCGACTACGTGCGGGTCGACTCGGCCCTCAGCCTCGCCTTCCTGGCCTCCTGCTCGCGCGGCGAGCACCGGCAGGGGCGGCGCTGGGTCGAGCTCGGGCGCTCCGCGCTCGAGCGGCTCGGCGGCGACGAGGCGCTCGGGGCGGCGCTCGCGTTCATGGACGGCACGGTGTGGGCCTGCGCCGCGCACTTCGACGAGGCCGTCCCGGCGCTCGCGCGCGCGGCCGAGGCGCTCGAGCGCTCGCCCGGGCACGAGCGCGCGGCCGCCGTCGCCTCGCTCAACCTGGCGGCCGCCCTCCAGTACGCCGGCCGCTTCGAAGACTCGCTCGCGGCCGTCGAGCGCGTCGAGCGCGTCACCGCCGCGACCTTCGGCCCCCGACACCCCTTCGGCGCCGAGGCGGCGTTCTCGCGCGCCGTCGTCGCCAACGCCCTCGGGCGCCATCGCGACGCCCGCGCCCAGCTCGAGGCCGCCGCCGCGGGCTTCGCCGCGGCCTTCGGCGACGCCCACCGGCAGACCCTGCGCGCCCGCGGCGCGCTCTGCCTGACCGGCACCTACCTGGGCGAGGCCGACGCGGCCGTCGCGTGCCTGCGCCGGCTCCTCGAAGAGGCCGCGCGCTCGCCCGACGCGAGCCGCCGGATGCCCGGCCCGAGCGGCGACGCGCGCGACGAGCTCGGCTCGCTGCTCGGCGAGGCGCTCGTCGCCGCCGGCCGCCCGCGCGAGGCGCTGCCCCTGCTCGAGCGCACGCGCGACGAGCTCCGCGCCTCGGACCGCGAGGGCGTCGACCACCCCTACCTCGGGCTCGTGCTGACCTCGCTCGGCCGCGCCCTGCTCGATCTCGGCCGCCGCGACGAGGCCGCCGCCGCGCTCGAGCGGGCGGGCCGCACCTTTGGCACGTACGACCCGGGCCCGCTCGACGTCGGCCGGCAGCGCTTCGCGCTCGCCCGCGCCCTCGCCGGCGCCGACCCCGCGCGCTCGCGGGCCCTCGCCGAAGACGCCCTCGCGCGCGTGCGCTCGGCGCCGGGCGAGGGCGCCCTGCGGCCGGCCGCCGAGATCGAGGCCTGGCTGGGCCGGCGGAAGGGCCCCGCCGCCGGCGCCCAGAGCAGGCGGCGGTGAGGGCGCGCGAGCGCCGGGCGGCGTGAGGGTCTGGCGCGGGGCCTGGCGTCGCGCGGCCGACGCCCTCGAGCGCGGCCGGGCGGCGCCCTGGGCCGGCGCCCGCCTCGCCTCGCTCGTCTACGAGCGCGCCGCGGCCGCGCGGCTCGACCGCGACGCCCGGCGCCCGCGCGGGCCCGGCCGGGTCGTCGCGGTGTTCGGCGCGACGCTCGGCGGCTCGTGGCGGACGCCGCTCGCGCTCGCGCTCGCCGAGGCGCTCGCGGGGCGTGGGCTGCGCGTCGGCTTCGTCGCGCACGGCTACGGCGGGCGCGCCTCGGCCCGGGGCCGCCTCGCCGGGGCCGGCAGCGATCCGCGCGAGGTCGGCGACGAGGCCTCGCTCGCGGCGCGGCGGCTCGGGGCCATCGACGTGCCGGTGCTCGTCGGACGCGCGCGCGACGAGGCCTGGCCGGCCCTCTCCGGCCGCTGCGTCGTCGTCGACGGCGGCCCCGGCCCGCCGCGGGCTTCGGGCCTGCGGGTGCTCGCCCTCGACGGGCCGAAGCCCTGGGGCGCCGGCGCCTGCCCGCCGGCGGGCGACTTGCGGGCGCCCGCCGCGGCGCTCGAGGCGAGCGCCGACCTCGTCGTCCGCATCTGGGACGAGCTCGACGCCGCGGCGGCCGGGCCGGACGACGCGACCTACGGCCTCGCGCTGCCCGGAGGGCTCGGCGGCGCGTCGGCGGGCGTCGTTACCGCGATCGCGCGCCCCGAGCGCTTCGTGCGCGCCCTGCGGCGGCGAGGGGTCGAGCCGCGCCTGCACGTCGAGCTCGCCGATCACGCGGGCCCCGGCGCCGCCCGCGCCCTCGACGCCGCGCTCGCCCGCCTGCCGACCCGGCCCGACGTCTTGCTCACGACCGAAAAGTGCAAGGTCTGGCTGCCCGCGCGCGCCGCCGGCGTGCCCCTGCTCGCCGTGCCCTGCGCGCTGCGCCCGCCGCGGGCCCTCGTCGATCGCGTGGCCGAGGCCCTCGCGCGGGCCTGACGCGGGCCCCGCCACGGGGTTGCCACATTCTCGCCCCGACCATTCCACGGCGCGCCCCTTCGGCGTCCCGAGCCGCCCGGTAGAGCTGAGGGGCGTCCGGGGCGGTCGTCGTGCGCCCCGACCCAGCGCGGCCCGGCGTCGGCGCCGCCAACACGGGAGGAGAGCATGAACGAATCGTTGACCGAGCCGCGTCCGTCGCTGCGCGACGTGGCCCTCGGCGCCCTCGGGTGCGCCACCTTCGGAGCGGCCGCGGCGCTCGGCCACGGCCCGCGCGCCGTCGGCCTCGGCGCGCTCTCGGCGCCCGCCCTCTTCGTCGGCGGGGCCCTCCTCTCGGCGCCGCCGCTCTACCTGCTGCTCGCGCTCGGCGGCGGCCGCGCCACCGCCGCCGACGTCGCCGACGCGCTCGGCGCGTCGCTGCACAAGATCACGACCGTGCTCTGGGGGCTCGCCGCGCCCGCGGCGTACTTCTCGGTCACGCTCCGCACCAACAAGTCGCTCGCGCTGCTCGTCGCGGCCGCGGCGGTGGTCGGCGGCGCGGCCGTGGTCTCGACCGCCGAGCGCCTCTCGCGGGGCGAGTCGAAGTCGGGCGCGCGCCTGATGACGGGCGTCTGGTGCGCCGTGGCCCTGCTCTTGGGCCTGCGCCTCGTGTCGTCGCTCGGGCGCGCCAACGGGCTCTGGGGCTGAACGATGGAGGCCACCGTGACGACGACCGCCGAAGCGTTGACGAACGTGGTGGGGGGCCCCGCGCCCGAGCCCGGGCCCCCCGAGGCGCCCGGACGGCCCGCGTGGCCCGCCCGGCCCGCGCCCGCCGGGCCGCCAACGGCCCGGCCCGCCGAGGGCGCGCGCGGCGGGGGCGAGGGCGCCGCGCCGGGCGGGTCGCCGCCGGGCCGCCTCGGGCTGCTCGAGGCGCTCGTGCGCGAGCCCGACGCCTTCTTGCAGACCGCCGGCCGCGAGGACGGCGTCGCGCTCGTGCGCGCGCTCGTCGCCTCGGTGCTGGTCGGCGCCGGGGTGTTCGGGGCGGTGGTGGGCGCCTTCCGCGGCGGCGCGCAGGTCGCCTACTGCGCCGTGAAGGTGCCGCTCGCCCTGCTCGCCACCCTCGTCGTGTGCACGCCCGCCTTCGTGGCCATCGCCCGCGCGACCGGCACGCGCATGGGCGCGCGCGACGTCGTCGCGCTCACGCTCGGCGCCTGCGCGCGCTTCTCGCTCGTGCTCGCCTGCCTCGCCCCCGTCGTCTGGCTGCTCGAAGACTGGTGCGGCTACCACCGCATGGTCTTGCTCTCGTTCGCCGCCTGCGCCGTCGCCGGCCTCGCCGCGGGCGCGCTGCTCTTCCGCGGCCTCTTGCGGCGCCCGGGCTCGGGCCGCATCGCCGGCCTCGCCTTCGTCGCCGTCTTCGGCCTCGTCGGCGCGCAGACCTCGTGGCTGCTCCGCCCGTACGTGGTGCGCCCGCAGACCCGCCAGACGCCCTTCGTGCGCCAGCTCGAGGGCGACCTGCCCGAGGCCATCTGGATGAGCGTGCGCTCGGCGCTCGGCGTCTACGACCGCCCCGCCACCGGCGAGGCCCCGGGCTCGAGCGTCGACGGCGAGCGCGTCCGGGCCCGGCCCTACCGCGGCGAGGCCGAGTGATGCGCCTCGCCGAGCTCGCCCTGCTCTACGCCGTCGTCGGCGTCGCCTGCGCCGCCGGCCTCGCCCGGACCGCGCCCGCGGGCGCGAAGCCCGGCCTCGTCGACGCGCTGCTCTGCGCGGGCGCCTGGCCGCTCTACGTGCCCGTGTGGGTGGCGGGCCGGGCGGCCGCGGGGGCGCCCCCCGCCGCCGCGGGCGAGCTCTGCGGGGCCATCGGCCGCGAGCACGCCGCCCTCGTCGAGTCGCTGCGCGCCGTGCCCGACCCGCTCGTCGCCTCGCTCCTGCCCACGCGCGAGCAGCTCGACCGGCTCGTCTCGCACCTCTACGCGCTCGACGCGCGCGTCGCCGCGCTCGACGAGGTGCTCGCGAGCGAGTCGTTCGACGCCGCCCGCGCGGCCGAGGCGCTGCGCGCGGCCGAGCGGCAGGGCCGGGGGGCCGAGCAGGCGCGCCTCGCGCTCGAGAGCATCGAGCGGCTCGCCCGGCTGCGCGCCAAGGCCGCCGCCGATCGCGACGACCTGCTCGCGCTCTGCCGGCGCCTGCGCATGCAGGTCACCGTGCTGCGCTTCGCCGGCGCCGACGCGGGCGAGGTGCGGGGCCTGCTCGCCGAGATCCAGGGCCGCGTCGAGGGCGCCGGCGCCGCGCTCGGCCCCGAGCTCGAGGCCCCCCCGCCCCCGCCGCTCGGGCCGGGCGGGGCCGCCTGAGCGGGGGCGTATTCCGGCCGGGCGGGCGAGGCGCTACCGTGGACCCGGTGAAGCGCATCCTCGTCGTCGACGACGACCCGCACCTGCGCGACGTCGTCGTGTACGCCCTCGAGCGCGAGGGCTTCGCGGTCGACGCCGCCGCCGACGGCGAGGCCGGCCTGCGCGCCTTCGGCGCCGGGCCCGGCTACGACCTCGTCGTGCTCGACGTCCTGATGCCCGAGCTCGACGGCCTCGAGGTCTGCCGCCGCCTGCGCGCCCGCGGCCGCACCCCCATCGTGTTCCTCTCCTCGAAGGACGACGAGCTCGACCGCGTCCTCGGCCTCGAGCTCGGCGGCGACGACTACGTCACCAAGCCCTTCAGCCCCCGCGAGCTCGTCGCCCGCGTGCGCGCCGTCCTGCGCCGCGCGTCGCCCCCCCCGGCCGAGCCCGCCCCCGCCCCGCCGCCCCTGCGCGTCGGCCCCGTCGAGCTCGACGAGGCGCGGCACGAGGTGCGCTGCGAGGGCGCCCCCGTGCGCCTCACGGTCACCGAGTTCGGCGTGCTCGCCTCGCTGATGCGCAAGCCCGGCCTCGTGCTCACGCGCGCCCAGCTGATGGAGCACGCGTACGCCTACGACAACCTCATCACCGAGCGCACGATGGACAGCCACGTCAAGCGCATCCGGCGCAAGTTCCGCGACGCCGGCTTCGACCCCATCGAGACCGTCTACGGCCTCGGCTACAAGTTCCGCGCGTGACCCCGCCCCGCGAGCCCGCCGGGCCGCGGCCCGGCTCGATCCGGGCGGCGATCGGGCGGCAGCTCTACCAGATCCGCACCAAGCTCCTCGTCGCGCACGCCTTCCTCGTCGTCCTGCCCCTCGCCGGGCTCGGCTTCGCCCGCACCTTCGAGCGCGAGCTCTTGCGCAGCGAAGAAGAGGGGCTCGTCGCCGTCGCCGCCGCGCTCGCCGCCGCCGCCGCCCCCGCGCTCGCGCGCGGCGAGCCGCCCGGCCCCGCCGCCGAGGCCGCCGCGCGCGAGGCCGCCCGGAGGCTCGGCGCCCAGGTGCAGCTGCTCGACGCGCGCGGCCGCGCGCTGCTCGACACCGGGCCCGAGGAGGTCGAGCTCGTCACCCGCCGCGGCCGCTTCGACGCGCAGAGCCGGAGGGCCCCCGCCGGCGACCCCGCCCCGCCCGAAGGCGGCTACGCCGCGCGCGCCGAGGTGCGCGCGGCGCTCGCCGGGGCGCCCGGCCGCGCCACGCGCGTCTCGGGCCACGTGCGCGCCGTGCGCCTCTACGTCGCCGAGCCCGCGCGCGCCCCCTCGGGCGAGGTCGTCGGCGCCGCCTACGCCGCCCGCACCACCTACCCCGTGCTCGTCTCGCTCTACCGCGTGCGCAACGCCCTCGTGCGCGTCGCCCTCGGCTCGCTCGCCCTCGCCGCCCTCGTCGCCGCCTTCCTCGCCCTCACCATCTCGCGCCCCCTCGCGCGCCTGACCGCCGCCGCGCGCCGCATCGCCTCCGGCGAGCGCGGCGTCGCGCTCGGCGCCGCGGGCCGCGACGAGATCGGCGAGCTCGCCCGCGCCTTCGACGCCATGGCCCGCGGCCTCGACGCCCGCCTCGCCTACATCGAAGAGCTCGCCGCCAACGTCTCGCACGAGTTCAAGACCCCGCTCGCCTCCATCCGCGGCGCCGCCGAGCTCCTGCAAGACGGCGCCGCCGACGAGCCCCGCGCCCGCGCCCGCTTCCTCGGCAACATCCTCGACGACGCCCGCCGCCTCGAGCGCCTCGTCAGCCGCCTGCTCGAGCTCTCGCGCCTCGAGGCCCGCCTCGGCCCCCCCGGCCCCCTCGACTACCGCGCCCTCGTCGAGCGCCTCGCCGCCCGCTACCGCGCCGCCGGGCGGACGGTTGACGTGCTATACGAAAGCGGTCAGACTCACGCCTTCGCCCGCGCCGACGCCCTCGAGTCCGCCCTCGCGAACCTCGTCGACAATGCCCTCCGCTTCTCGCCCCCGGGCTCGCCCGTCCGCGTCGAGGTCGCAGCCGCGCCCACAGGGGGCCTCATCACCCGGGTCGTCGATCGGGGCCGCGGAATCTCTCCCGCCAACCTCCCCCGCGTCTGGGATCGTTTTTTTACGACCGCTCGCGAGGAGGGCGGCACCGGCCTCGGCCTCGCCATCGTTAAGGCCGTCGTCGAAGCCCAGGGAGGCCAAATCGGCGTCGCGTCGCGCCCCGGCGAGGGCAGTACTTTCTGGTTCTCGCTCCCACAAAAAGAGCGTTAAAGTTCGTGTCTTCGAACCGCTCGCGCCCGGGCTACCGCTAGCGTAGGGGCAATGACCAAACGAGCAGCGACGACGGCTGCCTCTCGCCACCGCAAAACACCCGACCCCCTGGCGGCTCAGGTGGGTGCTCTGGTCAAGCGGTTGCGCAAAGAGTGCGAGTTTACGTTCGACGCGTTCGTCGAAGAGACCGGCCTCGGTCGCGGTTACATCTCCGAACTCGAGCGCGGGCTCGTTGTGCCCACGATTCACTCGCTCGCCAAGATCGCGCGCGCGCTCGACGTAACCGTGGCCGATCTCGTCGTCGGTTCCTCCGAACGCGAACGCCTCTTCACCCTCTGCCGAGAGCTGTCGCCCGACGACGTGCGCTGGCTGCTCGCCAAGGCCAAAGAGCGCGCCCCGCCCGAGGCCCTCGCCCGCCTCAACGACAGCTCTGGCGCCGCCGACCCGCGCGCTCCGCCCCCGACCGCCCCCGCGGTCGACGGCGCGCTCAGCCCCCGCGCCTCGCCCTCGACGCCGCCGCTGCCCGGCAGCCGCGCCTCGCCCTCGACGCCCCCGCCCCCGGGCCGCGCCGCGCCCCCGGCGCCGCTGCCACCCTCGGCCTCGCCACCGCCCGCCGACGGCAGCGACAGCAAGTCCGCCCCCGAGACCCCGGGCGCAGCGACGGACGGCACCCCCCGAAACTAGCCCGCTTCGTGCCCGAACGTCCGCCCGCGAGCCCCATGAAGCTCGCAATCCGGTAAGCACGAACCTCTCGAGCTCGGGCTTTCCCTTGGTCACAAGGTGAGGTTTCGTTCGCCCGCGGGTTGAAAAAGACGCTCTGCGTCGGCTACCATGGTGCGTCGCGTTAGGGGCCCAGGCCCCGCCGAGGCGCCCATGACGTTGCCGAAACCCAAAGGGCTCTATCACCCGGACTTCGAGCGCGACTCCTGCGGGGTCGCGCTCGTCGCACAGCTCGGCGGGGGGCCGAGCACCGACGTCCTTTCCAAGGCCCTCGAGGCGCTCGGCCGCATGGCGCATCGCGGCGCCGTCGGCGCCGACGCCGGCACGGGCGACGGCGCGGGCGTGCTCCTGCAAATCCCCCACGGGCTCTACGCCGCGTGGGCCGAGGCGCGCGGCCTCGCGCTGCCCGAGCCCGGCCGTTACGCCGTCGCCACCTGCTTCTTGCCCCGCGACGCGCCCGCCCGCCGCGCCTCCGAGGGCGCGCTCGAGCGCGCCTCGCGCCACTACGGCCTCGTGCCGCTCGGCTGGCGCGACGTCGAGGTCGACGAGCGCGCGCTCGGCGCGTCGGCGCGCGCGAGCCGCCCCGCCGTGCGCCAGCTCTTCGTCGCGTGCCACGACGGCGACGGCCTCGCCCGCACCCTGCTGCTCGCGCGCAAGCGCGCCGCGCGCCTCGCCGCGCCGGCCGACTTCTACGTCGCGTCGTTCTCGGCCCGCACCGTCGTCTACAAGGGCCTCTTGCGCGCCGAGCGCGTCGGCGCCTTCTACCCCGAGCTCGCCGACCCGCGCGTCGCCACGCGCTTCGCCGTCGTGCACGCGCGCTTCAGCACCAACACCTTCCCCTCGTGGGCGCGCGCGCAGCCCCTGCGCGGCCTCGCCCACAACGGCGAGATCAACACCCTGCGCGGCAACCTCGCCTGGATGCGCGCCCGCGAGGGCCGCTTCGACGTCGCCGGCCCCTTCCGCGACCGCGGCGAAGACCTCTTGCCCGTGCTCGAGCCGGGCGGCAGCGACTCGGCCGCGCTCGACAACGCGGTCGAGCTGCTCGTCGCCGCCGGCGTGCCCGTCGCGCGCGCCCTGATGATGCTCGTGCCCGCCGCGACCGAGGGCCGCGGCGTGCCGCGCGAGGTGCGCGAGTTCTACGAGTACCACGCCCGCCTCACCGAGCCCTGGGACGGCCCCGCCGCCCTCTGCTTCACCGACGGCCGCCTCGCCGGCGCCGCGCTCGACCGCAACGGCCTGCGCCCCCTGCGCTACTGCCGCACCGAGGGCGGCCTCGTCGTCGTCGCCAGCGAGGCGGGCGCGGTCGACTTGGGCGGCGCGCGCGTCGTCGCGCGCGGGCGCCTCGGCCCCGGCGGCATCCTGCTCGTCGACCCCGAGAAGGGCCTCTTGCTCTGCGACGACGAGGTCAAGGCGCCGCTCGCCGCCGAGCGCCCCTACGGCCGCCTCGTCGAGGCGACGCGCGCCCGCCTCGTGCCGCCCCCCGCCCCCGAGGGCGCGCCCGCCGCCCCCGCGCCGGCCGGCTCGCCCAGTACGCCCGCCGCCCCCGCGCCGGCCGGCGCGGCCGGCGCGCCTGCTGCCCCCGCCGCCCGCACGCCGGCGGCCGGCGACGAGCTGCTCAGCCGGCTGCGCCTCTTCGGCTACACCCACGAAGACGTCACGCTCGTGCTCGCGCCGATGGCGCAGGGCGGCGAAGAGCCCGTCGGCTCGATGGGCGCCGACGTCGCGCTCGCCGCGCTCTCCGAGAAGCCGCAGCTGCTCTTCCGCTACTTCAAGCAGCACTTCGCCCAGGTCACCAACCCGCCCATCGATCCGGTGCGCGAGGCGTCCGTCCTGTCGCTGCGCACCTTCCTCGGGCCCGAGCTCGCCTGGTTCGAGGGCTGCGTCGGCAAGAGCCTCGAGCTCGAGCAGCCCGTGCTCACGCCCGAGGCGCTCGACGCCCTCGCCCACGTCGACCGCCCCGGCTGGCGCGTCGAGACGCTCGAGGCCCTCTTCGAGCCCGGCGACGACCCCGGGCGTGCCCTCGGCGCCGCGCTCGAGGGCCTCGTCGCCTCCGCCTGCCGCGCCGTCGCGCGCGGCGCGCAGATCGTCGTGCTGAGCGATCGCGACGCCGGCCCCGGCCGCGCCCCCCTGCCCAGCCTGCTCGCCGTCGGCGCTGTGCACCACGGGCTCGTGCGCGCGGGCCTGCGCTCGCTGGCCTCGCTCGTCGTCGACGCGGGCGACGCCCGCGAGGTCGCCCACCTCGCCCTGCTCGTCGGCTACGGCGCCTCGGCCCTCTGCCCCCGCCTCGCCTTCGACGCCATCGACGATCTCGCCGCCCGCGGCGCGCTCGGCGCCGTCGACGCCGGCAAGGCCCGCCAGAACTACGTCAAGGCGCTCACGAAGGGGCTCGCCAAGGTCATCGCCAAGATGGGCGTCTCGACCCTCGCCGGCTACCAGGGCGCGCAGGTGTTCGAGGCCGTCGGCCTCGACGGCGCCCTCGTCGACCGCTACTTCGAGGGCACCCCCTCGCGCCTCGGCGGCGTCGGCTTGGGCGAGATCGCGCTCGACGCGGCCCGCCGCTTCCGCGACGCCTTCGACCAGGGCCCGGCCGAGGCGCGCCTACCGCCGGGGGGCCTGCACTACTTCCGCGTCGAGGGCGAGCGCCACCTGTGGACGCCCGAGGGCGTCGCCTCGCTCCAGCGCTCGGTGCGCCTCGGCGATCAAGACGCCTACGACCGCTTCGCCGCGGCCATCAACGACCCCGGCGACCACCCGACCACCCTGCGCGGCCTCTGGGCGCTCGCGCCGGCCGGCCCCCCGCTCGCGCCCGAGCGCGTCGAGCCCGTCGCCTCGCTCTTCCGCCGCTTCGCGACCGGCGCCATGTCCTTCGGCAGCATCTCGCGCGAGGCCCACGAGACGCTCGCGCTCGCGATGAACCGCGCCGGCGGCCGCTCGAACTCGGGCGAGGGCGGCGAAGACGAGGCGCGCTACGTGCCCGGCCCCGACGGCTCGTCGCGCCGGAGCGCCATCAAGCAGGTCGCCTCGGGCCGCTTCGGCGTCACCGCGCACTACCTCGTCAACGCCGACGAGCTCCAGATCAAGATCGCCCAGGGCGCCAAGCCCGGCGAGGGAGGCCAGCTGCCCGGGCACAAGGTCGACCGCGTCATCGCCCGCGTCCGCCACTCGGTGCCCGGCGTCACCCTCATCTCGCCGCCGCCCCACCACGACATCTACTCGATCGAAGATCTCGCCCAGCTCATCTTCGATCTGAAGCGCGTCAACCCCCGCGCCCGCGTCAGCGTCAAGCTCGTCGCCGAGGCCGGCGTCGGCGCCGTCGCCGCCGGCGTCGCCAAGGCCGGCGCCGACGCCATCCTCATCAGCGGCCACGACGGCGGCACCGGCGCCGCGCCCCTCTCGTCGATCCACCACGCGGGCCTCCCCTGGGAGCTCGGGCTCGCCGAGGCCCACCAGGTGCTGGTCCTGAACGGCCTGCGCGGCCGCGTGCGCCTGCAGGTCGACGGGCAGCTTCGCACCGGCCGCGACGTCGTCATCGCCGCCCTGCTCGGCGCCGAAGAGTTCGGCTTCGCCACCGCCCCGCTCGTCGCCGTCGGCTGCGTGCTGATGCGCAAGTGCCACCTCAACACGTGCCCCGTCGGCATCGCCACGCAAGACCCCGCCTTGCGCCGCCGCTTCGAGGGCACGCCCGAGCACGTCCTGCGCTACTTCGGCTTCGTCGCCGAAGAGGCCCGCGCCTGGCTCGCCCGCCTCGGCCTCGCGGGCATCGACGAGGCCGTCGGGCGCGTCGACCTCTTGCGCCGCCGCGAGGGCCTCGGCCCCCGCGCCTCGCGCCTCGACACCGCGCCCCTGCTCACCCCGCCCGACGCGCCGCCCGGCGCCGCCTCGCGCCTCTGCGAGGGGCAGCCCCCGCCCGCCCCGGGCGCCGACCTCGCGCTCGTCGACGACGCCCGCGAGGCGCTCGAGGGGCGCGGCCCCGTGCGCCTCCGGCGCCGCATCGGCAACGTCGACCGCGCCTACGGCACCGCGCTGAGCGGCGAGGTCGCCCGCCGCCACGGCCCCTCGGGCCTGCCCGACGACACCATCGCCGTCGAGCTCGAAGGCTGCGCCGGGCAGAGCTTCGGCGCCTTCCTCGCCCGCGGCGTCACCCTCTCGCTCGAGGGCGAGGCCAACGACTACGTCGGCAAGGGGCTCTCGGGCGGCGTCATCGCCCTGCGCCTTAAGCCCGGCGAGCCCGAGGGGCACGCCATCGCCGGCAACACCCTGCTCTACGGCGCCACCTCGGGGCGGGCCTTCCTGCGCGGGCGCGCCGGCGAGCGCTTCGCCGTGCGCAACAGCGGCGCCTCGGCCGTCGTCGAGGGCGTCGGCGACCACGGCTGCGAGTACATGACCGGCGGCGCCGTCGCCGTGCTCGGCCCCGTCGGCCACAACTTCGGCGCCGGCATGAGCGGAGGCGTCGCGTACCTCCTGCGTGACGCCCTGCCCGAGGCCGACCGCGCCCGCTGCCTGCACTCCGACGCGCTCGCCGGCCTCGACGAGTCGCTCGACGAGGCCGACGCGCGCCGCCTCGGCGACCTCTTGCGCGAGCACGCCCTGCGCACCGACAGCCCCGCCGCGCGCCGCCTGCTCGAAGGCTGGCCCGCCGCCGCCGCGCGCTTCGTCAAGATCGTGCCCCCCGAGTACCGCCGCGCCCTCGAGGCCGACCACGCCACCGTGCCCCCCGAGCCCGACCCCGCCGCGCGCTTCGAGCCCGAACCCCCCGCGCGCCCCGAGCCCACGACGCTGCCCCTCGTCGGGTCGGCGCCCGGCGTCCGCAAGCTGCACGAGGTGGCCCGTGGGTGACCCGCGCGGCTTTCTGCGCCTCGGCCGCTCGAAGGCCCCCGCCCGCCCCGTCGAAGAGCGCCTGCGCGACTTCAGCGAGTTCGAGGCGACCCCGCCCGAGGCGACGCTGCGCGATCAGGCCGCCCGCTGCATGGACTGCGGCATACCCTTCTGTCACCGCGGTTGCCCGCTCGGCAACCTCATCCCCGAGTGGAACGACGCCGTCTACCGCGGCGATCTGCCCGCCGCCCGCGCCGCGCTCGAGGCGACGAACAACTTCCCCGAGATCACGGGCCGCGTCTGCCCCGCCCCCTGCGAGGCCTCGTGCGTGCTCTCGCTGCACGAGGCGCCCGTCACGATCAAGGACGTCGAGCGCTTCATCGCCGACGGCACCCCCGAGCTTTTGCCGCGCCGCCTGCCGCCCCGCACCGGGCGCCGCGTCGCCGTCGTCGGCTCGGGCCCCGCCGGCCTCGCCGCCGCCCAAGAGCTGGCGCGCCGCGGCCACGACGTCACCGTCTTCGAGCGCGACCGGCAGCCCGGCGGCCTTTTGCGCTACGGCATACCCGACTTCAAGCTCGACAAGGGGGTGCTCGACCGCCGCCTCGATCAGCTGCGCGCCGAGGGCGTCACCTTCGTCACCGGCGCCGACGTCGGCGCCTCGCCCCGCGGCGACGAGCTGCGCCGCTCGTTCGACGCCCTCGTGCTCTGCGCCGGCGCCGGCCGCCCCCGCGATCTCGAGGTGCCCGGCCGCGACCTCGCCGGCGTGCACTTCGCCATGCCCTTTCTGACCGAGCAGAACCGCCGCGTCGCCGGCGAAGGCCCCGCGCCCGGCGGCCCGCTCTGGGCCGAGGGCAAGCACGTCATCATCATCGGCGGCGGCGACACCGGCTCCGACTGTCTCGGCACCTCGCTGCGCCAGGGCGCCCTCAGCGTCCAGCAGCTCGAGCTGATGCCCGCCCCGCCGCTGCGCCGCCTGCCCGAAAACCCCTGGCCCGAGTGGCCCCTCGTGCTGCGCACCTCGTCGTCGCACGAAGAGGGAGGCGAGCGCCAGTTCGCCATTCAAACCCTGGGCTTCGTCGGCGACGAGCGCGGTCACGTCACCGGACTGCGCGCCCGCCGCCTCGACCAACAGAGCGGCGAAGACGCGGGCGAGATCGTCCTGCCCTGCGACCTCGCCCTCATCGCCGCCGGCTTCGTCGGCGTCGAGCCCTTGCCGCTCTGGGCCCAGCTCGGCCTCGAGCCCGACGCGCGCGGCCGCCTCGTCGCCGACCCCCACGGCCGCACCCCCGAGCCCGGCATCTTCGCCGCCGGCGACGCCACCCGCGGCGCCTCGCTCGTCGTCTGGGCCATCGCCGAGGGCCGCCGCGTCGCCGAGTCGGTCGATGGGTACCTGCGGGCGACGCAAACCGACGCGCCCGCGAGGCAGGTGTCCGAGCGGCCGGGCGCGCCGGGGTAATCGCTTGGGAAGCGTGCCCCCGACTGAAGTCCTGGGCATTGGTCACTTCTTGGGGACAAGCTCGAGCCCGAGCTGTTCGCGCTGCGCCCGCAGCACCTCCGCGGCGATCGCCACCCGCTCCAGGCCTCGCCCCAATACCGTCGCGCCCGCCG
>DASTPP010000401.1:0-2958 GCA_035762175.1 Polyangiaceae bacterium | reverse complement strand
CCTGCGGGTCGACGACTTCATCTTCGACTTCGACAACGGGTCGTTCCCGGTGGGCACGTCGTTCGCGCAGGTGACGGGCCCGCTGCACTTCGCGTTCAACAACAGCAAGCTCCTGCCCCGCAGCGCCGCCGACCTGACGCCCAGCCCCTGAGCCCGGCCCGAGGCGGCGCCTTGGCGCGCTGCCGCGCCTTCGAGGTTCTTTCCCCCCAGCGGCGCCGGCCCTTACGCATGGCGCCGTCAACCAGGGCGTCCTTGGTTTCTCCCGGGCGCCGTCGCGGGCACGCCCCGGCGCTCTGACGCGTGCCCGCGGCGCGACGCGCCGCTCGGGCCTCGACGCCGGGGAGAAAAACGCCATAATTCTCGAGAAAACGCCTGGCCGGAAAACTACTGCTCTATCAGCAAAGGTGGTAGGCTCCCGCGCCATGCGGAAGTTGATCGGTACGTCGCTTGCGTTGTTCGGGGTATCTCTTGGTTTTGCCTGTGGCGATGAGCCCACGTCCCAGTACGGCGGCTTTAACGGTATGGCTGGCGCCGCGCCCCGGGCCGGGTCGGCGGGCGTC
Source organism: Polyangiaceae bacterium (assembly GCA_035762175.1). Lineage (GTDB taxonomy): Bacteria > Myxococcota_A > Polyangia > Polyangiales > Polyangiaceae > DASTPP01. The sequence goes on along the minus strand of DASTPP010000401.1, from coordinate 2,398 downwards.
TCGGGCATGGGCGGCGGAAACCCCATGGGCGGTACAGGGGGGACGGGGGGTACGGGGGGCGCCGGGGGAGGGGGGGCGGCCGGCTCGGGCGCCGGCGGCTCGGGGGGCGGCACGCTGCCCCAGCCGCCCCCGCCGGTCTTGCCCAACCCGCCCGAGGTCAGCGCGTGCGGCACGACGATCGACCCGGCGCCCGAGGGCCGGGTCTGCGGCGTATCCGGCACCGGGGCGGTGCGGGTGCTTCGGGGCAAGGTGGTGGCGCCCGACAAGGTCTATGACGGGGGTGAGGTCGTCATTGACGAAAAGGGCCTCATCGCGTGCGTCGGCTGCGACTGCTCGGCCACGCCCGGCTACGCCGAGGCGACGACCCTTTCGTGCCCGACCGGGGTCATCACGCCGGCGCTCATCAACACGCACGACCACATCACCTTTGCCCAGAACACCCCCAAGACCCACGCCGACAAATACGCGCACCGGCACGAGTGGCGCACGGGGGCCAACGGCAAGGCCGAGATCGACGTGCCCTCGTTCCCCTCCGGGGACCCGCGCCGCGACGACGCGGTACGTTGGGGCGAGCTGCGGTTCGTGCTGGGCGGGGCGACCTCGACGGTGGGCTCGGGCGGGGTCAAGGGCATGCTGCGCAACCTCGACCGCGACCCGAACGCTGCCAACCCGGCCGTCGATCAACAAGAAGGGCTGAACCAGAAGGCGGTGCAGTTCGAGACCTTCCCGCTGAATGACACCGGCGGCGCGCTGCTCACGCAGTGCACGTACACGGGCTTCGACACGACCGCGACGGTGAAGGCCGAAGAGGCCTACCTGCCGCACATCGCCGAGGGCATCAACGCGCCCGCGCAGAACGAGTTCGCGTGCACCAAGGGCATCGGTGGCGCGCAGGCCGACTACCTGCAGGGGCAGACGGCGATCATTCACGGCATCGGCCTCAAGGCCACCGACGCCGCCCTGATGGGCGCGCGGGGCGTCGGCCTCGTCTGGTCGCCGCGCTCGAACCTCGACCTGTACGGCGTCACCGCCAACGTCGTGCAGTTCCTTCGGCAGGGCGTGCAGATCGCGCTGGGCACGGACTGGAGCGCGTCGGGCAGCTACAACCTGCTGCGCGAGCTGGCGTGCGCCGACTCGTACAACCAGAACAACCTGGGGGGGCTCTTCCGGCCGTACCACCTGTACCGCATGGTGACCGAAGACGCGGCGGCGCTGACGGCCAGCGACGACAAGCTGGGGTCGCTCAAGGTGGGCTTGTTCGGGGACGTGGCGGTGTGGTCGGGGGCGGCCAAGGCGGACCCGTACGAGGCGGTGGTCAAGGCGAGCGTGCAAGACGTCGCGCTCGTGCTGCGGGCTGGTCTCGCGCTCTATGGCGAGCCCGAGGCGGTCGACGCGCTCTCGCCGGGCGCGGGCGCCGGCTGCGAGCTGGTGAGCGAGGGCGGTACGGGCGGCGCGGTCGACGTGTGCGGGGCGGCGCGCAAGGTCTGCGCCCAGCGCGAGTTCGGCAAAGACATCGCGGCCTTGCAGGCGAGCATGGGGACGGGGTTCGGTGGCCTCTACCCGCTCTTCTTCTGCGAGCAGACCAAGGCGGGCGAGCCCTCGTGCGTGCCGTCGCGGCCGGGCGAGTTCACGGGCGTGCCGAGCGCCGACGACGGCGACGGCGACGGCATCGCCAACGCGCAAGACCTCTGCCCCACCGTCTTCAGCCCGGCGCGCCCGATGGACGGGGGCCAGCAGGCCGACGGCGACGGCGACGGCGTCGGCGACGCCTGCGACCCCTGCCCCTTCAACGCCACGAGCCACGAGTGTCCGCTCGTGAGCGAAGACGTCGACGCCGACGGCGTGCCCGAGCCGGCCGACAACTGCCCCGACGTGCCGAACGCCGATCAGGCCGACAATGACGCCGACCTCAAGGGCAACGCCTGCGACCCCTGCCCCGACCAGAAGAACCCGGGCGCGTCGCTCTGCCCGGGCGAGATCGTGTCGATCGCCGACGCCAAGACGAAAGCGAACGGTACGGCGGTGCTGATCCGCAACGTGATCGTGAGCGCGGTCGACACGACGGGCTCGACGCGCGGGGTCTGGGTGCAAGAGGGCACCGCCGCCGGCCTCTTCGCCTTCACCGGCCCCACGCCCTTCGACGTCGTGCCCGGCGACGTCGTCGACATCTCGGGCACCGTCGGTGAGTTCAGCGGCCTGAAGCAGCTGGGCACCCCGGCCTTCACCAAGGTGGGCAGCGGCGCGGTGCCGGCCCCCATCGTCGTCGACCCGGCGCGCGTGGCGACGGGCGGGGCGGACGTCGACAAGTACATGAGCATGTTGGTGCGGGTCGAGAGCGTGAGCGTGACGGACGCGAACCCGGACGCGCCGGCGGACTTCGACGAGGTGGCCGTGACGG
>DASTPP010000400.1:0-118866 GCA_035762175.1 Polyangiaceae bacterium | reverse complement strand
CCGGGCTCAAGGTGCTCGTCGGCGGCGAGCCCGTCGACCCCGCGCTCTGGGCCGCGCTCGGGGCGGCCGAGCGGCTCGAGGCCTACAACCTGTACGGGCCCACCGAGTGCACCGTCGACGCCACCGCCGCCCGCGTGCGCGACTGGCCCGGGCCGACGCTCGGCCGCCCCCTCGCCGGCGTGGGGCTCTACGTGCTCGAGGCCGGAGGCGAGCTCGCGCCCCCCGGCGTGCCCGGCGAGCTCTGCGTGGGCGGCGTCGGCGTCGCCCGAGGCTACCTGGGCCGGCCGGCGCTGACGGCCGAGCGCTTCGTGCCCGACCCCTTCTCGCCCGAGCCCGGCGCGAGGCTCTACCGAACCGGCGATCTCGTGCGCCGCCTGCCCGACGGGAGGCTCGAGTTTCTCGGCCGCGCCGACCACCAGGTGAAGGTGCGCGGCCACCGCGTCGAGCTCGGCGAGGTCGAAGCCGCCCTCTCGGCGCTGCCCGGCGTGCGGCGGGCCGCGGCGGCCCTGCGCGGCGGGCGCCTCGTCGCCTACGTGAGCGTCGAGGGGGGCGACGTCGCCGCCCTCGAGCGGCAGCTACGCGCCTCGCTGCCGCCGGCGTTCGTGCCCTCGGCCATCGTCGAGCTCGACGACTGGCCGCTGCTGCCCTCGGGCAAGCTCGACCGCGCCCGCCTGCCCGACCCCGCCTCGTCGCGGCCCGCCCGCGTCGAGCCCCGCACGCCCGCCGAGCGAGAGCTCGCGGCCCTCTGGCGAGAGCTGCTCGGGGTCGAGCAGGTGGGGTCGAACGATCACTTCTTCGAGCTGGGGGGCCACTCGCTGCTGGCGACGCGCCTCGTCGCGCGCGTACGCTCGGCGTTCGGGGTCGAGTTGCCCCTGCGGGCCCTCTTCGAGGCGCCCACGCTGGCCGCGCTCGCCGCGCGCATCGACGCCGCCCCGCCCGGAGCCAGCGAGCCGCCCTTGCGCCGCCGCGAAGGCCCCGCGGGCCCGGCGCCCCTCAGCTCGGCGCAGGAGCGCCTCTGGCTGCTGCAGCGGCTCTCGCCCGAGAGCCCGGCGTACAACGTGCCCCTGGCGCTCTGGCTCGAGGGCGTGCTCGACCGCGACGCGCTCGGGCGCGCGCTCGACGCGCTCGCCGGGCGCCACGAGGTGCTCCGGAGCATCATCTCGCTCGGGGCGGGCGGGCCCGTGCAGGAGGTAGACCCCTCGTTCTCGCTGCGCCCGCGCTTCGTCGATCTGCGCGAGCTCGCCCCCGCGGCGCGGGCCGAGGCCGCCCGGGCCCTGGCCGAGGCCGAGGTGCGTCGCCCCTTCTCGTTCGACGAAGGGCCGCCGGCCCGCGCCTTGCTCGTCGCGACGGGCGAGCGGGAGCACCTGCTCGTCATCAACCTGCACCACGCGGTGACCGACGGCTGGTCGGGCGGCATCCTGGCGCGAGAGCTGCTCGTCCTTTACGAGGGCTTCGCCCACGGCGGGCCCGCCGAGCTGCCCCCGCTGCCGCTGCAGTATGCCGACTACGCCGCCTGGCAGCGCGAGCGGCTCGCGGGGCCCGCGGCGCGGGCCGAGCTCGACTACTGGCGGCGCACGCTCGCGGGCGTGCCCCCGCTCGAGCTGCCCCTCGACCGGGCTCGCGGGGCGTCCGCCAGCCGCCAGGCGGGGCACGAAGCGATCGCCCTCGATCACGCGCTGTCGGCGCGCCTCCGCGCCTTCGCCCGCGAGGCCGGCGCGACGCCCTTCATGGTGCTGGCGACCGCGCTCAAGGCGCTCTTGCACCGCTACAGCGGCCAGACCGACCTCGCCCTCGGCACCCCCGTCGCCGGGCGCAGCCGCCCCGAGCTCGAGCCCCTCGTCGGCTGCTTCATCAACTCGCTCGTCGTGCGCACCGATCTGTCGGGCGACCCCTCCTTCGCCGACGCCCTCGGCCGCGTGCGCGACGTGACGCTCGCCGCCCTCACCCACCAGGAGGCGCCCTTCGAGCAGGTCGTCGACGCGCTCTCGGCCCCGCGCGATCTCGGCCTGACGCCGCTCTTCCAGGCCATGCTGGTGGTGCACGCCGCCCCCGCGCCCGTCGTCGCGCTGCCCGAGCTCACCATGCGCCCGGCGGGGGCCGAGGCGGGCGCGGCGAAGCTCGATCTGATGCTCGAGCTCCACGAGACGCCGGCCGGGCTCGAGGGCACCTGGGAGTACGACGCCGGCCTCTTCGAGGCGGCGACGATCCGGCGACTCTCGCGTCATTTCGTCCGGCTCCTCGAGCGCGCGCTCGACGCGCCCGAGAAACCCATCGGCGAGCTCGAACTGCTCGACGGCGCCGAGCGGCACCGCACCCTCGTCGCCTGGAACGCCTCGCGAGCCGACTTCCCCCGCGACGCCTGCTTGCACCACCTCTTCGAGGCGCAGGCGCGGCGCGCCCCCGACGCCACCGCGATCGTCGAGGGCGACCGGTCGTTGACCTACGCCGGGCTCGAAGAGCGCGCCGAGCGGCTGGCCGCCGCCCTGCGGGCCCGCGGCGTCGGCCCCGAGCGGCGCGTGGGCGTCTGCCTCGAGCGCTCGATCGACCTGGTCGTCGCGCTGCTCGGCGTGCTCAAGGCGGGCGGGGCCTACGTGCCGCTCGACCCCGAGCACCCGCGCGACCGCCTCGCGTTCCTGGTGCACGACGCCGACCCCGCGCTGCTGCTCACGCAGGGCTCGCTCGCCGGTGGCCTGCCCGCCGAGGGCCGCCCCGTGCTCTGCGTCGATCGCGAGCCCGGGGGCGACGACGCCGGCCCCGACGTGGTCGACTTCTTCGCTGGCGAGTCGTCGCTGCCGCGGGCCGAGCACGCGGCGTACGTGCTCTACACCTCGGGCTCGACGGGCCGACCCAAGGGGGCCATCAACACGCACCGCGCCGTGGTCAACCGCGTCTGGTGGATGCAAAGCGCCTACCCCTTGCGCGAGGGCGAGCGCGTCCTGCAAAAGACGCCTTCTGGCTTCGACGTCTCGGTCTGGGAGTTCTTCTGGCCCCTCGCCGTCGGCGCGACGCTCGCGCTGGCGCGGCCCGGCGGCCACCGCGACCCGGCCTACCTCGAGCGCGCGATCGGCGATCACGACGTGCGCGTCGTGCACTTCGTGCCCTCGATGCTGCGCGCCTTCCTCGGCGCGCTCGGCGGGCGGCCCCTGCCCGCCTCGCTGCGCCACGTCGTCTGCAGCGGCGAGGCGCTCACGGCCGACCTCGTGGCGCGCTTCTTCGAGGCGGCCGCGCCCGGGCAGCAGTTGCACAACCTATACGGCCCGACCGAGGCGGCCATCGACGTCTCCGCCTGGGCCTGCCGCCCCGACGACGGCCGCGACGGCGGCCCGGTGCCGATCGGCCGCCCCATCGCGAACGTGCGGCTCTACGTGCTCGACCGCCAGGGCCGCCCGGCGCCGCCCGGCGCCGCGGGTGAGCTGTGCATCGGCGGCGTCGCGGTGGGGCGCGGTTACCTGGGCCGCCCCGCCCTGACGGCCGAGCGCTTCGTGCCCGACCCCTTCGCGGGCGAGCCGGGCGCGCGCCTGTACCGCACGGGCGACCGGGCGCGCTGGCGGCACGACGGCCAGATCGAGTTTCTCGGCCGCCTCGATCGGCAGGTCAAGGTGCGGGGCCACCGCGTCGAGCCCGCCGAGATCGAAGCGACGCTGGCCGCGCACGGCGCCCTGCGCGCCTGCGCGGTCGCCGCGCGCCCGGCGCCCGGGGGCGACGTCGATCTCGTCGCGTACCTCGTGCCCGCCGGCGGCGCCGGCGCCGCCGAAGAGGTCGCGGCGAGCGTCGAGGCCTTCGCCCGCCAGCGCCTGCCCGGCGCCCTCGTGCCCGCGCACTTCGTCTGCCTCGACGAGCTGCCGACCACCGCGAGCGGCAAGCTCGACCACCGCGCGCTCCCGGCGCCCGCCCCCCGACGCCTCGCGCCCAGGGCCGAGCCGCGCGACGAGCGCGAGCGAGAGCTCGTCGCGATCTGGCAGGAGGCGCTCGGGGTCGCCCCCCTCGGCGTCGACGACGACTTCTTCGAGCAGGGAGGCAACTCGCTCAAGGCCTTGCGCGCCGTCGCGCGCATCGAGGCGGCGCTCGGGCGCCCCCTGCCCCTCGCGCGCCTCTTCGAGCGCCCCACGGTGGCCTCGCTGCTCGCCGCCCTCGACGCCCCCGAGGCCGCCGGCGCGCCCTACCTACACACCTTCCGCGCCTCGGGCCGGCGCGCGCCGCTCGTCCTCGTGCACGCGGTCGAGGGCCACGCCCTCGCCTACCGCGAGCTCGCCCGCGCGCTCGGCCCCGAGCGCCCGATCTACGCCCTGCGCGCCCGCGGGCTCGAGGCGGGCGAGGCGCCCCTCGACGATCTCGAGGCCATGGCCTCGCTCTACCTCGACGAGGTGCGCCGCGTCCGGCCGCGAGGGCCTTACGTGCTCGGGGGCTGGTCGATGGGCGGCGCCGTCGCCTTCGAGATGGCGCGAAAGCTCGCCCAGGCCGGCGAGGGCCTAGCGCCCGTCGTGCTCATCGACGCCTTCGCCCCCGGCGGCGAAGTCCTCGGGCCCGAGGGCGAGCTCGAGCGGCTCGCCGGCCTCGGCAACGAGCTCGCCCGCCGCGCCGGCCACGCCATCGAGCCGGTGACGCCCCTCGAGCTCCGCCAGGTCCCCGAGGGCGATCGCGTCGCGTACCTCTGCGGGCGCGCCTTCGGGGCCCGGGGCGCCTCGGCCGAGCTCGCCGCCCTGCGCCCCGAGGCCCTCGTGCGCGTCGCGCTCGCCAACGCCCGCGCCCTCGCCTCCTACCGTTCGGCCCCTTACGCGGGCCCCGCTCTCCTGCTGCGCGCGCGCGCCGGCCGCGACGAAGGGCGCCCACGCCCCGACCACGGCTGGGGCCCGCTCGCGCCGGGCCTCGCGATCGAAGACGTCGCCGGCGATCACCGGAGCGTCGTTCAGGCGCCGCACGTCGAGGGGTTGGCCGCGGCGATCGACCGCTGGCTCGAGCGCCACGAGCCCGCGCCGGGCTAGAGCGTCAACAGAATGCCGTCTTTGACGAGCGACGTGAGGTCGCCCTGCGTGGCGAGCTCGACCCGGCGGCGCTCGACCCCGAGGCGGCCGAGCCCGCGCTGCAGCCCGAGCACGCGCACCAAGAGGAGCCTGCCGACCAGCACGCCCCGGTCGGGCATGTGCATGGGCACCGCGACGATGGCGCCGAGCGCGACCATCACGCTCATCTCGAGAATGGCAAGCTGCCCCGTCATGCGCTCGCCGAAGAGGCGCAAGACGACGACGAGCGCGAGGTAAATGCCGAGGGGGCGCGCGAAGGTCTCGAGCAGAAAGGCGACCGGCGCGTTACCAAGCAGGATTCGCTTCCAGTCGCCCAGGCGTATCTCTTCCGGCTTCATGGCGTCGGGCGTCGTCGGCATGCAAGGCCCGGTACGCCGCCGCCCGGCGGCGCCGGGCCCGCGGCGAGGCGGCCGCGCCTGAGTTGGGGGCGGGGCGGCCCGCGGGTCGCCCCCCGCGCCAGGCGGCCGTGGCGCAAATGCGTCCCGGGCAGGCCGGCCACAGTGGTCGCCTCGCCCGCGGGGCCCGGGCACCGCGCTTGCTTGCCGGGTCGCCCTCGCGAAGCGCCCGCCGGGGCCAGCCGCGCGGCCGCACGCCGGGCGCGGCCGGCGCCGCCGCGAACCGCGCCCCGCCGCGCCCCCGGCGGCACGTGGCCTGCAGGCGCCGCGGGCTTGGCCATGAGGCCGTCGTAACACCGTACGTCGAAGGAAATGAGGTCTCTGCCATGGCAACAACGGTCGGCATCGAGAGCAACGTCGTGAGCATGCTGCAGAACCTCGTCGAGCTCGACTATGACGCCATCGAGGCGTACGAGGCGGCGATCGAGCGGCTGCAAGGCGAGGTCGAGCGGGCGACGATGGCGGCCTTCCTCGACGACCACCGGCGGCACGTGTGCGAGCTCTCGTCCCTGCTCATGCAGGCGGGGCACGAGGCGCCCTCGGGGCCCGACATCAAGCGCGTGCTCACCAAGGGCAAGGTCGTGCTCGGCGGCCTCGTCGGCGACCGCGCCGTGCTCATGGCGATGAAGACCAACGAAGAAGACACCAACACGGCCTACGAGCGGGCGGCGGGGCGCAGCGACGTCGCGCCTCAGGTTCGGGCGCTGCTCACGTGCAACCTCTCGGACGAGCGGCGCCACGGCGAGTGGATCGCCAACCGCCTCGCCGCGCTGGCGTCCGCCGCCGAGTGAGCGACGGGCGGAGCCGGACGCCCCCCGGGCCCCCCCTTACCTCGGCCGGAACGTCTGCACCCGCCGCCCGTCGTCGAGCCCATGAAGCGAGCTCCGGGTGCCCGAAGGGCGCGGAAGAACGGCCGCCGCTCGTCTCAGGCGCGGGCGCGACCTTGACCGGCGGGTCGGGTGCCCCCAACCATCACCGCCGAGATGGGCGAGGGGCGCGGCATCGGCGTGGCGGTGGGGGCGGGGGTGCTGGCGTCGCTGCCGGCGCTCGTGGTCGGGTTCTTTCACGACGACTTCTTGCAGCGGCTCGCGCTCGAGGGCGCGCTGCCGGGCTACGCGCCGGGGCCGTTTCGGCTCTACGACTTCACCTGGGGCGGCGAGGCGCAGGTCGCGCAGATGATCGCCGACGGCAAGCTGCCCTGGTTCGCCGACCCGGGGCTCGGGTTGCGCTTCTTCCGGCCCCTCTCGAGCCTGACGCTGGCGGTCGACGCGTGGGCGTTCGGCCGCAACGCGCTCGCCGCGCACGTGCACTCGATCGCGTGGTTCGTGCTGCTCTCGGCCGCGGTGGTCGCGCTCTACCGGCGCTGGCTCGGCCGGCGCGCGGCGGCGTGGGCGTCCTTCGCGTACGTGCTGGCGGGCGGGCACGCGATGACCACGGCGTGGCTGTCGGCGCGCCACGGGCTCGTCGGCGCCGCCTTCGGGGCGCTCGCCCTGCTCGCGCACGCGCGGTGGCGCGACGACCGGTGGCGCCCCGGGGCCTGGCTCGGGCCGATCTCGCTCGCCGCGGGGCTCTGCGCGAGCGAGGTGGCGCTCGGCGCCGTGGCCTTCTGGGTCTGCGACGAGGCCTTCGCCCGGGGGGGCGGGGCGCGCGAAGGCGGGCCGCCGGCCGGGGCGGGCGAGCGGGCGGCGCTGCTGGGCGGGGCGGGCGAACGGGCGCGGGCGGCGCTGCTGGGCGGGGCGGGCGAGCGGGTGCGGGCGGCGCTGCCGGGCGGGGCGTACGAGCGGGTGCGGGCGGCGCTGCCGGCTTTGGCCGTGGCGGGGGCGTTTCTGATCTTCTACGCCGCGGGGCACTACGGCACGCGCCGCAGCGGGGCGTACATTTCGCCTTTCGACGATCCGAGGGGGTTCGCGGCGGCGGCCCTCGTGCGCGTGCCCACCTTGCTCGCCGAGGTCTACGCGGCCCTGCCCTCGGTGCTGGCCGCGGCCGCCCCGCCGCTCGCGCTGCCCTTCGCCGCGCTGGGGGCGCTCGCGGCGGCCGGCGTCGGCCTCGCGCTCTGGGCCCTGCGCGCCGAGTTCGAGCCCGGGGTTCGCCGGCGCCTGCTCGCGCTCGGCCTCGCGTCAGGGGGGGCGATCGTGCCGACGGCGGGCGGCATCGTGGGCGGGCGCGTGCTGCCGATCGCGTCGATCGGCGGCGCCGCGCTCGTCGGCGCGCTGCTCGCGGCCGCTTTCGCCCGGGCCCGCGCGTCCCGGGGGGCACGCCGGCTCGGCCTCGGCGCCCTCGCCGGCCTCTTCGCTCTGCTGCACTTCGGCCTCTCGCCCCTCGTGCGGGTCGGCACGGCGTTCTTGTTCCGTCAGAACGTCGAAGACGAGCGCGCGTACGCCGAGCGGGCCGAGACGCCCGCCTGCCCGGCGGGCAGCGTCGGCTACATCGTCAACGGCAGCGACCCCGTCAATTCGCTCTACGCGGCGCCTTCGCTGCTCTTCTACCGCCCCGAGCGCGTGGCGCACCTCGCCGGCGTGCGCGTGCTCTCGATGGCCCAGAACGATCTGCGCTTGCGGGGGCTCGGCGGCGGCGCGTTCGAGCTCGAGGCGCTGGGCCCGCGGCGCGCGAACCTCTTCGAGCGGGTCTACCGCGACGCGCCGCTGCGGGCGGGCGACGAGGTCCGCGCCGGCGAGCTCGGGGCGCGGGTGCTCGCGGCCGAGGCGGGGCTGCCGACGCGGGTCGCGTTCCGGGTCGAGGGCGGGCTCGGCCGGGCGTGCTTTCTCGCCTGGCGCGAGGGCCGGCTCGCCCGCGTCGGCGCGCCCGAGGCGGGCGTGACGCTCGACGTGCCCTTCGCCCCGGGCCCGCTCGGGCAGTAGCCCGGCGCCCGGGCGCGCCCGCCGCGGGCCCGGCGGATTCGCCCCGCCCGCCGGGCGCGCGGGCGGCGCATTCGTTCGCCCCCCGTTTTTACGCAGAAAAATCCGCATTGGTCGATTCAAGAATAGTGCCGGCGGGCTGCGACGATTGTGCCCACCGGTCACGCCGGGCAAAAACGTAATGGGGGGCCCCGAAGGCCAGGCGGGAGCTGGACCATACATCGATAACGTCCCGCCGCGAGGTAGGGGCGAATCCGGGGGTGAATTCGGACCAAAACCGGCCTCGGCTGCGCCCCTCATCGCGCGTTCGGGTCGTTCGTGCGCCCCGAACAGTTTGCCGATTTTTGCCGATTTCCGACCCTTGTCCGATTTTTTTCGGACTCACGATCGGCCGGCGCGCGGGCGAAAAGGTAACGATTGCACGTTGAGATTCTTATTCCTGCGTGGTAGTACGCATTTGTTCCTGTCGCACTCAAACGCAGGCACGGGTTCTCTGGCAGCAAGGGCCGCGCCCCCTGGCGCGGCCGCGGTTTCACCCCAGCCAACGGCGCTGGCTCGTTTCGGCCCGGGGCGGGCACCTAGCGTTCCCCGTACGCTCGGGCCCGGGGGGCGGGCCCGAGCGAGGCGCCGGTACGAATCTCACCCTAGTTTCAACCAAGCAAGAGGGGGTCGTGCCGCACGACGCCAGAGGCCATGGTTGACGAGAACGATGTGAATGCGGCCCGCGTGGCGTCCTGGCTCGGGGACGCCGCCGAGGGCCTGACGGTCGGGGGCCTGCTCGACCGGCTCGAGCGCGCGTCCGGGGCGCTCTGGGCGCGCGCCCGGCCGGTGCTCGGCGAGGCGGCGCTCGCGGCCGTCGCCGGGCGCGTCGTGTGCGACGCCGCCGAGCGCTTCGCGCCGCTCGCGGCCGTCGAGGTGAGGCCGGCGGGCCTGCGGGTCGACGCCCTGCGGGCGCGCGCCGCCGCGCTGCGAATCGACGATTTGACGGCGGCGGTCCGGGCCTTGTTGATCGATTTGCTGGCCCTCCTCGGCCACCTGACGGCCGAGGCGCTGACGCCCGCGCTCCACGCGGCGCTCGCGGCGGCGCCGGGCCCCCCCCCGCCGGCGCCCGGGCGCCGGCAGTTCGAGCACCTCGGCGAGGCGGGCAGGCTCCTGCTCCGCGCCGACCGCGTCGAGCAGTCGGCCCCGCCGGTCTTCGCCCTCCTGGCGCAGACCCTCGCGCTGCGCAGCGCGGTGCTGATCTACGACGACGGCCGCGAGCTCCGCTGCCGCGCCTGGCGGGCGGAGAGCGCGCCCCTGCTCGAGCTCCGGCTCGCCGAGATGCATGCGCGCCGCTGCTACGCCTACCTGACGGGCCTCGACGCGGGCGCGGCGCCCTCCGCCCGGGGGGTCTCGCCGCCCGCGACGGTGGCGACTCTGCCGGGCCCGGGGCCCGAGCCGACCGCCCCTTGCATCGCCGCGCCGGGCGAGAGCCTGCTGACCTTGCCGCTGGCCGCGGGCGCGGGCCGCGTCTTCGGCACCCTCCAGCTCGCGGTGGGCGGCCGCCTCGACGAGGCGGGCCTGCTCTTCGCGGGCGCCGTCGCCGGCCAACTGGCCGCCGCGCTCGACCGGCAGTCGGCCCTGCGGGCCGAGCGCGCGCGGGCCGAAGAGCAGCGGCGCGAGTGCGAGCGGCGCTGCGCGGTGGCCGAGGCGGCGCGGGCGCAGGCCGAGCAGGCGCGCGCGCGCGCCGAGATGACGCGCGACCTCTGCGAGGCCGAGCTCGACTTCAGCCGCGCCGTGACCAACAGCCTGGGCGAGGGCGTCGTGGCCGTCGACGTCGCCGGGCGCATCACCTTCTTCAACCCCGCGGCCGAGCGGCTGCTCGGCTGGTCGGCCACCGAGGCGATCGGGGTGCAGGTGCAGGGTCTGCTCCGGCTGCGGCAGCTCGAAGACGCCCTCGTCGGGCCGGACGAATGCCCCCTGCTGCACGTGCTGCGCACCGGCGAGCCCGTCCGGAGCGACGACGCGCTGTTCCTCGGGCGCGACGGCGCCCCCTACCCCGTCAGCTACACCTCGTCGCCCATCCGGCGCTGGGGGCACCTGACGGGGGCGGTGCTCGTCTTCCGCGACGTGATGGATCTCAAACGCTCCGAGAACGCCAAGCACTTCCTCGCCGAGGTGAGCGCGGCCCTCGCGAGCTCGCTCGACCGCGAGCAGACCCTGCGGGCCGCCGCCCGCGTGGCCGTCCCGTTTCTGGCCGACGTCTGCCTCATCGAAGAGCTCAACGACGACGGCACGACCTCGCGCACGGCCTCGGCCGACGACGGGCGGGGCCTGGTCCGCTCGTGTCCCTTCTCGCTCGAGGCGCGCTGGCAGGAGGCCCGGGCGGCCGTGGTGAAGACGGGCCGGGCCTGGCTCGTGCACGACCTCTCGTCGTCCGCGAGCGACGGGGCCGCCGGCCCCCCGCGCCGCCTCACCTCGCTGATGGTCGTGCCGCTGCGCGCGCGCGGCCGCCCGATCGGCCTACTCTCGCTCGGCTCGCTCGGGTCGGGGCGCCACTACGCCGCGGCCGACCTCACCTTCGCCGAAGAGCTCGCCAACCGGGCCGCGCTCGCCCTCGACAACGCCCGCCTGTACCAGGAGATGCAGAAGGCCGTGCGCCAGCGGCAAGACATGCTCGCCGTCGTCTCGCACGACCTGCGCACCCCGCTCGGCACCGTGCTCATGGGCGCCACCCTGCTCTCCGACCAGTGCGACGACGACGACGGCGCGGCGCGGCGCAAGACGCTCGAGATGATCACCCGCTCGGTCGCCCAGATGGACCGCCTCATCAAAGATCTGCTCGACATGTCGAGCATCGACGCCGGCCGCCTCGCCATCGACCGGCACCCGCACGCGCTCGGCCCGCTCGTCGAAGACACGCTCGAGACGCTACGCCCCCTCGCGGCCCGCCGGTCGCTGCGGCTCGAGGGCAACGTCCGAGACGGCGCGGCCGCCGTCGTCTGCGACCGCTGGCGCGTCATGCAGGTCTTGTCCAACCTCGTCGGCAACGCCATCAAGTTCACCCCCGAGGGCGGCGCCGTCGAGGTCCGGGCGTTCGTGCGGGCGCAGGAGGCCCACTTCGAGGTCGTCGACACCGGCGTCGGCATCGCGGGCGAGCGCCTGCCGCACGTGTTCGAGCGCTATTGGCGGGCCGAAGAGACCGCCGCCCAGGGCTGCGGCCTCGGCCTGTACATTTGCAAGGGCATCGTCGAGGCGCACGGCGGCCGCATCGGCGTGCGCAGCGAGGTCGGCCGCGGCAGCACCTTCTTCTTCAGCCTGCCCCTGCGGCCGCCCGAAGACGCGCCCGCGCTCGCCGGCGCCCCGCCTCCCCCCCCCCAGGCCGACGAGCCGAGCCCGCACCCCTCCGAGCGCCCGCCGCCGCCGCCCAGCCTGAGCTGGCTGCCGAACCACCTGCCCCAGCGGCGCTGAGCGCCCCGCCGCCCCCGCCGGAGGGGCCGTCGCTTTTTGCGATCGCCGCCGCCCGGGCCGGCCATCGCTCGGGTTGAACGGGGCGAGACACCGCCCGCCGCCGAGCGCGCGGCGCCGCATCACCGCGAAAGCCCCCCGCAAGGCCGCCGGCGCGCGGGCGCCGTCGCGCCCCCGTTCGCCGCTTTCATCCCAACTTTTTCTTTCAAAAAAGGGATCATCATGCGTACGACCGTCGCCAACGCCGCCCGAAGCCTCGTCGCCCTCTTCGCCCTCGCCCCCGCGTTCGCCGCCTGCCAGGCGACGCTCGACGCAGACGAGCTGGGCCCCGGCCGCAGCAGCCAGGTCTCCGAGGCCGAGGCCGCCCGCGCCGAGAAGAAAGACGAATGCCAGCCGGGCGAGACGCCCGAGCGCGTCTGCAAAGACCTGCCCGACGGCAACGTCGAGTGCCAGGTCGTCTGCCTGCCCGGGCCGCAGTTGCCCGAGTGCGACGAGGGCACGGCGCCGGTGCGCGCCTGCAAGCCCGCCGCGGGCGCCGACGACGAGTGCTTCATCCTCTGCTTGCCCGACGACCAGCCGCAGGGCGACCCCGACCAGTGCGCGCCGGGCACGCACCTCGAGCGGGTCTGCGAGGCCCCGGGCCCCTGGCCGGTGCCGCCCTTCCCCGGCGACCCGCGGCCCGAGCCCTACCCGACCGACCCGAGCTCGCCCGACGGCGCCAACGCACCCGATCGGCCCTACGAAGAGACGTGCAAGGACGTCTGCGTGCCCGACGATCTGCCCTTCCCCGAGTGCCCGCCCGGCACCTTCCCCGAGAAGGTCTGCCGCTTCGACCCGGAGACCGGCGTCGAAGAGTGCTTCGTCGAGTGCCTGCCGGACGGCGGCGAAGTGCCCCCGCCCGAGTGCCCGGACGGCACCTTCCCCGACGTGATCTGCAAGGACGTCGGCGACGGCGAGGTCGTGTGCGAGCGCGTCTGCATGCCGAAAGATCCGACCGAGCCGGCCGAGTGCCCCGACGGCACCTTCCCCGACCTGATCTGCAAGGACGTCGGCAACGGCGAGGTCGTGTGCGAGCGCGTCTGCACGCCGAAAGAGCCGACCGAGCCCCAGCCCTACCCGCAGCCCGAGAAGCCCTGAGCAGGCGGCCGGACGACCCGAAGCCCGAGAAGCCTCGAGCGGGCAGCCGGACGACCCGAAGCCCGAGAAGCCTCGAGCGGGCAGCCTGACGACCCGAAGCCCGAGAAGCCTCGAGCGGGCAGCCTGAGCACCACGTCGGCCGCCACCAGCGTGCCCGAACAGCCCGCGCCGGCCTCGTCGCCGGTCTCGCCGGGCTTGACGCGGCCGGCGTGGGCGATGCGCACGACCGAGTCGCCCGGCCCGGCGAGATCGCCGGCGTCGGTCGCCGTCGCGCCGAACAGATCGGATCGCCGTCGCCACGGCCGAGCGAGCTCGCGTTCGAGCTCCGCAGTGGGACGACGTAGGGGCGCCCGCACGCGGCGCTCGCGAAGGCGAACGCCGTTGTGACCAACGACATGGTGCGCACGGCCACGGGGGGCGGGGCAGCAGGGGCCGTTCCAAGCAGGCCGCCCGCGCGCCCGCCGAACGCAGCCCCGGGCCGTGGACGCGCCGCCACAGGTCGTCTGTGAACGCTGCGACCGCGGGGGCGGGGCCGATCGCCCCGGCGAAGATGACGGGGGGAAGGGCGGCGGCAGCCGACGGCGAAGCCGCGCCCGCCCTGGAACACCTTGGCGAGGTTGGGCAGCGAGGTCAGTTCGGTGCCATGGGTGGCCGCCGACCCGGCCGCGCCGCCCTGGCTCGGGTTGGGCAGGGTGTCTTCGTCGCCTCCGCGCGAGGCGGCTCAGGCCCAGGCGGCGACCATCGACGCCGTGGCGACCATACGCCTCGTGGTCTTCTTGTTCGTGATCGGCACTCGCTCCTGTCGGCCCTCGCGCGGGGGGGCTGGCGCCCTTCGTTCGGTGCGGGGGCGGGGCGCGGCGGGCCCGCGCCGCCTTCAGGGGAGGGTCATGATCCAGTCGCGCACCAGCCTGACGCCTTGCTCGTCGACGCGCTCGGTCGCGATGGGCGGCATCTGCTTGTCGTCGCCGCGGTAGTTCATGCGGAAGAGCAGGGCGCTCTGGTCGGGGGCGCCGCCGTCGACCCGCAGCGTGAGGCCCCCCTCCTGGAAGAACTGCACGGGCACGCCGAGGTTCGAGGTGTAGATCTCGCTCGACTCGACCGTGGTCTCGGCGACCGAGAGGCGCAAGACCACGTCGGTGTCGCGCCAGGCGAGGCCGCCGTCGTAGTGGCAGTGGCCGCAGTTGGCGTGCAGGTATCCGAGCGCCGCGCGCGCGACGTCGCCGCCCGGGGGGCCGGGCACGGCCGGGGGCGGCGGGTCGACGAGGCCCATGGCGGCGACCGGCGAGCCCTCGAGTTGCATGGCCGAGAAGCCGAGCACCCGGCTCGGCTCGCCGTTGTGGCACGACGGGCAGAGCTTGGCCTTCGGCACGTCGTGCTGGGTGCCGAGCACGTCGGCCGCGCCCTCCTCCGCGAAGACGGCGTCCGACTGGTCTTCGAGCCAAACGAAGGCCCCCATCCAGTAGTCGAAGGTGCCCGGGCCCGTGCGCTCGACGAGCCTGGTCTCGAGGCGCTTTCCGTTTTGTGAAAACTCTTTGTAAAGCCGCGCCCCGATCGGAAAGCGCCAGTGGTCGGGGTCGCTCGCGTCGACCTTGGTGCCCGGGGGCAGCCAGAGCCAGCGCTTCTTCTCGACCCCGTCGGACCAGAACGCGAAGCGCGGCTCGAACGCGACGAGGTCGGCCGCGGGCTGCTTCGACTCGAGGTCGGCGAAGAAACCCGCCTCGCTCAGGCGCGTGCGCGCCTCGGGGTCGGCCACGAAGGGCGGAGGCTTCGCGCCCCCCGCCCCCGCGGCCCCGCCCGCCCCCGAGCCCTGAGGCGAGCCCGCTTCGCCCCCGCTGCCCGCACCGCTCTGGCCCGCGCTGCCGCCGGCACCCGCCGCCGCCGGCGCGGGCTCGTCGCCCGACGCCCCGCCGCAACCCCACAAAACCAAGACCAAGCCCGCCAGAAGAAATCGACTCACCACGGCGGCGAGCTTACATGGCCGGTTTACAGACGACTAGATTCGGCCGGCAAGGCTGACCGCAAAAGAAGCGGTCGTCCGGGCGATCTCAGCGGGGGGCCAGCACCGCCGCCGCCTCCCCCGGGCCGAAGCAAGTTCATGGCCCGGCCCACGCCCCCCACCCCCGTCGGAGGTTACGACGGCGCTGAGACGTCGCAGTAAATACCGTCGCCAGGCCGTCGTGCCCCCGGCCGAGCCGTCCGCGCGCGCGCCCTGATCACAATGGGCCTGGGCATCGCTCGCGCTCGTGCCGAACGAGGTGTACGTCGCCGCCACCGAGGGCGAAGCCTCTGCGAGATCACGCCTTGCCCCGGGCCCGCGAGGCGGACGGGTGAGCGGCGCGCTAACCCCGCCCCCGAGCGCACGTCGACGTCGACGTTCTCGCGCTGGGCCACGGCCTCGAGGGCCGCGCGCACCCGCGCGAGCGTCAGGCCCGCGGGCACGTCGACGCGCGCCGCGAGGCGGAAGAGCGGCGAGCCGGTGACGGGCGCCGGGTACGTCTCGGTCTCGAGCGAGACGATGTTGACCCCGATGTCGTGGATGACGCCCGCGATCGCCCGCACGATGCCCTCGCGGTCGATCGCCTCGGCCCGGATGACGCAGGGGCTGACCGTCGCGCGCCGGTGCTCTTCGGGGCTCTTGGTCGGCCGCGTGACGACCGCGAGCTCGGTCTTCGCCTCGAGCCCGGCGACGCCGGAGAGCACGCGCGCGAGCGCGGCCTCGGAGCCGGACACGAGCACCAGGATGCCGAACTCGGCCCCGAGCACGGCCATGCGGCTGTCTTCGATGTTGGCGCCGCACTCGGTGAGGTACGCGGTGACCTCGGCCACCAGGCCGGGGCGGTCGGGGCCGAGGGCGGAGAGCACGAGGTAGCATTCGTCGGTCATGGCGACGGCGACTCTACCACCGCGCCCGAACGCGGCGAGGCCCTTGCGCGCGCCCCGCCGCGCCCTCGGCGGCCCGGCCCCCGCGCGGGCGCCCGCCGAGCGCCTCAGCCGGGCGGCCACGCCCCCCGCTCGACGTAGGGGCGGGCCGGCACGAGGAAGAGCCCTTCGCGCAACGTGAACGACGTGTCGCCCGCCTCGAAGTACACCGCCTTGCCGGCGAGCGCCGACTGGTCGCGGGCCCCGCCGCTCGTCGCGACGCCCGGCACGCCCCGGGCCGCCGCCCGCGGGTTGACGCGCGCGGCGTCGAGAAGCCCTGCGACAGGGTGCCGGCGACCGGCGGAATGTCGGGCGGCGGCTCGAGCAGAGCCACGCTCTCGTCGGGCGCGAAGGTCAGCGACGCGAAGTCAACGCCCGCCGGCACGACGCGCAGCCCGCCCGCCGCCTTGCCCTTGTGAAAGGGCTGGTAGCGCGAGGCCTTGTCCCGCGTGCGCCGGCCACGCGAGGCGTGGCGTTCAGGCGCCGAGGTCGAAGGCTTCGTGAATCGCGGTGCGCGAGTCGCCGGGCGTCGGCCCGCCGCCCGGCAGGTAGATGGCGTCGCCGACGGTGGCGGCGCCGATGCCGTGGCGGGGCGTCGGCATGGGGGCGAAGGGGCTCCAGGTGTCGGACGCCGGGTCGTAGGCTTCGTTCTGGGCGAAGGTGCCGCCCGAGGTCTCGCCGCCGAAGACGTGCAGGCGCCCCGCGAGCGCGGCCCCGGCGATGCCGCTGCGGGGCGTGGCCATGGGGGCGAGCCGGCGCCAGGCGCCCGAGGTCGGGTCGAAGGCCTCGTTGGCGCCGAGGTTGTTCAGGCCGTCGCGGCGCCCGCCGACGGCGAAGACGAGGCCGGCGAGCGCGACGACGGCGAGGTGGTTGCGGGCCAACGCCATGGGCGCGAGCGGCGCCCAGGTGTCGGCGGCGGGGTCGTAGACTTCGGCGACGGCGCTGTCGGCCCCGGTGCGATCGGTGCCGCCGACGACGTAGATGCGATCGCCGAGCAGGGCCGCGCCGAGCGCGCCGCGCGCGGTGGGCATCGGGGCGAGGGCGCGCCAGGCGTCGGCGCCTCGGTCGTAGACGTAGGCATCGGGCACGGCCTCGCCGGTCGCCTTGTCGTAGCCGCCGAACAGGTAGACGCGGCCTTGCCAGCCGACGGCGGCGGCGTGGTGCAGGGCGCGCGGCAGGGGGGCGCCCGTGGCCCATTGGTCGGTCACCGGGTCGTAGGCTTCGTTATCGAGGCCGCTGCCCTGGTAGCCGCCCAGCACGAACACGAGGCCGCCGGCTTCGGCGACGCCGACCTCGCCGCGTGGCGTCGGGATGGGCGCCCGCGTGACCCAGCGGCCCGGCCCCGGGGCGGCGGCCGGCGGCGCCTCGACGTCGTCGCCCGAGCAGGCGGCGGCCGCGCCGAGCGCGGGCAGCGCGAGCAGGGCCAGGGCTTGTCGTCGTCGCATGGTGGCGGCTCGGGGGCTGACGCGGCTCGCCCCTTTCTAATTAGCACGGCGAAACGAGGGGCCGGGTCGGGCAAAGAAATTTCCGCGGGGGCGAGAATCGACCAGACACCTGAACGTTCAGCTTGCTGAACGTTTGATCAGGTGTTAGGGTCTCTTTGTCGGCGCCCGCGGGGGTCTCCTTCCCCCCGGGGGCGTCGTGTTTCGGGGTAGAGCAGCTGGCAGCTCGTCGGGCCTCGGGGCCCGAAGGCGCTCGTTCGAAGCGAGCCCCCGATGCCCTCGCGTTTGCTGGACGCGGGGTTAGGCCTGGCAAGGCCCGGGCGGGGGGGTCGCTCCACCCCCCGCCCGGGCCGCTCTCTTTTCGGGCGGCGAGCGAAGGGCCCCGTGCTGGCTGAAGCCGAGGTGCAAGCCCGGGGCCCTTCGCCCGCCGCCCGCGCGCGGGGCCCCGCCCCCGGCGAGGCGGGCCGGCGGCGACGCGAGGGCGTGCGGCAGGCCGGGGCCCGCGTTAAGGCGGGGCGATGAACGTCACGAAGCAGCTCGCCGCCCTCGACCTCGACCCCGAGACGTTCGCCGCCGGCGACCTCGTCGCGCGCTCGCCGATCGACGGGTCGGTGACGGCGCGCCTCGCCCCGGCCGACAGCGCCGCGGTCGACGCCGCGATCGGCCGGGCGCACGAGGCCTTCCTCGCCTGGCGCCTCGTGCCCGCGCCCCGGCGGGGCGAGCTCATCCGCCTCTTCGGCGACGAGCTGCGCCGCGAGAAAGACGCCCTCGCCGCGCTCGTCACGATCGAGGCCGGCAAGATCGTGGCCGAGGCCCGGGGCGAGGTCCAAGAGATGATCGACATCTGCGACTTCGCCTGCGGGCTGTCGCGCCAGCTCTACGGGCTGACCATCGCGTCCGAGCGGCCCGGCCACCGCATGGCCGAGGCGTGGCACCCGCTCGGGGTGGTGGGCGTCATCAGCGCGTTCAACTTCCCCGTCGCGGTGTGGGCTTGGAACTTCGCCCTCGCCGTCGTCTGCGGCGACCCCGTCGTCTGGAAGCCCTCGGAGAAGACCCCGCTCACGGCCGCCGCCTGCGGGGCGCTCTTCCGCCGCGCGTGCGCGCGCTTCGCGGCGGGCGGGGCGGCGGCGCCCCCGGGGCTCTGCGAGATCGTGCAGGGCGGGGCGCCGGCGGGCGAGCGGCTCGCCGACGACCGGCGCGTCGCGCTCGTCAGCGCCACCGGCTCGACGCGCATGGGCCGCGCCCTCGCGCCGCGCGTCGCGGCGCGCTTCGGGCGCGCGCTGCTCGAGCTGGGCGGCAACAACGCGATGGTCGTCGCGCCCTCGGCCGACCTCGAGCTGGCGACGCGCGCCATCCTGTTCAGCGCGGTCGGCACCTGCGGCCAGCGCTGCACGACGCTGCGCCGCCTGATCGCGCACCGCTCCGTGCTCGACGAGCTCGTCGGCCGCGTCGGGCGCGCGTACGAGCAGGTCCGGGTGGGCGACCCCCGCGAGCCCTCGACCCTGGTCGGGCCCCTCGTCGACGGGGCGGCCTTCGAGGCGATGCGAGCGGCGCTCGGCCGGGCGAGGGCGGCGGGCGGCGAGGCCCGGGGCGGCGAGCGCGTGGCGGTGCCGGGCTGCGAGGGGGGCTTCTACGTCCGGCCCGCGCTCGTGCGCATGGAGGCGCAGGCCGAGGTCGTCCGAGAAGAGACGTTCGCGCCCATTCTCTACGCGATGGGCTACGGCGACCTCGACGAGGCGATCGCGATGCACAACGACGTGCCCCAGGGGCTCTCGTCGTGCATCTTCACGAACGATCTGCGCGAGGCCGAGCGCTTCGTCGCGGCCGACGGCAGCGACTGCGGCATCGCCAACGTCAACATCGGCCCGAGCGGCGCCGAGATCGGCGGGGCCTTCGGCGGCGAGAAAGAGACGGGCGGCGGGCGCGAGTCGGGCTCGGACGCTTGGCGCAACTACATGCGCCGGGCGACCAACACCGTGAACTACTCGAACGCGCTGCCGCTCGCGCAGAGCATCGTCTTCGGCTGAGCGGGGCCCGCCCGCCGCCCGGGTCAGCGCGCGGTCGGCACCATGACGACGACCCCCCGCAGCCCCGAGGCGCCGGCGACCGCGCCGATCGGGCGGGCGCCGCCCGCGCGCAGGCCGATCGAATAGAAGGTCTCGCCGTGCACGAGAAAGCCGGCGTCGACGACGCCGTCGGGCCCCGCCGTGGTCACGATGTCGAAGCCGAGGGCGTCGCCGAACTCTTCGCCGAGCGGCCCGACGGTCGTGAGCACGCCGAGGTTCGGGTCGGGGTCGCCTTGCCGCACCAGCGTGCCATTCGCCACGTCGATGTCGTAAAGGGTCGTGCCCGCCGCGCCCCGGAAGGCGTTCGTGTAGGCCGCGGCGACGACCCCGGGCTCCTTGCCCTCGTTCTCGTCGCCGGCCTTGTAGGCGAGCGGCGAGTCCTTGCCGGCGATGGACGCGTTGACCGGGTTGAGGCGATAGTTCGTCGCCTCGGCGATGAGGCGCAGCGCGTTGCCGCCGTCGCCGCCCTTGTCGGCCGGGATGGCCGACTTCGGGTTGAAGTCGAACGCCACGCCGCCCTCGCCCACGGCGAGGCCGCCGACCTCGGCGCCGGCGCGCGCCCGGACGACGAGATCGTCGCCCGACAGTTCGACGTCGAGCTTGTAGAGCTCGCCCCCGCCCGTCAGGCCGTAGATGAGCCCGTCGCTCGGGCGCAGGTCGATGCCTTCGAAGTCGGCGTCGGCGCCCGCGATGGTCGCCTGCTTGGCCGAGCCCGGGTCGTCGGACTTGAAATAAAAAACCTTGTTGCCCTCGCC
Organism: Polyangiaceae bacterium; assembly: GCA_035762175.1. Lineage (GTDB taxonomy): Bacteria > Myxococcota_A > Polyangia > Polyangiales > Polyangiaceae > DASTPP01. The sequence continues at coordinate 98,829 of DASTPP010000400.1, read as the reverse complement.
GAGCGCCAGCACGTCGAAGGCGTCGGGCGTCGCGGGCGGCGAGGCCGCGGCCACGTCGGCGCCGCCCGGAGCGCCGCCCGGGGGGGCACCGCCCGAGCCCGACACGCCCCGCGACGGAGGCGGGCCGTCGTCGCCGGTGCAGGCCGGGGCGGCGGCCGCCGCGACGGTAAGGAGAAAGAGCGAAAGACAGGAAACGCCGCGCTTCATCATCGTGGGAGGGTCCGTACCGTTTCGCCGATCGGTACGGGCGGCGGGCGCCGGCGGTTCCGGGGGCGGGCCATGCTCGGTGACCTACGCGATCCGCCTGCTCGGCCCCTCGCCGCCCCCTGGCGCGCGCCCCGCCCGGCTCGCGAGCGTCGACGAGGGCCCGTCGACGCTGCGCCTGCGCGTCACGTGCTCGGGCCTCGCGCGGGGGGCGGCCTACCGCCTCGAGCGCCGCCAGGCCGCCCGCGATCCCGAACCGGCGTGGGCCGAGGCCTTCACCGCGGCGCCCAGGCGCTTCGAGCGGACGGTCGAGGTCGAATCCGACGCCCCGGCGCGCTTTCACTGCGCGCCGCGCTGAGCCGCGGCGAACGGGCCGACCCCTGGGGCGAACGGGCCCGCCCCGGGGCGCGCGAACGCGGGCCGGAGGCCGGGCCGGGCGCGCGCGTCCGGAAGGGGTAAGCTAGGGCCATGTCTGGCTACCGTGACCAGCTCGAGGCGGCCCGCCTCCGCATCGAATCGCTCGAGGCCAACCTCGCCGAACGAAACGCCGCGCTCGGCGCCCGCGAGGCCGAGCTGCGCGAGCTCGCCGCGAAGCTCGGGCGGCGCGAGCCCTCGGCGCAGGCGCCCCGCCCGCCCGCCGCCTGGGCCCTGATCTTCGGGGCGGGCCTGGTCGCGGCGGTCACGCTGTTCGCGAACTCGCACGCCCGCCAGCAACTGCGCATGACCGAGGCCCGCGCCGAGATGCTGGCGCACACCGTCAAGCTCTGCGAAGAGCGCAACGCCCTGTCGCCCCGGGCCCCCGCCGACGAGCCCCCGCCCTACGCGGCCGAACGGCGCGACGAGCCGCCCGCCGTCCCCGAGCCGGCCTTCGACCGGCGCGCGGCGAGCCGGGCCCTGAACGAGGCGGCCGGGCAGGCGCGGCGCTCGTGCTGGCGCGCCGACGCGCCCAAGCTGCCCCTGCGGGTCAGGGTCACGTTCTCGCCCAGCGGCAAGGCCTCCGAGGTGTCGACCGACGCGCCGGTGCACACCGCCGCCGGGCGCTGCCTCGAGCGGGTGTTCACGCAGGCCAAGGTGCCGCCCTTCGAGGGCGCCCCGATGCACGTCAGCACGTTGTTCGCGTGGCGTTAAGAAAGCCCATGCCCGACGGGGCCATGAAGGCGCCGCGCGGGCCGTCTGTCAACCGGCCTCAGTCGAACAGGCAGCTCGCCGGCAAGAGCAGCCCGAGCCCGAACGAAACGCCGTTGGCGAGGCCGGCGACGCCGAGCGCGCGCGCCGGGCGCAGGGGGGCGAGCGCGACCGCGTAAAAGAGCGCTTCGCCGAGCCAGGCCCAGAGCTCGCTCAGCGCGAGCGTCTGCGACCGCGAGAGCCCGGGCAAGATGGGGAAGACGTACCAGACGAGCGGGTGCGTCACGAGCTGGGCGAAGAGCGCGAGGGCGAGGCGCCGGCGCGCCGGGACGGGGCTCGCGCGGGTGAGGGCGAGGACGATCGGCACCTCGAACAGCGCGGTGAGCAGGAAGGCCCGCAGCCAGGCGGAGGCGGGCGGGCTCACGGCGGGGGGCGCCGGCGGCGGCCTCGGGCGACGAAGAAGGCGAGCGAGGCGAGCTCGAGGTAGCCGTGGAAGGTGGCGAGCGACAGGTAAAGGTTGCGGGTGCGGTGCGGCGAGGCGAGCGAGGCGCCGGCGACCGCGAGGGCGAGGGCCGCGACGAGCGCGAGGCCCGGGGCCCCGAAGTCGCGCGCGAGCGAGCGGGCGCTCATGCGAAACGAGAGGGTGCCCTCGCCGCGGACGTCGTCTTGCGGCACCCAGGCGAGCCATACCGAATAATGGATCGCCTGCAAAAACACGTAGCTTAGCGCGGCGCCGAACGCCGTCGGGGCCGAGGCGTCGGGCAGGGCGCGGCAGGCGTCGTCGAAGAGGCGCGCGCCCCAGGGCCCGCCGGAGGCGGCCGCCGAGAGGGCGCCCGAGGCGAAGAGGGCCGCGCCGCCGGCGGCGAGGGCGAGCGCGGGCAGGGCGAAGGCGCGCCGCCGCCGGAAGAGGGCGACCCAGAGGATGAGGGCGACGACGTTGTGGGCGTAGGCGAAGACGAGCGCGGCGGGCCCCGGCGCCCGCCACGCCGCGACGCCCGCCGCGAGCACGGGCGCGAGCAAAGCGAGAGCTCGGAGGGGCCGGCGGCCGGCGCGGGCGCCCGCGATCGCGCCGGCGGCGACCCAGCCCCAGCCGATCACCACCTCGGCGCGCGCGAGGCCCGCCGCCGGCAGGCCCGCGAGCGGCGCCGCGCGCACGAGCACCATGAGCGCGCCGGCGGCGAGGGCGAGCCGCGACCAGGCGCGCGGCACGCCGCGGCGCAGCACCAGATACCGCACGTCGCTCGCGACGTGCGCGACGCCGAGCAGGGCGGGGCCGAGCACGTAAAGTGCGCCCGGCGCGCCGAGCGTCGCGGCGAAGAGCAGCGCGACGCCGAGCGACGACTGCGCGGCGAGCCGCCGGTCGCGGCGGGCGAGCCACGAGGCGAGCCAGGGCACGCGCAGCGCCTCGCCGAACGCGCGCCGGCGCGCCCCGTCGAGGGGGGCGAGCAGCCGGTCGGCCAGGCCCGCGGCGCCCGTCATGTCAGCCGCCGCGCCGCCGGTCGGCGAAGAGCGCGCCCGCGCCGGCGAGCGCCATCAACGCCGCGAGGCCGAACTTGCCGGCGCGGCCGGCCTTGCCCACGCGATCGACCGAACAGCCGTCGTCGCCCGAGCACCGGTTGCCGCGCGGCCGCGGCTCGGGGTTGCCCGACCCGGCCTCGCCGCCCGCGCCGCCCGCGCCGGCGGCCTGGAGCGCAGGCGCGAAGTCGTCGCAGGGGACGTCAGCGAGGGCGGGCTCGGCGAAGGTGAGGCCCGCGAGGCAAGCGACGAAACAGAGAGGGGCGAGTTTCATGCCACCGCCATTCGCAAGACGCGCGCCACGGCGCAGTTGTCGACGAGGGAGGCCGATTTGCCAAGGGGAAAGCGGCGCTCGCGCCGAAGCGACCTGATCGCGGCGTCCTACGCCGCCCCCGGCCGCACGCTAACCCCGCGCCAAGCCGCCCGGGCCGAGAGCGGGCGGGGCGACCGGGGTCGCTCGAAGTAAGGGGGGGCGCCCGGCGGCGCGGCTCGTCGCCCTCGCCCCGGCACCGATCGCGGCCCCGCGGCGTGGTGCGCCCCCAGGGCTTGCGGCGAGCGCCGAGCCGGCCTGCGGCGGCAAGAAAGCGCAGCAGGCCGCCCCCCGGCGGCCGAGGCGCGATCACCGGGAGGGTGGACCCCGGCGTGGTGTTCATTCACCAGCGTGATGTTCGAAATAGAAGCGCATCATGCTACCTGATGAGGGCCCGCGGGCGCTCCCCCCGGGGGCCCTCCGTCGTTCTGGGTGACCTGCCGACCATGGGCGCGTTCGCGGCCGGGCCATGGGCTCGTTCGCGGCTCGACGCCGCCCCCGGGGGCGCGAGACAGAGGGCACGCAGGCGGCCAGGCCCGAGGCGCTCCGCTGGCCCGCTTGAGCGCGTCGTCTCCGGCGGTCAGACCGGCGCCGACCGCGGGGCGCTCGACGCGGCCTTCGCGGCGGGCTCGGGGCGAAGGCGCGCCGGCGGTCAGCGCCGCGCCCGGGCGCGCTCTTCGGCGCCGCGCTTCCAGGCGGCGAGCCACGACAGGCGCTCTTCGTCTTCGTCCTCGTCGCCCCACGAATAGTAGCGCGAGGGGCCGCGCGGCGACGACGCGAGATCGAGGCAGAGGTCGAAGTTTTCGTCGTCCTGGCAGGCCGTCAGGGCGAAGCGCGTCTTGTGCCGGGACTTGTCGTGCAAGAAGGTGATCTCGACCGAATCGCCCTGGCGCTCGAACTCGAAGAACTCGGTCGTCGCGCGGTAGCGCGAGCCGTGCTCGTAGATGCCGAACCCGCTGCCGAAGAAGATGAAGAGGCTCACCTCGTCGCGGGCCTTTTCGGGGTACCGGTCGAGCCAGACGCGGCTGATGAGCATGCGCGGGTTCGGCGCCTGGGGGCCGGCCGGGGTGGCTCCCGCCCCGGCCCCCGCCCCCGCGAGCCACGCGCCCGCCGCGCCGACGCCGAGCACCACCGCGAGCAGCACCGCGCCCACCGAGAGCGGGCGCCGCGCGAAGAACCTCAGAACGCGCAGATGAATCATGGCGACGATGTCGCAGAGGCCGGCCCGCGCGGCAAGGCCGGCTGCGCCGTCGGCGCGCCGGAGTCGCGGGCGCCGCCCGGGGCGGGGCCGGCGGTCTCGGGGCGCGAGCCCTCGCCCGACGAACGAGCGCGCCCGGCGCCCGCACTCCGCTACGTCGCCCGCCTCGGCCCCGCGGCCCGGGGCCGTCGGGGGCGCTAGCGCCCCTTCGAGGGCGTCTTCGCCCCGCCCGGGGCGAACTTCTGCGGCGCCGCTTCGAACTTCTCGAGGCACTCGCGGCTACAGAAAAAGAAGTCGTGCGCGTCGTACGTGAACTGCAGCGGGTGTTCGTGCGCGTTGACGGGCTTGCCGCAAACCGGGTCGGTCGGGACGGACATGGGGGCCTCCTAGTAGATGAGCCGGCGTGTGAGGCCGGGCCCCCCAAGGCCTGCAGACCGCGTGCCACTCGATCGGCAGGGCAGAATGAACAGATGACCTTGAGGGCGGGCGCCGCGGGCGACTTGGGGCGGGGCCCGGTCCGTGCAAAATGGCCGCATGTTCTTCGCCGCCCCCTCGCTCGTCCGCCGCATCGAGCGGGCCGAAGGCAGCCTCCTGATCGACGTCGCCGAGGCGGCCCTCGCCGAGGCGGGTGCCGGCGGCGGCGCGGCGGGCCCGCTCGTCGCGCCGATCGGCGGCGGCGTCGCGACCTTCGTGCGGCCCGGCTCGCCGCTGAACAAGCTCGCCGGCGTGGGCTTCGAGGGCCCGCTCGACGGGGCCCTGCTCGAGGCGATCGAGGCCGAGTTCCTCCGCCGCGGGTCGGCGCTGCAGGCCGAGGTCTCGGCGCTCGCCGACCCGGCCGTGCTGCAGGCGCTCGCGCGCCGGGGCTACGCGCTGGTCGGCTTCGAGAACGTGCTCGGGCTGCGCCTGGCGGCGGCCGCGCCCGCGACGGCACCCGGCGGCGCGGTCTCGGTGAGCCCCGCGGGGCCGGGCGAAGAGCGGGCCTGGCGCGAGGCGCTGGTCGACGGCTTCGGCCAGCCCGACGGCAGCCGACCCGAGCGCGAAACGTTCTCGCGCGAGGCGCTCGGAGTCGTCTTCGACGACGTCGCGCGGGCGCGCGGGCTGCGGCGCTACCTCGCGCGCGTCGACGGGGCCGTCGCGGGCGGCGCGAGCCTGCGCGTCTTCGAAGGGGTGGCGCAGCTCAGCGGCGCGGCCACGTTGCCGGCCTTCCGGCGGCGCGGGGTGCAGACGGCCCTGCTCGCCGCCCGGCTCGCCGACGCCGCCCGCGCGGGCTGCGATCTGGCCGTGGTCACGACCGAGCCCGGGACGAAGTCCCAAGAGAACGTGATGCGACAGGGCTTCTCGCTCTTGTACGCCCGCGCGGTGCTGGCGCACGAGCCGGGGCGCTGACGCCCGGCCGCCGCCCCCCCGGCGCGCGGCCGCACGAAGGCGGCGCTAACGCCCTTGCGCCGCCTGGAACGCGGCGAGCTCGAGCACCGGCTCGAACGGGCGCGCCCCCGGGCGCGCGCGCGGGGCGGCCGGCGGGCGCGGCTTCGCGGGCCCGCGCTCGAGAAACAGGAGCCGCTGCTGCATCTGCGTGGCGAGCCGCACCGTGCGCCAGGGGTCGGGGCCGGGCCAGGCGGCGGCGGCGCTCTCGAGCCACGCGATCATTCGCTCGGCGTCGGAGCCCGCCGCCGTGCGGCCCTGCCCCTCGAGGCGCTCGCGCACGCGGCGCCCGAGCTCGAGGAGCGGGCCCAGCGGGCACGGCGATCGCGACCACGGCGCGCAGGTGCCGCACCAGCGGCCGCCTTCGAGTTCGTACGAAACGTCGGGCCAATCGCCGCAGCGCGAGCAGGCGTACAGGTTGTTCATGGCTGAACAAACGTTCAGACATTTGGGCGCCTGTCAAGGCCGCCGCCCGCGCCGCCGGGGCCTCGGGCGGCTCCTTAGTAAGACGCCCCCGAGGCGGGGGCCGGCCCCGCAGGTCGCCGCCCGCCGAAGCCTCTCCTTTTTCTTCAGCCGCGCCCGCCGAGGCTTCAAACACGCGGCCGCGCGCGCGAGGCGCGCCCCGCCGGGCCGCGAACATCCCCCGCCGCGCGGGGTTGTAGGCGAGAGCCCCGCCACCGAAGGAGGAGGAACCGATGACCCCGAGAGCCAAGGCCTTCGCCGCGCTGCTCGCCGCCGGCGCGGCCGCGTGCGCCGCGCCCCCGCCGCGCGCCGCCCTCGCCCCCGCCGGCGACGCCGGCCTCGCCGCCCCCGCGGCCCCGCCCGCCGCCGAGGCCGCGGCGCCCGGCCCCCCGGCCCCGCCCGCCGACGGGCCCCACGTGCCCGACACGGTGTCGACGCGCGCGCGCGCCGCGACGCAGCTCGCCCGGGGCGTGTACGTCATCCGCCACGAAGACGCGCCGGACACCTTCCCGCAGAGCAACACGCTAGTCGTCAGCGGCGAGCGCGAGGCGCTCGCGGTCGACTCGACGTACCTGCCTTCGAGCGCCAAGAAAGACATCGCGCAAATCCGAACGTGGACGAAGCTGCCGGTGCGCTACCTCGTCAACACGCACTGGCACTACGACCACACGATGGGCAACGGCGCGTACCGCGACGCCTTCCCCGGGCTGTCGATCGTTTCGCACGTCGAGACGCAGAAGCAGATCGCGGGGTATAACCCGCAGTGGTTCGCCAAGTTCCCCGAGCGGGCGGCGGCGTTCGAGAAGCGCATCGAGGCCGGCAAGAGCGAGGGCGGCAGGCCCTACACCGAGGGCGAGATCGCCGAGCTGAAGGCGGCGCTCGCCGGCGTCGAGCCGGTCTGGGCCGAGTTCCGCGAGCTCGCCGCGCGGCGCGACCTCGTGCCGACGCTCGCCTTCGACCGCGAGCTGCGCTTCGACCTCGGCGGGCGCGAGGTGCGGGTGCTGCACCTCGGCCGCGGCAACACGGCGGGCGACGCGGTCGTGTACCTGCCGCGCGAGAAGATCCTCGCGGCCGGCGACCTGCTCGACCACCCGGTGCCCTACCTCGGCGGCGGCTACCCCGTCGAGCTGCTGGCCACGCTCGAGGGCCTGGCGCGCCTCGACGTCGACACCATCGTGCCCGGCCACGGCGCCGTGCTGCACGGCAAGGCGTACCTCGGGCAGGTCACGGCGTTCTTGCGCGAGGTCATCGGCGCGGTCGACGCCGAGATCCATCGGCAGGGGAACGGGCCGCGCAAGCTCGAGGAGGTGCGCAAGGCGGTCGAGCAGCGGGTCGACGTCGCGGCCTGGCGGCAGCGCTTCGCGGGCGACGATCGCGAGGCGCGCGACTTCTTCGACGGCTTCTCGTTCTCGGGCCTGGTCACCGCCGCCTACGCCGAGCTCTGGCCGCGCTGAGGCGCCGCGCCGCCGCTCGCCGCCACCCGGGCTTACATCGCCCCCGCCCGAACGCCGGCGCGTTCGCATGGGCCTCGCCGTCGGCCCCGGCGCCCGCGCGGCGGGGTGGCGCGGGCCATGGGCTTGCGTCATCGAATTACGCCTTGACGTATAAAATTGAAGCTACGATGATAGACTCTGCCGTGCTTCGGCACCCGCTGGTCGGTTGAACCCGGCCGCGGGGGGCCGGGTAGCGAGGGCGGGGTTAAGGGGCGAGAAGGTAGGCGGTCGAACGGGGTGGCGTGCCGGGTGCTTCGCGCTCGGCGAGGTCTCGTTTGTCCCTCGAACGGCGTACGTCGGGTCGTTGGCGAGCGGGCATGAAGGGGGCCCGCGAGGCGAGCGCCGCCGGGGGGCTGGCGGCGGTGACGTTTTTTGGCTTTCGTATCCGCCCCGGGCGGCGTCATCGCCCGGCGAGAGAGGGCGCATATTATGCGAGCAAGGGTGACAAGGTCCGCCGGTAGGGGCATTGCCTTGTATCTAATCGCCGTGGCGGTTGGGTGTGCCGCCGGCGACGAGGGGCGTTCGCCGGGGGCGAAGGCGGCCGCGGGCGCGGGCGAGGTGTGCGAGTACCACCCGCCGGCCGGGGGCTTCCACCCCGCGCTCGAGTGGTCGTGGACGTCGTCGGCGGTCGAGCCGAACTCGCTCAACGTCATGATGACCCCGGCGGTCGCCGATCTGAACGAAGACGGCGTGCCCGACGTGGTGTTCGCCTCGACGGCCTCGACGGGCGGGGGCACGGTCGAGCAGGGCGTGCTGCGCGCGCTGCACGGCGCGACGGGGGCCGAGCTCTTCACCGTGACCGACCCCACGCTGCGCGTGAACACGGCCTCGTCGCTGGCCGTCGCCGACGTCGACCTCGACGGCCACCTCGACATCGTCGCGTGCGAGGCGACGGGCACGCGCCTCGTCGCGTTCTCGAACGCCGGCGCGCTGAAGTGGCGCAGCCCCCCGCTCGAGCAGGTCGGCTGGGGCGCCCCCGCGATCGCCAACCTCGCGGGCACGGCGGCGCCCGAGATCGTGATCGGCCGCCAGGCGCTCGACGGCGCCACCGGGGCGCTGCTCTGGACGGGCGCCGGGGGCCGCGGCACGCAGGGCTCGGGCCCGCTCTCGGTCGTCGCCGATCTGAACCTCGACGGCTCGCCCGAGGTGGTGGCGGGCAACACGGCCTACACGGCCGCCGGGGCCATTTTGTGGCGCAACCTGGCGCTGCCCGACGGCTACAACGCGGTCGGCAACTTCGACGCCGACGCCTTCCCCGAGATCGTGCTGGTCGCGGGCGGGCGCGTCTACCTGATGGAGCACACCGGCGCGGTCAAGTGGGGCCCCGTGGCGATCCCCGGCGGGGGCGCCGGGGGCCCGCCGACGATCGCCGACTACGACGCCGACGGCCAGCCCGAGATCGGGGTGGCGGGCGCCTCGCGCTACGCGGTGTTCGAGACCAACGGCGCCCTCAAGTGGGCCGCGCCGACGCAGGACGGCAGCTCGAACCGCACCGGCTCGTCGGTCTTCGACTTCGAGCACGACGGGTCGGCCGAGGTCGTCTACCACGACGAGGTCAAGCTGCGCATCTACCGCGGCTCCGACGGCTCCGTCCTGTTCGAGACGCCCTCGAGCTCGTGCACCTGGCACGAGTACCCCGTCATCGCCGACGTCGACGCCGACGGCAACGCCGAGATCGTCTCGGTCGCCAACAACAACTGCGGCCTCGGCACCGACCGGGGCGTGTTCGTGTACGGCGACAGCCTCGATCGCTGGGTCGACACCCGCCGGCTCTGGAACCAGCACAGCTACCACATCACCAACGTCAACGACGACGGCTCGGTGCCCGCCGCCGAGGCCAGCAACTGGCTCGAGGCCGGCCTCAACAACTACCGCACCCAGCGCGCGCCCGCCGGCAACCCCTTCCTGGCGCCCGACCTGACCGCGACGCTCCTGCGCGGCGACGGCTCGCAGTGCCCGGGCGCGAGCGGCCTCACCGTCCGGCTCACCAACGAGGGCGACAACGTCGCCGCCGCCCCCGTGAAGGTCGCCTTCTACGACGGCGACCCGGCCTCGGGGGGGGCGCCGCTCGGCGTCGCGACGTCGACGGTCGACCTGAAGCCCGGCGAGTTCCAAGACGTCTCGCTCGCCCTCTCGCCGCCGCTCGACGGCCCGCGCACGGTCTGCGCCGCCGCCGACGACGGCGGCGGCGGGGCGGGCGAGGTCGGCGAGTGCGACGAGGGCAACAACAAGGTCTGCGCCCCCCTCGACCTCTCGTGCAACAAGCCGCCCGTGCTCGGCTGCCGCGGGGGCGAGGTCTGCAACGACGCCGGCCAGTGCGGCGCGGCGAGCGCCTGCGGCGGGGGCGTGGCCGACTGCTCCGACCCCGACGGCGACGCGACGACGCTCGCCTGCACGCCGCCCTCGCCCTACCCCGTCGGCGCCACCGCCGTCGCCGTCTCGTGCGACGACGGGCGCGGCGGCGCCGCCACCGCGACCTGCGAGGTCGCGGTCCGCGACTGCGAGGCGCCCGCCTGCGGCGCCCCGCCCGCCGTCACCTTCGAGTGCAACGCCGCCGGGGGCGTCGCCGGCGACGACCCCGCCGTCCAGGGCTGGCTCGCCTCGGCCGGCGCGAGCGACAACTGCGGCGGCGCCGTGTCGCTCTCCCACGACGCGCCGGGCTTCTTCCCGCTCGGCACGACCGTCGTGACCTGGACGGCGACCGACGGCGCCGGCAACGCGAGCCACTGCTCGTCGAGCGTGACCGTCGCCGACACCACGCCCCCCGAGGTGACGGTCGATCTGAGCGCCTGCTGCCTCTGGTCGCCGAACCACGGCTTCGTCGAGGTCGGCTCGTACGGCGTCACCGACGTCTGCGACCCCGGCGCCGGCGCCGCCGCCGTCGTGGCCGTGACCAGCGACGAGGCCACGGCGTCGGCGCACGGCGCGGGCGGCCCCGCGCACTGCCCCGACGCGCTCGCCGAGGGCGGGCGCCTGTCGCTGCGCTCCGAGCGGGCGGGGCCCTCGGGCCCGCACAACGGCCGGGTCTACGACATCGCCGTCACCGCGCACGACGCCTCGGGCAACGCCGTCACGAAGCGGGCCGAGCGCGGCACCTGCGCCGGCTGCCCCGGCGCCGTCTGCGTGCCGCACGACCAGCACCCGCAGTCGCCCGGCCAGACCCCCGGCAACGACCCCGGCGGCGCCTGCAACGCCGTCGACGACGGGCAGATCTACGACGCGCTCGTCTGCCAGTAGCCGGTCGGCGAGCCCCCGGCCGCGGGGCCCGCCTCGCGCGCGGCCCGGGCCGCGGCCGGCCTCGCGATCGCGTCGGCGCCCCCTTGACGGGCCCGGCCCCGGGCCTAAAAGCTTCTTCATCCGACGTTGCGTTCGCGGGCCCCGAGCGCGAACCCGGGGTCGGCGAGGGGGCCCGTCCCGACGGGGCAAGAGCATGACGCAACCTCGGTCGAACGACCCGGCGGCTCCGTACCCGACGGCGGCCGGGGGCGCCGCCCCCGACGCCGCCCGGGCCTGGGCGGCCGAGCCCGCCGCGTACCCGCGGGGGCCGGCGCCGCGCGCGCTCGAGCCGGTCGAGTTCACCGGCTCGGGCCGAGAGTATTTTCGCATCTGGGCGGTGAATTTGTGCCTGAGCGTGCTGACGCTCGGGCTCTACTCGCCCTGGGCGAAAGTCCGGCGGTTGCAGTACTTTTATCGCCACACGCGGCTCGCGGGGGCGAGCTTCGACTACCACGGCAAGCCGACCGCCATCTTGAAGGGCCGGCTCGTCGTCGGCGTCCTGCTCGCCGCGTACTACGGCCTGGGCTACGCGGCGCCCGTGGCCGGGGCCCTCGTCGGCCTCGTGCTGCTCGCGCTCTCGCCCTGGTTCTTCCTGCAGTCGCTCAAGTTCCGCATGGCGAACACGAGCTACCGGGGCCTGCGCTTCCGCTTTCACGGCACGAAGGGCCGGGCGGCGGGCCTCTTGCTGCTCTGGCCCATGTTCGTGGGCTGCTCGGGCTACCTGCTCTTGCCCCACTGGCTGTGGAAGCTAAAAAAGTTCGAATTCGAAGAGACCTCGTTCGGCCGCGCCCGCTTCACGTTCGGCGCGACCTCGAACGCCTTTTATTCGGCCTACCTCGTGGGCAGCCTGATGGCGGCGCCCGTCGTCTTCGTCGCCGGGGGCCTCGCCGTCGGCGCCCTCGCGTCGACGGCGTCGGAGGGCGACCCCGAGGCCATGGGCCCGGTGCTGCTGGCGTACGGGCTCCTCGCCGCGGGCTACCTCGCGTTCCGGGCCTTCGTGCAGCCCTACATCGCCGCGCGCGTCCAGCAGCACGTCTGGTCGAGCGTCGGGCTCGGCGCGCACCACTTCGTCTGCGACCTGCGCCCCGCCGCCGCCGTGAGCCTCGCCGCGAAGAACGTGGCGCTCACCCTGCTGACCCTCGGGCTCTACGCCCCCTACGCCGCCGTCGCCATGACCAAGCTGCGCGCCGAGAGCGTGCGCCTCGCGCCGGGCGCCCCGCTCGACCACCTCGAGGCCGACGACGACGTCAACGTCAGCGCCTTCGCCGACGCCGTCGGCGACTACGCCGACTACGACTTCGGGCTCTGACCGTGCGCGCCATCGACGTCACCTACTTCGACGGCAAGAGCGCGCGGGCCCGGCCGGCGCGGCTCGCGCTCGAGGGCGGCGAGCTCGCGCTCGAGGGCGAGGGCGTGCGGCGCCGCGACGCGCTCGCCTCGGTCGAGCTCTCGGCCCCCATCGGCTCGGCGCCCGGCCGCCTCGCCTACGCCGACGGCGCCTCGTGCGAGCTGCCCGCCACGGCCGAGACCGAGCGGCTCGTGCTCGCCGTCCGCCCCGCGCCGCTGGTCGCGCGGCTCGAGTCGAAGCTGCGCTACGGGCTCGGCCTGCTGCTCGCGTCGGCGCTCCTGCTGGCGTTCGGCTACCGGTTCGGCCTGCCCGCCCTCGCCCAGGCCGCCGCCTTCGGCGTGCCCGAACGCGCGCTCGAGGCCACCGCCCGCGACACCCTCGCCCTGCTCGACGAGACGGCCCTCTCGCCCTCGAAGCTCGACCCCGAGCGGCGGGCGCGCGTCGTCGCGCGCTTCGAGGCCATGCGCCCGCCCGGCGGCGTGCGGGCCGCGCACCGCGTCGAGTTCCGGGCCGCCCCGGGCATCGGCGCCAACGCCTTCGCCCTGCCCTCGGGCACCATCGTCGTCACCGACGGGCTCGCCGAGCTCGTCGACGACGACGAGCTCGGCGCCGTGCTCGGCCACGAGCTCGGCCACGTCCGGCATCGGCACACGCTGCGGCAGTTCCTGCAAAGCTCGGTCGTCGGGCTGCTGACCGGCTGGCTCGTCGGCGACTTCTCGGGCGTGCTCGCGGGCGTGCCCGCCGCGCTGCTCGACGCCAGCTACTCGCGCGAGTTCGAGGCCGAGGCCGACCAGTACGCCGCCGAGATGCTCCTCGAAAACGGCGCCTCGCCGGCGCGGCTCGCCACCGCCCTCGAGAAGCTCGGCGAGAGCCAGGGCGTCGACACGAGCGCCAAGAAGAAAGACTACTTCGCCAGCCACCCCGGCATCGCCGAGCGCGCCGCCCTGATGCGCGCCTCGGCCGCCGGCGCCGCCTCGGCCCGCTGAGGCCCGGGGCCCTCCGGCCGGCGGCGTCCCGCCCCGAGGCCGAATAATTTCGACCCCGACCTCACGAAGGGTACCTCTCGGGCGTTTACCCCCCGTGAGCCTTCCGCCCTTCGAACGCGTGGTGGCCGAGCACGGGCCCGCCGTGCTGCGGGTCTGCCGCGCCCTGCTCGGGCCCGCCGACGCCGAAGACGCCTGGTCGGAGACCTTCCTGCACGCCCTCGAGGCCTACCCGTCCCTGCGGCCGGGGAGCAACCTGCGCGGCTGGCTCGTCACCATCGCCCACCGCAAGGCCATCGATCTGCACCGCCGGGCCAAGCGCCGCCCCCTCGCCCCCGAAGGCGCGCCCGACGAGCCCGCCCCCGAGGGCGCCCCCGACGGGCCGCGGCGCGAGCTCAGCGAGGCGCTCGCCGCCCTGCCCGTTCGGCAGCGCCAGGCCGTGACGTACCACCACGTCGCGGGCCTGCCCTACGCCGAGGTCGCCGAGCTGATGGGCGGCAGCGAGGCGGCCGCGCGCCGGGCCGCCGCCGACGGCATCGCGGCCCTGAGAAAGACGTACGCGAGAGGAGAAACGCCATGATGACCGCCCAGGGGCGCCGCGCCCCCGACGCCCGAACCCCCTTCGCTCCGCCCGCCGCCGCCGACGCGGCCGCCGAGGCCCGCCTGCTCGATCGGCTCGGCCTCGAGGCCCAGCGGCGCGGCCTGCTCGACGTCGCCTACCGCACCCTCGACACGCCCGTCGGCTCGCTGCTCGTCGCCGCGACCGCCGAGGGCGTGGTGCGCGTCGCCTTCGACTGCGAGGGCCACGACGCGGTGCTCGACGGGCTCGCCGAGCGGGTCAGCCCCCGCATCTTGCCCGCCCCCGGGCGCCTCGACGAGGCCGCCCGCCAGCTCGACGAGTACTTCGCCGGCCGCCGCCGCCGCTTCGACCTCGCCCTCGATCTGCGGCTCGCCCGGGGCTTCCGCCAGAAGGTGCTGGGGCGCCTCCGCGCCATCGACTACGGCGCGACCGCGACCTACGCCGCGATCGCCGCCGCCGTCGGCAGCCCCGCCGCCGTGCGCGCCGTCGGCACCGCCTGCGCCAAGAACCCGCTGCCGGTGCTCGTGCCCTGCCACCGCGTGCTGCGCTCCGACGGGAGCGTCGGGCAGTACGTCGGCGGCCACGACGCCAAGAAGGCCCTGCTCGAGCTCGAGGCCGCGTGAGCCCCGCCCGCGCCACCCCCGGCCGGGCGAAGGCCGAGCGGCCCCGGGCGCCGGCCGACGCGGGGCCGGCCGCGAGGGTCGGCCTCCAAGATTGGCCCGCCCTCGCCCGCGAGCTCGACGATCTCGGCTGCGCCCTGACCGGCCCGATCGTGTCGCCCGACGAGTGCCGCCGCATCGCCGCGCTCTACGACGACCCCGGCCTCTTTCGATCGACGATCGACATGGCCCGCTACCGCTTCGGCGCCGGCCAGTATCGCTACTTCGAGCGCCCGCTGCCGGCCCCCGTCGCCGCCCTGCGGGCCGCGTTCTGGCCGCGCCTCTTGCCGATCGCGCGCGCCTGGGCCGACCGCCTCGGGCAGCCCGCGCCCTGGCCCGACGCGCTCGACGACTGGCTCGAGCGCTGCAACGCCGCCGGGCAGACGCGGCCCACGCCCTTGCTCCTGCGCTACGACCCCGGCGACTGGAACGCCCTGCACCGCGATCTCTACGGCGATCTGGTCTTCCCCCTGCAGGTCGTCATCGGCCTCGACGAGCCGGGCGTCGACTATACGGGCGGCGAGTTTCTGCTCGTCGAGCAGCGCCCCCGCGCCCAGTCGCGGGGCACCACCACGCCGCTCGCCCGCGGGCGCGCCCTCGTCTTCACGACGCGCGACCGCCCGGTGCCCTCGGCCCGCGGCTGGTCGGCCGCGCCCGTGCGCCACGGCGTCAGCGTCGTGCGCACCGGCCGCCGCCACGCCCTCGGCCTCGTGTTCCACGACGCCCGATGACGGCCCCGGCCGCGCGAACTTGGCGCCTCCTCGGCGCCGACGGCGAGCCCCACGAGAGCCCCCGCCCGGGCACGCTCGGCGGACACCGCCGGGGTCGCCTCTACGGCCGCCTCGACTGCCCCGCGGCGCTCCGGGCCATCGCCCGCGGCGGCTACGTCGAGCACCGGGTGTTCTTCGCCGACGAGGCCACGGCCGTCGCGGCCGGCTACCGACCTTGCGCGGTATGCCTGCCCGAGCGCTACGCCCGCTGGAAGGCCCGCGCGTCGCGCCGACGACGCCGGTAACGCCCGCGCGTCGCCCGGTTGCGCCCCGCCGACGAGGGCCCGCTGCGTGGTGAGCGCGTCGAGCGTCGCCTCGCCGAGGGCGGTGTTGTCGAAGATGACGTAGACGGCCCCGGCGCGCCCCGCCGCGGCCGACACCTTCTCGTGCCACGGCGCGAGCCGCTCGGGCCCGTAGGCCGAATAGTAAATACGGGGGCTGCCGTGCAGCCTGAAGTAGGCGACGCGGTTCGCGCCCCCCGCCTCGCCGTCGCCCGGGCCCCGCGGCGGGTCGGCCGCGACGCGCGCGAAGCCGTGCGCTGCGAGGCAGGCGTCGCCCTCGCCGTCGAACCAGCTACGGTGCCGGGGCTCGAAGGCGATCGGCGCCGCGATGACCTCGCCGAGGAGCTCGGCCGCCCGGCGCACGTACGCGGCCGAAAAGACGCGGCTCGGCGGGAGCTGCACGAGCAAACAGCCGAACTTCGCCCCGAGCTCGCCGCTGCTCTCGGCGAAGGCGCCGAGGTGCTCGGCGGCCGCCGCGACGAAGTCGTCGGCGTGGCTGATGTCGCGCGGCAGCTTCAGCGTGAAGCGAAAGTCGTCGGGCGTCGACGCCGCCCAGCGCTCGTACGTCGCCGGCCGGTGCGGGCGATAAAAGCAGCTATTGATCTCGACCGCCCCGAAGACGCGCGCGTAGCGCTCGAGCTGCGAGCCGCCCCCCGAGAACACCCCCTCGCTGCCCTTCGGCAGCGCCCAGCTCGCCGTGCCGACGTAGATGCGCCTCGCCCCTCGCGCCCCGGCCTTGGCGACTGCGGGGGCGGCCGGCGCTGCGCTCAAAGGCAGGGCAACCTGGCGCGGAGATCTCGACGCTCGGGGCACGGGCTACGAACTAGCACCCGCCCCCGCCCCCCGCCGCTCGCCCCGACCTACGAATGAGCACCCGCCCCTGCTGCCCGCCGCTCGCCCCGACCTACGAACGAGCGCCCGCCCCTGCCACCGTCCGCTCGGCCCAAACTTCGTCGGGCGGGGTCGTCGCGTCCCTTCGTAGGGTCGAGGTTGGCGAGGGCGCTCGTCGATCTGCCCAGCCCCAACCTCACGAGTGGCCGAGGGGGAAGACCGCCCTGCAGCGAAACCTTGCGGTTTGGTCTGCGCTGGTCGACCCCATCATGAGAACACCCGGTCGCGCCGAACGGGCGGGTTGGCCTATGCCGGCGTCACCATCGCTTGTGCCAGGCGGACAGGTCGACCTGCCCCCGTGGCAACCTCGACTGTGCCAAGGGGGGAGGCCCCCCATCGCCAGGGTACTAAAGTTTGTGCCAAGTCGATGGGTACCCTGCCCCTGGGCTACTCATTTCTGTGCCAAGGGGGGAGGGTACCCATCGTCGGGGTAACATCGGTTGTGCCAAAACGATGGGCCCCCTCCCCCTTGGGTAACGAAGTTTGTGCCAAGGGGGGAGGGTACCCATCGTCGGGGTAACATCGTTGTTCGATCTGCGCAGGTTTTCGCGCCCCCTCGGCACGAGCGTCGTTACCCACGGGCAGGTCGGCCCTATCGACCGAAGCGGCGCCGAAGCAGTGGCAAGGTAGGGCGAGCGGGGTAGGTACACGACAGGCCAGGGCTGGCGGCAGGGGGGGCCCATGGCATGGCAACTTCGCGCGCAAGCTCACCCTCGAGCGGGCCTGATTTTGGATGCGCGGTAAAGCCGGTGCCCGACTTGTCGTGGCGGCTGGTCGAAGCGACCGTCGCGTCTACGTACCGAGCACTGGCGGCGGCAACGCACCGCCCGATGTGCCCGAAAGTACCCCCGCACGCCAGGACGCCCACCCAGTGGGCCTTTTGGCCGAAGAATACGCTTTCGTCATGATTCCGTCGAGGATCGCGGGGTCAACCAGTGCCGATTGATCGAAAAGCCGCCGCAGAAAGACCGACAGGGCCAGGAGCCGCTCGCCTGGCGCCCAAAGCTCACGGAGCGCAATCTTCTTGGCACCGTCGTCATTGGTCACGAAGGTCAACGACGGGTCATGCGCCGCCAGGGCGATACTTGCTCGCTCGCCCCGGTCTTTGCCGCTGGGCACGGGGGTCAACAACTGCGCAAGGGTAGCCGAGGCGGCCGAGCCCACTTCGATCGAGCGCAGTTCGATGCCCGACGCCGTGAGTCAGGCCCGAAACGCGCGCCCCCCCCGCGCTCTGTCTCTCTCAAGCTCTTGCCGGACCTCGTCCACCATCACCATGGGGCATCGGGCGGACGCAACGGCGAGCTCTCTTTGGCGGTTAACATCGAAGAAATAAGAGACGACGTTCGCATCGAGCAAGTAGGTCAAAGCTCCACCTCGTCCCAGGGGAGGCGGTCGAACTGGTCGAGCCCGAGCGTCGAGCGTGCTTCGCTGTCGGTGAGCAAGCCCTCCCGGTGGGCTCGCGCAACGAGTTCGGCCACGACGCGACTCGGGGCATTGCGGGCAGGCAGCGTCGTGGTCGGGGGCGTGGCGGCGAAGGTGGTTGTCTCCGCCTCGAGCCGTTCTCGCAGCCGACGGTCGATGAAGTTCAGGTTGCAGAGGTGGTTCGAGGCGATTTCATGCGGGGTCCCGAAATGGCTTCGCGCCCGCGCGATCAGGTCCCGGACGGCGCCTGTTTCCTCCAGTGCGCGGGGCACTCCGAGCAATCGGGAGAGCCCCTCGAACGGCAAGAGCAGTTCTGCGGCGAACGCGCGGGCGCGCTGCTCGGCCGCCTGGCCCCTCCGTTCGTCGGCGCCCTCGACGACGAGGTGCAAGCCCCCCTCCGATGGGTCGAAGAGCACGCGACACAATTCGTGCGCCAAGTAGACCCGCGCGAGCAGGGTTTTTTTCTCCCTTTGGGGGTCGCGCGCGCTGAGCAGGACGGCCCCGCAAGCCTCGCTTCGAGCGAGCAACGTTCGTGTTCGCGGGCGCCCCGGACGATGTCGGCGATGCGATCAAGCACATGTTGTCCGTAGCACACGCTGCCAGCCCCCTGCGCCCCCCCCTGCCGGCTCGCACCCGTGAGGTCGGTAGACAGCGGGCGCCGGCCGTGAATTCATGCGCGCCATGACCGGAAAGAGCTTTCTCGTCGCGGGCGCCTGTCTCGTCGCGGCCGCGTGTGGCGATCGGGGCGCCCCCGCGAGCGCCACGCCTCCGCTCGCGACCGGCGGCCCGGCCGCCAAGCCGCCCGAGGCGGCCGAAGAGCTCCCGCCGCCCGCGCGCGCCGTCGCGGCGGCCGAGCTCGCGGGCGAGGCCTCGTGCGGGCCCTTTCGCAGCGGCGAGCTCGAGGGCGCCGAGAAGCCGCTGCTGAACGATCGGCTGCGCGTGCGGTTTCTCCCGGGCGGGGCCGCGGCCGGGGGGGTCGAGTCGGGCAAGATCGAGGTCAAGCGCGAGGGCGCCACGATCTTCGTCGGGGCGCGCGAGGCGTACCTGCGGGGCGACGCCGAGTTCGAGCGGCGGGCGGCGAAGGCGGCGACCTTCGGCGGCGGCTACGAGCCGCTCGCGGTGCCGGGCAAGGACGCGAAGGTGACGATCGTGGCGGGCGTCTTGCGCGAGCCCAAGGCCGCCGAGGGCGACGTGGTGGCGCTCGCGCACGGGTGGTTCCTCGACCAGAACCGCGACGTGCTCGACGTCGCCGTCTTCGCCTCGAGGGGCGTGCTCGCCGACCTGAAGGGCTGCCGCCTCTTCGCGCAGAAGGTCTTGAACACCGTGGGCCTCGGGCCGAAGGCGATGGCGTACGGCTCGGCGGCCGAGGTCGAGACCAAGGTCTCGTACGCGACCTTTCGGTATCGCCTGCCGCCCGACTGGGTGCTCGCCGAGGCGCAGGGCATTCACGACTTCGCGCGGCTACACTTTCGCAAGCGCGGCGTCTTCCCGCAGGGGTTCACGGTGCTGCAGCTCGCGCTCGACTCGCACCCGGGCGACTGGGCGTCGCCGGGCGCCGAAGAGGGGCAGCAGAAGGGGCGGCTGCTCGGCCTGCCGATCAACTGGCGGCTGACGCGCGAGCCGGGGCCGCCCGCCGTCTTCGGGGCGTGGGCGGTGTCGGCCGACCTGGCGGGCCGCGACCACGCCGTGGCCTCGCTGCAGGCCGGGTCGGCGGCCGACCGCGACGAGGCCGTCCGGTTCGCCGAGTCGGTGGCCGTCGCGCGCTTAGACCGACCGCGCTCGATCGGGCCCGCAAGCGGCGCGGCTCGCCGGCCTCGTCAAGGGCGGGCGGGGTTCAGCGCGGGAAGGCGGCGGCGACCCCGCCGTCGACCGGCAGCGTCGCGCCCGTGGTGGGCGTCAGGCCCGAGGCGAAGAAGACGACGGCGCGGCCGACGTGGGCGCCGGTGACCTTGGCCCGCAAGAGGTTTCGCTCGCGGTAGTGCTCTTCGAGGGCTTCGGGGGCGATGCCCTTCGAGCGCGCGCGGTCGGCCCCGATCTCGCGCCAGAGCCCCGAGGGGGTCTCGCCCTCGGCGAAGACGGCGTCGGCGTTGATCATGTTGACCCGGATGCCGTGGGGCGCGAGCTCGATCGCGGCCACCTTGCCGAGCTGGTGGCCGGCGGCCTTCGAGGCGCTGTAGGCGCCGAAGTCGGCGCCGGGGCCGAAGACGTTCTTCGAGGCGTTGACGACGACGTCGCCGCCGGTGCCCTGCGCCGAGAGCACGCGCGCCGCCTCGCGCAGGGTGAGAAAGTAGCCGATCAGGTTGACGTCGACGACGCGGGTGAAGGCGCGCGTCTCGGTCGCGGCGAGGGGGCTGACGTGGGCGATGCCGGCGTTGGGCACGACGACGTCGACGCCGCCGAAGGTGCGGCAGGCGAAGGCGAAGCCCGCCCGCACCGACGCCTCGTCGGTCACGTCGACGCGCGTCGCGGCGCACGCGCTCGCGCCGGCCGCCTTCGCGACCAGCGCCCGGGCCCGCTCGAGCCCCGCCTCGTCGACGTCGGTGAGCACGACGTGCGCGCCCGCCTTCGCGAGCTCGAGGCAGACGCCGACGCCGATGGCGCCCGCCGCCCCCGTCACCAGCGCGACCCGGCGCGAGAGGGGCTTCTCGGCCTCCTTGCCGAGCTTGGCCTGCTCGAGGCTCCAGTACTCCATGTCGAAGAGGTCGCCGTCGGCGAGCGGCTCGTAGCCGCCGAGCGACTCGGCGAGCGACTTGACCCGCAGCGTGTGCTCGGCGATGTCGGCCGCGATGGCAGCGTCCTTGCGGCTCTTGCCGGCCGCGAAGAGGCCGACGCCCGGCACCAAGACGACGCGCGGGTCGGGGTCGAGCTTCTGGCGCGTGACGCCCTTGGCCGCGGTCTGGGCCGCGAAGTAGGCGTCGTAGCGCTCGCGGAAGGCGTTGATGAGCCCCCCGAGCTGCTGGCGCAGGCGGCCCTCGTCGCCCGCCCCGTGGTCGGGCACGAACAGGTACGTCGCCTTGGTGCGAATGACGTGGTCGGGCGTGATCGGGCCCAGGCCGGCCAGCCGCTCGCAGGGCGGCTCGGCGAGCAGGCCCAAGATCTCGGGCGACGCCCGGTGCTCGAGGATGACCCGCCGGAAGGGCCGGTCGGGGTCGCCCGTGCGGCCCGCGAGCAGCCCGCGCAAGACGGGCGCGATCTCGGCGGCGAGCGCCCGGGCCCGCGCGACGGCGCCCTCGCCGGCGGGGGCGGCCGGCGCCCGCGCGGGCTCGCCGCCGGGGGACGGGGCGGCCGGCGCCGCCGAGCCGGCCGTTCGCGCCCCCCCGCGGGCCCGGGCCGCGAGGAAGCGCTCGGCCCGGTCGACGTAGGCGACATGCGCCTCGTAGCTCGCCCGCGCGTCGTCGGCGAAGGTGAAGAAGCCGTGCTTGAGCAGCACCATGGCCTCGACCTTCGGGTCCCGCTCGTAGATCTCGGCGGCGAGCTTGGCGAGGCGGAAGCCCGGCATCACGTAGGGCACGAGGGCGACGCGCTCGCCGAGCGCCTCGCGCGCGAGCGCCTCGCCGCCGGGCTGGTTGGTGAGCGCCAAGATGGCGTCGGCGTGCGTGTGGTCGACGAACTTGTGCGGCAAGAACGCGTGCAGGAGCGTCTCGACCGAGGGGTTGGGCGACGCGGCGTCGAAGAGGTTGGTGCGCTGCTGGTTGACCATCTCTTCGTCGGAGAGCGCCTCGAGCCGGCGCAGCGCCCGCAGCGGCCCGAGGCGCAGCGCGGGCAGGCCGGGCGGCTCGATCGTGTCGAGGTCCCAGCCGCTGCCTTTGACGCAGATCGCCTCGACCGGCTCGCCGAAGACGTCGCGCCGGGCGGTCTTGACCGAGGTGTTGCCGCCGCCGTGCATCACCAGGTCGGCGCTCCGGCCGAGCAGGCGCGAGGTGTACACGCGCAGGGCGAGGTCGTCGCCCCAGGGGGCGTAGCGCTCGCGGAAGGCGCGGGCATCGTCGTCGGACCAGCGGCTTTGCATGGCAGTTCTCCGTCGGGGCCGCCGGCGGGCGGCGGGCCCCGTCAATCGGGCGCCCAGCACCTAGCCCGAAGGCCCCGGCCCGGCAATGGCCGCCGGGGGCCGGGCCTTCGCGCGCGCGCCGGGGGGCGGGCGCGCCCTTTCGCCGGCGCCGGAACCATTCTACGCTCCGCCCGAACCCCTCCGGGTTTCGGCGGAGCGCCCCCCCATGGCAAAAGTCACGTTGACGACGGCCCGCACGGCCGAGGGTGAGGCGGCCGCGGCCGCCGACGAGCTGGTGGGGGCGCTGGGCGGGGCGCGGCCCGAGCTCGCGATGCTCTTCATCGGCAGCCGGCGCGACCAGGGCGCGATCTACCGGGCGGTGCGCGAGCGGCTGCCGCGGGCCACGAAGGTGGTGGCCGCCAGCAGCGACACGGCCATCGACAACGCGGGCTTTCACGAGAACGGGGTGGTGCTCGCCGCGCTCTCGGGCGACCTCGAGGTGGGGGTGGGCCTGGGCCGTGGGCTCGCGTCGGACGCCTCGGGCGCCGGCATCGCGGCGGTGAACCAGGCCCTCGCCGAGCTCGGGGCGCGCCCGTCCGACGTCGACCCGCGCACGTACGTGGCGATGGTCATCGACGACGGCTATCGCCTCAAGAAAGAAGAGCTCTTGCTCGGCATACTGACCGAGGCGCCCGCGCTCTCGCTCGTCGGGGGCGGGGCGGGCTCGCACCTGCCGCTCGGAGACCCCGGGGTGGCGGGCGTCGTGCAGGCCGGCGGCGAGACGCTGGGCGACGCGGCCCTCGTCGTGGTGGTCCGCACCCGGGCCCCCTGGGCGGTGCTGCGCCACCACGCCTACCGGCCCCTCGGCGAGCGGCTCACCATCACCAAGGTCGACCCCTCGTGCAAGCTCGCCCTCGAGATCGACGGCCAGCCCGCCGCGCGCGCCTACGCCGAGCGGCTCGGCGTCGGCGTCGACGAGCTCGCGTTCGGCCTGCCGCGGGGCTTCTCCGACCGGCCGACCGCCGTCCGCGTCGGGCGCGAGTACTTCATGCACGCGGCCATCAAGCCCCTGCCCGACGACTCGATCTTGTTCTGCAACCTGCTGCGCGAGGGCACCGAGCTCGAATTGATGCAGCTCGTCGACATGGGCGAGGCGCTCGCCGCGTTCTTGCGCGACGAGCTGCCCTCGCGGGTGCCCTCGCCGCAGGCGACGCTGCTCTTCAGCTGCAACGCCCGCAGCTGGGTGGCGCGGCGGCAGGGCATGCAGGCCGGGCTCGACCGGGCGCTCTCGCTGGCGCCGCCGAGCGCGGGCATGAACGCGATGTTCGAGCTCTACAACGGCTTTCAAATCAACAGCACCATCACCGTGCTCGCCTTCGGCGCCCGCGACGAGTGAGCGGGCGGCCCCGTCCGGCGCGCCCGCGTGCGAGCGTTGAGCGGGCGGCCCGTGCAAAGCCCTCTGCCCGCGAGCGGTCCGAGTCGCCCGCCGACAGGGGGCGCGGGCCAGAGTCGGCGCGGGGGCGCGCGGCTGGGGTAGAGCCGCGGCGCGGGCGGGCGGGCCGGAAGAAGGCGCCGGCGCGGCGGCCTCGGGGCCCCGCCAGCCCCGCGGCGGCCCCCCGGCGGCGCGCGCCTTCCGTCGGTGCCCGCGCCGGGCCGCTCGGCCACCGCCCCGGCGGACGCGATGGGCAGCCTCGCGAGGCCGGGTACGAGGGGGGTGCGGCGCTCGGCCACTGGTGCTAGCCCTGACCCCTGTGGAGGACTTGGGCACGAGAAACGGTCACCGCCTCGTGACCATGCTCCAGCACCTGTTGGGGCTGCCCGCCCTCGATCTGGCCGCCGCCCTGACCGAGGCGTGCCAGCGGCTCGCCGAGACGCTGCGCTGCGACAAGACCGACGCCTTCTTGCTCGAAGAGAGCACCCAGACGCTCGTGGCCGTCGGCACGAGCGACACGCCGCTGGGCCGCCGGCAGAAGGCCCTCGGCCTCGATCGGCTGCCGCTGGCCAACGGCGGCAAGGTGGCCGACGCCTTCCAGGCGCGGCGCACGTACGCGACGGGCGACCAAGACTACGACGTCGGCGAGCTGCGCGGCGTCGTCGAGGCGCTCGGCGTGCGCAGCCAGATCGCGGCGCCGCTCGAGGTGGGCGGCGCGGTGCGCGGCGTGCTGAGCGTGGTGTCGACGACGCCGCGCTACTTCGACGCGCCCGACGTCGGGTTCGTCGAGGCCGTGTCCCGCTGGGTCGGCGCGCTCGCCCACCGCGCCGAGCTCGTCGAGGCGCTGCGCCGGGCCGACGAGCAGAAGGGGCGGCGCGCCGCCGCCGACGAGGTCGTCACCGTGCTCGCGCACGACGTGCGCAACCACCTGAACCCCCTGCACGGGCGGCTGCAGCTCTTGCGGGCGAGCGCCGGCCGCGACGGGCGCGACGAAGACCTGCTCCACGCCGACGCCGCGCTCCGCTCGCTCACGCGCCTGACGCGCATGACGTCCGACTTGCTCGACATCAACCGCCTCGATCGGGGCCTCTTCGTGCTCTACCCCGCGCCGCTGAACCTGCTCGCGCTCGTGCGCGAGACGGCGCCGACCCTGGCGACCCCGTCCGTCGACGTGTCGGCCGAGGGCTCCGAAGACCTGGTCGTCGTCGCCGACGCCGACCGGCTCCGCCAGGCGATCGAGAACGTCGTCGGCAACGCCGTCAAGCACTCCCCCCCCGGCCGCCCCGTCCGGGTCGAGGTCGGCCCCGCCGAGGGCGGCGGCGAGCCGCGCGCCCTCATCGACGTCGTCGACCGGGGCCCGGGCGTTCCCGCCGACCTGCTGCCCCGGCTCTTTCAGCACTTCGCCGCGGGCGCGGGCTCGACCGGCCTCGGGTTGGGCCTCTACCTCGCGCGCTGCATCGCGCGCGCGCACGGCGGCTCGCTCCAGGTCGAATCGACGTCGGCCGAGGGCACGCGCTTCCGGTTCGTGCTGCCGCTCGCCGGCCCTCCCTCCCCTGCCGCGCTCGGGGTGGGCTATAAGGGGTCGTGATGCGAACTTCGCTTTTCGGGCGGCCCCGGCGGTCCGCCCCCATGCCCGTCGCCGCGGCGGCGCTCGTCGCGGCCGGGTGCGGGTCCATGCTCGGCATCGACGACGTGTCGCGCGCCCCCGGGGGCGAAGGGGCGGGCGGGCAAGCGGGCGTAGGGGGGGGCCCCAGCGGGGGCTCGGCGGGGCTCGGCGGCAGCGGGCTCGCGGGCGGGGGCGGCTCGGCGACGGGCGGCAGCGGCGGCACCGGCGGCGGGGGCGGCGGGGGCGGCGGGGTGGCCGAGGGCTTCGTCCGTTTCGCCAACTTCTTCACCGACGACCCCTTTCCCGACACCGCCGCCTTCGACCTCTGCGCCCGACCCTCGTCGGGCGGCCCCTGGGTCGGCCCCCTGTTGCAAGCCGTGGGCGGCGAGCCGCTTGCGTTCGGGCAGGTGACCGATCACATCGCCTTGCCCGCGGTGGCGTACGACATGAGGGCGGTCGACGCCGCGGCCACGAGCTGCGACGACGAGGGCCCGCCCGAGCTCACGCTCTTCGGCGCCGGGCTCGCGCCGGGCGACTACCGAACGTTCGCGGTCACGGGCGACGCCGAGCAGCGGCCCCTGCTCGTGGCCTATGACGACGGCCGCCCGGAGCAGGGGCCGGCGGTGGTCGAGGTCTCGCTCTCGCACGCCGTCACCGGCTCGTCCAGCACGCTGCGCTTCGAGCCGGGCGGCGTCGTGCTCGAGCCCCGCCGCGGCGTGCGCCTGACGCCCCTCGGCCCCGGCGAGCGCACGCTCGAGGCGCTCTTCTTCGAGGGGGCGCGCTTCCAGCCTGGCTCGCAGGTGCCTTTCGTCAACGGGCTCGGCTATTCGCTCTTCGTCGCCGCCAAGAGCCTGCTCGAGTTCCCGCTCGACCCCCGTGGCATCATGTGCCTGAACAACGTGCGCGCGATGCTGCCGCCCGACCCCCGGCCCTCCGAGCAGTGCGTGCCGGTCGACTTCTTGTTCGTCGGCGAAGAGTGAGGGCGAAGGGCCGCGGCGCTTCGCTTCGAGCGAGGGCGAAGGGCCGCGGCGCCTCGCTTCGAGTGAGGGCGAAGGGCCGCGGCGCCCCGCCCGCGCGTGGCAAGATCGCCGCAGCTTCCGTGCGCGTGCGCCCGCCCCTCAGCGAGGCCCGGCGCCGCCCGGCCGCGTCTCGTTGGCGCCCGAGCCGGTCGTGCCGCGCGAGCCCGACGAGGTAGGGCTTCGCCCCCCGGTCGTGCCGGTGCCGGTCTTGCCCTGACCGGCGCCCGAGTCGGTGGCCCCCGTGCCCGTGCGCCCGGCGTCGACGCCCGACCCGGTCGTGCCCGAGCCCGTGCCGACGCCCGTGCCGGTGTCGGTGCTCACGCCCGAGCCCGTGCCCACGCCCGTACCGGGCGAGCCCTTGCCTGAGCCATAGCCCTTGCCTCGCTCGTTGGTGCTCGGGTTGCTGTCGCCGCCGACGGTGGCACCGCCGGGGCTGGGGTTCATGCCCGAGCCCATGCTGGGGTCGCGGCCCATGGGCGAATCGCGACCGCCGCCGGGGTCGGCGTTCATATCGTGGCCGGGGGCGGGCGCGGCGCCCGGGCCCGGGATGTTGGTGCCTTGGGGGTCGGGTTGCCCCGGCCTCGGGCCCGCGTCGGGCGAGGCAGGGTGCATCGAGTTGTCTTGTTGTTGCTGGCGGCCGCTGCCTCGATCACAGCCGTTGAGCGGTAGCGCCAGCGCGGCGGCGGTCAGCAGAGAGAGCAGAGAGGTTCGCATCGCCGTTGCCTCCGGGTGTCCTTGGGGCCCTACGGTTGACATCGAGCCAGCCTGGGCTTGTGCGTCTGCTCCCCGGCGCCTCGGCCGGGGCACGGCAGGCGCTCTGCAGGGGGCGTACCACCCGCCGCCCGCGGCGCGCGCCCTTCACTTCATGCTCAGGCACGGGCCCGAGCCCGAGGCCATCGCGAGAAGGTTTTTTCGGAAGCTTTCGGGGCACCGCGACGCGCTCGGGTGCCGGGGGCAGGGCCGTCGTGGGGGCTTGACGATGATTAACGCACATGTTAAATATTAACCCGCTAGTTAACATTTCTCCTACCGCACAGAGGGTACGATCATGCGAGAGACGCCGCCGGGCTGGCCGCGCATTTCGAGCGCGCTTTATTACGAGAACGCCGCCGAGGCGATCGACTGGCTCTGCCGGGCGTTCGGCTTCGAGGTGCGGCTGAAGGTCGAGGGCGACGGGGGGCGGGTCGAGCACTCCGAGTTGGTGTTCGGCGGGGGGCTCGTCATGGTGGGCGAGCCGAAAGAGAAGCTGCCGCGGGCGCGGGCGCCGCGGCAGGTGGGCGGGGCGAACACGCAGAACATGATGGTGTACGTCGACGACGCCGAGGCGCACTGCCGGCGGGCGCGCGAGGCGGGGGCGACGATCGTGACCGAGCTGCACACGACCGACTACGGCGACGAGTACTGGAGCGACCGGGGCTACGAGTGCGAAGACGTCGGGGGCCACCGGTGGTGGTTTTACCAGCGGCTGCGCGGCCCGCAGACGAAGGCGTGAGCGACCTCGGCCGAACCTTCACGGCGCTCGCCGACCCGACGCGGCGGCGGGCGGTCGAGCTCTTGCGCGCGGGGCCGCGGCGGGCGGGCGAGCTCGCCGCGGCGCTCGCGGTGAGCCCGCCGGCGATGAGCCGGCACCTGCGGGTGCTGCGCGCGAGCGGGCTGGTCGAAGAGCGGCCCGACGGCGACGACGCGCGGGCGCGGGTCTACGGCCTGCGGCGGGGGCCCTTCGGCGAGCTGCGGCGCTGGCTCGACGAGGTCGAGGCGTTCTGGGCGTGCGAGCTCGCGGCCTTCAAAGAGCACGCCGAGCGCACGCGCGGCCGGGGGGGGCGGTGAGCGCGCCGGCGGGCGACGCGGCGAAGGCGTCGGTCTACGTGGCCGTGGCGCCGGCGGACGCGTTCGACGTCTTCACGCGCGAGATCGATCGCTGGTGGAAGACGGGGCCGGCCTACCGCGTCGGGGGCCGCCGGGCCGGCCGCCTCGTCTTCGAGCCGAAGCCGGGCGGCCGGCTCTTCGAGACCTTCGAGGCCCCCGCGGGGGCGCGCACGATCGAGGTCGGCCGGGTCACCGCGTGGGACCCGCCCTGGCGCGTCGAGCTCGAGTGGCGCAACGCGAACTTCGCCCCGGGCGAGGCGACCTTCGTCGAGGTGCTCTTCGTGCCCTCGGGCGAGGGCACGATGGTGAGCGTCCGCCATTCTGGCTGGGCCGCCCTGCGCGAGGGCCACCCCGCCCGCCACGGGCTCGTCGGGCCCGCCTTCAGCCGCATGATCGGCCTGTGGTGGGGCTCGCTGCTGACGGCGCTGCGCGAGCACGTCGAGGGCGGGCGCTGAGCCGGCGGGCGCGCGCCTCGCGGGCCCCGTCGCGCCGCCCCCGGGGCGCGGGCGCCGGGGGGGGCGCGGCGGGCGGCGACGGCGCGCGCGGTCGGGGTCAGGCGGGGGCGGCGGCCTTGGCCGAGGGGGCCGAGCTCTCGGCTTCGCCCACGCGGGGCGCGACGGCGGCGCGGAGCATGGGGCGGAAGGCGTCGCGGTAGACCCAGGCGAGGTAGAGCTCGGTGCCGAGCAGGAAGGCGACCATGGGGTAGCCGGGCGCGAGCAGCGTGTGGAACGCCGCGATGTTGACGATGATGGGCGCGAGCAGGGCCAGGGCGAGGGGCACGAAGCGGTTCGCGAGCAGCATGGCGCCGGCGACGACCTCGGTCAGCTTGAGCAGGGGGAACAGGTAGCCCGAGGCGACGAGGGCGCCGATGAACTGGCCGGCGGGCCCGGGCATCGGCGGCTGGGGCAGGAACTGCAGAAACCCGTTCAGGCCGAAGACGAAGAAGACGAGGCCGAGCAGGACGCGGACGACCGTGGGTAGCTTGCGGGTGAGCATGGGCGCCTCCGTTGTGTTGCTGGGCCAGAGTGGACCGTTGCGCTCCCACGCACAAGGGGCTTGCGTACGAACGCATTGTTCGCAACATTCGAACAGATGGACTTGAACCGCGTCGCCGTGTTCGTGCGGGTCGTCGACGATCAGGGCTTCACGGCGGCGGCGAAGGCGCTCGGGCTGCCGAAGTCGTCGGTGAGCCGGGCGGTGGGGCTGCTCGAGGCCGAGCTCGGCGTGCGGCTCCTGCAGCGCTCGACGCGGCGGGTGTCGCTGACGGAGGCGGGCGGGGCGTTCTACGAGCGGGCGTCGCGGGGGCTCGCGGGGGTCGAAGAGGCGGCGGCGGCGGTGGCCGACATGCAGGGGGCGCTGCGGGGCGCGATCCGCATGACGGCGCCGGTCGACGCGGGCGAGCGGCTGCTCGCGGCGCCGATCGCGCGCTTCGTGCGGCGGCACCCGCGGGTGCACGTCGAGCTCGTGCTGACGGGGCGGGTGGTCGACCTGGTCGAAGAGGGGTTCGACCTGGCGCTGCGCGCGGGCGCGCTGCGCGACGGCTCGCTCGTGGCGCGCAAGCTCGGCGAGAGCGAGGGGGGGGTGTTCGCCTCGCCGCGCTACCTCGCCCGGCGGGGCACGCCGGCGCGGGTCGAAGACCTGACGCGGCACCGCTGCGTGCTCTTCCGCCCCTCGCGGGGGCGCGCGACCTGGGCGCTGACGGGGCCCGACGGCGAAGAGCGCGTCGAGGTGGGCGGTCCGATCGGGGCCGACGACCTGTCGTTCGTGCGGCGCATGCTGCTCGCCGGCGTCGGCCTCGGGCAGCTGCCCCTGTTCGCGTGCGCGCACGACGTCGCGCGCGGGCGGCTCGCGCGCGTGCTGCCGGCGTACCGCGCGTTCGGCGCGCCGATGCACCTCGTCTACCCCTCGTCGCGCTACGTGCCCCGCCGCGTCACGGCGCTGCGCGACTTCTTGCTCGAGTCGTTCGCCGGCGGCCAAGCCGCGGCGGCGCGGGCGGGCGGCGCGGGCCGGCCGGCCGCGGCTAGCCTTCTTCGACGAGCGCCTTGAGCCGGCCGAGCGCCTCGTCCCACTGCGACGAGATGCGGTCGAGGCAGCGCCGCGCCTCTTCGAGCCGCCGCGTCTCGATTCGGAACACGTTCTCGCGGCCCCGCCGCGCGCCGCGCACCAGCCCGGCGCCCTCGAGCACCTGCAGGTGCTTGGCCACGGCCTGGCGCGTGACGCCCGCCCCCTCGCTCAGCCGCGCGATCGACGCGGGCCCGCCCTCGCAGAGCCGCGCGACGAGGCCGAGCCGCGTCTCGTCGCCGAGCGCGGCGAACACGGGCGCCGCGCCCCGCAGCGCCGCCTCAGCCCGCCTGGCCGGCATGGCGCGCGGTGGTCTCGGTCGTCTCGATGCGGTGGGGGTTCGTCTCGGCCATGCGCGACCTCCGGGGCGCGCGTAGGCTAGGCCGCGCCCCGACCAGACGCAACCTCTCGGTTGCCCTTGCGTCGGCGCCGCCGCGCGACGGGCCAGTCACGGCAGAAAGATCGACCGGGGGCGGATAGCCCTCTATCCTTACGCCCTCGGCACCGTGTACGCTTGGTGCGGCCCGAGCGTTACCGTGCCGCGGCCCTCGATGTCGAGCAGGGGCCGGCCCTCGAGCACGAGGAAGAACTCGTCCTAGCCGTCGTGCTTGTGCCAATGAAACTCGCCCGCGATGACGCCGAGGCGCA
This sequence comes from Polyangiaceae bacterium, assembly GCA_035762175.1. GTDB lineage: Bacteria > Myxococcota_A > Polyangia > Polyangiales > Polyangiaceae > DASTPP01. The sequence continues at coordinate 68,270 of DASTPP010000400.1, read as the reverse complement.
CGACCGAGTCACTCTGCCGTCGACGACGCGATGACCGACGGCGCGACGACGCGCGGCGGCAGACGCGCGAGCGCGGCGCGCGCGTCATGTCATGGGCGCGCACGCCACGACGAACGAAACTCTCAAAACCGTTCGGCCTCGGTGAAAGATTTTATGAGTACCTCTTTTTCATGCAAGGCGCGCGCCGCGAGGGGGGCATGCAGGGGCCCTCCCGAGGGGCCGCAAGTAAGCCAAAAATGGCTCTCGCGAAGCGTTTTGTGCTTTCGACCTGACCCCCCCCACGACCCCCTCGGCAGGGTCAAATTCTTGGAGTATGGTGCGCTAACCATGACTATTCGATTCGACCCTACCAACTCCGCCGTCTTCGTTAACTCCTACCGCGAAGGCATGCTGGCCCGCGTCGGGCACGACGTGACGTTCCGCGTTCATCGTTATTACATCGACGTCGACCCCAACACGCTGATGATGGACGCGCACTTCGACGCGAGCTCGCTCCGCGTCGAGCGCGCCACGGCCGACGGCAAGACCCCGTCCGACGTCAGCGACAAGGACCGCGCCGAGATCGAGTCGAACGCCGCGAAGGACGTCCTCAAGGCCGACCAGTTCCCCGAGGTGCGCTTCCAGTCGACGCACGTGGCGCCCGCGGGCCCCGGCCAGTACCACGTCACGGGCAACCTCTCGATCCGCGGCCAGACCCGCCAGATCCAGTTTGCCACCCGCTCGGAGAACGGCCGCCAGGTCGCCGACATCAAGATCAACCAGCCTGACTTCGGCATCGAGCAGTTCAAGGCGCTGCTCGGCGCGCTCAAGATCCGCTCGGACGTGGATATCCACATCGAGCTGCCCTGGCAGGGCTGAGCCCGCCTCGCCCCCGCGCGCGCTCGCCGGCCCCGCCGGCCGGAGGGCGCGCCCCGACGGGCCGGCCGCCTCCGCGACGCCCCGGCGCCCCACGGCGCCCGGGCGCCGCGAAGGCGCCGGCCCTTCGCCTTTTTCGGGCCCCGGGCCGCGCCGGCTTGCGCGAAGGGCGCCGCGAAGGCAGCGACCGCGGTCACGCGGAGAGCGCGGCGAGGGCAGCGACCGCGGTCACGCGAAGAGCGCGGCGACGACGGCGACAGCTGCGGTCACGCGAAGAGCGCCGCGACGACGGCGACCACGGCCTCGCCGGCGACGAGCCCCGCCGCGACGGGCGCGCCGAACTCGCGGCTCGCGGCGGGGCGCGCCCGCGCCCAGGCCGCCGCGCCGAGCGCGCCGGCGAGCGCCGGCAGCGACGCCGAGAGCGGCAGCAAGAGCCCCACGCCGAGCGCCGCGGCCGAGGGGGCGCGCCGGCCGAAGCGCCGCTCGGCGAGCGCGAGGGCGGCGCCGGCGAGCGCCGCGGCCGCGAGCGCCCAGCGCGCCCCCGGAGGCAGCGCGCCCGGGCCGCGCGCGAGCGACTCGCCGAGCTCGGCCAGGCGCAGGCCGAGCGGCGGGGCGAGGCCGTTGCTACCGAACCCGTAGTGGCGCGCCAGCAGCGGGAAGGTCACCCCGAGCGCGGCCGCGCCGACCGCGGTGCCGAGCAGCTGCGCGAGCGCGGTCTCGCGCGGGCGCGCGCCCACGAGCTGGGCGGTGCGCAGGCTCTGCAAGAGGTGCGCGCCGCAGGCGGGGATGGCGCCGCCCGCGGCGCTGCCGACCACCATCGCCGACGCGCACCCCGGCACGAGCAGGCCGAGCAGCGCCTGCGCGGCCGCCGTCAGGGTCGTCGCCGGCGCCCAGCTCGTCTCGCCGAGCACCCGCGCGCCGACGAGCAGCAGCGGCAGCGAGAGCGCGACACCGGCGAGCGTGAGCCAGACCGGCACGCCCCACGCGTCGCGGCCCGACGCGCAGAGCGCCACCAGGGCGGCGAGCGCGGCGAGCCAGCGGGCGCGCGGGGGCAGGTCGCCGTCGCCGCCCGGCCCCCGCGGGCCGCGGGCCGACGCCGGCGCCGCGCCGGGGGGCGGCGCGGCGCGCGCGAGCAGGGCGCGCGCGAGCGAGCTGCCGAGCACGAGGCCGACCGCGGCCCAGAGCGCCGTCGGGGCGAGCGGCCCGCGCGCCGCGAGCGAGCCCGCGCCGAGCGAGAGGGCGACGCGGGGCCCGAGCAGGATGCCCGAGCCGAGCGCGACGCCGCCCCAGGCGCCGGGCCGGCCCGCCGACGCGAGCGCCCAGGCCGCCGAGGCCGCCGCCGCCTTGGCGAGGGCCCGCAGGCGCCCGCCGAGCGCGCGCCGCCCCGACTCGAAGACGAGGATGGCCTCGGCGCCCACGACGCCGCCGGCGAAGGGCAGCGCCGCGTCGGCGAGGTACGCGCGGCGCAGGCCCCCCGCGACGAGCACGCCGAGGCAGCCGGCCGCGGCGAGCCAGACGACGAGCGCCCCGCCGCCCGAGGGCCGCGGGACCGCCTCGAGGCCCGCCCGCCCCCGCCACAGCTCGAGCGCCGCGAGCGCCACGCACCCGAAGGCGCTCTGCGCCGCGGCGACGCCGGCGGCCTGCGCGAGGTGCAGCGCGACGCGGTCGCCGGGCCGCGCCCCGCGCCGGGCCGAGAGCAGCGCGCCGGCCGCGAGCGTCGAGACGATCGAGGCGTTGGGGCCGAAGCCAACTTTCAAAATAACATAAGGAAAGAGCGCGCCCACCAGCGCCGCGACGCCCGCCGCGGCGGCGAAGGCGCCCCAGCTGGCCGCGGCGCCCCCGGGCCCGCCGGGCGATCGCTGGCTCTCGGGCGCGCCCGCCTCGGCGGGGCGGCTCGGCGGCGCGAAGGGCACGCTGGCGCTCGGGGCTCGGAGCACGGCGGGCGTCACGCGGCCGGGGGCGCGCCGCCGCGGGCCGCGGCGGAAGGAAGTGCGAGACGGAAAGCGCGAATCGTCATGCCTCAGGGCTATCGCCGCAAGGCGGGCCCGACAATGTGCCGGAAGTCACGATCGCGGGCGCGGCGGGGCCGGGGCCGCGCCCGCCCCTCGCCCGGGCCGCCGCTCAGAGGTAGCCGAGGCGCACCGCCGTCAGCACGGCCCGCGTGCGGTCGCGCACGCCGAGCTTATCGAGGATGTGCGACACGTGGTTCTTCACCGTGCCCTCGGCCACGCAGAGCGTCTTGGCGATCTCGCGGTTGCTGTAGCCGGCGGCGAGCAGCCGCAGCACCTCGCGCTCGCGCGCCGTGATGGGCTCGGCCGAGCCCCCCTCGACGGCGGCCGGGGCCGCGCCCGCGAGATCGCGCCGGGCGCGCTCGGTGAGCCCGGGCTCGAAGGCGGTGCCCCCCGCGGCCACCGAGCGCACCGCGGCCACGAGCCGCTCGAGCGAGACGTCCTTCAAGAGAAAGCCCCGCACCCCGGCGCGCAGCGCCTCGCGCTCGGCCTCGTCGTCGTCGAAGGTCGTCAGCACGAGCGTCGGCGGCAGCGCGCCCCGCGCCGAGAGCGTGCGCGCGACGAAGAGCCCGTCGCCCCGGGGCATGCGCACGTCGAGCAGCAGGACGTCGGGCCGCGTCGCCTCGACCGCGCGCACGGCCTCCTCGCCGTCGGACGCCTCGGCCACGAGCTCGAAGTCGGGCACCAGCCCGAGCAGGCTGCGGATGCCCTGGCGGACGAGCGTCTGATCGTCGGCGAGCGCGATGCGGATCAAGCCGCCCCCGCGCGCGCCGGCAGCCGCGCGCTCAGGGCGAAGGGCTGCGAGGGGCTCAGCTCGAAGGCGAGCGTGCCGCCCACCGCCCGCACCCGCTCGGCCATGCCCGAGAGGCCCACGCCCGGGCACACCTCGCCGGCGCAGCGCCCGTCGTCGCGCGCGTCGATGGTCACGCCCTCGGGCGTGCTGCCGATGGTCACCCAGAGGTTCTGGGCCCCGGCGTGGCGCAGCGTGTTGGTCACGACCTCTTGCACGCAGCGCAGCACGCAGTGCGCCCGCTCGCCGTCTTCGACCAGGAAGGGCTCGGGCATCTCGAGGTGCACCCGCAGGCCCGGCGTCTGCTCGGCGAGCACCCGCAGCGCGCGCCCGAGGTCGGGGGCGGCCCCGTCGCGCGTCTTGCCCACCACCTCGCGCACCTCGCGCAAGAGGTTCGCCCCCACCTCGCGCGCCCGGGCCACGTGCGAGCGCGCGTCGCCCTCCGGCAAGAGGTGCCGGGCCACCTCGAGCTGCAGGCCGAGCGCCGTCAGGCCGTGCCCGAGCACGTCGTGCATCTCCCGCGCGATGCGCGCCCGCTCTTGCGCCCGGCTCGCCTCGGCCAAGAGGGCCCGGGTCGCCAAGAGCTCGGCGTTCGCCCGGGCGAGCTCGCCCCGCGCCTCGGCCTCGCGCCGCGCGACGAGCACCGTCACCGCGGCGAAGACCTGCGAGCCGAGCAGGCCGATCAGGTACGACGTGCACGCGGACGCACCGTCGCCCGAGCACAGACAGCAGCCGACCGCCAGCGTCTGGGCGCTGATCCACAAAGCGAGCACGCGCGGCGAGAAGAGCAGCGCCACCTGCCAGGCGACGATGACGAGCAGCAGGGCGCCGAAGCGGCAAGGCACGAGCCAGGCCATCGACAAGAGCGCCGGCGTCTGCACCAGGAGCCCGCCCAGGCGCCGGCGGACCGAGCCTTCAGGTTCGGCCAGGGCCAGCCCCAGGCCGAAGGCCAGGTAGCTGACGACCCAGGCGAGGGGCGGCACCCCTTGAGGCCCCGGGTCGGCCAGCTCGGACGCGCCCGCAATCGCGTAGAGGGCGAAGGCCAGGAGACGGAGCGAGCGCGTGAGCGGCATGGCACCAGCGTAGACCAGGTCGACGCCCCGGCACATGTGCCGGAAGTCACGGTTCATTCCCCCCCGCCGGGGGCCTTCCTGCCAAGGGCCCCGTTCAGGCCGCCGGCCGCCCTCGCCCACCGACAGCGTTCGGACGGCCGGCCGCCCTCGCCCACCGACAGCGTTCGAACGGCCGGCCGCCTTCGCCTACCGGCAGCGTTCGAACGGCTGACCGCCCTCGCCCACCGGCAGCGTTCGGACGGCCGACGGCATACCGAACGCCGAGGTTCAGGCCGCCGACGTCGTTCGGACCGCTGGCCGCCTTTCTTCTGCACCGCCGGCGACGCCAACCGCTCGAGGCCGGACGTGCCACGCAGGCGCAGGCCGAGTGGGCGGGCCTGCACCCGGCACTCGGGGCGGCGAACGCCGCGCCCCCCGAGCTCTGACCCCGCCCCCACGGGCTTGGGCCGGAGCGTCGGCCGGCCGCCTTCGATACGGCCGGCCGACGCCCTACCTCGCAACGTAGTGCGGGCCACCGGGGTGCCGCAAGCATTTAACACAGGTCATCGAATAAAAGTTTTTGCGTATGCGCATTGCGTTAGAGCCCCCCCCATGCCAACGCCCTTTCTGCGGACGCGTCATGGTGCAAAATGCCACGTTCTCGGGTTCGGGTTGGTGACCTTGATCGGGAGGCCCGCCCCCCTCCGCGAGCCCGCGCCCCACGTCCTCCTAAAGAGGGCCACGTTTCCGCGCGGCGACGCCTTCGCCGGGCCCGCTCTCGCGGGGGCCTTGGCACGCTTATGGACGGGGCGGCCGCTCCTTCACTAGGGTGCGGCCCATGACGCAACCAACGGAACCTTCCGCCGGCGATGCGGGCGCCGAACCCGCCAAGCGATACGAGGTCTTCTTCGGGCTCGCGCTGTCCATCTTCGCCGCCGTCCTGGCGCTCAACGAGCTCGCCGGGGGCAAGTACGGCGACGACGAGCTGCGCCTGGCGAGCGAGCGGACCAGCGCGTACCTCTGGTATCAGTCGAAGGGCATCAAAGAGTCGCTCGCCGAGGGCCAGCGCGATCTGCTGAAGGCGCTCATCACCGGCGGCGCCATCCGGGCCGAGCAGACCGCGGGCGTCGAGGCGCGGGTGCGCGAGGTCGAGGCCGAACTCGTGCGCTACCGGAAGGAGAAGAAAGAGATCTTGCTGGGCTCGGCGAAGGTGGGTCGCGAGAACTGGGCCCAGGACGTCGAGGGCAAGCTCGGGCAGGTCACGGGCGTGAAAGAGCTCGAGACGCAGCTCGAGGTGCTCGGCGCCGCCGGCGACCGCTTCGACCTGGCCACGCTCTTCTTGCAGATCTGCCTGGTGCTCGGCGCGGTGGGCCTCATCGTGTCGCAGCCGCGCTTCAAGCGCATCTTCTTGGGCGCCATGGTCGCGATGGGCAGCGTCGGGCTCATCTGCTCGCTGCTCGGCTACGTCAAGGTCGGCATCTTCTGAGGCGCGGGCCGCGGCCCTCAGCGCCCCGCCCCGATCGGGAAGGTGTGCTGGTGCACGAAGACGACCTGCATCGACGTGTCGAGCGGCGCGCGGTCGCCGATCGGCTCGGCCAGGTAGCGGCTGTTGAAGCTCGCGCCGAACGACAGGTCGCCGGCGATCTTGCTGAGGAGCGAGGCGAAGGTGTTGACGCGCACGTCGCCGGGGCGCCGCACGTCGGTGAGCGCCTCGGCGCCGGCGTCGAGGTCGACGGTGTCCGAGAGCGAGACCTGCGCGCCCAGAAAGAGCGCCGGCCCGTGCACGACGCGCCAGGGGCCGAGGCCCTCGGCCGCCGCCCGCGCGTCGCGCGCGAGCCGCTCCCAGGCGAGCCGGTAGCCGCCCTCGGCCCAGAGCTCGAAGCGGCCCGGCGAGGCGGCGAGCACCTGCAGCAGGCCCGCGTAGGGCATCCAGCGGGAGAGGAAGCCCGACGAGGGGTCGCGAAAGCCGAGGAAGCCGGCGAAGGCCGTGTTCTTCTCGCCCAGAAAGAAGTCGTAGCGCAGCCGCCCGTAGACGTTGTCGTCGGCGACGAAGCGCTCGGCCGGCGCCCCCTCGGGCGCGCCCTCGGGCACCTCGCGGGCCGTCGTGTACGCGAACACGCCGCTCGCCGTCACCTGGTGGCGGTCGACGCGCAGGGCCGAGCGCAGGGCGGCGTTGAGCACGAACGACGTGGTGTTGCCCGTCGCCCACGAGCCGCCGAGCTGCCCCGCGAGCTTCACCCGGTTGGCCGGCTGCGGCCCGCGCGGCCCGCCCTCGCCCTCGCCCTTCCCCTCCGGCTTGCCCCCGCCGCCCTCCTGCTTTTCGGTCGGCGGGGCGATGTCCTGCGCGGCCCCGCGGCGGGCGGCGAGCGCCAGCGCCACCGCCAAGAGCGCGGGGCCGACGCGGGCGCGCGCCATGCTCAGGCGCGGCCGCTCGGGGCGGGCAGCGCGCGCGGGGCGGGCGGGCCCGAGGGCGCGGGCAGCGCCTTCGCCTCGGCCCCCTCGAAGTCGAGCGCGAGCTGGCGATATTGGCAATGCTTGCCGCAGCCGAGCCGGTAACGGTGGCGCGCGAACCAGCGGTAGAAGCGCTCGGCGAGCGGCCGCACGAAGGGGATGGAAAACACCCACGAGATGAGCCAGCCCTTCGGCATCAGGTCGATGATGCGCTCGACCGCGGCCGCGCCCTGCCAAGTCCGACCGTCGGCGGCGACGAGCTGCACCGACTCGGCGTACGCTCGCTCGGGGATCCACGGAAAGCGCGCCCGCACCCCGGGCCCCTGCGAGGGCACGAGCTCGAGCCGTTGGTCACGGTCCCAGCGGGTGAGCGTGCGCACGATGCGCTGGCAGACCCGGCACGTGCCGTCGTAGACGACCGTGTAGGGCCGCCCGAGCCCGGCGCTCGCCTGCTCGACCGGCACCCCCGCGATCGTGAAGCGCACGACGGGAATCGTCGCCGGCGCGGCGAGGTCGGCCCTCACGGCGAGGCCCCCGCGTGCGCCGGGGCCGCCGCGGGCGGCCCGGCGGGCAGGGCCGCGGGCGAGGCGGGCGCGCCCACGATCTCGGTCACGAACGAGGGCGCGTTCTGCAAGGTCAGCTTGACGGGGCAGAGGCCCGCGACGCGCTCGGCCGTCGCCCGGCGGCCTTCGGGCAGCGCAGGCCAGAAGATTCGCACCCGGTACTCGCCCACGCGGTGGGGCTTCTCGAGAAACGACCACTCGACCTCGACCCGGAGCTCGTCCGCTTCGATCTTCGCGTTCGACGCCCACGACTGCAAAATCGACATCGTGCAGAGCGCCAGGCCGCTCGCCACCATGTGAAAGGGCGAATAGCTGCGCTCGGCCGTGGGCGCCTCGATCGTGAGCATCTCGGGCCCCTGCTCGAGCCGAAGCGATTCGTCAGAAAGTAGGGTAATCTTCATGGCAGTCTCCGTCGCGCGGGGCGCCGCCGGCGCGCGGAAACGCGCAGCAAGGCCCGTGCCGCGGCGAAAACGACTGCCCGAGCCCGAACGCCCGGCCGCGGCGTGCCATCGCGCCACGCTCCGCCCAAAGCCGCCTCGCGCGCCCGCCGCCCGGCGCCGCAGCACCGCCCTCATCCATTCCGCGGGGCGCCTCGGGCGCGCTGCGGGCACCTGCAACTCGCCCTCCGGGCTCCGACGGCAGGGCCCGCGCCCGCCCCGCGCAGGGCGCACCCGCCGCCTGGCCGCGGGGCCGCGCGGGGCCCGGCCGCGCCCCGCCCCGCGCCTTCTCGCAGGCTGTCCGGCGCGCCCCGCGCGCGAGCCCAGGCCCGGCACCACGGCGCCCTGGCTCGGCCCCGTCGGCAGCTCGGTGGCACGACCGATGCACCAACTCCGCCCGACGGGCTCGCCGCCCTGCGTGAGGGCGCGGCGCCCCTTCTGTCCAGAAAATCCCTATCGCTTCCTCACGCGCCACGAATCCCGAACCGGAGCCCCCCCATGCGACGCCCTCAATTGCTCTTTGCCCTGCCCCTGGCGCTCTCGGCCTCGCTCGGCCTCGGCTGTCGCAACGACCCCTTGCACCGCCCCGCCGAGGCTCGGCCCGAGCGGGTCGAGACGGCGCACGAGCCCGTCGCGCCCTTGCAGCCGGTCGCGCTCGCCGCCCTGACCCTGCCGTCGCCCTTGCAGACCACGCCCTCGCCGCCGCCCGCGCCGGCGCCCATCCCCACGCTGCAGCCCGCGCCCGTGCCGACGCCGGCCCCGACGCCGACCCCGACGCCGACGCCGCCCCCGCGGCCCGCGCCGACGCCGACGCCGCCGGCCCCGCCCGCGCCGACGCCCGCGCCGACGCCGATCGTCCCCACGCCCCGCTGAAGCGAGCCCCGCCCGGGCGTCAGCGCGCCGCCGCGCGGGCGAGCTCGGCGAAGGCGCCGAAGAGGGCGCGCGCGACCCGATCGGCCCCGGCGGCCCCGCGCTCGGCGTCGCGGGCGAGGCCCGTCGGGTCGACCCCGGCGGCGCGGAGCTCGTCCGCCGACTCGTCGGCCATGGCCTTCACCTGCGCTGCGTCGGGCTCGAGGTGAAAGAGCAGCCCGTACGCGTGCCCGCCGAGCCCGAAGGCCTGGTGGGCCGTCAGGGCCGACGAGGCGAGGCCGCGGGCGCCGCGCGGCAGCTCGAACACGTCGTTGTGCCAGTGCAGAGCGCCGAAGCGCCGCGGGACGCCGGCGAAGAGCGGGTCGGCCGCCGCCTCGTCGCCCAGCCACACCTCGCCCCAGCCGATCTCGGGGCGGCCGCTCGGATAGACGCGCGCCCCGAGCGCCGTCGCGAGCAGCTGGCTGCCGAGGCAGATGCCGAGCACGGGCGCCGAGCGCGCGAGCGCGTGCTCGAGCAGCGCGAGCTCGGCCCGTAGGTGCGGGTAGCGATGGGTGTCCGACGCGCCCATGGCGCCGCCCAACACGACGAGGCTCGAGGCGCCCTCGAGCGACGCGGGCACCGGCTCGCCGAGGTCGGCGCGCACGACGCGCAGGGCGACGCCTGCCGCCTCGAGCGCCCGCCCGAGGCGGCCGGGGCCCTCGGCGGGCGCGTGCTGCACGACGATCGTCGTCGGGGCTCGTTCGCTCAAGGCCTCGCGCTCCATGCGCCGGCGCGATAGCGAATTTTCGCCCGCGACGCGAGCCCGGCGGCCCTTCGCCCATCGCGCGCCTCGCTCGAGGTCGGGCGTCGCTCGAGGTCGGGCGTCGCCCGCGGCCGGGGCGCCCCCACGTGCGGGCGGGGCCCGGCATGCCCGACATCGTGCGCCTCGTGCACGAGCGGGCGCCCCCGCGTGCGGGCGGGGCCCGGCTTGACGTCGGCGACCAAGGCCGCCTCGTACGAGGCGCCCCCGCGTGCGGGCGGGGCCCGGCGGCCCGCGCCCGGCGCCGGTGGGGCCGTTTCACGATAGGTCCAAATTTTCTTTAAGGGCTTAGGTCGTAATTTTTCGTCCCCCCGAGCAACGCCGCCGGACGCCGGCCGGGCCTCAGCCGTTTCGGGCTCCGGCGCGCCCCGGGCCTTTCAAGTTTGCATCGAGGGCGCACGACCTACATCGTACATGCTCAGGCGCAAGAGTGGGAGCAATCGACAATTCGCCTGCCGGAAGGCATCTCGACAGCGGCCAAAGACCGCGGTCAACTTTAATGGCCATGCAGGGTCGAACGAAGCGTAGCGGCATTCAGCTGACCGACCGAGACTTCGAGGCCGCCCTGGGCGCGCTGTCGCGCGAGCAGCTCTGCGAGTTCTTGCGCTCGTACGCCCGCTCGCTCGACGAGGCGGGCCGGCGGGCGTTCGACGAGGCCCTCGTGCTCTTCGACCGGGGCGCGGGCAGCGGGCTCTTCCCCATCTCGCGCCGCGACCCCAGCCTGCTCGGCGACATTCAAGATTTCATTCGCGAGGCGCAGGGCGAGGGCGAGGGGGGCGACTTCTTCGAATTCGACGAGCTGCTCGAGCGCATCGCCAACGTCTTCGAGCGCGGCGACTACGGCTCGGCGTGCGCGGCCTACGAGGCGCTGCTCGGCGCCGTGGCGAGCGCGGCGACGGCCTCGAAGGACTACGACGACCTCGCCGCCGAGATCTTCACGACGATGATGAGCGACGCCTCGGCGCGCTACCTCGTCTCGCTCTACGAGACGACGTCCGAGAACGAGCGCGCGCAGGCCATCTGGGCCGCGCTCGAGGGCCCGGCCCGGGTCGGCCACCTGCACGAGCCCCTCTCGACGCTCGAGCGCTACGCCCAAGACCCCCTGCCCGACTTCGACGGCTTCGTCAGCCAGTGGGTCGCGCTGCTCGAAGACAAGGTGAGGCAGAGCCGCCGCGCGCCCGCCCCCGCCGAGCGCGAGGCCACCCCCGAGCGACTGCTGCGCGAGGCCGTCGGCCGCCTGCGCGTCGCCTGAGCCCGGGCTCGGCACGCGCCGGCCGGCCGCCCCCCACCCAGACCGCCCCGTCGCCCCGACCCCGGCGCCGGGCGGCCCCGAAGCGCCGGCGCGCGGCCGAGCGTCGGGCGCCGTCCGTGGTATACCGGCGCGACCCCATGCCGCTCAACCGGCTGCATAACCCCGGCGCGCCGATCGAGCTCCACCTGTCCGGGCTACGGCTGGTCGCGTTCTCCATCTCGGGCGTCGCGAGCTACCTGCTCGTGCCCGCGTTCGACGCGTGCTTCGACCTCGGCCATTGCCCCCTCGAGGCCATCAAGCTGCGCCACGTCTTTCTCTCGCACGTCCACCAAGACCACTCGGGCGGCGTGCACCGGCACCTGAGCCTGAGGCGCATGTTCGGCTCGCGGCCCTCGCGGGTCTACGCCCCGGCCGAGAGCGCGAGCCGGCTCGACGACTACCTGCGCGCCTTTCAGCGCCTCGAAGAGAAGCCCGAAGACGAGGTCGAGGGCGTGGTGCGCGGGCTCGAGCCCGGCGATGAGGTGCGCCTGTCGGGGCGCTACCGCGTCCGGGCCTTCGACGTCTGCCACCGCATCGCCTCGCGGGGCTACACCGTCGTCGAGTCCAGGCGCAAGCTCAAGCCGGAGTTCGAGGGCGCGCCGGGCGAGGCGATCGCCGCCGCGCGGGCCCGGGGCGAAGAGGTCCACGACGTGAGCGAGGTCGCCGCGCTCACGTACGTCGGCGATAGCACCCTCGACACGCTGCTGCGAAACCCCGAGGTCGGCCAGAGCGAGGTGCTGTTCCTCGAGGCGACGCACCTGCCGGGCACCAGCCCCGAAGTGAGCGAGCGCTGGGGCCACACGCACCTCGGCGAGCTCGCCGAGCTCGCCGAGCAGCGCCCCGAGATCTTCGCCAGCCGGCACATCGTGCTCAAACACTTCAGCACGCGCTACGAGCGCAACGAGATCCTCGCGGCGCGGCGGCTCTTCGGCGAAGATCTGCGGGCGCGCCTGACCTTCCTCGTCTGACGTCGCCGGCCGGCGCCGGGCAGAGACAAAAGTCGGCACTGGTACGCGCCGCCACAGCGCGCATTCGTCTTGCGGCCCGAGCTCACGCCCGGCCGCGCCGGCGGGCCGCGCGGCCGCCGCGAACACCGGGCCGCGGCCGCGGCGCCGGGCCCGCGCGGATGGCACGGGTCATGAAAGCGCGGGGGCGCTGAGCACTCCCAACGACCAACAAGGGCGCCCGCGTACGCGCTTTGTCGCGGGCCCGCCCTCGGAGCGATCTTGCCATGGGACGAAGGCCCCTTCTCTCATTCGTTTCTTCGCCCCGGCGCGCGCCCCGCGCCGCCCCCTGGCTCGTCGCCGCCGCGGCCCTCGCCTCGGCGGGCGCCGCCCGCGCCGGCGAGGCCCCCCCGCGCGTCGGCGCGACGGTGCGCGACGGCGGCGGCTGCGAGGCGCAGGCCGGCGGGGGCTGCCGCGCGCTCGCCCCGGGGGCGCCGCTCGATCGCGAACGCGACTTCGTCGCGGGCGAGCGGGGCGCGGTGCTCGAGCTGCGCGGCGGCGGCGTCGCCCGGCTCGCGCCCCGCGCCCGCGTGCGCGTCTCGTCGACGCTCGACGTGCCGCTCGGGGGCGGGCCGCCGACGCCGGCCCCGACCTTGCGCTTCGACGAAGGCGCCGCCCGGATCGCGGTCGGCGAGGCCGTCGCGGGGCGCACGGCCGTGGTCGTCCGCCTGCCGCGCGGGCGTAGCGCGGTCGTCGCCCGGGGCACGACCTCGCTGCGCGCCGAGGGCGGACGCGCCTTCGTCGGCGCCCTCGAGGGCGAGGCGCTCGTCAGCCCCGACGGCAAGGCCTGGTGCCGGCTGCCCGAGGGGCAGGCCCGGCGCTTCGACGGCGACGCGCCCCGCGGCGAGCGCCTGGCCTTGCTCGGGGCGCCCGCGTGGCAAACGTCAACCACCTTGACGACCGATCTGCACGCCAAGCGTTCGCCCTTGCGCCTCGCCTGGTCGGGCGCCCCCGGGGCGAGCGGCTACGAGCTCGTCGTCCGGCGGAAGGGCGAGGGCGCCCCGGCGCTCGTCAAGCGCCTGCCCGAGGGTGCCGGCTCGGTCGCGATCGGCGATCTGCCCGCGGGCGCCTACGTCGCGACGCTCTGGCCGCTCGACGCCGCCCAGCTCGAAGGGCGGGCCTCGCGCCCGCTCGAGCTGCGCGTCGTCGGCGTCGAGCTGCCGGCCGGCGCGGCGGCGAACCGCGAGGGGCTCATCCGGCTGGGCCCGAGGCAAGAGGTGCGCTTGCGCTACGCCGACGGCCTCGAGGCGTCGCCGGGCGTCAGCGCCCCCTTCGGCCCCGCGCCCGCCGCGGTGGGCCTCGACGATCGGGGGCCGAAGCTCGTGCGCCTGCGCGCCCCCGGCGGCGCCGACGTGTCCGAGCTCTTGATCGCGCGCCGCGCCTTGCGTGCCGAGGTCGAGGTGGGCCCCCGCACGGCCACCTGGCCCTCGGTGCCGCTCGACGTGCGCGTCCGCCTCGTCGACCAGGACGGCACGCCCGCGCCCGACGACACCCTCGCCACGCCGCTCGTCACGCTGGGCCTGCGCCCGGTCGCCGCGCGCTGGGAGCGCGTCGGCAACGAGCTGCGGGCCTCGCTCGACCCCGAGCCGCTCGCGGGGCCTTCGGTCGTGCGCGTCGAGGTGCTCGACGAGCGGGGCGCGCTGGCGGGGCGCAACTTCGTCGAGATCGTGCCCGACAAGGCCGCGGGCGGCGGGCGCCTCGCGACCCGGGCCGCCCCCTGAGCCCGGAAAGGGGGGCGGTGCGTGCGACCATGCAACCCTTGCATCAAAGCTCGCCCGAGGTTGCAACGCTTGCAACTCTCGATTTCGCCGGCCGAACTTGCCGGGGGGCCGCCCAGTGCCCAGAGTATGCCCAGAGCCGAGGGCGGCGTGGCCCCCGGCCGCGGCGGCACGAGGCGAGAGGCACCCTTCGATGAACGTCACGACGGCACGCGTCGAGCTCAACAACGGCACCTCGCTGCCCCGGGTGGGGCTCGGCGTCTTCCGGGCGCGCCCCGGCGAGGCGAAGCGCGCGGTGCTCGCGGCGCTGCGGGCGGGCTACCGCCACGTCGACACCGCGCGCGTCTACGGCAACGAGGCCGACGTCGGCGCCGCCCTGCGCGAGAGCGGGCTCGGGCGCGACGAGGTCTTCGTCACGACGAAGCTGTGGAACGACGACCAGGGCTACGACTCGGCCCTGCGCGCCTTCGACCGCAGCCTCGAGCGGCTCGGCCTCGAGTACGTCGACCTCTACCTTCTGCACTGGCCCGTGCCGGGCAAGCGCCTCGAGTCCTGGCGCGCGCTCGAGAGGGTCGCCGCCGAGGGCCGCGCGCGCGCCATCGGCGTGAGCAACTTCATGCCCCGCCACCTCGAAGAGCTCTTCGCCGTCGCGAAGACGCCGCCCGCGGTCAACCAGATCGAGGCGAGCCCCTTCCTGCAGCAGCGCGAGGCGCGCGCCCTCTGCGCCCGCCACGGCGTCGTCGTCGAGGCCTACAGCCCGCTCACCAAGGGCGTGCGCCTCGGCCACCCCGCGCTCGTCGAGGTGGCGCGCTCGCTCGGCCGCAGCCCCGCGCAGGTGCTCCTGCGCTGGGGGCTCGAGCGCGACATGGTCGTCTTGCCCAAGTCGACGAACGAAGCGCGCATCGTCGAGAACGCCGCGCTCTTCGACTTCGAGCTGGGCGCCGAGCACGCCGCGAGGCTCGACGGGCTCGAAGAGGGCCTCGTCACCGGCTGGGACCCTCGCACCGAACGCTGAGCCCTCGCCCCCCTCACCTCCGGGCGCCCGGCCTCCGCCCCGGGCCCCGAGCGCCGCCCGCGCCGGCCGCGCGAACGCCCGGGCTTCGGCCGCGGCGCGCGGCCCGGCGCGCGCGAGAAAGGTCGTTTTCCATGCTTCGCGTCGGCATCATCGGCGGCTCGATCGCGGGCCTGAGCGTCGCCAATGTTCTGGCCCGGCTCGGCCACGAGGTCGCCGTCTTCGAACGCGGCGCCCGCGGCTTCGAGGCCCGCGGCGGCGGCCTCGGCCTCGACCCCGACCTCGCGGGCGCGCTGCGCCCCGGGGCGCGCCCCCCGCCCTCGCTCGGCATCGAGCGGCGGCGCGTCTGGACGCCCCGGGGCGAAACCGAAATGCGCGCCAGCATCACCGTCACGGCCTACGGGGCGCTCTGGTCGTGGCTGCGCGAGGGGCTCGGCGCCGGGGCCCTGCGGCAGGGGGTCAGCGCGCGCATCGACGACGCGGGCGCCGAGGGGCGGCGGCCCCGCCTGGAGGTCGGGGGCGAGCGCTTGACCGATCTCGACCTCGTGGTCTGCGCCGAGGGCGGCGACTCGGCCTCGCGGGGCTCGCTTCGCGTCGGCGCCGGAAGGCGGGCGTACGCCGGCTACGTGCTCGTGCGGGGGGTCGTCGCCGCGCGCCACCTCGACCCCGCCGAGCGCCTCGCCGAGCGATTTCATGTCGCCAGCACCGAGACGCGGCACTTCGTCGCGTACCCCATTCCGGGCCCGGGCGGCGAGAGCTCGCCCGAGGCGCGCTCGCTGAACTGGGGGCTTTACGTGCCGCTCGACGACGCCGCGCTCCGCGATCTCGCGGGGGCGGAGGCCGACGCCCCCCACGCCATCGACCGGTCGACCGCCCCCGCGGCGGCCGCCTTCGCGCTCGCCGAGGCGGAGCGCGGGCCCCTTCCGCGCTGGGCCCGTCACCTCATCGAGGCGAGCACGGCGCGCGGCTCGATCGCGCCCCACCCCGTCTACGACTACATCGCCGGGGCGCTCGTCGACGGGCGCGTCGTGCTCGCGGGCGACGCGGCGCACCTCGCGAGCCCCATCACCGGCTCGGGCGCGCGCATGGCGATGACCGACGCCCTCGCGCTCGGCGCGTGCTTGCGCGAGGGGCCGACGCTCGGGCGCGCGCTCCGGGCGTACGAGGCGCTCCGCCTCGAGCCCTCGGCCGCCGTCGTCCGGGCCGGCCGCGAGTTCGGCGCGCGCCTTCAGCCCCCGGGGGCGGGCGCGGCCTGAGCGCGGGGCGCCGCCGCCCACGCCCTCTCGAGCGCGAGGCCGAGGGCGATGCCGACGGCGTAGGCGAGGCAGTCCCAGGGGTCGAAGGTCGAGCCGAGCAAGAGCTGGGTCGCCAGGCCGCTCTTCTGATTGACGACGCCGCCCGCCTGCAAGAGCTCGATGCCGAGCGCGATGGCCGCGGTCAGGGCCGCGCGACGGACGGCGGGGGCGCCCCAGCCCGCTCGCCAGGGCGGGGCGCCGCCCCCCTTCGCCTGATCGTCGCCGCCGCCCTCGCCCCCCCGCACGAAGGCCCAGGGCAGCAGGCCGAGCAGCAAGAAGAGAAAGAGCGTGGCGAAGGCGTCGCCGCCGTGCGACCGGAGCGGCCGCCAGCCGGGCCCCCGGTAGACGGCGACGAAGGCACAGGCGGCGAAAGAGAGGGCGGCGGCCCAGGCGCGCGACGTTCGGCGCATCGTACCTCTCGAGACGGCTAGCGCGAGGGCGGCTCAGCCCCGCGGCCGTGGTCGCCAAGGGGCATCGCCCGCGGGGGTTAGGGTGCGCCGCCGGGGCGTAGGGGTCTTGAACGAGCCCCCTTGCCCGCCTCAAGCGCCGACGGGCGCCGGGCCGACGTAGCGCGCGCGCGGGCGCAAGAGACCGCCCTGCGCGCGCTGCTCGAAGGCGTGCGCGACCCAGCCCGCCGTGCGCGCGAGGGCGAAGAGCGCCGTCGCGCGCCCGGGCGGGAGGCCGAGCGCGGCCGCGAGCGCGACGAGCGCGTAGTCGACCGAGGGCCCGAGCCCCGAGAGCGAGGCGAGCGCGTCGACGAGCGCGAGCGCCTTCGCGGCGCGCGCCGAGCGGCCGAGCGGGCGGGCGTGCTCGAGCAAGGGCGCGCTGCGAGGGTCGCCCCGCGGGTAGAGCGGGTGCCCGAACCCCACCACCGCGTCGCCCCGCGCCATGCGGCGGGCGAGCTCGCGGCCGAGCCCGCGCGCCGGGAGCGTCTCGAGCAGCGCCTCGATGCGATCGCACGACGCCCCGTGCCGCGCGCCCGTCACCACGTAGAGCGCCGCCCCCACGCAGGCGTAGAGGTCGGCCCCGGCCGAGGCGGCGATGCGCGCGGCGAAGGTCGAGGCGTTGAGCTCGTGATCGGCGAGCAAGACGAGCGCCGCGTCGAGCGCCGCCGACGCCCCGGCGGGCGCCCCGAAGCCCCGCGCGAGCGCCGCCGCGAGCCCCTCGCCCTCGCGCCCCCCGCACCCCGCGAGCAGGCCCCCGAAAGCGCCGAGCAGCGCCGCCCCCCGCGCGACGTCGGCCGCCTCGCCGACGCCAGAGCGCCCGGGGTCGCGCGCCGCCACCTCGGGCAGCGCCCGCACGAAGCGCCCGACCGCCGGCCCCGCCGCCCGCGCGCCCGGCCCCCGCGGCGCCTCGGCCCGGATCGCGACGGGCCCCCCATCGCCCGGCCCCGGCCGCCAGAGCAGCCCCACCACCTCTTCGAAGCTCGCCCCCCGCCGGGCGAGCCCCGCC
This sequence comes from Polyangiaceae bacterium, assembly GCA_035762175.1. Lineage (GTDB taxonomy): Bacteria > Myxococcota_A > Polyangia > Polyangiales > Polyangiaceae > DASTPP01. The sequence continues at coordinate 50,672 of DASTPP010000400.1, read as the reverse complement.
GCGTCGTGGCCCCGGTAGAAGAGCCCCCGATCGTCGGCCCGGCAGATCGCCGAGTCGAGCACCGGCTCGCCCCAGCGCATCGCCCCCACCGCCACCGCCGCGTGCCCCCGCCGCGCCGCCGCCCGCGCCGCGAGCCGCTCGACGTCGTCGGCCGCGTAGAAGCTCGCCCGGCCGAAGGCCACGCGCCGCAGCTCGCCGCGGCTCGCGTACGTGTAGAGGGTGTCTCGCTTCACCCCGAGCCGCGCGCAGGCCTCGCCGGCGTCGAGGTAGCCGTCGGGTCGATTGTCGAATCGAGATTTTCTCATCGCGCGGGGTGCTTAATCTTAGCGCGAGGCAGGCGCGCGCCGTCGAAGGGTCGATGGTGAATCGACCTGTCCTTTTCGAAAGGCCACGCCCATGCTCTCGCCCGACTGGGGGCGCACGTCCCCCGACTACGCGGCGCACCGCGCCGGCTTCCCCGAGCCCTTCTTCGACCGGCTCGCCGCCCTCGGCCTCGCCGCCCCGGGCCGGCGCGCCCTCGACGTCGGCGCCGGCACCGGCGCGCTCGCGCTCGGCCTCGCCGCGCGGGGCGCCCGCGTCACCGCGCTCGACGTCTCCGCCGCCCAGCTCGAGGCGGCCGCCACGGCCGCCCGCGCCCGTGGCCTCCGGCTCGAGACCCGCGTCGCCCCCGCCGAGCGCACGGGCCTGCCCGACGCCTCGTTCGACGTGGCCTGCGCCGGCCAGTGCTGGCACTGGTTCGACGGCCCCGCCGCCGCCGCCGAGCTCGCCCGCGTGCTCGCCCCCACAGGTCGCCTCGTCATCGCGCACCTCGACTTCCTCGACCGCCCCGGCAACGCCGTCCGCGCGACGTACGATCTCTTGCGCGAGGCGCTCGACCCCCGCGCCGACCCCTGGGGGGTGTACGCCGGCGGCGCCTGGGTCCGCCACGGCGATCGCGGCCTCTACCCCCGCTGGCTCGACCACCTCGAGGGCGCCGGCTTCGTCCGCCCCGAAACCTTCTCGTTCGACGTCGATCTGCGCTACCGCCGCGAGGGCTGGCGGGGCCGCGTGCGCGCGAGCGCCATCTTCGCCGACGAGCGCAACGCCCCGAAGCTCGCCGCCTTCGACCGCGCCCTCGGCGAGCTGCTCGACCGGCGCTTCGAGCCCGCCTTCGACGTGCCCCACCGCGTCTTCGCCCTCATCGCCACGCGGCCCTGACGCCCCCCGGCCCTTGCGCCCGCCGGGCGAACTCGCGCTCCCCGGCCATCGGGGCCCGGGAGAAACCCCGGCCCGTGCCCCCGCCGGGCGCACCCGCTAACGCCACCCGCGGGGCCGGCGCCTCGGCCGGGAGCGCCGCCGGCTCGGGGCGCGCGCCCGGCGGGCCGAAGACGTGGCGCAGCGCCTCGGCCGCGCTCGGCGCCCGCCGGACGTCGCGCGCCAGGTCGGCCCACTCATGGAAGGCGATGCGCACCGGGTTGTACGACCCGATGTTCTTCGTCAGCCCGTACGTCACCGCCGCGCGCTCGGGCGCGAAGGTGCCGAAGAGCTTGTCCCAAAGGATGAAGATGCCGGCGTGGTTCTTGTCGAGGTACTCGGGGTTCGAGCCGTGGTGCACCCGGTGGTGCGAGGGCGTGTTGAAGACGCGCTCGAAGGGGCCGAGCGACCCGACGGCCTCGGTGTGCAGCCAGAACTGGTAGAGCAGGCTGATGGCCTGCTGCGTGATGACCCAGGCCGGGTGAAAGCCGAGCAGCGGCAGCGGCCACCAGAAGATCGGGCTGGTCAGCGGCGTCGTCCACGACTGGCGCAGCGCCGTCGACAGGTTGTAATGCGTGCTCGAGTGGTGGTTGACGTGCGCCGCCCAGAGCAAGCGCACCTCGTGGTGCGAGCGGTGAAACCAGTAGTAACAAAAATCTTCGGCGAAAACCAGAAGCGCCCACACCCACCAGGCCCCCGGCAGGTCGAAGAGGCGGTGCTGGTAGAGCCAGGTCATCGCCGCGAGCGAGCCCACCTTCGCGCCGAGCGAGAGAAACAGGTAGCCGACGCCCATCGCCAGGCTCGCCGCCGTGTCGCGCCCGCCGTAGCCCACGACGCGCGCCCCCGTCTCGCGCCCGCCCTCGCCGACGACGCGCGCCCCCTCGCGCACCGCGCGCCGCGCCCAGAGCGCCTCGAGCGCGAGCATGAGCAAGAACGCCGGGATCGCATAGACGATGATGCCCGCCATCACGACACCTCCCCCGCCAGCAGCGGGCCGATCTCGCGCCGGGCGAGCCGCTCGAAGAACGCGAGGTTCGCCGCGTCGTCGCGCGCGGCCGCCCCGAAGAGCCCCACCACCACCCCCTGCATCGCGTACACGATCGCCCCCACCGCCCCCTCGAACTCGGGGTGCGACGCCACCTCGGGGAAGAGCCGCCGCGCCTCGTCGAGGATGTGCCCGTTGTGCGCCTCGAGCGCCGGCCCGAGCCGCGCCTCGAGCACCGGGTCGGTGCGCCCCGCCACGTACACCTCGAGCAGCGCCGACATCTCGGCCGACCGGAACACCGCCCAGAGCGCCCCCACCGCCGGCCCCACCCGCCCGAGCGCCCCGCCCTTCGCCCGCCCCAACCTTCGCCCCGCCTCGCGCCGGAACATGCCCACCAGCGACGCCAAGAGGTGCGCCACCGCCGCCCCGAGCAGCTCGGCCTTCGACGGAAAGTGCTTGAACAGCGCCCCCTGCGACACCCCCGCCCCCTGCGCCACCGCCTGCGTGCTCGTGCCCGCGTAGCCCCGCTGCACCAGACACTCGGCCGCCGCCTCGATGAGCCGCGCACGCGTCGCCTGGCTTCGCGCCTGCTGCGGGCCTCGCACCGTGGTCATGCGCCCAACCTAGCAGAAAGAAAGTGACCGGTCACTTTCTTTCTCCGGCGGCGGCGCGAGGCAGGCCCGTGCCGCCCGGCCCGTTCCGTGGCAAAAGGCAGCCATGAAGCTCAGCTACGCCCCGGCCGCGCTCGCCACCGCCGCGCTCTTGCTTTCGACCGCGTGCGGGCAAGCCAAGTCTGAATCGACCGCCGCCCCGCCCGCCGCCGACGCGGCCGGCGGCAAGCGCGTGCAGATCGAGGCCAACGACAAGGGCTTCACGCCCTCGAGCGTGACCCTCACCAAGGGCGAGCGCACCACGCTCGTCTTCAAGCGCACCAGCGACGGGACCTGCGCGACCGAGGTGGTCTTCCCCGAGCTCAAGCTCGAAAAGAAGCTGCCCCTGAACGAGGCCGTCGCCTTCGAGGTGCCGACCGACCAGAGCCGCACCCTGAGCTTTCAGTGCGGCATGGGCATGTACAAGAGCAAGGTCGTCGTCCAGTTAGCGCCCCGGGGCCGGGCGCGGGCGACCGCGACCCGCTCGCCCGACGCAGGCGCCCCCGCCCCACGGCCCGCTCGCCCGGCGCAGGCGCCCCCGCCCCGCGACCCGCTCGCCCGGCGCAGGCGCCCCCGCCCCGCGGCCCACTCGCTCGGCGCAGGCGCCCCCGCCCCGCGGCCCGCTCGCGGCGCGTGTCCCCCTCGCTCAGCGGGCGCCGGCCGCGCGCGCCGCCGGCCCGCAGTCGGGGCAGCGCACGCGCCCGGGCAGCCCGCCGGCCGTCAGCTCGCGCACCCAGTCGGCGAGCTTCACGCCGCCCTCGGTTATCGTATAAAATTCGTTCCGGTTGATCGAGCAGTGCACGTCGCCCGACGCCACGTACGACGAGAAGTTGTCGGCCGCGGCCTCGATCTCGCCGTACGACGCGAGCATCCCCTGCGACCAGGTCTCGGCGGTGCTGCCGACATCCATGAACGAGTAGAAGGCCACCTGCGTCTGGTCGACGCGCGTCGTAACCTGCGAGAAGAGCGAGGTCGGGTAGCGGTCGGCGATGGCGACGTACATCTGCGAGAGCTTCGCGTATTGCGCGAAGTTGCCATCCCAGGGGGGGAAGGCGCTCTCGGGCTTCCAGGTCTGGGCGGCCTCTTGAAAGAACGTGGCGTTGGAGACGCCCGCCCCCGCGTCGCCGAACTGGGCGACCGCCGTCGTGGCGTCCTTGTAGTGCTCGCGCACGTCCGCCGACCAGAGAATGCTGCCGTACGAGCCGGCGCTGCAGCCGGTGACGAACACCCGCTCGGGCGCCGCGAACTCGCCGTACACCCAGTCGAGCACCGCCCGCGCGTTGACCGCGCCCACGTGGTTGAGCGTGAACCCGGCCCCGTACGTCTTGACGTTGTTGCCCCAGTGAATGTCGCCCGTGCAGTAGGGCACGAACACGTGCGTCCAGCCCGCGATCGGGTTCTCGGCGTTGGCGTGGTCGTAGATGCCCACCGGCCCGGGCGCGTCTTGCACCGTCGAGCTGAAGAGCGGCTGCACCATCTCGCTGATGCTGCACGAGGCCTCGTTCCAGCAGGCGCCGCCGCCGCTGAAGTCGATGACGACCTTCTCGGGCGCCCCGGGCCGCACGTAAAAGCCGTACTCTGCCCCCTTCGCGCAGCGCGTCTCGCCGCCCGTCTTGATGAAGCTGAACGTGCCGGCCGGCAGGTCCGCGAGCTTCGGCAGCGCGACCGCGCCGCCCGCCCCGCCGGCCCCGCCGGCCCCGCCCGCGCCCGCGCCGCCGCCCGTGCCGCTGGCGCCGCCGGTGCCGGTGCCGCCGGTGCCGCTCGCGCCGCCCGTGCCGGAGGCGCCCGCCGCGCCGGCCGGATCGTTGGCCGGCTCGTCGTCGTCGCCGCAGCCCGCGAGGGCGGCCGGGCAAGCGAGCAGGAGGGCGACGGAGAAGAGAGAAGGGCGCAGGCTAGGGGGGGGGTGCATGGTGCGGCTCGCCTCGGGGGTAAAAGGGATGGGGCCGCGCAGCGTACGATAGGCCGCGCGATGCCGGGGCGGAAAAACCCCACGACGCGCTCGTCCTCGGCCGGCGCCGCGGCGCGCCCGCGAGGCCGGCGCCGCGGCGCGCCCGCGGGGCCGGCGTCGGGGTACGAAAGCGCCGAGGGCGGCCCCGCCACTCGGCCCGGGCCGCCCTCGGATCGCGCCGCGGGGCGGCGCGCGCTACCGGCCCTCGGGCAAGGGCTTCTTGACGTACATGCGCGCCTGGCGCGGCGGCAGCGTGGCGCTCGGGCCGGTCGCGTCTTGCTGCGTGACGAGCTCGGTGAGGGCGACGCCCGAGGGCAGATCGCAGATGGTTTGCGCGGTGTCGCCGCGGTTGACGGCGACGAGGACCTCGTCCGAGCCGTCGGGGAGGGCCATCTTGTAGACCCAGACGTCGTCCGAGAAGTTGAGCGTGGTGCGCAGGCCGCGGCGCAGCGACGGGTGCTCCTTGCGAATGGCGCCGAGGCGCCCGAGCCGCTCGCGCAGGGCCACCTGGGCGGGCACGAGCGGGGTGACCTCGGAGCCGTCGGGGTTGAAGAGCATGCGGCGGTTGTCGGGGTCGCCGCCGCCGGCGAGGCCGACCTCGTCGCCGTAGTAGATGAGCACCGCGCCGCGGTTGGTCATCAGCACGGCGAACGCGTTCGCCATGCGCTCGTACGCCTCGTCGCTGACGTCGGCCTGGTTCGGGGTGTTGAGCCACGCGTTGGGGATGCCGTCGGCGTACGCGTCCCAGCGGGGGGTGTTCTCGGCGACGTGGATGGCGCGGCCCATGTCGTGGTTGCCGACGAAGGGGCTCATCACGGCGTAGCAGGTGCCGCCATTGGTCTGCTCGTAGAAGGCGTCGTTCGACTCCATGAAGCGGGCGAGGTCGCTCATCTTCGAGTGGCGCGCGAGCACGGCGCTGGCGAGCGCCGCGCGGCCGGGGAAGTCGAACTGGCCGTCGAGCTTCTCGGGGCTGACGAAGCGCTTGATGTTGTCGCGGCTGCCGTAGTCGAACGTCTCGCCCACCAGGTAGAAGCGCTCGTTCGCGTTGAGCGCCTCGAGCCGCGTGCGGGCTTCGATGTACCAGGACTCGTCGATGTGCTTGACCGCGTCGAGCCGGTAGCCGTCGGCCTTCATCTCGGTCGCGAGCCGCACGGCCGCCGCGAGCGAGTGCTCGCGCGCCGCCTCGTTCGTGTAGTCGACGTGGGGCAAGTAGCCCTGGAACCAGCAGCGCTCGCCCGCCTTCGCGTTGTCCTTGTTGGAGTCGCCGCCGTTCCAGCCGCAGTACGGGTCTCGGCCGCAGATGCACTCGACCGCGCCCGGCAGCAACGACGGGTCGCCAGTGAAGTTCCGGTAGTTGATGGGCAGGCCATCGCCGTCCTTGATCGTGTCCTGGTTCGCGTCGATGTAAAAGCCCTGGTCGTTGACGGCGTACTTGGGCGTGAACCAGTCGGGGTGCTGCGCGTAGAGCGGGCTCGACTCGTGCAGGTGCACCATCGCGTAGTCGAAGAGCACCTTCATGCCCTTGGCGTGGGCGGCGTCGACGAGGGCCTCGAGCTCGGCCTCGGTGCCGAAGCGCTCTTCGGTGCGGTTGACCCCGTCCTGCTTTTCGGGCCACTGGTCCATCGGCCAGTAGCCGTGGTAGCCGGTGTATTCGTAATAGCCGGGCTGGCCCTCGGTGAACTTGTCGCGGTCGGCGAAGCTGACGAAGTCGTCGGGGTTGTCGAAGGGCACCGTCAGCCAGAGCGTGTTGACGCCGAGCTGGTCGAAGTAGCCTTCGTCGAGCTTCTTCTTCAGGCCCGCGTAGTCGCCGCCCTGGTAGTTGCCGGGCGCCGCGACCAGGCCGCCGCCGGGCAGGCCCGACTCGAGCGGGTCGTCGTTGCCGGTGTCGCCGTTCATGAAGCGGTCGACGAAGGGGAAGTACATGACCGTGTCGCGCCAGTCCCAGGCGCCGTCGGCGCGCGCGCCCTCGGGCGTGCAACCGGGCGGGGGGATGGTCGCCGGGCAGATCGGCGTCGCGCACTGGTTCTCGAGCAGGCTGTTGCCGAATTGGCCGACCTGCTTCGGGTTGTTCGGGTCGGCGTACCACTCGCCGTTCGGTTTGCCGTCGTGCGTGACGTAGAACTTGTACTCGATGTTGCCGTAGGGCGCGTCGGGCAGGCTTACCTCCCACTTGTCGCCGACCAGCGCCATGGGCACGCCCTTGTTCCACGCGCCCTCGGCGAAGTCGCCGCGCAGCTCGACCGCCTTGATACCCGATTGGAACGTGTTGGGCAGCGAGAAGACCGTGGCCTCGCAGCGCCAATAGAGCTTGCTACACGCGATCTCGGCCGGCCGGGCGAGGCCCGCGCTCGCCTCGCACGCGTCGCCCGAGCCGCCCGTGCCCGAGCCGCCCGTGCCCGAGCCGCCCGTGCCCGAGCCGCCCGTGCCCGTGCCGCCCGTGCCCGTCCCGCCGGTCCCCGTGCCGCCCGTCCCCGTCCCGCCGGTGCCCGTGCCGCCGGTGCCCGTCCCGCCCGTGCCCGTCCCGCCCGTCCCCGTGCCGCCGGTCCCCGTGCCGCCCGTGCCGGAGCCCGAGCGGCCCCCCGAGCCCTGGGTCGAGGGGTTGTCGTCGTCGTCGCCCCCGCAGGCCCCGAGGGCGAGCGAGCAGGCGGCGGCCACGGCGATCGAGAACAACGATGCTCGTAGGGGGGCGAGAATGGGTTTCATCGGCGCGGCGCACTCCACGGAATAGAGAGAAACGCGTAGCGTACGCCACTTTCTCGCGCCTCAGGTCGAGAAAAAGCGCCGGCACTGCGACCTCGGCCGGGGCCGCGAAGGGCGCGCATTGACGCGGCGCACCCCCCCCTCGCGCTATTCTTCTCCGTCAGTGTCGCGTATGCTGGCCGGTTGCGCCCCACCGACGACGCCGCGCGTGCGCCGAACGGGCCGCGCACCCTAGAGCGTAGGTCAGGTGGGTTGGGTACGCCCGCAGGGCGGGGGCCCCAGGTCTGAACCGGCGGCGAGTTTGGGGTGGCCGGAGGGCGTACCCAACCCACCTGACCTACGCTCGAATACGGTGCCCCGGCCACCCGCCCTCGAAGGGCGCACGAGGTCTCGCAGAAAGCGCCCATCGAGGAGCGGGCCGCGGAAGGCCACGGCGTTCGGCTGATTGTTTTCATCGGCCGACCTCGAAGGGCGCCCCCCTCAAGGGATGAGCGGCGCCAAGCCTTGGACGGGCGCCGGCACGGGGTTCGGGTCGTTCGTGCCGACGCTGGTGTTAGTGCCGAGCTGCCCGAACTCGTTGTCACCCCAGCAAAGCACTTGCCCGTCTTCGCGCAGCGCGCAGGTATAATTGTTGCCGGCAGCTATCCGCTGAACGGAGCCCAGGGTGCCGTTGGCGATTAGTTGCGGCGCCGGGAGGGGCTCCGCGGTGCCAGTATTCATACCCACGCCGAGCTGTCCGGAATAGTTGTTGCCCCAGCAAAGCACGCGCCCGTCGTCGCGCAGCGCGCAGCTATGACCGCTACCGAGCGCGAGCTGTCGAACGACGCCCAACGCACTGTCGTCTATCAACACAGGGGTGGCACTGTCGAGGCCGCTCTGGCCAGCACCGAGCTGGCTGGTGGAGTTATCGCCCCAGCAGAGCACGCGCCCGTCGTCGCGCAGCGCGCAGCTGTGATCGACGCCGAGCGCCAATTGGCGGACGACCCCCAGCGCGGGGCTATTGATCTCTCTGGGCACGAAGGTATCTGAGGTCGCGGTCGAGCCGAGCTGCTTGTCCCAGTTCTTGCCCCAGCAGAACACCCGGCCGTCTTGGCGGAGCGCGCAGCTATGATTGTCACCAACCGCGACCTGCTTGGCGACGCCCAGCGAGCTGCTGTCGACGAGCACGGGCGCGACCATGGGGGCTTCGGTGCCCGTGTTCGTGACGGTCGCGAGCTGGCCGAAGTAGTTGCCGCCCCAGCAGAGCACGCGCCCGTCGTCGCGGAGCGCGCAAGCGTGCCGATTGCCGAGAGCCAACTGCGTAACCACGCCCAGCGCACCGCTCTCGAGCAGCGCGGGCACAGGGGTTGGATAGGCCGAGCCCACGTTCGCTTCGATGCCGAGCTGACCGGCATTGTTTGCGCCCCAGCAGAGCACGCGCCCGCCGTCGCGCACCGAGCAGCTATGATACATGCCCAGCGAGACTTGACGTGTCGCCCCCACGACCACGCCCCCGATCAGCCCCGGCACCGGGTTGGGCGCGTTCGTGCCTGTGTCGGTATCGTTGCCGAGCTCACCGTTACGGTTGGCCCCCCAGCATCGGACGGCTCTCGGGGTGCTGACGCAGGTGTGTTGCGCGCCCGCGTCGAGCGAGATCTGCTCGAGCGTGACAGCACCCCCGGCACCGCCCGAACCTCCGGCATTGCCCCCCGCGCCGCCTCTCCCCGGGCCTGCGCCGCCCGCCGCGGTGCCTCCCCCAGCTCCGGCGCCGGGTTGGCCCCCGCCACCGGCAGTAGGCGCCCTCCCCATGCCAGCGATGGGCCTGCACACATCGGCGTCACCGACATCGCCCCCGCCGTTCTGCTCCGTGCCATCAGGGCACTGGCTCTTAAACTCAGCCGTGCAAGCCCCTGCGGTAACGGCCACTGCCAGCAGAAACGACGGAAAAATAGGGAACGTGAGGCTAGTTGTCAAATTGGGTTTGGTCTTCATACTCTCCCCTTCGGCCAGCCATCTTCCTGGTTGCTAGGCGTCTCAAAAATCGACCCGGAGCCCCCCCGACGCCGATGCGCTCGCAGTTGGCACCGGATGCACACCCGACAAAGAAGGCCTCTGGCGCAGGAAAGGGCGGGCGGGCGGTAGGCAAGCCAGGCTTGCATTTGGCGGCCGGTCTTTACAATTACAAGCACGGCGCGATTTGCGTAGCTCGTCGCTCGTCCCGCCGGCGCAAGCTTCAGCCAACGCGCTCTCGCCGCCCACCGTCCGATCGAGCCCCTGCGGTCCGAGCCGAAGGCGAGGTCAGGGTGCCCCCAAAGCGCGCGAGGCGCCCCCGCCACCTGGACCGGCGGCGGAGCACGCACTCCGAGGGCGGTGTGTATCGCCGAAAAAGACCGAGGGCGACCCGCCTCACGGCTCGGGTCGCCCTCGGTTCGCTCCCGTGAAGTTGGCCCCTGGCCCTGACGTCAGGGCCAGGGCCTTGGGCTCACGTCACTTCTTGACGAGAATGAGCGCGCTGCGCGGGTCGATGGTGAGCGACTCACCCTGCTTGTCGGTGTTGGTCACGAGATCGACGTAGGCGCCGGCCGGCAGGTCGCCGCACGAGGTGGCGGCCGCGTCGGCGCGGTTGACGGCGACGAAGACCTCGTCGCCGCCAGCGGCGTCGGTCATCTTGTAGATCCACACGTCCTTCGACGCGGTGATCGTGGTGCGCACGCCGCGCCGCAGCGCGCTGTGGTCCTTGCGGATCTTGGTGTAAGCCTTGAGCTTGGTGTTGAGCGCCTGCTGGTGCTCGTTGGCGGCATAGTTGCCCGCGTCGTCGAAGAAGACGCGGCGGTTGTCGGGGTCGCCGGCGCCGGCGAGGCCGTACTCGTCACCGTAGTAGATGAGCGGCGCGCCGGGGTTGGTCATCATGACGGCGAAGCCGGTGGCGAGCCGCTCGTAGGGCTCGCGGGTGCCGGGCTGCACGGGCTGGTTGGTCCAGGCGCGGTCCTTGGCGTCCGAGTATTGGTCCCACAGGCCCTCGGCGATGTGGATGGGCCGGCCGACGTCGTGGTTGCCGAGCCAGGTGCTCATGACGGCGGTGCACCCGTAGTACTCGTCGTTCGTATCCATGAAATGCGCGAGCGTGTCCATGCCGATGTCGGCGTCGCGCTTGAGGATGGCACGGGCGGCCTGAGCCCGGAAGGGGAAGTCGAACTGGCCGTCGAGCATCGTGGCCGGGTCGATGAAGCGGTCGAGGTTGTAGCGCTGGTTGAAGTCGTACGTCTCGCCGACCAGGTAGAAGTGCTCGGGCAGGCCCTTGGCCTCGAGCCGGGTGCGCAGCTCGGTGTACCAGGCGCGGTCGATGTGCTTGACCGCGTCGAGCCGGAAGCCGTCGGCGCCGACCTCGGTGATGAAGCGCTCGGCGGCGTCGAGCGAGTAGTCGCGCGCCGGGTTGGGGGTCGCGCCGGGCGCGTCCTTGTAGTTGAGGTGGGGCAAGTAGCCCTGGAACCAGCAGCGCTCGCCGATGGTCGGCAGGTTGATGCCGAGGTTCTTGTCGACCTTGCCGTCCCAGTTGCAGATGGTCTCGCCCGAGCAGTTGCACTCGAAGAGGTCGGCGAGGGCGACGCCGGGGGGCAGGTAGTTCGCGGCGTTGTCGGGGTCGGTGGTGACGAGCTGCGGCGCCGGGAAGTCGATGTAGCGGACGGGCACGCCGCCGGTGGCGAACACGCGCGCGACGCCCTCGAGGTTGCCCTCGGTGTCGAAGACCGGGCGAATGTAATAGCCCTGCTCGTCGACGGCGTACTTCGGGGTGAACCAGTGCTGGTTGACGCCCTTGCCGTTCGGCACGGGGACTTTGCCGCCCTTCACGAAGTCGAGAAACTCTTGGTAGATGGGGCTGTCCTCGTGGACGTGCACCATCGCGTAGTCGAAGATGACCTTCAGGCCCTTGGCGTGGGCCGCGGTCACGAGGTCTTTCAGCTCTTGCTCGGTGCCGAACTTCTCTTCGGTGCGGTTGCCGTCGGCCGGCGGCTCGGCGGGCCACTGGTCGAGCGGCCAGTAGCCGTGGTAGCCCGTGTAGCGGTAGCAGGCGACGCTGTACTGGTCGGTGCCGTCGCACTGGTCGGCGGGCGCCGTCGGGCTCGAGTACTGGTCGGGGTTGTCGAAGGGGACGGTGACCCACAGCGTGTTGACGCCGAGGTCGTTGAAGTAGTTCGCGTTGATCTTCGCGATGACGCCCGCGTAGTCGCCCCCGGCGTAGTTCGCGATCTCTTGGATCGGCTGGTCGACCGCGGGGTTCGGGACGGGCGCGTCGTTCTGCGTGTTGCCGTTGAAGAAGCGGTCGACGAAGGCGAAGTAGATGACCGCGTCGCGCCAGTCCCAGGTGCGGCCGGCGGGGGTGGCCGGCTGCGGCTCGCAGGCCGCCTTCGGCGACCAGGCCTCGTCGCGCCTGGCGCACTCGGGCGTGCACGTGGGGGTCACCTTCGAGTTGCCCTCGGTGGCGCCCGGGTCGTTGTCGGGGTCTTTGATCCACTCGCCGCCGTTCCAGGCGTCGCCCTCGCGCAAGATGTAATACTGGTATAGAACCTCTTTGTCCTTCGCGAGCTCGAGCAGGCCCTTCCACTTGCCGTCGGCCGCGTCGAGCGTCATGTAGACGCCGGTGCCCCAGGCGGTGTCGGCCAGGTAATTGCCGCGAATCTCGACGCTGACGATCGGGCGGGTATCGGTCCCCGTGTACTTCGCCGGGTCGAAGACGAACTGCTGCCGGCAGACGAGCAGCGTGTCGGCGCAGGCGCCCCCCGGGGTGCGCACCAAACCTGCGCTCGCGACACAGGCGCCGGGGCCGCCCCCCGAGCCGGCCGAGCCCATCGCCGGGCCGCCGCCCGAGCCCTGCATCGTGCCCGAGCCGCCCGTGCCGCCGTTGCCGCCCGTGCCGGGGTTGTCGTCGTCGTCGCCGCAGCCGATGAGGGCGAGCGGAGCAAGGACCATCGCGCCGGCCAAACAGGCCCAAGATACTCGTCGTTTCATGTGCACCAACTCGCCGTTCGTAGAAGAAGGGTTGATACCGTAGAGCCGCCCCAACATTTAGGCGCACCCGCGCGCACGCCCCTTAGGGGTGCCCGATAGGGCGGGGGCTGTCAACGGTTGGTGAACGCGACGCGACGCGGCAAAAAACGCGTCAAATCGCGTCGATCTCGCGTTTTTCCGAGCGTTTCTCGAAGGCGGGCGCGCGTGGCGATTTCCCCCTAGGCGATCGGCGTGCCGAACGAAGGGGGTATGACATCGGGATCGCGGCGCGGGGGTGGTGAAGGCACCGCCGCCGCGCGCGTTCGCTTCAACGGAGGGCGCGCCGGCGCCGCCGCGTCGCCAGCGCCGCGAGCGCCGAGGCGGCCACGAGCCACGCCCCGACGCCGCCGCGCCCCCCGCCGAGCGCGCAGCCGTCATCGCCGCCGCCCTCGTCGGCTGCGGCCGACGCGCCCGACCGCCCCCCCGCGCCCGCGGGGCCCCCGCCCGCGCCCGCCGGCTCGCCGCCCCCGCCGCCCTCGCCCGCGATCTGGCAGGCGGCCGCCGGCGGGGCCGACGAGGGCCGGCCGCGCAGCGCGAGGTCGGCGCACTGGAAGTACAGATCGTTGCTCGCCGCGTCGGTCGTGTACGGCGGCTTGTCGGTCATGACTTGAATGAGCTGCAGCGTGCAGGTCTCGCACTCGACGCTCGGCAGCGTGATCTCTTGCCGGTAGCGGCCGTCCGAACCGGATACCACTCTATCCGGAATGAGGTCGACCAGCACCTTGTCGTTCGAGCACGACGCCTCGGACGAGGCCGGCGTGGCGAAGTCGTCGGCCCCGTCCTCGTCGAAGCTGATGCGAAAGTGGCCCGGGTGCTCGACGGTCTCGTCCCACTCGACGACAATTTTCTGGCCCGGCTGCAGCACCGTGACGTTCGTCGAGCGCGTGTTGTCGTCGCTGCCGCAGGGCCCCGTCTTCTGCTCCAGGGTGCGCGCCGGCGGGTACGTCAGTTGAATGTGCGCCCCGGCGCTCCGCGGCGCCGACAGCGCGAGCGCGAGGCCGAGGGCGGCGGGCGCGATCGAAACGAACGACTTCATGGCGGCCACGGTATCACGAATCGGTCGGGCGGGTGCCTACACCGTACGCCCTGGCCCCCTTGGTCGGTCCCGCCGCCGGCTCACGCTCGCGCGCTCCGCAGGCGCGGGCCCTGCGGCGTCCGAGAGCGCCGAGGCCTTGCAGGCGGCTCGCGCGCCCCGCAGGCGCGGGCCCTGCCGCGCCCGGCCCCCGACTCGACCGAGGCGCCCGCGCCCCTCTCGCTCGCCGCGGACGCGGGCCCTGCGGCGCCCGGCACCGCGCCTGCCTCGCTCGTCCGTCGCGCGCCCCGCGGGCACGGGCCCTGCTATAAGGCGGCTCATGGCGCCCTCGCCCCCCGCTGTGACGCCCGCCCGCCCGGCCCTCGCCGGCGCCCTCGCCGCCGCCCTGCTGCTCACCCTCGCGCCCGACGCCGGCGCCGCCCCCGCCTGGGTGCAACGGCACATCGTCCTGCCCGAACACAACTTCTCTTTCGACCCGGGCATCGCCGTCGCCCACACCGACGTCGGCCCCGACGACGTCAACGGCGTCGGCGTGAACCTCGAGGCCGCCTTCGGCATCACCGACCGGCTCGAGCTCGGGTTCCGCACCGGCCTGCGCTTCGGCAACGACGGCCGCGCCACGCAGGCCGACTACTACGCCCGGCTTTGGGACACCGACACGTACAACACCGGCACCGAGACCCTCGCCAACCCCGAGGCGCGCCTGCGCTACGGGCTGCTCGGCGGCGACGTCGTCGAGCTCGGCCTCGAGGCCCGCCTCTGGCTGCCCCTGCCCGACGACAGCGAGTTCGGCTTCGCCCCGGGCCTGCCGCTGCTCTTTCACTTCGGCGACCGCGTGCGCCTCGACACCGGCGTGCTGATACCGATCATCTTCACCGAGCCCGAGACGACGCTCATCATCAGCTTCCCGGTGCGGCTCTGGTTCCAGATCAACGAGCAGCTCTGGCTGGGCCCGGTCGCCGGCGTGCGCGTCGTCAACGACCGCTTCGACAACGACTACACCCAGGTGCCCCTCGGCTTCGGGCTCGGCTACCAGATCACCTCGGCGATCGACCTGAAGACGCAGCTGCTCTTTCGCGACGTCGATCGCGACGAGGCGAGCGACGACTTCGGCGTCGGCTTCGGCATGCAGTTCCGTATCGAGTGAGCGTCAGGCCGCCGGCGGCGGGCCCGCGCCGCCCGGCTCGAGGCCGGCGCGGGCGAGGTAGTCGGCCGCGAGGTGCCGGTTGTCGCGGCCCCACGGGTGAAAGTCGCGCCGCGCGTACTCGCGCAGGCCCCGCCCGAAGACGTCACGCACGATCGAGCGGCGCCGAGTTCGGATGGCGGCCGCGTCGGCCCGGCGCGGCAGGCGGCCCGCCCGCGCGTCGGCCGCGAGCAGCGTGGCCGTCGCGGCGACCCAGAAGCCCGAGAGCAGCGCCGTCGCGAGGGCGAGCCCGAGCACGCGCAGGCGGTAGCTCGGCGCGACGCGGGCGAGCACGTCGAAGGCGACCGCCTTGTGCTCGATCTCTTCGGCCGCGTGCCAGAGCAAGAGCTCGCGCGCCACCGGGTGCGCCCCGCGCAAGATGTCGTCTTCGCCGAGCGCCCCCTCGGCCATGAGCGCCGTGTAGTGCTCGCAGGCGGCCGTGACCGCCAGGCGCAAGGGCGGGCTCATCGCGGGCTCGATCAGGCCGAAGGCGATCGTCTCGTACACCTTCAAGAAGGCCGTCAGATCGTAGCCCTGCGCCCGCAGCACCCGCAAGAAGCGCTCGTGCGCCTGGGCGTGGCGGCCCTCTTGGCCGCAGAAGGCCCGCACCTCGGCGGCGAGCGCGCCGTCGCCGAGGGCGCCGAGGTAATGCCGCACCGACCGCACGAAGAAGCGCTCGCCCGCGGGGAAGAGCGCCGAGACGCCGTTGGTCAGGTGGGTGGCGATGGCGTTGCCCGCGAACCAGTGGCGCGGCACCTCGTCGAGGGCGAACGAGGGCGCCCGCACGCGCAAGGCGGGGGCGGGAGCGGGAGGCGGAGCGGTCTCGGGGGGGGGCTCGAGGGGGGGCGTGGCCATTGTTGACTCTCGTTCAATAAGGCTATGCGCCGTCGACCCGAAGTCAACCGTCTTTGTTCCGCCCCCGGCTCGGATGCCGGACGGATCGATCGCCCGCGGCTCACACGCCGATGGCGCGGCCGGCCCGGGCCGCGCAGGCTCTCCGCCGTCGACGTACAAACCGCTCTATGCTGCCGCCCATGCGACGCGCCCCCCGACCGAGCTCGACTCCCGCCCCGCCGCCGGCGGCGCGCCGGCCGAAGGCCGGGCCCTCGCCGCGGGTCCGGTTGGGTACCGACGAGCGGCGGGCGCAGCTCTTGATGCTGGGCATCGAGGCGTTCGCGGCGCGCTCGTACGACGAGGTGTCGATCGACGAGATCGCGCGGGCGGCGGGGGTGTCGAAGGGGCTTCTTTACCACTACTTTCCGACGAAGCGCGACTTCTACCGGGCGGCCATCGAGGTCGTGGCCCGGCGCCTGCTCGAGGAGACCGACCTGCCCGACTCGGTGCCGCCGGTCGAGCGGCTGCAGATCGGGCTCGAGCGCTACCTCGCCTTCGCCGAGCGGCACGGCCGCGAGTTCGCGGCGCTCTTGCGGGGGGGCATCGGGTCCGACCCGGACGTCGGGCGCATCATCGAGGCGACGCGCGCGGCCTTCGTCGAGCGCACGCTCGAGCGGCTACCGAGGGCCGAGCCGACGCCGCTCCTGCGCACGGCGGTGCGGGGCTGGGTGGGGTTCGTCGAGGCGACGAGCCTCGAGTGGGCCGAGCGGCGCGACGTCGCGCCGGAGGCGCTCTTGCAGCTCTGGGTGGGCGTACTCTCGGACTCGCTCCGCCGCCTGGACGCGGCGCCGAGCCGGGGGGCGCTCGCGGGCGACGTTTTACGAACAGGCCGATCGCCCGGCCGACGCGAGCGGCTCAAGAGGTGGGTCGTGGCGCGGGCGTTCGGGCGGCGCAGCCGGTCGCGCCGCCTTTCCAAGGAGGACGCACGCACGGCGTCGTCGAGCCGGGCGTGGGTCGATTCGGCGATGATCCGAATTGGCGTGGGCCGGCGCTGCCGTGAGCCCCCACGTTCGTGGTCTGCGGCCGTGTCGAGCGTGCGCCCGGTCGCCCGGGTACGGCCGCAGGCGAGGCTTCGTGAGTGAGGCCTACCGAGGTAGGCGACAGCGAAAAAATGCAGCAGGCGGCCGTACCCGCGCGACCGGGCGCGCGCGCTAGACAACTTCTCACGCCGGGCAGCGGGGCTTCGACCCGTCGCGCGTGCGCCGGCGCGCGTCCCGGCTTGAACCTGCCCCCCTCATGGCGATATGTTTAGTGATCGCGCTCGTGCTGTAACCGCGACGCTGTACGATACCGAGCGGGTTGTACTCCTACACCCCCTCCGGGTCGGCGGTGCGCGCGGAGCGGCCGGGCTGGAGGTCGTCCCCATGAAGTTTACCATACGCCGTGGCCTGATCTCTCTGCTGACGGCGTTGAGCGCGACGACGCTCTTGGCTTGCAAGCCCGACGTGCTGGCGGACGGCGCCCGGCTGCACAGCGCCAACGGCATGGCGTTCGACGCGGCGGGTCGGCTGCACGTCGCGAGCGTGCTCGGCAGCGAGATCGTGCGATTCAATCCGCTGAATGGGAAGGTGCTCGGCCGCGTCGGGCGGGCCGAGGGCGTCGACGGGCCGGACGACATCACGTTCGGCCCGGATGGCTCCCTCTATTGGACGGGGCTCGCCGCGGGGGAGGTCGGCCGCCGCACCCCGGCCGGCGTCACCACCACGCAAGCGGTCGCGCTCGGCGTCAACCCCATCACCTTCTCCGCGGACGGCCGCCTCTTCGTCGCCCTCACCTTCCTGGGGGACGCTCTGTACGAGCTCGACCCGGCGCTCGCGGCGCCGCCCCGCCTCGTCGCGCAGAATTTCGGGTTCTTGAACGGAATGGACTTCGGGCCCGACGGGCGCCTCTATGCCCCGGTGTTCACGCAGGGCCGCGTCGTCAGCATCGACGTCGATTCGTGCGAGGGGGCGGTCGATCCGTACGCCGAGTGCGACGTCCGGACGGTCGCCTCCGGGTTCTTCATCCCGGCGGCCGTGAAGTTCGACGCGCAGAGCCGGCTCCACGTCGTCGACCAGAGCGGCGAGGTGTTCCGCGTGGACGTCGCCACGGGGGCGAAAGAGGTCGTCGTCGCCCTGGCGCCCGGGCTCGACAACCTCGCCTTCGACCCGCGCTTCGGCCACCTCTTCGTCTCCAGCGCCAACGACGGGTTCGTCGTCCGCGTGCTCGCCGACGGGGCGGTCCAGACGCTCAGCCCCGGCGGCATGGTCGCGCCGGGCGGCCTCGCGCTGCTCGGCCCCGCCGGCGCCGAGGCGCTCTACGTGGCCGACGTCTTCACCATGCGCGTCTTCGACCGGAAGAGCGGGGAACAGATCGACCAAATCATTCCGTTCTCCGGCCAGACGCCGCAGACGACGCCCACCAACGTGACCGCGGACGGCGCGAACCTGATCGTGAGCTCGTGGTTCGGCAACGCGGTCCAAGTGTGGGGCCCGAGCGGGCAGGTCCTCGAGAGCTACAGCGATTTCGCCATCCCCAACGCCGCGCTGCGGTTCGAGGGCGATCTCGTGGTCGCCGAGGTCGGCTTCGGGCCCGGGGCGGCGCGCGTGGTCCGACAGACGGCCGCCGGGCGCGTCACGCTCGCCGAGGGCATCGGCCTCCCCGCCGGCCTCGCCGCGTCGGGGGGCGATCTCTGGTTCTCGGATTGGTCGGCGGGCGCCATCTACCAGATCGTCGACGACGGCGCCGTGCTCCCCGCCCCGTCCCTGGTCGCCTCCGGGCTCGACCAGCCCGAGGGGCTGGCCGTCGACCGCGACGGGCACCTGCTCGTCGTCGAGAGCGGCGCCGGCCGCCTCTCCCGCGTCGACCCCGCGACCGGCGCGGTCGACGCCCTGGCCACGGGCCTCGCCACCGGCCTGCCCGCAATCACCGGCCTGCCGGCCTCGTACATCCTCAGCGGCGTCGTGCAAGACGCCGCTGGCGACATCTATGTGACTGGCGACCTGGACAACGTAATCTATCGCCTGTAGGAACTCTGACGAGGGCATGAATCCAACCCGTCTGACCGAGCTGGAAGCCGAGAACGCGGAGCTGCGCGCGCGCGTCGCTGCCCTCACGGCCGAGGCGGCCGAGCTGCGCGCGGAGCGCGACCAGATGCGCGCGGAGCGCGACCAGATGCGCCGCATCTGCGATCTCTCCCCCAACCTGATCTACCTCTACGATCTGACCGAGCAGCGAAACGTCTACGGCAACCGGCAGCTCGGCGAGTCCCTCGGGTACAGCCCCGACGAGCTGAAGGCCATGGGCGCGGCGGTCATGCCCACCATCGGCCACCCCGAAGACATGGCCAAGATGCCCGAGCACATCGGCCGGCTGCTCACCGCGCGCGACGGCGAGGTCAACGAGATCGCGTACCGATGCCGCCGGACGGACGGGAGCTGGCGCTGGCTCCTCAGCCGCGACACGACGTTCGACCGGAACGCGGACGGCTCTCCCCGGCTGATCCTCGGCGTGGTGGAGGACATCACCGAGCGGCGCCGCGCCGAGAACGAGCTGCGCAGCCAGGCGGACGAGATCCGTCGCCAGGCCGAAGAGCTCGCGCGCCACGAGGCCGAGCGCGCGGCCTTGCGAGAGCAGGTCATCCAAGCCCAGCAGCGCGCGCTGCAGGAGCTCTCCACGCCGCTCTTGCCCATCGCCGATCGGGTGCTCGCCATGCCGCTCGTCGGCGCCATCGACCCGGACCGCTCGAGGCGCATCCTCGAGGTGCTGCTCGAGGGCATCGGCGCGGCGCAGGCGCAGGTGGCGATCCTCGACGTCACCGGCGTGCGGGAGGCGGACGCGCAGATCGCCCACGCGCTGACTCGCGTGGTGAAGGCGGCCCGGCTGCTCGGGGCCGAGGTGGTGCTCACGGGCATCTCCCCCGTGATCGCCGAGGCCCTGGCCGACAAGGGCGCAGAGCTCGGCGATACCATCACCCTGGGCACGCTGCAGCGCGGCATTACCTACGCCCTCGGCCGCACGGCGTCTGCGGACGCCGGAGCGCAGCGCCCGGCCATGCCGGGCGCCCGGCCGAAGCCATGGCAGCCTGACCCCTCGCTGCGAAGCGCGCCTCGGGCCCTCGGCTCGACGCCGCGAAGAAGCGAGGGGTAGCGGCGAGTGCAGGGCACGCAATACCCGCCACCGGGAACGTCGGGGCAACACGCCGTCGCCGATGGCTCGGTCGGCCGAGGCCCAGCAATCTTCGTCGATCTTCGGCCCAGGGCCGAAGGCCGACCACCGGACGCTCGAGCCCCCGACGGGCTGGCATGCGCTCGATTCAAAAGAGCGTCGAAGGCTCCTCGGCGCGGGCCGCGCCCGAAGTGCGCCGCGGCCCGCGCGGCGGGCGTGTCGAAGCCGCCGGCGTGAGCCAACCCCCCCGCGAACGACGCGAGGCGCTGAGGCGTAGGCCCCCGCGGTGCGAGGCGGCTCACGTGCCGCCGCGCGGCCGCCGGATCGACCGCCCGCGGGGGCGGGCCGAGAACGTCGAGCGCCCGCCGTGCCGCCCATCGACCGCGGCCGGCGGCGCGCCCTCGGGCCGGGCGCCGTCGTTCGAGCGCAGGTCGGCGAGGCCGAGCGAGGCGAACTCGTCGCCCGCCGTGCGCGCGACGCCGATCGCGGCGAGGGCGTCGTTGACGGCCCCCCCCGCGTCGCGGCGCGGGCCGTAGACACGCACGCCCCCGCGCCAGGCGCACGCGCCCTGATCGCCCGCCCCCCCGAAGTAGGCCGTCTCGAGGTACGCCACCGCGCCCCCGGCCGAGAGCCACGCCCCGAAGGCGTCGAGCGCCGGGCCTTCGCAGTGCCAGTCGCCCTCGAAGTAGGCGCGCTTGGCGCGGCGAGCCCGCGGCAGCGCGCCGCGCGCGACGACGCCGTAGAGCGCGGCGCGGTCGCAGGCGAGGGCGGCGAAGCCCTGGGCGAGCGCGACCACGCGCCCCGCGCCGAGCGCCCAAGCGCCTCGCCCGAGGGCCCGGGGCGGGCCGACGAAGAGCTGAACCGCGTGCGCCAAGGCCGGGGGCGAGCATAGCCCGAGCGGCGGGCCCGGGGCCGCTCGAACGTCTCGCCGAGCCCTTCGTCTTCGGGCGCAGACGAGGCGGAGCGCGCCGGGCGGCCCGCTGGCACGCGCCCCCGAGTCGGGGTACACCCGCCCCTGTCGGCGTGTCATTAGAGTGGGGGTCGGCCCCGAAGGCCGGCCCCGCCCGCGGGCGAGCTTTCGGCGCCCCCTCCCCTACCCTCCGGAGTCGCCCCATGGCCACGCACCCGCTCGCCGGTCAGCCGGCCCCGCCCTCGACGCTCATCGACGTGATGACCCTGCGCGCGCAGTACGCCTCCGAGCGGCCCGACCCGGCGGCGGCCGCCGAGCGGGTCGCCTTCGGCACCTCGGGCCACCGCGGCTCGGCCGCGCGCAAGAGCTTCAACGAGGCGCACATCGTGGCGATCGTGCAAGCGACCTGCGAGTACCGCCGGGCGCAGGGCGTCGACGGGCCGCTCTTTCTCGGCGCCGACACGCACGCGCTCTCGGCGCCCGCGCAGGCGACGGCGCTCGAGGTGCTCGCGGCCAACGGCGTCGACGTGCTCTACGCCGGCGACGAGGCGGCGACGCCGACGCCCGCGGTCTCGCACGCCATCATCGCGTACAACCGCGGGCGGCGGGCGGGCCTCGCCGACGGGCTCATCGTCACGCCCTCGCACAACCCGCCCGAAGACGGGGGCATCAAGTACAACCCGCCGCACGGCGGGCCCTCCGACACCGACGCGACCTCGTGGGTCGAGCGGCGCGCCAACGAGCTGCTCGCGAACCCGGGCGGCGTGAAGCGCCTGCCGCTCGAGCGCGCGAAGGCCTCGGCGCACGTGCGGGTCTTCGACTTCGTGACGCCCTACGTCGAGGCCCTCGCGACCGTCGTCGACCTCGCGCCCGCGCGCGGCGGGCGCATCGCGATCGGCGCCGACCCGCTCGGCGGGGCGAGCGTCGCGTACTGGGCGCCCATCGCCGAGAAGTACGGCCTCAAGCTCGACGTCGTCAACCCGCGCGTCGACCCCACGTTCTCGTTCATGCCGCTCGATCACGACGGCAAGATTCGAATGGACTGTTCGTCGCCCTACGCGATGGCGAACCTCGTGCGCCTGAAAGACAAGTACGACATCGCCTTCGGCAACGACGCCGACAGCGACCGGCACGGCATCGTCACCAAAGACGGGCTCATGAACCCCAACCACTACCTCGCCGCGGCGGTCGACTACCTGTTCCGGCACCGGCCGGGGTGGCCCGAGGGCGCGGCCGTCGGTAAGACGCTCGTCACCAGCGCGATGCTCGACCGGGTCGCCGCGAGGCTCGGCCGGCGCGTCGTCGAGGTGCCGGTGGGCTTCAAGTACTTCGTGCAGGGCCTCGGCGACGGCTCGCTCGCCTTCGGGGGCGAAGAGAGCGCGGGCGCGTCGATCGTGCGGCGCGACGGCTCGGTCTGGACGACCGACAAAGACGGCATTCTCTTCGACCTCCTGGCCGTCGAGATGCTGGCCGTGACGGGCGAAGACCCCCAGCGCTGGTACCGCGCGCTCGCCGCGGCGCTCGGCGACCCGGCCTACGTGCGGCTCGACCGCCCGGCGAACGCCGCGCAGAAGGCGGCGCTCAAGCGGCTGAGCCCCGAGGCGGTCAAGGCCGACACGCTCGCGGGCGAGGCCGTCGTGGCGACGCTGACGCGCGCGCCCGGCAACGGCGAACCCATCGGGGGCCTGAAGGTCGTCACCGAGAACGGCTGGTTCGCCGCGCGGCCCTCGGGCACCGAGGACGTCTACAAGATCTACGCCGAGAGCTTCCGGGGCGCGGCCCACCTCGACGAGCTGGTCGCCGAGGCCTCGCGCATCGTCGACACCGCGCTCGGGGGCTGAGGGCCGGGGCCTCGCGCATCGTCGGCACCGCGCTCGGGGGCCGAGGGCCGGGGCCTCGCGCATCGCCGACGCGGCGCTCGGGGGCTGAGCACCGCGGCCGCGCGGCGAGCGGGCGCCCGCCCCCGAGCTCGGTCAGGGGCGGCCCGCCGGGCGCGGCCCGCGGCGGCTACGAGCGCGGGCGGCGGCGGATGGGGGGGCTGCCGGTGAAGGTGTCTTTGATGCGGCCGAGCGACTCGATGCGGCGCTCGGCGAGGGCGTTGGCGGCCTGCAGGGTGGTGATGTTCTCGTCGCGGGCGATGCGGAAGATCTGCATCGTGATGTCGTAGATGCCGGACGCCTGCAGCAGGGCGCGGTCGTGGTCGTAGCCCTCGAGCTCGTTGGCGACGTTGATGAGGCCGCCGGCGTTGACGACGTAGTCGGGGGCGTAGAGAATCTTGCGCGACTCGAGCGCGGCGCTGTGCTTGTCTTCGTCGGCGAGCACGTTGTTGGCGCTGCCGGCGACGATCGAGCAGCGCAGCTGCGGCAAGGTCTGGTCGTTGATGACGGCGCCGAGGGCGCAGGGGGCGAAGACGTCGCAGGGCACGGCGTGAATGGCGTCGGGCGCGACGACCTCGACGCCCGAGGCCTTCGCGGTGACGCGCTTGATGTTCTCGGCGTCGATGTCGGCGATGGTGACGAGGGCGCCGCCGTCGACCAGGTGCTGCACGAGGTGGCGGCCGACGGCGCCGACGCCCTGCACGGCGACGCGGCGGCCGGCGAGCGACTCGTTGCCGGTCGCCCACTTGAGCGAGGCCTTGATGCCCTCGTAGGTGCCGAGCGCGGTGACCGGGCTCGGGTCGTCCGAGCCGCCGAGGGCGCGGCTGATGCCGACGACGTGCTCGGTCTCCATGCGGACCCACTCCATGTCGCGCACGGTGGTGTTCACGTCCTCGGCGGTGATGTAGCGGCCGTTCAGGCCCTGCACGAAGCGGCCGTAGGCGCGGAAGAGCATCTCGTTCTTCATCGAGCGGTCGCCGACGATGACCGCCTTGCCGCCGCCCAGGTTCAGCCCCGCGGCCGCCGACTTGTACGTCATGCCGCGCGAGAGGCGCAGCACGTCGCGCAGCGCGTCGTCTTCGTTGGCGTAGGCCCACATGCGCGTGCCCCCGAGGGCGGGGCCGAGCGTCGTGTCATGAATGGCGATGATGGCCCGCAGGCCCGTCACCTTGTCGCGGCAGAAGACCACCTGCTCGTGATCTTTGCGCGCCATTTCTTCGAATACGACCATCGCGGTTCTCCTGTTGTGCTCCGTCGCGGGGGGCGCCGGCCGGCGCCCCCGTTGCCCGCCCCCGCCGGCGTTGCTAGCAAACCGGCCCATGAGCGAGCAAGAGCCGGTACGCCTCGAACGCCGCGGCAGCGCGGCCGTCCTCGTCATCGACCGCCCCGAGCGGAGCAACGCGCTCTCGCGCGACGCGCTGCTCGGGCTCGGCCGACTGGGCCGGCAACTGGTCGCCGACCCCTCGGTCCGACTTATCGTTGTCACGGGCGCCGGCGACAAGGCGTTTTGTGCCGGCGCCGACCTCAAAGAGCGCCGGTCGTTCTCCGACGACGACGTGCGTCATCAGGTCGGGCTCTACCGCTCCGAGCTCGGCCCTCTCGACGCGAGCCCCAAGCCCGTCGTCGCCGCCATCAACGGCATCGCCTTCGGCGGCGGGCTCGAGCTGGCCCTCGTTTGTGATTTGCGCGTCGCGGCACCGGGCGCCTTTTTGGCGCTGCCCGAGACGACGCTCGGCATCATTCCGGGCGCCGGCGGCACGCAGCGGCTGCCGCGCGTGGTCGGCGAGGCGCGTGCCAAAGAAATGATCCTGCTCGGCCGCCGCCTCTCGGCCGACGAGGCGCTCGCCTGGGGCCTGGTCAACCGCGTCAGCCCCCCCGGCGCCTCCGTCGTCGACGACGCCATCGCCTGGGCCGACCCCATCGCCTCGGGCGCCCCCATCGCCCAGGCGGCCGCCCTCGCCGCCATCGACGCCTCGTTCGACGTCCCCCTCGGCCGCGGCCTCGAGCTCGAACGCGTTTACTACGACGAGGTCCTGCGCAGCGAAGACCGGCGCGAGGCGCTCGCGGCCTTCAACGAGAAGCGAAAGCCCGCCTTCCGCGGCCGCTGAGCCCCCCGCCCTCCTTCGGGGCTGCCGCGGCACCCCCGCCCTCCTTCGGGGCTGCCGCGGCGCGCCGCCCGGCGTACCATGGCGGGCGCGCCTGGCGCGCTCGGAGGGCGGGCTCCCTGCTGTCCGAGCCCGAAAGGCGAGGTCAGGGTGCCCGCAGAGCGCGCCGGCGCACCCACCGCCCGTGTCAGGCGTCCTTAACCCCCCCTTTCCGGAGCACCGCCCGCCATGCCCCTCAGCCTTCGCCGCCTCGCCCCCTTCGCCCTCGCCCCGCTCTTCACCCTGATCTCGGCCGCCGCGAGCGGCTGCGGGGGCGACGACGACGACGAGCCGCCCATCCGGTGGGGCACGTGCGAGGCGCCCTTCGAGTCGATGGGCGAGTGCGGCACGCTCTCGGTCCCCCTCGACTGGGACAACCCCCAGGGCGAAAAAATTTCAGTGTTCGTAGCCCGGACCAAGGCGAGCGGCACGCCGCGGGCGCAGCTCTGGTTCTTGCAGGGCGGCCCGGGGGCGAGCGGCGCCGTCTTCGCCGACCGCCCGGCGCCCGAGGTGCCCAGCGTCATCGACGAGTACCACCAGGCCTTCCCCGAGTTCGACCTCTACATCATCGACCACCGCGGCGTGGGCCGGTCGACGCGGCTCGGCTGCCCGGCCTTCGAGTCGGACGAGTCGGCCGGGGGCTTTCTGCTGACCGACGCCGAGACGCCCCCGTGCCTCGAGGCGCTCAAGGCCGAGTGGGGCGACCGGCTGCGCTTCTTCACGTCGCAGGCGGCGGCGCGCGATCTCGGCGCCGCGACGGACGCGACGCGCGCGCCGGGCCAGCAGCTCTTCGTCTACTCGGTCTCGTACGGCACGTACTGGGCCATTCAGTACCTGAAGGCGCGGCCGGCCGACGCCTCGGGCGTGGTGCTCGACTCGATCGCGACGCCGGGCGTGCAGTTCTTCAACGACTTCGGGCTGCAGGCCGACGCGGTGGCCGAGAAGCTCGCGGCGCTCTGCGCCGCCGACGCGCTCTGCGCCGAGAAGATGGGCCCCGACCCCTGGGCGCGCGTGCGGGCGGCGGTGTCGAAGGTTCGCCAAGAGGGCCAGTGCTTCGCGGCGGTCAAGGCCGAGGACGAGCGGCGCATTCTCGAGGCCGACGGCGACCCGGCGACCGACGGCAGCTTCCCCGATGGTGCGACCTACGCGGCGATCGTCGAGCAGTTCTTGCGGGTCACCATCCAGTTCCGGTCGCTCAATACGCTGCTCTTCCCGCTGCTCTACCGGCTCGAGCGCTGCGAGCCGGCCGACGCGGTGGCGTTCTACACCTACCTGGTCGAGCTCTCGACGCGGCTCGACCCGCGGGCCGACCCGGCCGCGCGGCTCGACTCGGACATGCTCCGGCTGCACGTCGGCATCTCCGAGATTTACGACCCGGCCGCGCCCCCGCGCGAGGCGATCGAGAAGGCGTGCGACGAGGCGCTCTTCTGCTCGCTGCCGTCCGACGTCGTCTACCGCGACGCCTGGCCGCGCTACACGCCGGCGCCCGACGTCTGGCAGTGGCCCGCGACCGACGTGCCCATCCTGGCGATGAACGGCGAGCTCGACTCGCAGACGCCGATCGAGAAGGCCGAGCAGATCGCGGGCAACCTGCGCGCGCCCACGCAAAACTTCGTGCGCGTGCCCTTCGGCACCCACACCGTGCTCTTCAACTCGCCCGTGCAGGCGGCGGGCGGGGCCACCTGCGGCGGGCAGATGTTCGACGCCTTCCTGCGCGACCCCGCGGCGCCGCCGGCCTCGGGCTGCCTCGGCGATCTGGCCCGGCCGGCCTTCACGCGGTCGGCCGAGTTCGCCCAGTCCTTCTTCGCCCAGGCCGACGTCTGGGAGAACGCCGCCCCGCCGGGCGAGCCCGCCGCACTCGCCTCGCGCGGGGGCGGGGCGGTGCTACGGCTACCGGCCGGGCGGCGGCCCGAGCGGCTCGGGTTCTGAGTCCGCCGCGCGCCGAACCACCCGCCGGGGCCCCGCCCGACGCCCCTGCCCGGCGGCCGGCGCCGCGGCCCGGTGCGGCCCCGGCGGCCCGAACCGTCCCGCCCACGGAGACAGTGTGTCGCGCCGCGCGCACGTTGTCCGCGCGCGCGCCCCCCTTACCTTGCGAGCGCATGGAGGCTTCGCGCGGCGGGGCCGGGAGGAAGACATGCGGACGAGCTTCGGTGCAGTGGTGGCGGCGCTTACCCTCTCGCTCGGGTGCGGCGACGGCGGCGACGGCGGCGACGAGGCATCGGCGGCGGCCGCGGGGCTGGAGGGCACCTGGGAGAGCACCGAGTGCGAGGTGCTCCCGACCCCCGACGGGTCGATCGTATACAAGACGCGACGCTACACGTTCGAGCAGGACAGGTGGCTCGGCGAGATCCGGATTCACGGTGACGACGCGACGTGCGCCGCGACGGTCGTAACCATCGGCGCGAGCGGGCCGTACGAAGCGCGTGGCACCTCGACCCGCGTCGCGCGCGCCGAAAACTATTTCTTCGGCCTGGCCGCCCGGACGGTCACCCCGGCGAACGAAGCGGCAGCGACCTTTCTCGCCGGCGGCCGGGTCTGCGGGCGCGCCGACTGGGCCGCCAGCGTGTCGGTCGACGTGCACGACGTCGGGTGCCCGGAGCTCAACGTGCCGCCGAGCGCGGCGTGCGCGGGCGAGCACGAGACGGCGCGCATCGAGGGCGATCGGCTCTTTCTCGGCGCCCGCTCCGCGTCCACCGCCGACGGCGCCTGCGTGCCCGACAATTTCGCCGCGGCGCTGCTCGAGTACCCGCTCGGCCGACGGTGAAGGGGCCCAACCGGCCGCCTATCTTACTCGCCATCTGGGCCTTCGTCGTGCGCCCGCCCGGGCCGGCGAGAGGCCGGCACGGTGCGCGGCCCCCCGAGCGGGCGTCAGCCGGCCAAGACGTCGTCGAGCGAGGCCGCCGTCAGCACCCGCTCGGCCCACCGGTCGAGCTCGGCCTCGGAAGCCGAGCGCACCCTCGCTTCGACGCCCTCGGGCACCGGCCCGAAGCGCAGCGCGAGCTGCTTGAGCAACACCTTCGCTTCGCCCTCGAGCCGGCCCTCGATGAGCCCCTGGTCTTTGCCGAACTCGACGAGGTCTTCGATGACGATGCGCTCGACGCCCACCTGGCTCATAGCGTCCAGCATAGCGCGGTAGCGGCCCTGCGTCGCGGCGCAAACCACCGCCATGTGCCAGCGGTACCAGCCCGCCTCGCCCGCCCAAAGCACCTCGGCCGCCCGCAGGCACAGCGCCTCGGCCGTGAGCGGGCCGGGCGCGGCGGCCGGGGCGAAGCAGGCGGTGCGGGCGCTCGCGAGCAGTTGCTCCGCGGGCACCTCGGGCACGACGACGTGCTCGACCTCGACGCTGACTCGGTGGTGGCGTACTACGCGCGCGAGCTGCGCCTCGGGCGGTCGCCGGAGCCAGAGCGCGACCGAGCTGACCCGGCGCGACCAGGCACGCAAGACCAGCGACAGATGGTAGCGAAGCAGCCGGTCGGTGAAGTCGCCCTCGCGGTAGCCCTGGCATTCGGCGTGCAGAATCTCGGCGCCGCCGACGCGCGCCACCCAGTCGGCCTCGCGCGCGGGCGCGAGCGCGTCGAGACGGGTCGGCTCGAGGTCTTCGGGGGTGACACTGGCGCCCTCGGCGACGAGCGCCGGGCAAAGTAGGCGGAGCGTGTCGACGATGACGTCGGGTTCGGCGTGGGCGAGCGCCCGGAACGCACGGTCAGAGCCGGCCATAGGGGCCGGGGCGTAGCATGGCGTCGCGCCTCACGGCGAAGAAGTCTGTGCCCGCGCGCCCCGCGCCTCACGGCGAAGAAGGCTGTGCCCGCGCGCCCCGCGCCCCAGGGCGAAGAAGGCTGTGCCCGCGCGCCTCGCGCCCCACGGCGAAGAAGGCTGTGCCCGCGCGCCCCGCGCCCCACGGCGAAGAAGGCTGTGCCCGCGCGCCTCGCGCCCCTCTACCCTGCTCGCGCGCCCCGCCTCGACGCCGCACGGCGGTGGCGCTCGTAAGCGCTGGTCGCCTCGCGCACGATCTCGGGCCGGTGCCGGAACACGAAGCGGGCGGCGGCGCGCACGGCGTTCATCTTCGCCGCGAGCAGCGTGGCCAGGCGGTTGCGCAGGGCGAGCGCCCGCGCGACCTCGTCGCCCGGCGCGGCCGCGGCGGCCGGGCGCTCGCGCAGGGCCCGCGCGACCTCTCTGGCCTCGTCGAGCAGCCCCGGATCGAAGCCGCCGAGGCCGGCGATCTCGCCGCGGTGGGCCTCGCCGAGGGCGGCGTACTCTTCGAGCGCGGCCGCGAGCGCGTCGGCCGACCTGGGCCCGCCGGCGTGCGCGGCGCGTAGGGCGGCGAGCTGCGCGGCGCGCGCGCCTTCGCCGCCGAAGAGATAGCCGAGCGCGGCCGCGATCTCGCCCACGACGAAGCGCCCGCGCTTCACCGGCGCGGCGCCGGCCGGCGACGACACGATCAGGTAGCGGGCGTGGGCCTGCTGCGTCGCCTCGCGCAGCGACAGAATGTCTTCGCCCGTCGACGCCGTCATCCCCCGCCGCTCGTCGATCACCGTGTCGAGGCCCGGCC
The DNA here is from genome assembly GCA_035762175.1 of Polyangiaceae bacterium. GTDB lineage: Bacteria > Myxococcota_A > Polyangia > Polyangiales > Polyangiaceae > DASTPP01. Next base: position 21,395 of record DASTPP010000400.1, on the reverse strand, counting down.
TCGCGGGCTGCCCGTCGCTCGCCCCGACGCTCGCGAAGTACGTCTCGTGGAAGCGAGCGACGTCGACCGCCTCGCCCAGGAGCACGTGGAAGGGCACCGCGAGGTGCATCTCGCTCGACGCGAGCTTCTGCGCCTCCGGCGCCCAGCGCTCGAGGGGGCCCGGCGTTCGGGCAGACGCAGCCCCCTGCGGCGTTCGAGCCGGCGGAGCAACCGTCGGGGGCTGGGCGGGCGAGGTGGCGGTTTGAGCGAACAGGGGCGGGGTCATCGGGGCGGACATGGCGTCGAACCTCTCTTCAGAGTCGGGGGCGGGTTGAGCCATGCGGCTGCCCCCTGCCCTTCCCGTCGGCCGCCGCCGGGTCTGGTTGCGTGATTTTTCACCAAGCGGTGTGACCAGGTGCGCAGGGCCATGCCTGCTCGGCCTGCGAGAACCGCTCACGCCCCCTCCCAAGGGCATGCTGGTGCCCTGAGCGACTCGCTCGCTGTCCTGGGCAGCCCCTCTGTTGGCTTGGCCGACCTGTCCGCCACGCTGGGCGGCGCGGTGCCTGTCCTGCGCGCCCTCTAGCCGGCGCTGGGTGCACCGCTCTCTGCTCTGGACAAGCTCTGCGCTGTCCTGGACATCGCCTGCCCGGTCTTGGACGGCGTTTGCCCCGTCTTGAACGGCACCCGCCGCGTCCTGGGCGGCGTTTGCCGCGTCCTGGGCGGCGCCTGCCCCGTCTTGAACGGCACCTGCCGCGTCCTGGGTGGCGTTTGCCGCGCCCTGGTCGGCATCTGCCCCCTCCTGGTCGGCGCCTGCCCCGTCTTGGGCGGCGTTTGCCGCGCCCTGGTCGGCGCCTGCCCCGGCTCGGGTGGCGTTTGCCGCGTGCTGGGCGCGGCCTGTACCGTCCTGTGCGGTGCCCCCCCTGCGCTGGGCACTGTCGGTGCCGTCTTGGGGGGCGTGTCCGCCTTGTGCCGGGCGCTACCCGTGCCGTCCTGGGCAGCGCTTGGCTTGCCTTGGAAGGCATCTGCCCCGTTCTGGGCGGGCCCCCCTGCGCGGGGCGGCAAGGTCTCCGCGCGTGGGTGCGCTCGCCGGCCGGTTGGGGCCGCTCACTCGATGTGGAGCAGCTCTTTGACCTTGGCGATGACCTGGGGGGCCTGAATGGGCTTGGTGATGTAGGCGTTGGCGCCGAGCTGCAGGGCGCGCTGGCGGTCTTCTTGCGACCCCTCGGTGGTAATGATGATGACGGGGGTGTCTTTGTGGGTCGGGTCGCTGCGGATGCGCCGCACGAGCTTCAGGCCGTCCATCACGGGCATGTTGATGTCGGTGATGACGATGTCGAAGCGGGTGGCCGCGAGCTTGCGCAGGCCGTCGACGCCGTCGTCGGCCTCGACGACGCGCAGGTTGCGCACGCGGGCGAGGGCGAAGACGAGCAGCTGCCGCATCACGGGCGAGTCTTCGACGACGAGACAAGAGTAATCGGCCATGCGGGCTCAGGCTCCCCCCGGGGCGCGGGCGTAGTCGGGCGGCACGAGGTCGAGCGTGCGGTCGGCGTAGAGGCGCGCGGCGGCGAGGGCGGGCATGGCCTGGTCGCCGAGCAGCCGCAGGAGCTCGCGGTCGCCGGGGGAGAAGGTCTCTTTCTGGGCGAGGGTACGGTAGAGGACGAAGACGCCGCGCACGGCGCCCTGCAATTGCAGGGGGATGACGGCGGCGGGCCGCTCGGCCGAGCCGTCGCGCGGGTCGCCGGCGGTGACGGCGGCGACGCCGGTCAGGTAGGCGAGGCCGACGGGGCCCTCGTCGACCTGCAGGGGCTCGGGGCCCTCGGCGAGGCCGCCCGAGGCGAGCGGCAAGAGGCGGCGGCCGGCGTCGTCGGCGACGTAGAGGGCGAAGCTTCGGGCGCCGAGAAATTGCTCGGCCAGCTCGGCAATATGCCGCAGGACCTCGCCCGGCTCGAGCGAGGCGTGCAGCTGGTAGGTGGCGACGTAGAGGCTGGCGAGCCCGGCGAGGTCGGCCTCGGCGCGGGCGGCGTCGGCCTCGTGCCGGACGCGCAGCTCTTCGGCGTCGCTGATGCGACGCGAGGCGTCGCGCCGGGCCTGCTCGAGCTCGTCGATGCGCCGCTGCAGGTCGTCGACCGAGGCGTCGTCGCCGAGGCGGGCGCGCAAGAGCACGTTCTCTTCTTCGAGCGCGACCACGCGGCGGCGCAGCTCGTCGCGCTCGCGCAGGAGGGCGCGCATGATTCTCGCGCCCTTCCGGAAGAACCGGCGCAAAAACTCGTCGCCCTGGGCCTCGTCGTCGTCTCGGGCGGCGCCCGCCGCGTCGCCGAGGTATTTGGGGTGGCTCTTGCGCTCAGGGTCCATCAGGTGTTGTGCCGCGCCACGGCCCCGAGTCTACCACGGCCGACGGCGGCGCCGTCCAGAGCGGAAACCCGCCATCGCGCACCTTCTCGCCACGAGCCGCCGGGGCCGCGACGCCTTTCGGGCGGCCGAGCGGCGGGGCCCGCGACGCTTTTCGGCGGGCCCAGCGCCGGGGCCGCAACGCCTTTCGGACGGCCGAGCTTCGGGGAGTCGCGACGCCTTTCCGCGGGCTTCGGGCGGCGTTTTTTCGCCCGCTTCGCCCCCGGCGGGCGGCCGGGGGTGTCGCGAGGGCGGCGCTACGAGCCGGCGGCGACCCAGTCGCGCAGCTCGCCCGTGAGCACGCGCCCGGCGCGGCGCAGGTCGTGGGCGCGGCGCGAGCCGGTCAGGAGCATGGCGGTGCGCAGCTCGGCCTCGACCTGGTCGAGGAAGCGATCGGCCGCCTCGGCGCCTTCGTTGACGAGGGCCTTGAGGACGGGGCGGGCCAGGCCCGCGGCGTGCGCGCCGAGGGCGAGGGCCTTGGCCACATCGAGGCCATTCTGGACACCGCCGGTGGCGATGACGGTCTCGAAGGGCTCTTGTGCGGCATAGACGACACTGGCCGCGGTGGGCACGCCCCAGTCCCAGAAGGCCTGGCCGAGGGCCTTGGCGTCGCCCTCGGCGCGCTGGGTCTCGACGGCGACCCAGGAGGTGCCGCCGGCGCCCGAGACGTCGACGTGGCGGACGCCTGCCTCGTAGAGGCGCCGCACGACGGGGCGCGACAGGCCGCAGCCGGTCTCTTTGGCGATGAGGGGCAGGCCGAGCTCGCGGGCGAGGCGCGCGAGGGTCTCGAGGCCGCCGCGGAAGTCGCGGTCGCCGCCGGGCTGCACCACCTCCATCGCGGGGTTGAGGTGGACGCAGAGCGCGTCGGCGCCGACCCGGTCGGCGAGCGCGCGCAGCTCGGCGGTGGCCAGGGCGCGCGCCTGCACGACGCCGACGTTGCCGAGCACGAGGGCGGAGGGGGCGACGTCGCGCACGGCGTAGGTCTCGCCGCGGCCCTGGTCGAGGTGCATGGCGCGCTGGCTGCCGAGGCCGAAGCCGTAGCCGCGCCGCTCGGCGAGGGCGGCGAGCTCGCGGTTCAGGGCGCCGGCGCGGGGGGTGCCGCCGGTCATGGCGGCGATGACGATGGGGGCGCGCAGGCGCTTGCCGAGGAGGGTGACCGAGGTGTCGAGCTCGTCGAGGTGCGCCTCGGGCAGCGCGTCGTGCACGAGGCGCACGCACTCGAAGAGCGTCGTCGTGTGCCGGAAGCCGACGTCGCCGCGGGCCGCGAGGTCGATGTGGTCTGCCTTGCGTTGCGAGATGTCGGTGCTCATTTGAGGAAGGGCCCCCGCCGAGACGGGGTAAACTGTATACAGGGCACCGTCGCCGGCCCGCGTCAACCGGGCCGTTGACGCGCCCGCCGGCATCTGCCAGGTGTTCCGCCGCTTGATGAGCACCAGTGACTCTGCTCTGCCCGGCCCGGGGGCCGCGAGGGGGCCCGCCGCCGGCGAGGCGGGCGAGGCGTTTGCGGCGCTCGGGGCCCGGGTGCGGGCGGCGGTCGAGGCGCGGCTCGGCGCGCTCTTCGAGGCGCGACGGCGCGAGGCGGGGCGGTACGGCGGCGACGTGTCGGCGCTGCTCGACGCGGTGCGCGAGCTGACGATGCGGGGGGGCAAGCGGCTGAGGCCCGCGCTGCTCGTCGCGTCCTACCGCGCGTGCGGCGGCGGGCCGGGCGAGGGCGAAGACGTGGCGATCGGGCTGGGGGTCGCCCTCGAGCTTTTGCAGACCTACCTTCTGGTGCATGACGACTGGATGGACGGCGACGCGGTGCGGCGCGGCGGGCCGAGCGTGCACGTGATGCTGGGGGCGCACTTCGGCTCGCAGGCGAAGGGCAACGCGGCGGCCATCTTGGCGGGCGACTACGCGAACGCGCTGGCGCTCGAGGTGGCGGCGGGCGCGCTCGGCGCGAGCGCGCGCGCGTGCGAGGCGCTCGTGTACTTCGCGCGGGTGCAGCAAGACGTGGTCTTCGGCCAGCAGCTCGACATCGTCGGGCGGGGCGAGGACGTCGAGCTGATGCACGGGCTCAAGACGGGCAGCTACACGGTGCGCGGGCCGCTCGAGCTCGGGGCGATCTGCGCGGGCGCGACGGCGTCGCGGCGGCAGGCGCTCGGGGCGTACGGGGGGCCGCTCGGGGTGGCGTTCCAGCTGCGCGACGACCTGCTCGGGGTCTTCGGCAGCGAGCGCGAGACGGGCAAGCCGCGCGGGGGCGACCTGCGGGCGGGCAAGCACACGTCGGTGGTGGCCGAGGCGCTGGGGCGGCTGGGCCCGGGCGAGCGGGCGGCGTTCGAGCGGGCGTTCGGGCGGGCGGGGGCGGGCGAGGGCGAGGTCGAGGCGGCGATCGAGGCGCTCGAGCGCTGCGGGGCGCGGCGGGCGGTCGAGGGGCGGCTCGAGACGCTGGTGGCCGAGGCGTGCCGGGCGCTGCGCTCGGACGCGCTCGATGGCGAGGGCGCGCGGCTGCTCGAGGGCGCGGCGCTGGCCTTGACGGCGAGACAGTCATAGTCATGAACGGGCACGCCTACGGCAAAGTCATCCTGCTGGGGGAACACGCGGTCGTTTACGGGGTGCCGGCGCTCGCGGTGGGCATCGATCGGGGCGCCATCGCCCGGGTCGAGCCGCTCGCGCGCGGCCCCTCGCGGCTGCACATCCGGGGCACGCGCCCGGTGCTCGCCGACGAGCCCGACAGCGACCTCGCGCGCGCCTTCCGCGAGGTGCTGGCGGCCTGCGGCCAGCCCGGGCCGGTGCACGTCGAGGTGAGCACCGACCTGCCGGCCGGCGCCGGCCTCGGCTGCTCGGCGGCGCTCGGCGTCGCCATCGTGCGCTCGCTCGAGTCGCTCGCGGGGGAGGCGGGGGGGCCGGTCGACCAGACGATCGGCCGCGCGATGGCGTGGGAGCGGGTCTTCCACGGCAACCCCTCGGGCGTCGACGCGACCGTGGCGGCGACCGGCGGCTGCCGCTGGTTCGTGCGGGGCGGGGCGAACGAGGGCCTGCGGCTCGGCGCGTCGCTCTCGCTGGCGATCGGGCACACGGGCCTGGCCTCGTCGACCAAGGGCATGGTCGAGGGGGTGGCGCGCCTGCGGCAGCGCCGCCCCGAGGCGGTGGCGAAGGCGTTCGAGGGCATCGCGGCGCTGGTCAAGAACGCGCGCGGGGCGCTCGAGGCGGGCGACGTGCGGGCGCTCGGCAAGCTCTTCGACCTGAACCAGATGCTCTTGGCCGGGCTCTTCGTCTCGTCGGCCGAGATCGAGCAGCTCTGCGACCTCGCCCGCCGCGCGGGCGCGCTCGGCGCGAAGCTGACGGGCGCGGGCGGCGGCGGCTGCGTCGCGGCGCTCTGCGAGGGCCCGGGCGACGTCGACGCCGTGCTCGCCGCCTGGAAGGCGCAGGGCTACGAGGGCTTCGCCTCGGTCGTGCGCGCCGACCCGCCCGCGGCCCGGCTCGAGGCGCCCGCGCGCCCATGAGCCGCGCCGCGACGGCCCGCGCGCACCCGAACATCGCGCTCGCGAAGTACTGGGGCAAGGCGCCGGGCGCGGGCAACGCCCCGGCGGTGCCGAGCCTGTCGGTCACGCTCGCGGGCCTGTCGACCACGACGAGCGTGCGCTTCGACCCCGCGCTCGGGGCCGACGCGCTCGTGCTGAACGGCCGCGAGGCGGGCGGGCGCGAGCTCGCGCGCGCCTCCGAGCTGCTCGACCGGGTGCGCGCCCGCGCCGGGCTCGCGTGCCCGGCGCTCGTCGAGTCGCAAAACGACTTCCCCACGGCCTCGGGCCTCGCCTCGAGCGCGTCGGGCTTCGCCGCGCTCGCGCTCGCCGCCTGGCACGCCGCCGGGCTCGGCGAGGCGCCGGCCGAGGTGAGCGACCTGGCGCGCCGCTCGTCGGCGTCGGCCGCGCGCTCGGTCTACGGCGGCTTCGTCGAGCTGCCGGCGGGGGTCGCGGGCCGCGACGAGCCCTTGCCCGCGCGCCCGCTCGCGCCCGCGGGGCACCTGCCGCTCGCGGTGCTGGTGGCGGTCACGGCCGAGGGGCCGAAGGCGACCGGTTCGACCTCGGGCATGAACGAGACCGAGCGCACGAGCCCCTACTACGAGGCCTGGGTGCGGCACGCCGGGGCGCTCTTCCGCGAGATCCGCGAGGCGCTGCTCGCGGGCGACCTGCCGCGGCTCGGCGAGGCGGCCGAGGCGAGCGCGCTCGCGATGCACGCCTCGGCGCTCGCGGCGCGGCCGGGGCTACTCTACTGGACGGGGGCGACGGTCGAGGCGCTCGCGCGGGTGCGAGCGCTGCGGGCGGCCGGGGTGGGGGTCTGGGCGACGATCGACGCGGGGCCGCACGTCAAGGCGCTCTGCGCGCCGGGCGACGCCGAGCGCGTGGCGTCCGGGCTGGCGGGGGCGCCGGGGGTGCTGCGGGTGCTGCGGGCGTCGCCGGGCCCCGGGGCGGGGCTGGTCGGGGCGGCGGGGCCCGCCCCCGCGCCATGATGGCGCACGCGCCCGGCAAGCTCGTGCTGTCGGGCGCGTACGTCGTGCTCGACGGGGCGCCGGCGCTCGTCGCGGCGGTCGACCGCTACGCCGTCGCCGACACGGCGCGCGCCTGCCAGTTCGTCAGCGACGAGCTGCGCGCGGCCTTCGGGCCGCTCGCGCCGCCCTTCGTCGACACCTCGGCGCTGCGCGACGAGGGGCGCAAGCTCGGCCTCGGCTCGAGCGCGGCGGCCATCCTGGCGGCGCTCTGGGCGCACGCGGCCGAGACGCGGCCGGGCGACGAGCCGGCGCGCCTGCGCGACGAGCTCGCGCGGCGCGCCTACGCCGCGCACCGCGCCGCGCAGGGCGGGGGCAGCGGGGTCGACATCGTGGCGAGCGCCTTCGGGGGTGTGCGCCTGTGCGCGCGGCAACCGGACGCGCTGCCCGAGCATCGTGAGGTGGTGCTCCCGGCGGGGCTGGTGATCGAGGCGTGGGCCTGCCCGCAGAGCGGCTCGACGCCGGCGCTCTTGGGGCAGGTGCGGCGGCTGCGCCAGGGCCAGCCCGAGGCGTACGCGGCGGCGGCGGCGGGGGCGCACGAGGGGGCGCGCGCGTTCGCCGAGGCGCTCGGGCGGGGCGACGAGGTGGGCTGCCTCGAGGGGCTCGGGGCGCAGCGGGCGGCGATGCGGGCGCTCGGGCAGGCGGCGGGCGCGCCCATCTTGACGCCCGCCGTGCTGGCGCTCGGCGACGAGGCCGAGGCCGAGGGCGCGGTGTTCGCGCAGGCGGGCGCCGGCGGCGGCGACGTGTCGCTCTACTTCGGGCGGCGGCCCTCGACGCCGGGCTTCCGCGCGCGCGCCGCGGCGCTCGGCCTGCGCCCGCTCGCCCTGGCGCTCGGCGCGCCCGGCGCCGGCTTCGGGCCGCCGCCGGGCGGGGCCTTGCCCCAAACCTCCTCTTGAACTCCTTAACGGACGCCCCCAAGACAAGCGATCGGAAGTACAACAGAGACGCCATGGCCGCACGCACCTCCCGACTGCCCGCTTTTTATAAAATTACCATTCCCGAGCGGCGGGCGGCCGTGGCCGACGCGACCGGGGTGTCCGAGCCCGAGATGGCCGCGAGCTTCGAGGCGGGGGGGCTGCCCTGCGAGGTGGCCGACAAGTTCGTCGAGAACGTCATCGGCACCTACGCGCTGCCGCTCGGCGTCGCGCTCAACGTGCGGGTCAACGGCAGCGACTACGTCGTGCCGATGGTGGTCGAAGAGCCGAGCGTCGTCGCCGCCGCCTCGAACGCCGCGCGCATGGTGCGCGAGGGCGGGGGCTTCCACGCCGAGGCCGACGAGTCGGTGATGACGAGCCAGATCCAGATCTTCGACGTCGCCGACCCGCCGGCGGCGGCCGAGCGGGTGCGGGCCGAGGCCGACGCGCTGCTCGCGGCGGCGGCCCGGGCGGTGCCGGGGCTGGTCGAGCGCGGCGGCGGCCCGCGCGAGATGGAGGTGCGCGCGCCCGCCGACGACATGATCGTCGTGCACTTCTACGTCGACTGCCTCGACGCGATGGGGGCGAACCTGGTCAACTCGCTCGCCGAGGCGGTCGGCGAGCGCATCGCGCGGCTCGCCGGCGGCAAGCTCGGGCTGCGCATCCTGTCGAACCTGTGCGACCGGCGCCTCGTGCGCGTGCGGTGCCGCGTGCCGGCCGAGGTGGTGGCGACCGAGTCGCTGCCGGGCGAGGCGGTCGTCGACGGCATCGTCAACGCCTCGCGCTTCGCCGAGGTCGACCCCTACCGCGCGGCCACGCACAACAAGGGCATCATGAACGGCGTCGACGCCGTCGTCATCGCCACGGGCAACGACTGGCGCGCGGTCGAGGCGGGCAGCCACGCCTTCGCCGCGCGCTCGGGCCGCTACCGCCCCCTCGCCGTCTGGCGCAAGGCGAAGGGCCCCGCGGGCGGCGCGCTGCTCGAGGGCTCGCTCGAGATGCCGATGGCGCTCGGCACCGTCGGCGGCACGCTGCGCGTGCACCCGGCGGCGCGGCTCGCGCTGCGCATGATGCACGTGCGCTCGGCGCAAGAGCTCGCCATGGTCGCCGCCTCGGTCGGCCTCGCCTCGAACCTGGCCGCCGTCCGGGCGCTCGCCACGGTGGGCATCCAGCGCGGGCACATGGCCCTGCACGCCCGCTCGGTCGCCGTCGCGGCGGGCGCGGTCGGCGGCGAGGTCGAGCGCGTCGCGACGCTCATCGTCGAGGCGCGCGACATCACGCTCGAGGGCGCCAAGCGCGCGCTCGCCGTCGTGCGCGCCGACGTTGTCCCGGTCGGTGCCCGTCCCCCGGCCGGCTGACCGGTGCGGTCGGCGCCCGCCCCCCGACCGGCTGACCGGCGCGGCCCCCGCCCCGGCGCGCGCCGCGGCCGGCGGGGCCGCCCCCCGCCCGGGCCCCGCGCCGCCCGGCTCAGCCCCCGTCGCCGGCCGCCACCACGCGGTCGCGCCCCGCGCGCTTGGCCGCGTACAGGCGCAGGTCGGCCGAGCGCAGGAGCTCTTCGGCGGTCGCGCCGTCTTCGGGGAAGCCCGCGATGCCCGCGCTCAGCGTCGCGTGGAAGGGCGCGCCCCCGGCGCCCGCGAAGGCCATCTCGCGGAACTCGCCGCGCACCCGCTCGAGCAGCGCCCCGGCCGTCGCCGTGCCCTCGCCGGGGAAGGCGAGCACGAACTCTTCGCCCCCCCAGCGCCCGCGCAGGTCTTCGCGCCGGAAGCGCCGCGAGAGCAGCTGCCCGAGCCCGACGAGCACCTGGTCGCCGGCCAGGTGCCCGTGCGTGTCGTTGACCGACTTGAAGCGGTCGATGTCGAGCATGCAGAGCGCGAGCGGCCGGCCGTGGCGCCGCGCCTCGGCGAGGCGGGCGCCGAGCTGCTCGAGGAAGGTGCGGCGGGTCAGCAGGCCGGTCAGCACGTCCTTGTCGGCCCGCTCGCGCAAGAGGCGCGAGCGCTCGATGCGCACGCGGATGCGCGCGAGCAGCTCGTCTTCGACCACGGGCTTCATCAGGTAGTCGTCGGCGCCGGCGCGGAAGGCGGCGACGCGGCTCTCGAGGCCCGACTTCGACGTGAGGAAGAGCACGGGCAGGCCCTGCCAGCGCGGCATCGCGCGCAGCATGCGACAGACGTCGAAGCCGCTGACGCCCTCGAGCACGACGTCGAGCAGGAGCAGGTCGGGCCGCGCCTCCTCGAGCGCCTCGAGGATGCCCGCGGGCTCGGCGAGCGAGGTGACGCGCAGCCGGTGGCGCCCGAGCGCCTCGGCGACGACGCGGCAGAACTCGGCGTCGCCGTCGACGATGAGCACGTGCGGCTGCTCGCTCTCGCGCTGGGCGAGCAGCTGGCGCAGCGCCGCCTCGAGCGCGTTGTCGTCGACGGGCTTGCCGAGGAAGAGCGACGCGCCGACGTGCGCGGCGCGCAGGCGCTCGTCGAGCTCGGCCCGCTCGGCGACGAAGGCGAGCGGCAGCGTCTCGCCGCCGGGCAGCGAGCGCAGGCGGCGGGCGACCTCGAAGGCCAGCCCGGGCGGGGTGAGGTCGCCGTCGAGCAGCGCGAGGTCGGGCGCGGCGCCCGCGAAGGCCGCGGGCCCCTCGTCGTAGCTGTAGGTCGCGACGAGCAGCCGCCGCGCGACCCGCCCCGCCGCCTCGCGCAGCCCGGGCTCGGCCGAGGCGACCAAGAGGCGCGGGCTGCCCTCGGCGGCGCCCGCCGGCGCCCAGCGCCCGAGCGCCGCCGCCACCTCGCGCCGCAGCGCCCCGAGCGCCTCGCCGAGCCCGCGCCCGCCCGGCGGCGGCGCCGGGCCGAGGCCCGCCTCGAGCCGCGCGGCCGCGTCCGCCACCCCCATCAGCCCGCACGAGCCCGCCGTGCCCCGCAGCGCGTGCGCCATCTGCCGCGCCTCGTGCCGCGCCTCGGCCCCCGCCGCCGCCCCCGGCGCGAGCAGCGCCTCGAGCCGCGCGAGCTGCGCCGGCAGCGAGCGGGCGTACTCGACGCGCAGCGCCGTCAGCCGCGCCTCGAAGGCGCGCTCTTCGGCCGACGACGAGGGCGGCGGGCCCGAGAGCAGGCCGTTGACCTGCTCGAGGAAGACCGCCGGGTCGACCGGCTTGTAGACGACGAGCGAGACGCCGAAGGCCCGAAGCTGCGTGATCGACTGCAGATCGCGCCAGAACGACGAGACGAAGAGCACCGGCGCCGACCGCCCGCCGAGCCCGGCCACCCACTTGATGCCCGGGCCGTCGGCGAGCACGCCCCCCACGACCAAGAGGTCGGGCCGCTCGGCGCCGAGCGCCGCCGAGGCCTCGACCCCCGAGCGGGCGCGCACGACGCGGTAGCCGACCCCCTCGAGCGCGCTCGCCACCCGCTCGCAGAAGGGCACGTCATCGTCGACAAGCAGGATCGTGATCAAGCGGCGCCTCCCCGTCGGCCCTCGCGCCCCCGCGCAGGCCGCGCCCGAAGCGCCGTCGCTCTACCACGGGTTTCGCGCGGGCGCTGGCCGGGGCGCGGGCGCTGGCCGGGGCGCGGGCGCGGCAGCAGGCGCGGGCGCCGGCCGGAGCGCGGGCGCCGGCCGGGGCGCGCCCGAGGGCCGAGCTCGGGCCGGGCCGAGAGCGGTCGGGCGAAGGCGCCCGGCGCCCGAGGGGGCCTAGGCTCTGTCGGACGAAGGCTCCCGTCGCCCGGCGCCCGATTCGCGGCGCCCTCGGCCGGGGCGGGCGGCTTGAACTCCAGGCGGATTCCTGCGCCCCTCGCCCCGGCCGACGGCGTGCGCCTCGGGCGCCGAGCTCGGTCCGCCTTCGTCCGACAGAGCCTAGCGCGCGCCCTTGGGCTTCGAGGGCCGGCCCTGGCCGGGCGGCTCGGCCGGCAGATCGTCGAGGTCGATGACGTTCTTCGCGCCGCCCGAGGACGCCGGGCGCGCCGACGCCTCGGGCGCCTGCGAGGCCGCGGCCGGCGCCTTCAGCGCCTCGGGCGCGGGCGGCGCCTTGGGCGCCTCGGACGCGGCCGGCGGCTCTTCGGCCGCGGGCCGCGCCTCGGCCACCGGCGCCGCGGCCTCGCGCCGGATGACGTAAACGAGGCCGAGCCCGCCCCCGATGATCAGCCCGAAGACGGTGAGCAAGGCCAGGCCCAGCACCTTGAGCGGCGAGCCCGACTTCGGCGCCGGCGCGGGCGCGATCGGCCCGGTCTGCCGAGGCGGGGGCGCCGCGAAGCCCGGCTGGGGCGGGGGCCCGTACATCGGCCGCCCGGGCGGCGCGGGCAGCGGGCCCGAGCCGGCCGAGGCCAGCGTGGTGCCGACGCCCGCGGGCGCCGGGGCCCCGAAGTGCGAGGGCATCGGCGCGCCGGCGTGCGAGGGCATCGGCGCGCCGGCGTGCGAGGGCGCCGGCGCCGAGGCGGACGAGGGCATCGAGCCCGAGGCGGCCGAGGACGACGGCCCGTAGGCCGGGCGCCGGCCGGACGCGTGCATCGCCAGGGTCTCGTCGTCGACGACGTCTGCGTAGCCGAGCGGCGCCGTCCGCGCGCGGGGGGTGTGCAGCGAGGGCAGCGAGGGCGGCGGCGGGATGGAGAGCGGCGGCAGCGGCTCGTTCGACAGGCGCGCGGCGGGCGAGGAGGCGAAGAGCGGCTGGCCGGGCTGGATGCGCGAGCGCAGGTCGTTCAGGTGCGCGAGCATCTCTTCGGCGCTCTGGTAGCGCCGCGCCACGTCGCGCGTGAGCGCCTTGGCGACGATCTGGATGAGCCCGAGCGCGAGCGGGTCGCCGCGCGCGAGCACGATCGGGGGCGCCTCTTCGGTGAGCTTGGCCCGCACGAGGGCCATCGGCGACTCGCCGGTGAAGGGGAAGCGCCCGGTGAGCGCGCGGAACAAGATGGCGCCGAGCGCGTAGAGGTCGGCGGCGCCGGTGACGCCGCGCGAGTTCAAGATCTGCTCGGGCGCCATGTATTCGAGCGTGCCGAGCGCGATGCCGTTGCGGGTGATGCCCGTCGGCTCGTCGTCGCCGTCGGCGGTGGCGCCCCCGCGCGGGATGATGCGCCCCATGCCGAAGTCGACGAGCACGGCGCGGTGGCCGCCGCGCGCGCGGCCCTCGATGATGATGTTGCCCGGCTTCAGGTCGCGGTGCACGACCTGCGCCCGGTGCAGCTCGTCGAGCCCGGCGAGCACGTCCGAGCCGAGCGCGACGGCCTCTTCGACCGAGAGCAGCCGCCGGTGCAGCAGGTCGTAGAGGCTCTCGCCGTCGATGAACTCCATCACGAGGGCGGGGCCGGCCGGGTCGTCGGTGACGAAGTCGATGACGCGCGCGACGTACTCGCTGCGCACGCGGCCGATGAGGAACGCCTCGCGGCGGAAGCGCGCGATGAGCTCGTGGTTGGTCTGGTGCACGGCCAAGAGGCGCTTGATCGCGATCTTGATGCCGAGCGCGAGGTGGGTGCCCTCCCACACCTCGCCGATGGCGCCTTCGCCTATCTTTCGGTTGGCGCGATAGCGGCCTGCGACCAGACCCTCGGCAGCCTCCCGCATGGTGCACACTTTAGGGGCAAACGCGCCGAGCGGGAACGACAATCCTGACCCGCGCCCCCACCTTTTCGCCCCCCCTCGCCGCTCAGCGCGCCCCCTGCCGGAGCAGGCGGTAGGCCGAGGCGAGCGCCCGGTCGGCCCCGCGCTCGGGGTCGTCGGGCACGTCGCGGCCGACCGGGTCGGGCTCTTCGGGCGCCCGGGCCATGCGCTCGGCCTCGACGGCGGAGGCGCCGCGCGGGCCCTCGGGCAGGGGGTGGCCGGGCGACGACTCGGCCGGCAGGTGGTTGTCGAGGTCGCGCTCGCGCAGGGTCACCCGGGGGCCGCCCTGCGCGGCGGCCACGTCGGGCACGATGCCGAGCGCCTGGATGCCCCGGCCCGAGGGCGTGTAATAGCGCATCGTCGTCAACTTAAGCCCCGCGCCGCCCGGCAGGTCCAAGATGGTTTGGACGCTGCCCTTGCCGAAGGTCGTCGCGCCGACCACGCGCGCGCGCTTGTTGTCTTGCAGCGCCCCGGCCAGGAGCTCGCTCGCGCTCGCACTGTACTCGTTGACGAGCACGACGAGCGGGCCCTCGACGTAGGCGCCGCCGCCGCGGGCGCGCACCTCGTCGATGATCTGGCCCCGCTGGCGCGTTGTGAAAACGAGCCCGCCGTCGAGCAGCTCGTCGGCGATGGCCGAGGCCTCATCGACCAGGCCCCCGGGGTTGTTTCGCAGGTCGAGCACGAGCCCCGCGAGGGGCCGGGGCGAGGCGCCGCGGAGCTGGCCGAGGGCCTCGAGAAATTGGGTATGCGTCTCCCGCTGAAATTGTTTGACCCGGACATAACCGATGTCGTGCGAGAGGCGCTTGCCTACGACACTCTTGACGCGGATCGCATCACGCACGAGCGAGACGCGGCGGGGCGCGTCGTCGCTTTCGGACTGAACGGAAATTTCGACGCGCGAGCCCGGGTCGCCGCGCATTTTTTTTATGAGCTTGTCGAGCGGCTGGCCCCGGGTCGACTCGCCGTCGATGGCGACGATGCGGTCGCCGGGTTTGATGCCGGCCTTGGCGGCGGGCGAGCCCTCGATGGGGACGACGACGAAGGGCTGGCCGTCGCGCAGCTCGACCTCGAGGCCGACGCCGCCGAATTTGCCTTCGGTTTCGTCGCGGAAGAGGGCGTTGTCGGGGGGGGGGAAGTAGGTCGAGTGTGGGTCCAGTTCGGCCACCATGCCCTTGATGGCGCCCTGCACGAGGCGCTCGCGGTCGACGGGGTCGACGTAACCGTTCTCGACGAGCACCAGCACGCGGGCGAGCTGGGCGACCATGGCGAAGGGGCTCGGGTCGCCGGCGTCGGCGCGGGCGAACTGGGCGCTGAGGGCGCCGCCGGCGAAAGCGAAGGCGGCGAGGGCGAGGGACGATACGAGGCGCTTCACATGGGCTAGGGTAGCAGCGGTCGGGCGGGGGGCGGTCGGGCGCCGATCGAAGAAATGTTCGTGCGACAGCCCTCGCTGTTGTATGGCACCATGACGTAGCCCCCGGGGGCCACTGCGCCCCGTACTAGGTGAGGGGGGCCCCCCAAACCAGGGACAAACCAGCGAGTTGGAGGACGGACGTGGCTGACAAAGAAAGCATGTCGAAGATCCCCGTGGGCGCCGACGGGGCCAAGACCGACAAGCGCAAGCAGAGCCTCTACTTTCCTGAATCGATGCTCCAAGAGATCAAAGAAGAGGCGGCCCGCCTCGACCGCTCGCTTTCTTGGATCGTGCAGCGCGCGTGGAAGATCGCCCGGCTCGAGATCAAGAAGCTGCCGAGCGTCAACGACGTCGAAGGGGGGGATGACGACGATCCGGGCTGAGCCGGTCGCACCCCGCACGCGCGAACATTACGTCTACGGGTCCGACGGGACGCGCCTGTACGTGCGCTCCCGGCCGGCCTCGTTCCCGGCGGCCTCGCCGCCCGGGCTGCGGGGCATTTTCTGCGACGGCATTCTCTGCGACGGGTACATCTGGAAATACCTCTGGGGCGCCGTCGCCGCGCGATTGCCGGTGGCGCACTGGCACTACCGGGGGCACGGCCGATCGTCGCCGCCGTCCGACCCGTCGCGCGTCGGGGTGGCCGATCTCGCCGACGACCTCAACCGCGTGCGCGCGTCGTTCCCGGGCGAGTCGTCGGTGCTCTTCGGCCACAGCCTGGGCTGCCAGGTCGCGCTCGAGGCCTACCGCGCGCGGCCCGAGGGGGTGCGCGCGCTCGTGCTGCTCTGCGGCACCTTCGGGCGCCTGACCGAGACCTTCGCCAACACGCGGGTGCTCACGCACCTCTTGCCCCCGGTCGCCCGGCGCATCCGCGCCGCGCCCGGGCTCGCCCGCGCGGTGTGGAGCCGCGTGCCGGCCGAAGCCGCGTACCGGATGGCCCTTTGGACCAAGCAGCTCGACCCGCGGACCATCCGCCGTGATGACGTGATGCCCTACCTGCGCCACATGACGCACGTCGAGCTGCCGCTGTTTCTCACGATGCTGCAGGCGGCCGGCGAGCACAGCGCCGAAGACCTGCTCGAGCGCGTCGCCTGCCCGGCGCTGGTCGTCGCCGGCGAGCGCGACTCGTTCACGCCGCCGCGCCTGGCCGAGCAAATGGCCAAGCAGATGCCCGACGCCGAGTTCTTCCTCGTGCCCGGCGGCACGCACGCCGCCCCGCTCGAGCAGCCCGACCTCGTCGGCGCCCGCGTGATGGATTTCTTGCGCCGCCGCGCCGGCGATTGACCCGGGGCGGCGGCGGCGACCACCCTCTCCTTCCGGGCGGCGGCGGCCACCCCCTGCTCCCGGGCGGCGGCCGCCGCCCTCGCTTTCACGTCACGGGCGGCCGTCGCCGCCCCCCTTCACGGGCGGCCGCCGCCCTCCCCTTCCGCCCGCCCCGACCGGCCCGCCATGCCTCCCCCCGCCCCGCCCCCGCCCGCGACGCTCGGGCCGCTGCTCGCGCTCTTCGCCCACGATCTGCGCAACCCGCTCTCGGCGCTCCTGACCAACCTGAGCTTCGTCGAGAGCCTGCCCGCGGTGCGGGCCGACGAGTCGCTCGGGGGCGCGCTGGGCGATTGCGTCGTGGCGAGCGAGACCCTGCGCCGGCTCATCGCCAATCTCGACGTCGTCGCGCTCCTGCTCGAGGGGCTCGAGGCGCAGCGGCGCCCGGTCGTCGTCGCCGACCTCTTGCGCGAGTGCGTCGCGCAGCTCGAGTCGACGGCGGCCATGCAGGGCGCGAGCTTCTCCGTCGACGAGGGGCCGGGTGGGCTCGAGGCCCTCGCCGACCCCGACCTCGGCGCGCGCGCGCTCGAGAACCTGCTCGCCTGCTCGCTCGCGCACGCGCCGCCCGGCCGGCCCATCGCGGTGCGCGTGCGGGCCGAGCCGCCCGACTTCGTCCGCGTCGAGATCGAAGACGCGGGGCGCCCGGTGCCCCCGGGCGAGCGCGCCGACCTCTTCAGCGCCACGGGCCAGCTGCGCGCGCACGCGGGCGCGGCGCGCTACGGGCGCGGCCTCGGCCTCTTCGTCGCGGCGGCGGCGGCCGCCGCGGTCGGCGGCGACGTCGCGGTCGAGGACGCGCCGGGCGCGGGCGGCGGGCCGGGCGAGGCGGGCTGCCGCTTCGTGCTGCGGCTGCCGGTGCGCTGAGGCGACGACATGCTGAGGCGACGACGTGCTGAGGCGACGACGTGCTGAGCCGCTGGGGCGGAGCGAGCGCGCCTCGGGCGCCCCGCCGGCCCGGCGCTTACGTCCGCCGGGCACCCCGAACTCGCCCTTCGGGCTCAGACAGCGAGGCCCCGGCCCTCTGGACGTAAGCGCCGGGCCGGCGGGGCGTCCGAGGCGCGGTCAGTTGTGTACGACGACGACGCGGCGGCCTTCGCGGTACTCGACGGCGCCTTGCTCGCCGGGGCAGTCCCAGCAGGTCGTCCAGGTGATGCGGCGGCGGTTGAAGTTGCTGAAGGCGAGCACGACGGGGCCGGCTTCGTCTTTCAGCACCAGGCTCGAGGCGAGCTTGTGCCGCTCGCCCGGCAGCTTGTAGAAAGCGGCGACGACGGCGGCGCCCTGCGCCTTGACGGCAAGCACGACGAGCTCTTCGTTGGGGGCCGGCGACCAGAGCAGCGGCGAGGTGGTGAGCGCGGGGCCGGGCTTGGCGTCGGCCTTGCCGCGGGCGAGCACCTCTTTGACCGCTTCTTGTTCGGGATAAAACGAAATTCCGCCCGCGTAGGGCGCGAGCTTGGGGCTGCTCGCCAGGAGGGCCGCGGCCTTGGCGGCGTCGGGCGGCAGGCGGCTGAAGGCGTTGTCGGGGGCCCGGAAGGCCGGGACGGCGGCGGCGTTGGGCGGGCCCTTGCAACAGCGGAACCCGAGGTCGGACGCCTTCGACGTGGCGTCGAGGGGGGCGCGCCGGGCGCAGCGGTGGTCGGGCCCCTCGGCCGAGGGCCCCGCGCCGCGCGCGACGGCCCGGGGGGCCTCGTCGCGGCCCGGGCCGAAGAAGTCGCTCGCCGTCCACTCGCGCAGCGCGCCCCCGAGCGCGAGCACGCCGAAGCCCGAGGCGCAGGCGTTCGGCTCGCGCGCGCAGGTGGCGTCCCAGGCGGCGCCGGCGGCGAAGGCGTCGCCACCGGGCCCCTTGCACGCGCGCTCCCACTCGAGCTCGGTGCAGAGGCGGGCGCCGCGCTCTTGGCAGAGCGAGCGGGCCTCTTCGCGGCCGACGCCGGTGCGCGGCGGCTTCGCGGGGTCGTTCGGGTAGGGCAGGCGGTCGATCTCGAAGGGGCCGAGATCGACCGAGAGCAGTACCGGCTCGGTCGCCGGATCGCGCCCCTCGTCGCCCGGCGTGCTGCCGGCGACGAACGAGCCGCCGGGCACGCTCACGCGCTCGCCGGCCCTCGGCGCGCCCTCGGCCCGCCGGGCGGGGCCGGCGGCCGGGGCCTCGTCGTCGGAGGCAAGCGCGACGCTCGCCGAGGGCGAGAGCCCCGCGCCGCCCGTGCCGCCCGCGCCCCCGCCGCCGCGCGAGCAGGCCCCGAGGGCGAGGGCGAAGGCCAGGGCGGCGGTGCGGGCGCGCGGCGCCATCGTCTCGCCTCTTAGCGCGCGGCGCTGCGGCGGGAGGCCGACGCCTTCGCGGCGGGAGCGCGGCCCGCGCGAGCCGCCTCGGCCGGGCTTGCGTTCGTCGCGGACGCCACTCGGCTCGCCTTCGCCGCCGGCGTCGCCTCGCCCGCGCGCGCCCCCTTGGCCGCCGGCGTCGCCTTGCCCGAAGGCGCCCGTGCCGCAGAGGCCGCCTTGGCAGGCGCCTTGGCCGCAAGCGCAGCGTTGGCGGGCGCCTTACGCGCAGCCTTGGCAGGCGCCTTGGCCGCGAGCGCAGCCTTGGCGGGCACCTTGGCCGCGGACGCCTCGGGGGCAGGCGCCGCCTTCGCCGGGCCCGGGCGCTTGGCGTCGCCCGGCGTCGCCGCGTCGGCGCCCGCGGCCGCGCGCTCGATGGCAGACGGGTCGACCTTGCCGAGGCGCAGCACCTCGGCGAACTCGGCGGGGGTGACGGGCGTGACCGAGAGGCGAGAGCGGCGCAAGATGGCCATCGACGCGAGGGCGGGCGCCTCGCGGATGCTCGTCAGCGGGACGGGCTCGGGCAGCGAGACGAGCGGCTCGACGTCGACCACGCTCCAGTCTTCGGCGGGGGCGCTCGGATCGGGGTAGGCCGCGCGCGCGACGCGAGCGAGGCCGACGACGGCGAGGCCCTCGTTCGAGTGGTAGAAGAGCAAGAGGTCGCCCGGAGCCATGGCGCGCAGGTTGTTGCGCGCCTCGTAGTTGCGCACGCCGTCCCAGATCGTGCGGCCCTCGCGAACGAGCTGCTCGAAGCTGTACTTGAAGGGCTCGCTCTTCACGAGCCAGTAGCGTCGCGGCATGGTGGCGCCCGGCGTCTACCATACGGGCGGCCGGGCTTGCCCAAGAACTCGCTCGCCCCGGCGCCCTCGCCTCGGGCTCGGCGGGTGCGCCCCCGGGGCCCGCCCCGAGTCGACGGGTCGCGCGCCCCGGCCGGCGGGCCCGAAGCGGGGCGCGAGCGCGCTCAGAAGGGGATGTCGTCGTCGGCGCCGAAGTCGCCGCCGCCCCCGCCGTAGTCGTCGCCGAAGTCGCCGCCGGCGGCCTGGGGCTGCTGGCGCGCGGGCGGCGGGTTGCCGCCGCGGGGCGGGCCGCCGCCCGGCCGATCGCCGCCGCCGCGCGGGGCGAACTGGTCGAACTCGTCGGAGGGGCCGGCGCCGGCGCGCCCGCTGCGGCCGCCGGCGAGGATGATGTTCTGCGCGATGACCTCGGTCTTGTAGACCTTCTGGCCCTCTTTGTTCTCGTACGACGAGGTGCGCAACGAGCCCTCGACGAAGATCGTCGAGCCCTTGGCCAAGATGCGGTGCAGCGCCTCGCCGCGCTTGCCCCAGACCGTGACGTTGTGCCACTCGGTGCGCTCTTGCCAGGCCTTGTTTCGGTCGAGATAGCGCTCGGTCGTCGCCAGGCGCAAGCGCAGCACCCCCTCACCGCTCTGCGTGGTGCGCAGTTCGGGGTCGGCGCCGAGGTTGCCGAGCAGCATCACACGATTGAGCCCTTCCGCCATCTGGGGTGCCTCTTTCGCTGACCCGAACGCCGGACGGCGGGCGGGCTGTTGGCACCCTTCTTATGAAACGCCCCCGGCCCCGGTCAAGAAACCGTCCGCCCTGGGGCGGACTTTTTTTGTCCGCCCCAGAGGGCCGCGACGAGCCCGATCAGCATGAGCACGCCGCCGGCGCCGAGGCCGGCGGCGGCGAGGGGGCGGCGGCCGAGGAAGCCGAGCGCCTTCGCGGCGGCGCCGGGGCGGGGCGGCGGCACGAGCGGCCCCTCGAGGCGCAGCGACTCGAGCGCGGGGGCGCAGCGCGGCGCGCTCGCCTGCTCGGGCTCGACGCACGCGACCGAGCAGGCGAGCACGTCGGGCCGGGCGCCGGCGAAGACGATGGCGTTGACGCCCTCGGCGCGCAGCACGCTCGCGCGGGGCGCGCCCGGCTCGAGGGGCTTGAGCCGCCCGCGCTCGACGGCGGCCCCGGACTCTTTGACCGCGGCCGAGTAGCGCTGCAGAAACTGCCCGACCTCGCCGACGGCCGAGCGGGCCTCGTAGCGCTCGAGCTCGCCGCGCCGCTCGAACTCGGCCTTGGCGGCGGCGTTCAGGCGGTCGAAGAAGATGCCCTCGGCGCCGTCGGCCCAGGTGCGTCCGTCGATGCCGAGGCAGACCGCGACGAGGCGCCCCTCGCCCTCGGGCGCCGCCCAGGCGAGGCCCTTGCGCAGGGTGAGCACGCTGCCGGGCGCCGACGAGAGGTCGACGGCGGGCAGGCGCTCGGGGTCGAGATCGCGCGAGCCCGCGGGCGGCGCGAGCGCGAGCGAGACGCCCGTCGTGCCGAGGGGCCAGGCGGTCGGCGGGGGCGGGGCGGGGGGCGCGGGGGGCGCCGACGCGCTCGCCCGCGCCGAGGCGGGCGGCCGGCCCGAAGGCCCGGCGGCCGCGGCGGGGCCGGCGAGGGCGGCCGCGAGGGCGAGGGCGGCCGCGCGCCTCGGCGCGGGGGGCGGGGCCCTCACGACGACCCCAGCTTGGCGATGGCGCCGAGGGCGTGCTGGCGCACGTCGAGCAGCGCGACGCGCATGCGGCGCAGGGCGTGGCGCGCGGGGTCGTCGGGGTCGGGCGGCTCGAGGCCGCCCTCGCGCAGGCGCTTGCGCGCGCCCTCGATGGTAAAGCGCTGCTCTTTGAGCAAGGCCTTGACCTTGAGCAGGGTGTCGACGTCGCGCCGCGAGTAGACGCGGTGGCCGGAGGCCGACTTGGTCGGCCGGATGCAGCGGAACTCGGTCTCCCAGTAGCGCAGGACGTGGGGCTTCTCGCCGACGAGGCGCGCGGCCTCGCCGATGCGGTAATACATGCGCTCGACGTGGCCCGAGGGGCCGCGGCGGGGCGCGCTCACGGGGGCCCGGCCTCGGCCCGGGCGGGCGCGTCTAGTTCCGTTCGCCCGAAAACCAGGCTGGTTTTCGGGCGAACGGAACTAGTTTTGATCCATCTCGTGCCGCTGGCCCGAAGTCTGCCCAGACTTCG